>DUBN01000044.1 GCA_012960315.1 Acidimicrobiia bacterium
ACCTACACCCGAGACCAATTAGCGCTCCTTGACTACCTCGGCATTGAGAAATTCCACGCAGTCGGTATGTGTATCGGGGGCCCGTACGTCATGGGGCTAATCGAAGCCGCTCCTGAACGCGTCGCAGCTGGAGTGCTATTTCAAACAATTGGCCTCAGCCATAACCGTGAGGCGTTTTATGACATGTTCGACGCGTGGGCGACACCACTATCAACCACTCGCCCTGAAATCGCTGAGGAGGTCTGGGCACGGTTTCGAGGCAACATGTACGACTCCGACAACTTATTGTTCAACGTCGATGAAACCTTCGTGAAATCAGTGAAAACGCCTCTCCTTGTGTTTGAAGGCAACGATCTGTACCACCCATCTGAAACATCTATTGCGGTGGCGGAGTTGGCGCAGAATGCAATCTTGGTCAGAGATTGGCAATCAGAGCCAAGCATGACTGTGGCCGCGCAAACCTTTTTTGACTTCTTGCTTCGCGAATCGATCAACGCAACTTGAGACGCGGTAGCGTCCAAGAATGAACGGTTTAGAAGCAAAAGTGGCGGTAGTCACCGGCGCGAGTCGCGGTATCGGCGAAGCGAGCGCACGAGTCTTAGACGCCATGGGAGCTCAAGTGGTTCTCACAGGACGTACCGTCGACGACTTGGAGCGAGTGGCCAATGAGCTGGGTAACAACCCGATCGTTGTACCGGCCGATTTAGCGAAACCGGGAGCCGGTACGGATCTGGCTGAAAGAATCCTCGAGGTGGTCGAAGGTGTCGACGTTTTAGTCAATAACGCGGGAATTCCGATGCGAAGACTTCCCGAAAGCATCACCGAAGAAGAAATCGATCTCGTGTTCGCGGTGAACGTTCGTTCGTTGCTCACTCTTTCTATTGGCCTTGCCAGTTCCATGAAAAGTCGTGGCGGCGGGTCGATCATTAACGTGAGTTCGGTAGCTGGAGTTCGCGGTCCGGGCGCACGAGTGGCTTACGCCGGTACCAAAGGAGCGGTTGATGCCATGACTCGCGCCCTAGCGTCGGATTGGGGCCCGGATGGAATAAGAGTCAACTCGATTGCTCCGGGTCTGATCGCGACAGCTATTTGGGAGGAAAGTCGGAACACCATTCCAGGACTGATTGAAGACATGGAGGGCCAAATTGCCTTGAAACGGTGGGGCTTTGGTGACGATATCGCAGACGTCGTAGCGTTTTTCGCTTCGGACAGTTCCAGGTATGTGACCGGAGAAACATTGGTGGTTGATGGTGGCTTGGCTCGAGTCTCTGCCTCCGCGACGCCGCAAGTGTTGCCGGAATTACTGGAATGACCGCAACGCTTGGCTTCGCTCTATTTGATCAGCTCGAAAACGACGCATCGACTTCAATCAGTGACTCATATCAATATCATTTGTCGTTGGCAGAACGAGCCGACGAAGCGGGGTTCACTCATTGGTTCAAATCAGAACACCACCACGTACCACTAGATATTGCTCCCAGTATTAATGTGTTCCTAAGTGCAGTAATTCAACGAACGAAACATATTCGGGTCGCTTCTTTGGTGCATTTGCTGCCGTTCTATGAACCCATGCGCCTTTATGAGGAACTGTGCATGCTCGACCATTTGAGCCGCGGGCGTCTCGAAATTGGTTTTGGCAAAGGGATAAGTCCTGCCGAACAAATGCTATGGGGTGTCCCCAACGAAGAAGCAGCGGCACAAACCGATGAAATGTTGGATTACGTGTTATCGGCGATGCGTTGCGCTTCGGAGAAAGGTCCCGGCGGTCTGTTCAGTTATGACGGAAAATATTATTCGGCGACTGAACGCCCTTTGGAAATCGGCCCGTACCAAGAACCCCATCCACCACTGTGGCGGCCCGGAACGTTAAGCACAGCCGCCCAAATGGGAGTGAGCACAATTCTTCCTGGCCCAATCTCGTTCATCGCGAAACAGGCAGACGTCTATCGACAAGAAGCCGCCGGTGGTGGAGCCGGGGGGCACACTCCGTTGCTTTCGACGTTACGCAGGGTTGTCGTCGCACCGACCGATGAAGAGGCGATTGTTATCGGGGAACGAGCGTGGGGTCGATTCGATAAAAATCTCACGAAGCTAATGCACAAATATGACTTGTGGCCTCCGTCTTTGGTTCCGAGTTTCCTCGGAGACGTGCAAAAGGCCCATGCAACCGAATCTCTAATTGTCGGCTCTCCAAGTCGGGTGAGTGATTACTTCGACCAATTTCTCGAGGAATCCGGCATAGACCACGTAACGATCAGCCCAGCGTGGGGAGATATTTCCGGGCATGAGGCAATGCGTACGATGGAACTATTCATAGAGCACGTGGCTTGCAGCTAGCCCGATAACTCCAGCGAGGAAAAATCGAGTCGCTCAGGACCGTTCTCGGTGATGAGCACCTGAATTTCGAGCTTTACGCCCTCACCTCCATCGCGCCGTCCCACAAATGACTCCACCGTCAACACCATTCCTGCCTCTAGGGTCCCGTCGTAACCGAAGTCATTCCAAGACGCAGGCATAACGATGTCTGGAAATTCATCGCACTGACCAACACCGTGAAAAAGACATGAATAGTGTCGGTAGGTATCTGGATCGGGGAGCATTGCGTGATGCGTCAAATCTCCAAAAGATTGACCCGGCACCAACAATTCGAAGTTAGCGGCAAGCACGTCACTGGCTATCGAATGAAGATTCACTTGTTCGGGGCTGGGTCGCTTGTCGCCCACAAGAAGGGTGCGCGAGACATCACACATCATTCCGTAGGCGCCGACTAGATCAGTATCGTAGGCAAGCAACTCACCTTGTTCGATGGATCGACTACTGGCCTCCTGCATCCATGGGTTAGTCCTAGGCCCCGATGCCAGCAGTTGTGTTTCAATCCACTCGCCGGCCCGGCGAATATTCCCAGCGTGAAGCACCGACCAGACCTCGCGTTCAGTCATTCCAGGGCGCACGGCCTGTTTCAACTCCTCCATACTCATTTCGCACGCGTGAATCGCGCAACGCATCGCCTTGATTTCCTCGCTTCCTTTGATGCGACGTGCCTCCTCCATCACCTCGTAACCGAAGCCCACCTCAATCCCTAACCCAGCGAGAAGTTGGTGACCCGGTCCATGAAGCACGTCAACGGCGAGGCGAGAATTCCCGCGTTGGTGTTGGCGAACGACCGAACCGATTTCGTCAGCCCACCTGCCGGCGATCTCTTGATACCTCGATCCACAAAGAAAGTAGCTGACGCTGACGGCCGGCCTTACTTCGTCAATAACGTGGCTGTGACCATTCAAAAATTCGGTGTTTGTGTAATCCCACACTATTACGTGGCCGTCAGCTGAGACGTAGGCGTATCGGGCGCCGTTGTGCATCACCCACAACTGCATATTGGTGGTGTCGGTGGCATATCTGACGTTAAGCGGGTCGAATAAGAGGATCCCCCCATAGTCGAATTCTTGAAGCTTTGTTACGAGCCTGTCGAGACGGTACTGACGCATTACCGGGAGGTCAGGAAGGGACAATCCGGCGTCCTCCCATTCAGACAAACACGGCTCGCCGGGACCGATGTTGAGATGGTGACCCTCGTTCGCGGCTCTGATGAACTCCGGGGTGCCATCACCTATTCGTTGAACCTCTTGAGAGCCCGCATGTCGCTCTATAGCGCTTCGTAAATTAGAGGCAATTCTCTTCGACATCTCAACTCCTCATGCGCTCGCCCGACGGATCCAACAGTGGTTCTGTGAGCACGGCGGCATCTCGCATCACTCCGAGTGTCTCGATCCGCCAGCCATCCGAGAGTGAAGCGAGTTCGGCAGGGACGTAGCCTAGGGCTACGGATTGACGGGAATGGTGGGCGTAGCCTCCTGAAGTCACCCAACCAACGACTTCATCGTTATGCCAAATTGGCTCGTCGCCCATCACATCAGCAGCATCCGAGCCCGGGGGAACGTCCATCACCCAGCTACGCAAAGCCTTCCTGGATTCGCGCTCGTTAACAGTTGCCAACGCGTTTGCACCAATGAATTCACGGTTCGGGTCGATAAAGCGGTCAAGTGCTGCTTCGTAGGGGTCATAGATGGGGCGATACTCACGAGCCCAGGAACCGAAACTCTTCTCGAGCCGGAGGCTGTTTAACGCAGCCGCTCCAAACGGCTGAATTCCCAAATCGCGGCCTTCGTCGAGCAGCAAGTCCAGCAAATATCGTTGGTAGGTGGAGGGCACCCAGAATTCATAGCCGAGGTCACCCGTAAAGGTGAGCCGCCCGGTAATGGTGGGAGCGAATCCGACTTCCAGGCGTCGAAATCCCATGAATCGAAACGCATCGTTCGAAACATCTACGGTCACGCAACGCTCAAGTAATTCTCGGCTGTCAGGTCCGGCTATTGATAAACCTGCCAACTCGTATCCGCATGTTCGATACCAAGTGGGTTCGCCCTTCCATTGGGCGAGAATTTTGTCGAAATAACGTTCGTAATATCGCTGGGCGACACCTGATCCAAAAACAAAAAACCGTTCTAGGTCATCGACGTTGGACGTGGCTCCACCTACCACTGTCGCAAGAGGCCCTCCGGGCTCACCATAGGCAGGGGTGAGGCAACCGACGGTCAGATCTCCTATTAGCCCACCCGTGGAATTGACCATTGGGGTTAAAGACAGCCCTCCCTGTCGAGGGATACGTCCGGCGAGAATCCACCCCAGAAATTCGCGAGCACCTGACCCTCCGAACTCAAACTTTGAAAAGCCCGATGTGTCGGTGACGCCGACTCCGTTGCGAACGCCGAAGCTCTCGAGGGCAACTTGGTCCCATGAATTTGACCGATGCCAAGTCAATTCCTCAACAGGTGGCTTCCCTTTGGCTTGAAACCATTGCGGCGTTTCGAGCCCAAATGAGTTTCCCCAAACAGCGTTGTGGTCGTTCCACCGATCATGTGCAGCTGTGGTTTGAAGAGGTCGCGCGGCAGGCAGAAACTCGTTTGGGTACGTGATCCGGAATCGGCGACCATAATTTTCCTTGACCTTCGCCATAGTGAATGAAGACGTAGCGAAGTCGCCATATCGACTCACGTCCATGCCCCAAATGTCGAACCCGGGGTCGTCGTTTGTCATCCAATTCGCTAGGGCTAGCCCCACTCCTCCTCCCTGCGACAACCCGGCCATGACAGCGCACGCACACCAGTAACCCGGAAGTCCACGGACCGGCCCAAGTAATGGGTTCCCGTCCGGTGAAAACGTGAACGGTCCGTTGATTACTTGGCGTAGCCCAGCTTCGGCGAAGATTGGAAAATGGGCGAAGCCGACCTCAAGGTTTTTTGCTATGTGGTCAAGGTCTGGGGTCAGGAGTTGCATCCCGAATTCCCAGGGGGTTTCTTGAGGTGACCAGGGGCGCCCGTCATGTTCGTAGGTTCCGAGCAGAAGCCCTCCGCCTTCTTGGCGCATGTAGATTTCGCCACCAAAGTCAATGCTGTGAAGAATTTGGTGGCCGGTTGCTTGGTTGTAAGCGGCGACTTCGGGGAGGTCTTCGGTAAGAATGTAGGTGTGTTCCATAGCCAACACAGGTAGGTCTATTCCAACCATTCGCCCTACTTCGCGTGCCCATAACCCGCCTGCGTTGACCACGTGTTCACATGCGATTGTTCCCAGGTCTTCGCCGGTGCTGGTACGAATTGTGTGGACGTGCCAAATGCCCTCTGAGCTCCGGTCAAGTGCTCGTACCCAAGTGTCGCGATGGACCTGAGCACCGTTATCGCCAGCGGCCTTAGCGAAGGCATGAGTCACGCCGGACGGATCGACGTGGCCTTCGTGGGCGTCGTACATCGCACCAACGAAATATTTTTCATCGAAGATGGGAAGCAGTTCTTTGGCTTCTGCCACAGATAGGAGTTCGGTTTCCATTCCTAAATAACGCCCGCGGGCGTGAGCGTTTCGTAACCAGTCCATTCGCCGTTCGTCGTCGGCGAGCATGATTCCGCCGGTGATTGTGATGCCGCAATCTTGACCCGAAACCTCCTCAATTTCTTTGTACAACTCAATGGTGTACTGCTGGAGCTTTGCGACGTTTGGATCTGCGTTGAGGGTGTGCATCCCGCCCGCTGAGTGCCAAGTCGAACCCGCGGTCAGTTCGGTTCGCTCAAGCAACACGACATCGGTCCATCCGGCCTTGGTTAAGTGATAGAGCACGCTGGCTCCCACTACACCGCCACCGATTACAACGACTTGTGTTTCGCGGGGAAGATCTACCATAAATGCCAGTTTCCTTGATCAGAAGTCGGTTTCAACTCCACCCTCGTTGACCCGCCGCTTCAAGAACTCGTCGAGTTCAGTCCGACGATCTTCCGGCATCGAAGGTTCCTCGTGGGCTTCGATTACCTGGTGTGCCAGCCGTTCCGCTCGCTGGTGCGCTTCGATGCGCCCGTTCTCGTCCCAGGTTTCGTAATTGGTCCATGCCGACACCATGGGTTGAAAGTGTTCAGAAGCGTAACGTTCTTGTGTGTGAGATGAACCGAAGAAATGCCCTCCTGGGCCGACTTCGGCGATTGCGTCAACCGCCAACGAGGCATCGTCAACCGTGATCGGGCGCAACATCTCAGTAACCATGTTCAAGAGGTCAGCGTCCATCACGAACTTTTCATATGAGGTCAACAATCCTCCCTCTAGCCAACCCGTTCCGTGTAGTAGCAGGTTCACGCCACCCATCACCGCGCCCCAAATTGCGATCATGCTTTCGTATGCCGACTGGGCGTCAACACTATTGGAAGCGTTGACATTCGAGGACCGGTAAGGCAGACCGTAACGGCGGGCCAACTGACCACCTAGAAGGCATGCCTTCCAATATTCGGGTGTTCCGAAGGCCGGACTTCCCGACCTCATATCCACGTTGGAGGTGAATCCACCGTACGCAACCGGTGCGCCAGCACGCACTACTTGCGTATAGGCGATGCCAGCGAGGGCTTCAGCGTTTTGCAGAACCATTGCCCCCGCGATGGTGATGGGAGCCATTGCCCCGGCCAAGGTAAATGGGGTGATCACGATCAGTTGATTTCGCCTCGACATTTCTTGAATGCCCTGGAGCATCACCGAGTCATAACGCAACGGCGTGCTGGCATTGATCACAGAATAGATAGATGTTTCATCGTTGAACTGAACGTCATCGACGCCGCGAGCAATGCGAACCATCTCGATAGCGTCCAGGTTCCGCTGACGTCCAAGGCTGTAAACGAATGGTGCCTTATCTGACAGTGTCAACATGTCATGTGTGGCTTCTAGATGTCTGATGGAGGGATGTATGTCCATTGGCTCGACCGGGTATCCGGCGACGGTGTGCACGGCATTCAGCACTTGACCCATCTTGATCAAATTTCGGTAGTCGATGCGGTTGCCGTCGCGCCGACCTCGACCCAAGCCAGTTACAAAGGGAGGGCTGGCAACCGAGGTGTAGATGATGTGGTTTCCACCAAATTTGAGGTCGCGATGCGGTTCCCGCCCGTGGAGAATGAACTCGGCAGGTGCGGTAGCGACAAGACGCTCGACTAGTTCTGGGTCGAATCTGACGCGTTCGTCGGTGACTTGCGCTCCGGCTGCCGCGAGTTGAGAACGCGCAGTTTTGTCAAGGAAGTCGATACCAGTTTCACGAAGAACTCGAAGTGAAGCGTGATGGATAGCTTCGAGCTCATCGTCAGATACTGCTCGGAGGGGATCGAACCGCATCCGAGGTTGTTCCCACGGGGGCTGTTCCGAAACCGGGTCGCGGGTCTTGGGTCTCTTGGACCGCGTGCCGCGTTTAGTCATGGAACGGCACGAGCGTTTTGTCCCTGGCGGGACACGATGAAGTTCCCATACCGGCTATTTCAGATCAGTGAGACCGTACGGTCAATGAATGCAACGAAATACTGTCAGAGAAACCCGTTCACCAGGTCAAGAACGCGTAGAGGGCGGGGCCTTGGCCCCGCCCTCTACAAACACTATTTGCCGATCCCTAGTGGGGCCGACGGACCCTAACTAATCAACCAGCTGAACGAGCAGCGTCTAACCAAGGATCAACCTTGTCGCGGTTGTCAGCGATCCATTCATCTGCAAGATCTCTTGGATCAGCGCCTGCTGATTGGGCAACGTTGGCCACCGAGACATCCATCACAGAAAGCACGATCTGCTTGAACAACTCTTCAGCCGCCGGGTTAGCAGCAAGGAAGTCGTTGTTTGCAGCAGCTTGAATGTCGGCTGCCGCCCAACCAATTGGGCAGAGCCCCTCGGCGTTTCTAGCAGGACACATGTCCTCACCAATAGCAGCTGAGCCTGGACGTTGATCCCATTCTTCGCCGCCCTCCTGATTGTTCGGGTTGGAGTTATCAAGGATGTATTCCATCCCTAACCAGTAGGAATTGTCGCCTGGGCGGATGGTGGTGATGTAAGCCGATGGTGTCCACGTGTAGGCGACGACGGGTAGGCCTTCGTTGACCATGTCAGTTGCTTGTGCCCACATGGGGTCGTAACCGGCCTTTATCTGAACGATGTTCTTGTAACCCGCACCAGCGATCATCGAGTTGATGATGTTGTCGCAGGTCCAGTCCTCTGGGCAGCCCATAATGTCGACCAGGCCGTTGCCAGGATTGGCATCGGTGGCGTCGTAGGCCGCGATGGCGTCAGCGTTGTTATCAAGATCTTCAAAGGTCTTGATTCCGTACTCATCAGCGAAGCCTTTTTCGATCAGGAAGCCCTGGAGGCCGCCCGCCATTATCTCTTCACCGAGAACGGTTACCTTGTCGCCAATCAACGATTTATCGGTTAGTTCGGCCGCTAGCCAGCTCTTGTGGCCCGGCATCCAGGAGTTTGCCCAGAAGTCCATTTGGCCTTCAGCCATAGCCATGAACGCGTTTTGTGGACCGAATTCCATGTCAGCAGGCTCAGAGACGGTGTAACCGAGTTCACGTAGAAGGGCAGTGAAGATCTCTGCTTGCACATAACCAGTGCTCCAGCTGGCACGACCGGCAACTACAGACACACCGTCACCGGGTGTCATGCTGATCGCCGCTTCGGTAGTGGCAGGAGCGGCGGTCGTTGCGGCAACTGATGAACTGGAGTCGTCATCGCTTCCGCAGGCTGTGAGTAGTAGAAGGGTGGCTGCCGCTACCGCCACCACGCGAGTCAATGATTTCGTCTTCATAAATGGGGCCCTCCCTAGAGTCCCTAAATGGGCGGCCTTGGGTAATTGCCCCAAGACGGCTTCACCGATGATACTCGGGAAACCCCCGATATAGGTACATCTGGCTAAGAACTGACCTCTTCGTAGACTTGTTTTCGGTCGAATTCAGAAAGGGTGCCACGGACACTGCCTGCGCTTGTAACACCGGCGAACATGATGAACAACGCACCGACCCCGGACACGAGGTTCGTTTCGGCAACCCGAGCGATTGTGCCTACCCAGGCGATTCCAAGTACGAGAACGCCCAAACCGAGGCCACATACGATGGAGCACCATTGGTAGAGAAATTTTTCATCCCTAGAGATCAGGCCGGATGCGGGTACCGCCACGAGCAATGTAACGAAACCTATTGCCAGGGCAACCCATCCAAGGCCAGCGCCCTCATCTTCGAAACCGTCATTGATAACGTCACCTGTTCGCTGTGCGTAAGCAATCAGGGCTGTGAATTCCGCTGCGAGGCTTCCGGCAAGCTGGAGATCACCAGCAGCCTCAGCTGCTTCGGCCTGCATGACGATATCGTCAAGCTGGACTTGGAGTTCTGGTCCGATCACCGAGTCAGCGCGGGTATCGAAGGTCCAGCCTGAATAACCGGCGATCACGATCAACAGACCCGAGACTGCCACACCGAACAGACGACCCCATCTGATTCCGGACGCTAACGGGCGCCGCGCCCCCATAGGGGCATTCCAAACCCACAACACACTCGCGGCAGCCATGAAAATGCAGCCGATGAGAGTTACGTAGACGCCACTCGATCGTGAGAATTCGCTAGCAACACTTGGTGGATCAGCAAGAATCGCGCAGATGGCAATAACCAACGCCGCGACGCTGAAGATGGCTGCGCCATCGGGGCCAAGCCAGCGACTCTTCTGCCCGGGAGTGAAGACCGATGCGTACAAAGACGCTGCCAAGGCGATGACAAAGAGCAAAATCATGACTCCGAACCAGGATCCCCCTGACGCTGCCAATCCGTTGAAGCTCTGGTTGGTGAGGCTTTCATCGGCATATCGGGCGTAGGCCGATATGTGACCGGCTCCGCTATTCCATGGGAGGAATATTCCCACCAGGGCAATCACTGATCCGAGCGCTGCACCACCTACTGCCGTGCGTTCTCGATTGCCCAGAGGCTCGTACATGGCGACGACTAGGTCACCATCGTTAGTGTCACTTCCAGGGTCGGCTGGCTCCTCGGCCTTCTGCAACAGAAGTTCGGGTGTTTTGGTGTTCTTCCAAGCGCTGGAAATTCTTCCAAAAAGTCCGCCTCGATCGGCGTCATCGGGCTGTGTTAGCCGGTCCAGAACCACTGCGACGATAAAGAAAGCGAGCCCTCCGGAACCAGCTAGAGCAATATCTTGGTTGGCGATAGCACGGTAGAGAAGTCGGCCTAGGCCTCCTGCGCCCATAATTGCCGCTATTCCTAACATCGAGATGGCCAACAGCAACGTTTGGTTAATACCGGTCATAAGCGCCGCTCTTGCGAGTGGCAACTGGACATCCGTAAGTACTCGACGTTCCGAAGCGCCGTAGGCGCGCGCGGCCTCCACTACGTCTTCGGGCACTTGTCTGATGCCAAGATTCGTGAGTCGGATCAAGGGTGGAAGAGCGAACACCATCGTCACCATCGTTGCGGACACAAATCCGACGCCGAAGAAGAAGACGAAAGGCAACATGTATACGAATGAATGAACGACCTGCATCGCATCGAGGATTGGTCTGACGATGCGCCAGACTCCGTCGACGCGTCCGCAAGCAACCCCAACTGGGATGCCGATCATGACGCAGAGAATCACTGCCACCGCGATAAACCCGAGGGTGCGCGCCGTCTCTTTCCAGTATTCCTCTCCAAGTAAGCCACAGATGGTCAGCCCTAGAAACGAGCCGATCCCTACTTTCAACCCCCGAAAAGCCCAGCCCGCTATCAGCACAGCTAGGCAGACAGTCAGCCAGGACAACCCAAGCAGCCATTCGTCGACGACAACTTTGAGCATCGTGTAAAAAGGCCATTTGATGACGTCGAGTGTCTCTTTCATGTTGAGATCAACCCACACGGTGATCTGTTCAACCCAATCACCAACTGGAATTTGCCATTTGTCGAGAATCGAATTTTGTCGTTGGTCCCAGTCGCCGATGCTTCGGTACCAAACCACGCCTGCCATGGCGGCGACGCCCCCCAGGATGCTGGCAGCCTTGCGGCTCCTTAACCCTCCAAGGAGCATCAATATTGGCACGACAAACACCGCCGCGAGAACCAAGTACTCGATGCCGCTTGCAACGGCATCAACGACCTGGGTCCCCTTCTCAAGGTCGGTAAGTTTTCCTACCGTACGGTCGACAAAGTGGCCTTCGGAGGTTGCTGCGTAAAGCGGTTTCACATGTACACCTCTCGCTCGAAGGCATCGGTTAGCGCTTCAACTCGGCCCAGTTCTTCCAACACCGATGTGGGGTCGACTCTTCCGATTAAACGTCCGTTCGAGTCAAGGACCGCTATTGGAAGGCCTTTGCCGGCTTCACCGTAAATATCGTTCAAGGTTTGGGAACCGTTCACAGTCGCTACGTCGCTGCGCATAGCGTTAGCCAGAGAAGGCGTGCCTTGCGAACTGACCCTTTCGACGTCGCTGCGGGTAATCAGTCCACAGCAGTTCCCTGCGTCATCAACCACTAGTCGTGCCGGCGAGGCCGCAACTGCTCTTTGAACTTCATCGAACCCAGCAGATAACTGAATTGCGTCAGCAGCCGTCATGACTTCTTCAACTTTGATGACGCGACCTTGGTCTACGTCTTGAACAAATTCGGCGACGTACCCGGTTGCAGGTTCTGTGAGGATCTGTTCTGGGGTGCCTATTTGCACGACCACGCCGTCTTTCATGATGCAGACGCGGTCGCCGATGCGGAGCGCCTCATTGAGATCGTGTGTGATGAACAGGATCGTTTTGTGAACTTCGGACTGAATTGCCATCAGCTCATCTTGCATTTGGCGCCTAATCAACGGATCAAGGGCGCTGAAAGCCTCGTCCATTAGGAGAATGTCGGGGTCAGAGGCGAGGGCGCGGGCCAAACCCACTCTTTGCTGCATGCCGCCGGACAATTCGTTTGTTGCATTGCGGGCGTAGGGCTCGAGTCCCACTAGTCGGAGCGCTCTGAGAGCCGCTTCTTCGCGTTCGTTTCTCGAGACTTTTTGAACCTTTAGGCCATAGGCGACGTTGTCGATGACGTTGCGATGAGGAAAGAGCGCGAAGTGCTGGAACACCATGCCCATTTTTTCGCGTCGAAAAGCCTGCAACTCCTTGCCTTCGAGCGTCTGTACGTCGACGCCGTCTACCCACACGTGCCCATGGGTGACGTCATGGAGTTTGTTTACCGTGCGAATGGCCGTCGATTTACCAGAACCCGACAGCCCCATAACGACAAAAATTTCGCCCTTCTTGATCGCAAACGACACGTTGCTCAAACCGACAACATGTCCAGATTGCTGTTGCACATCGTTTTTGTGCATTCCCGATCGGGCCAAGTCGAAGGCCCGCCCTCGAGGTTGCGGCCCAAAGATTTTGAAAACCTCTTCGAGACGAATTATTTCTTCGTTGTCTGGCATTGTCCTTGAATCGCCCCCTTGTCGGGGCCTCCGAGAAAGACTGTAAGGCGGCAGGAGGCAGAGCCAACATAACAGTGGCGCGTGGGCACAGGGTTCATCCTGAGCGGAATTGCTTGTCTGGTCACGTCTGTTCTTGCTGATCGCCGGGCACGCGTTCTGACCTGAGTCGAAGCTTCGATCACCGAAACAAACAAACGCGACGATGCAAGTGGGGCGATTTCCGGGTGTTCAGCAATCGATTCAAGAGCCACAGTTTTCACCATCCGAACACCCTGTCGTTCGAAAATCTGTGAGCGCTTATCTAGGGTCCAAGTCCGCTAACTGAACTAGCAATAGCAGTCGATCGCAGGAAGTAAGGGTCTAAGTCATCTCGTCCAACGCTTGCTGATAATGGCGCAGGTTCTCAGCGTCGAGGCAGACGAGCGTGACCGTTTCAACTGACGTGTTTTGCTTGTTCTGATTAAGCCAGTCGAGGGTGGTTGAGACGGCTATTGGCGCAGCCAGTTCGCGTGGAAATCCGTACACGCCTGTGCTGATCGCTGGGAAGGCAACGGTCTTGGCTCCAACTTCAGCGGCTACGTCAAGGGATGAGCCATAGCAGTTGGCGAGCAAGGTGCCGTTTTCGATCGGATCGTGCTGACTCCAGATCGGGCCGACGGTATGGATTACCCAAGTAGCGGGCAGTTCACCGGCAAAAGTAGCGACCGCTGTGCCAGTCGGGCATGAACCCTGTTTCGCAATGATGGCTCGACACTCTTCAAGCACCGTCGGCCCCGCTGCAGAATGAATCGCACCGTCTACACCTCCACCACCAGCTAACGCCGAGTTTGCTGCGTTGACGATGGCATCGACGTCCATTGTGGTGATGTCGCCCAAGACAGCCGTCAGTCCCATAGGTCCTGCCGTTAGATCAGTAACTCTTTTTAGCTTGCTTGTCCTTCTTCGCCTGACGCTTCTCTTTTGCGCTTTTCGCGGCGGGCGTTTTAGCGGCCCGTCCACCTTTATCTTTACCGGCCATGTTGGCCTCTCCCTGCCCGGGATCAAATACCGAACAGGCACCACTGTCTCACAGAACCCACCCCGGAGAGTCAGACAGTGGCAACATTAACGATCACAATTACGTGCCCTGTGATGTCACTCTTCTCTATGTGCAACGCGGCTCGCTGGGTCTACTTACGTCACAACGAAGCCGCTATACCCGTTGGCAGCCACCTCTTCGCATTTTTCTGCGTAAGTGGGGAAACCAATTAATGGCATGAAGACACGTGTCTTTCCTGGAATGTTGGATCCCAAATACCAAGAATTACAACTCGGGTACAGGGTCTGATCAGCGACAGTGTTGACGTGGTCTACCCAACTGTCAGCGGCAGCGTCAGTTGCTTCGATCGACTGGTGACCTTCGCTTCTCATGTTGCAGAGGCAGGCACAAATCCATTCAACGTGCTGCTCGATGGCCACAATCATGTTCGTGAGGACTGAGGGACTCCCTGGTCCTGTCACAGTGAACAAATTGGGGAACTGCGGAACGCTGAGGCCTAGATAAGTGCGAGGACCGGCTTCCCATGCTACGTCGAGGCTTAACCCATCTCGACCGGTGATGTTCATCCCTAAGAGGGCTCCCGTCATTGCGTCGAAACCCGTTGCGAAGACGATGGCGTCGAAGTCGTATTGGGACCCACCAGCGATGACTCCTTGTTGGGTCAGGCGATCTATCCCGGAAACTGAAATATCGATCAGTTTCACGTGCTCATTATTGAACGTTTCGTAGTAGTCGGTATCTAGGCAAGGTCGCTTGCAAGCAATTGTGTTGGAAGGGGAGAGAAGGGTGGCTAGGTCGGCATCTTCGACGACGTCCGCAATGCGGCCTCGAACGTATTCAGCTACCCGTTCGTTCGATGTTGGATCAACAACAATATCGGCGTAGGACCGATAGAAGGAAAACCCGCCGTAGTCCCATCTCTCATCCATTCGAGATCGAAAGTCTGTTTCGTTCGCTTCTTTGGCTGAGTCTTCGTTTAAGGGGAAAGTTGTCAGTATCCCAGATTGCTCACTTCGGGCAGCACGCCGCAAATTCTCGTAATCGGCTTTCACGTCGGCTTGGGTTTGAGGCTCCAGCGGTTCATTGCGCGCCGGTACTGAGTAGTTAGGTGTGCGCTGGAAAACGGTGAGTTGGGCGGCCTGTTGAGCGATCACTGGAATTGATTGCACAGCGGAAGATCCGGTACCGATGACTGCGACTCGTTGACCAGCGAAGTCGACGCCTTCATGAGGCCACTTACCCGTGTGGTACGTAGCGCCTTGGAAATCGTTGATGCCCTCAAACTCAGGATGGTTAGCGGTTGAAAGACAACCCGTGGCGGCAACCACGAATGGCGCTCGATAAGTGGTGTCGTTAGTTAAAGCAGCCCAGGTTGAATTGCCCTCGTTGTAATCCAAGTTCTCGACGTTGGTATCGAACCGGATGTTGGGCTCTAGATCGAATCTGCTTGCAACATGTTCGGCGTATTCTAAAATTTCTGGTTGACCAGCGTATCGTTGCGACCACTCCCATTCCTGTTCGAGTTGCTTGTCGAATGAATAGGAGTATTGAAGGCTTTCCACATCGCACCTTGCACCGGGATAGCGGTTCCAGTACCAGGTACCCCCAACCCCGCTGCCTCTTTCCAATGTGATGACATCGAATCCAGAATTCCGCAGAAGGTAAGTCGCGTACAGGCCGCCAAAACCTGCTCCAATGACAATGACATCGTGTTCTTCCACCGTCTCCACGAACCGCCTCCTTCGAACAGTGGGCAAATTTAGCCCCTATGGGGCCTCGGGGGCGTCTTCATCTGAGGCATAGCGATGAAGCAACCAGGAACAGCCGCTCTTCACTGGGAGAAGGGATCTAGCATCAAGTAACGATACTTGGAGGCAGAAATTGGAATACGAACGCATTCAATATGACGTTCCCGCTGACGGGGTGGCACGAATCACGCTTGCGCGGCCTGAAGCCGCTAACGCGCAGGACTACTTGATGCTCTCGGAGTTGAACAGCGCATTCGATGTAGCGGCGGGGGATGACAATATTCGAGTGATCATTCTCGCAGCAGAGGGACGTCACTTTTCTTCGGGACACGATCTTGCTTCACCAAACCCAGACATGGGGGAATTTCCGACAGTGGGAACCCAATGTCATTTTGATGCACCGGGCGCTGAGGGTTACATGGCTCGCGAGGCGGAGATGTATTTGGGGTTGTGTTGGCGGTGGAGAAATTTGGCTAAGCCGACGATTGCTCAGGTGCAAGGCAAGGTGATCGCGGGCGGTCTGATGCTTGTGTGGCCGATGGATCTGATCGTGGCAGCAGACGACGCCACGTTCAGCGATCCGGTTGTTGCTTTTAACGTGAACGGCATCGAGTACTTCGCTCATCCCTTCGAGGCTGGGACCCGTTTAGCTAAGGAAATGTTATTCACGGGCAGACCAATCGGAGCAGATGAACTGCTCGCGCGGGGAATGGTCAATCGGGTGGTACCGCGCGAGGAACTCGAAAAGGCCACTCTTGATTTGGCGTCACATATTGCGATGCGGCCGATGTTTGGCCTCACTCTCGCGAAGCAAAGCGTCAATCAGGCCGTGGACTCCATGGGGATGTACAGCGCCTTGCAAGCAGCGTTCAGCCTTCACCACGTCGGCCACAGCCACAACATGGAGGTTCATGGGCGAAGGATTGATCCTTCAGGAATAGATGTGATCAGGTCAGAAGCGTGACACAACCATGCGACCTGTCAGCGTCGGAGGCTCGTCGGTTGATAGGAAGCGGAGAGCTTTCCCCAGTCGAGTTAACCCTGTCGTGTCTAGGGCGAATTGAGACGTTGAACCCCACCTTGAATGCGATGGTAACCCTGGCCGAGGATCGGGCTCTTGAGGAAGCAGCACTGGCAGCCAAAGCGGTCGTTCACGGTGAGTCGCTCGGTCTTCTGCATGGTCTGCCTATCGCGATTAAGGACCTTCAAGCCACCGAAGGTGTCGTTACAACCTACGGTTCCGCGTTCTACCGAGATCACGTTCCCGACGAAGACGCAGGGATCGTGGCTCGAATTCGATCAGCTGGGGGAATTGTTATAGGCAAAACGAATATTCCTGAGATGAGCATTGGAGCAAACACGATTAACCGCCTATTTGGCGCGACTGGGAACCCTTACGCCCCCGCCCTAACATGTGGCGGTTCGTCAGGAGGTTCGGCGGTTGCTGTTGCTACGGGCATGGCGCCGCTCGCCACTGGATCAGATCACGGCGGGAGTCTTCGAATCCCAGCCTGCTTCAGTGGCGTTGTCGGCCATCGGGCCACGCCAGGAACCGTGCCCTACGAAGGTAGGACAATCACTCAAACCAATTACAGCTTGCAAGGGCCGATAGCCCGCAACGTTGAAGACGTGGGGCTGCTTCTCGCAACGATCGCACATCGAGATAGGAACAGTCGGAGAGATCCGATGACGTTTCCGCTTGATGTCGACGCCTTTTTGGAGCCATCTCAGGTTGATGTCAGTTCGTTGAAGATAGGTGTAACAGCCGACTTCGGCGGGCTGCTCGTTTCGGACCACGTGAGGAGTGAATTCCGACAACGTGTCGAACTTCTGGAAAAAGCTGGTGCCGAGGTAACGCACTTATCCCTTGATTTATGCGACGCCGTTGATGTGGATTGGCAACTGAGAGCCGACGTATTCGCCACCCAATACCACCGGCAAATCGAACACTTCGATGACACTTTCAACCCAAACGTTTTCCGAACATATGAGACGGCGTTATCGACCACGGTTCTCGAAATTGCCAAAGCTCGGCGCCGACAGATCGAACTTTTCCGAGCCGTTGACGCAGTGTTCGATGATGTAGATCTCTTCATATGTCCCGGCGTGAGCGTGCCACCCTTCCCATGGAGTTCCCTTCATCCCACAGAAATTGACGGCCAACCGGTAGACAACTACATGGCGTGGCTGGGCCTGACAGCTTGTTTAACTGTGGTCGGTCACCCAGTGGTCGCACTTCCCGCCGGTCTGGATGCCCTGCAGTTACCATTCGGAATTCAGTGCGTAGGGCCGATGTATCAAGACGCCGCATTGCTACGCATGACGCGCGGCATTGAGGACTGTTTCGGAGGGTTTGAGGTGACGCAAACACCCAGCCCTGATATCGCCGCCATTGTGGCTACCGATCCCAAATGCCAAGAACTAGGACGCGCTGCGGCAATCGCTGCGGCTACGTAGAAGCGGTAGAAGGTCGACCGCTTGCGGTCGTCGTAAGCAACGCCTCAACAAACAGCGGTCGATCCGCGACCACTACTTCTTTGGTGACCCAGTTGTTGGAAAGCTCATAAGCGTTCGCTCCGGCGAGCGTCATCTTGGTAGCGACATCCTCGCCAGCAGCCAGTTCGGCGAACTCCTGAGCCCTGGACAATTCATAAAAGTTCTTGGGTTCATCTCCGAAGTGAACTCGAAAGAGCCCACGCCGCGGTGCGCTCACAGTGATGTGTGTCGACAATGAAATCATCCCGGTTGCCGCTCCGAGCGCGTTAGCTATTTCGAAGTGCTCTGGGACGATGACATCAGTGTTGAGAAGCCGTCCGACCTCAGGAAAATACAGTGCCGCTGGGGCGCCGACGGCAATGAGCGGTCGATTGAGCCCTAGGTGCGTTAACAACACCCCGTCATGCCGTCTCCCCGAGGTCGATAAGGCTTCCATTATCAAGGGACTTTCCATGTACTCGACCGGCAAATCGTCGTGGTCGCACGCAGCCCTGAGCGTTGTTGTGGCGACTTTCAAGGCAACATGTCGGTACACCTGTTCGGACATGTCGACCTCACTCGTTGCAAGTGGCTGGCCGAAACGGTCTCGCTGTCGTGCAAGCAAGTGGGCTCCAAGAATTGCCGGTTCGGACTCGTAGCGGACATCCCGGTTAAGCACGTGCATCGCATCGGTGGGGGTAAACCCTGCCATTGCCACAACACCTGCATTCAGCAGGCGGTTAATGACATTTCGTTGAAGCCCTGAAGTGACGACATCTCGATATGCACACCCAGAGGTGGCTGTCTCTAAGGTTTGGAGAATATGTTCTTCGGTTTTGGAGCGGGCCTTCCATTTTGACGCACCATCACGAAGCCAAACATAAATGCCATCGGTATCGAGCGGTATTGAGTTACGTGTCTGCGCTGCAAGCATCCGTCTGACGCCGTCGATGTCTTGTGCGGCGACGACGAGCGGGATCACCCGGCGGGGGCCAATGGAAAGTTGAGGCGTGTCGAACTCCGCGTTTCGTACGTGACTATCACCACCAATGCCAGCAGTGTGCACGCGAATCGCATCGATCATGGTTGCGTGGTCTCCGACGAGCGCTCCCTTGGAGTTCGAAACAGGTTTTCCATCGGCGACTACCGCAACATCAGTTGTTGTGCCACCCAGGTCAGCGACTACCGCATCACCAATGCCTGTAAGCGCAGATGATCCAAGGACACTCGCCGCGGGCCCCGAAAGAATCGTCTCAATGGGTCGTTGCCTGACGAATGCGGCTGACACGAGCGACCCATCTCCGCGAACAACCATCAGAGGGGCCGTGATTTCAAGTGACACCATGCTCGCCTCAACTGCCAAAAGGAGGTCATTTACAAGCGCAATCAATCGCGCGTTCAACAGTGCGGTGACTGCACGTTTTGGACCATTAAGTTGCTCAGACAATTCATGACTGCACGTAACTGGTTTCGAGGTGGCGGTCCGGATCAGGTCAGCGACCGCTGCCTCGTGCGCCGAATTTCGGACACTAAATGAACCCACGATCGCATACGCGTCGACGCGGCCATCGATGTCAGTCAATGCCAGCTTCAAGGGCGCCAGGTCAAGGGGAGTGATTTCTTGTCCGTGGGAAGAATGTCCGCCTCTAAGCGAAACCAACGGGTCCTGGTCGAGAACTTGTTTTAACCCACCCCTATTCAGAGTGGCGTCATCAAAACCAATCGCGATAAGCGCTGCTGGGCGGCCCACTCCTTCAACGAGGGCATTAGTCGCAAGTGTCGTTGAAATGGAAACTAAGGCGATCTCACTTGATGAAACGAGGGACCCGTCGATGACCGCCCTTAACGCTGTTGAAACACACGCAGCTAAATCATCATGGTTCGTTGGCACCTTCGCCTTGTTCACAACATCTGTGGTCGTGAGGTCACACGCGACCGCGTCTGTATACGTACCGCCCGTATCTATGCCCACGAGAAAACTGCGTGATGGGTTCACGGTCGCCAATTTTGACACTCCTCGAAACGATAGGCCCAATAACGTCGCATCGGGTTAACGATCGGCCCTACTGTCAGACAATGCTCTTAGATGGAATACGCATCCTCGACCTGACGCAATACCTGTCCGGGCCGAGCGCAACGCGGATGTTGGCTGAACTCGGAGCGGACGTCATCAAAGTGGAATACGGACCTAGTGGAGATCCGAGCCGCACGTTGCCCTTTGTCTCGGGAAATAGCTCCTCTTATTACACCCAACAAAACCGCGGAAAAAGATCTGTGTGTATAGATCTGAGTACCGATCGTGGCTGCGATTTAGTTCGCGACATGGCAACGCGATGCGACGTGATAGTTGAGAACTTCGGGCCGGGCGTGCTGGAGAGAAGAGGGCTGTCCTGGGAACGTCTCAGCGGCGTCAACAACGCCGTCATCATGGCTTCCATATCGGCCTTCGGTAAAACAGGCCCTCTTTCCCATCTACAAGGATTCGATCTGATGGGTCAAGCCCTCTCCGGCATGATGCACCTCACTGGGGACTCTGATGGTCCACCCCAGTTCACCGGCTCGCCAATCGCGGACTGCGCGGCTGGGCTCACCTTATTTGGAGCGATTGGTCACGCCCTCTTCCATCGCGAACGAACCGGTGAAGGACAATACGTAGAGGTCACACTGGTTGACCCGTTGTTTGCAATGCACTCAATCGCAGTTCAGGGCCACAGTGCGACGGGCGGCACTTGGCGCCAGGAACGCTCGGGCAGACAATTCAGCATCGTGGTTCCATCAGGCACCTATCAGGGTCCACAAGGTTGGATCGTCCTTCAAGTGCTTTCCCCTCAGTGGCCACGACTCTGCCAAGCAATGGGGCAGGAAGCTCTGGCCACGGACCAAAGGTTCGCTACGGCAGAGGCTCGTATCGCTAATTCAACAGAGTTACTGTCTCTCGTCGAACAATGGATGCAAACATTCGATTCCGACGCTGCTCTCCTAAGTCATCTAGAACAGAATCGGATTCCGGCAGCGCCCGTCTTGAGCCCTGAGGAAGCGATGACTCACCCTCACTTCGTGGAACGAGGAATGGCACGAACTGTGTCGGACCCAAATTTGGGCGACCTAACAGTCACAGGTCTCCCCATCCGGTTCAGCTCCCACGAACCACCGATCACCGAACCGGCACCACCGACTTTAGGAGAGCACAATGAGGAAGTACTGCGCGAGCTACTCGCTCTGTCAGATGACGAAATAGCTTCGCTGGCTGCAGACGGAATTCTCATTGATGAAGGAAAGTGACACTCTCCACATAATGGGCAATGATCATTGAACGGTTGGTTGGATTAACCAGTGAGAGCACATAACCAAGGGGCAACATATGGCAATCGAATCTGTGAAGAAAATGGTCGAAGCGGCGAAAGCCGAGATTGACAATATTTCACCGTCCGAAGCGTCACGCCGCGCTAATGCCGAAGGCGCTTTGATCGTCGATATTCGCGACGTTCGCGAAATTCAACGTGATGGTGCCATCCCGGGAGCGATGCACGCCCCCCGAGGCATGTTGGAATTCTGGGTGTCTCCTGATTCGCCGTACACGAAAGAAATATTTAGCGAAGATCGAGAATTCGTTTTGTGTTGCGCCGGAGGCATGAGATCTGCCCTATCGGCGAAGACACTTAAGGACATGGGCATGGAACGAATTAGTCACATCGAGTCCGGCTTCGGCGGTTGGAAGGCTGACGACATGCCCGTCGAGACCTACGAAGAATGGAAAGCAAATCGCGACAGGTGACTGGGCAAATCTTGACGCAACTCTTCGAACTTCACCAGACATCTCCACAGAATCAGCCAGGCGACTCCAAACAGATCACTGGATACTGTGAGCCCTTATCGCTTCGGGCAGGCGAACAGATCCAGTGGTTTGGCTCGAGCCACGTACCAACCAGCGGCCAATTAGATCTCGTACGTTTGGATTGCGGTGACCCCACGCGATCCGGCCCTGGGTTCGCTGAACATCCTTTGGAGAGTTTCTCGGCTCTGGATATTGAGCTTGGAGAACAACCCCTAGTTCCCGGCTCCTTCGCAGAAACGGTGCTACCTGCTGTTGACCCAAAGACCGTGTCAATCAGCTTTTGGTTTCAACCGACTCTCCTAAAGCGAGATGGTGTCATTGCGTCGATACATTCAAAAGGTGCAGCCATAGAAATTCTGAACAAAGGGGAGTACCTGTTCGGGCGTTTTGGGGCCACTGAATTCTTGCTACGAGAACGTCCTCTCGAAAGGCGAAGGTGGTATTTTTTACGCCTCAATATTGAGTTAACCCGCAGGCGCGTCACGGCGATGGTGACCACTCCACAAAGCACGTCTCCCGGACGAGACCTTCTTCAAATGGGTGAAGACACGAAAGAATTTGAGATACCTGATATTGCATTCAACGAGATTGTGTTTCGACTTGCAGCCGGAGTTGAGGGCGGTCGTTGGGACGGCAGAATTGCCGAACCTGAAATAGTTATTGATGAAGCGGCCTATATTTGGTCGTTCGCTGACGATATGGAAGCTGCCGTACTTGAGTCAGTCGGCGGGGCCGCTGAGTTGGCCTTTCACCAGTTACCTGCCCGTGGGGTGACAGGTCCACATTGGAGCGGAGAACAGCAACGCTGGAGCGAGGCTTCGGATCAATGGAACGCCGTTCACTTTCATCACGACGATCTTTACGACGCTGGTTGGAGCCCGACGTTGACATTCGATCTTCCGGAAGACCTGCCGAGCGGTATTTACTGCTTTCGGTACCAAGGCGACGCTGGCATTGACCGCGTCCCTTTCTTTGTGCGGCCCGCCGCCACCGCTGTTCACTCAGATATAGCCCTTCTCATGCCGACGTGTACCTACATGGCGTACGCCAATCACAGGATGCTGATCGAAGGCGCCGATTTCGTGGGGGCGCGAAGCAACCTAAGACCCGAACATCGATACCTTGCTGAGCATCGAGACCTGGGGCTCAGTCATTACGAAAAACATCCCGACGGAAGTGGCGTGATGTTCAGTTCGAGGCGACGTCCTATTCTTCAGCTTCGGCCAGGGGCGGACGGTTGGAACTTCACTCCCGACACCGATCTGAACGCATTTTTAACCCACTTGGAAGTTAATCACGACATCGTCAGTGATGAGGATGTACACACTGACGGATTGGCCGCGTTAGCGCCTTATAGGGTCATCGTGACAGGCACACATCCGGAATATTGGTCGACGGCAATGTTGGATGCTTTGGAGGAGTGGCAGCGCAACGGGGGCCGCTTGATGTACCTGGGTGGGAACGGATTTTACTGGCGGGTG
>DUBN01000045.1:0-40335 GCA_012960315.1 Acidimicrobiia bacterium
GGGAGTTGGTCACTACATGAAGAAAATCGCCGTGGAACTCGGAATCGACTCGGAAGATCTGGCGTCTTGCGTTTCATGTGGCCTTTGTCTTCCGCACTGCCCGACATACCGTGTAACGCAAGAAGAGTCAGCTTCACCGCGCGGGCGTATCGCCTTAATGAGGCAGGCAGAGAGCACTGGATTGATCGATCAGAGCTTTGTCGATTTCATGGATGCCTGTATTCAATGTCGCGGATGCGAAACGGCGTGCCCGGCGGGTGTTCCATTCGGTTCGATGATGGAAACAACACGTGAGGCTTTAGCGGAACAAACTTCGTATCAGCCTTGGTGGCGCCGCTGGGGCTATCGAGTGCTTGGATGGCCCAATATTTTGGCGGTCGGTTCGAAAGCATTAGCGGTTCTTCAAAAACTCAAACTTCTTCCGAATAAGTTGGCCCTACCGAAGATCCCATTGATGCAAGCGCCTTTGGTCCCTAGTGGCGACGATGTGTGGTTATTCACTGGTTGCGTAATGGACGCCTGGATGCGAGATACCCATCGAGCCACCCAACGAGTCATCGAAGCCGCCGGGGCAGGGGTCAGCTTCCCCGACAAAAAAGCGGCATGTTGTGGTGCACTGCACGTTCATGCAGGCCTAAGAGAAGAAGCTCGACGCTTAGCTCGACGCACAATGGGTGCCTTTCCCGGCGAAGCACCGATCCTCGTGGACTCGGCTGGCTGTGGAGCACAGTTAAAAGAATATGGCGATCTTTTAGATACCCCAGACGCGCACAAGTTCAGTCAACGGGTGTTGGATGTGCATGAGTGGTTAGTGAACCATCTGGATGAACTGCCTATTGCTCACGCGAATCCTCCGCGAATTGCCATTCAAGATCCCTGCCACCTTCGACATGTGCAGCAATCTCATGACCCTGTTCGGGCTGTCTTAGCTCGATACGCGGACCCAGTCATCCTCGATGATGATGGCTTATGTTGTGGTGCAGGGGGTGCCTATTCCATGCTTCATCCTGAGACCGCGGCCGCAGTTAGAGAACGAAAAATTGAATTAATCAATCGAGCTCAGGTCAAAGAGGTAGCGAGCGCTAATCCGGGTTGTCTGTTACACCTCCAAGCGGGAGGCATGGCAGTTCGCCATCCAATGGAAATAGTTGACGACCTCATGCGGAAAGACACCTGACGTGGAGGAAAAGCTGGAAGACATCAAGAGCCGCCTAGAGCAGATTTCCGAAGAACTCGGCGACATCGGAATGGAAGCTTTGCGGGAGGCCCTCGAAGCTGAGGTGACCGCGACACGTCCAGAGATTGAGAAGCGGCTGAGTCGAGCTCGTCGCGCGGTCGACAAGGCCGCAGCAATCATTAGTGGTGGCCCGCAGTCAACTGTTCTCTAGCTAATCCGAGTCGGATTTGGGGGAGTGGCTGCGTTGTTGGGGAATCACACTTGATCCCCAAGGGCAGCAACGGGAATAAGTTTTCGGTCCGTGGGATTGTCCGGCGAAATTGTCTCGGTTTTGACGACAGTGGGCCCTCCATCAGCTTCGCCGTAGGAGGTTGTTCGCTGACGGATAGTTCGCCCAAGCGGTTCAGCGATGGCCCGAAAGTCATCCTCAAGGAGTCCTTGCCCGTGCTGTGCACCAGCCGCGCGGCTGATATTTTCATCCATCAGCGTCCCGCCAAGATCGTTGGCTCCAGCTCTCAAAATCTGTTTGGCGCCCTCAACTCCGATCTTCACCCACGACACCTGGATGTTGTCGATGAGCCCGTGGTACGCGATTCGACCCACGCTGTGCATCAGCAGTGTTTCTCTAAAAGTTGGCCCTCGTCGGGCTTGTCGCTGGAGGTAGATCGGGCTTGCCATGTGCACAAATGGCAGCGGGACCCACTCGGTGAAGCCACCCGTACGCTTTTGAAGTTCGCGGGTCCTCACGATGTGGTTCGCCCAATGACGGGGTTCCTCTATGGACCCGAACATGATGGTGATATTCGAATGAAGGCCAATCGCGTGAGCTGCCTCATGGCATTCCAGCCACTCTCCTGTTGAAATTTTGTCCGGGCAAAGAATTTGCCGGACCTCATCGTCAAGAACTTCCGCAGCCGTCCCGGGAAGCGACTTGAGCCCTGCTTCTTTCAAACGCATCAAGTACTCAACCAAAGATTCGTTGAGGCGGTGGGCCCCTTCGGTCACTTCCAACGCTGTGAAGCCATGTAGGTGCATGTCAGGCACAACGTCTTGGATTGCTTTACACACATCGATGTAATAATCGCCGTCAAAGCTTGGATGGATGCCGCCCTGAAGGGTCACTTCCGTCGCTCCCAGTTGAGCTGCTTCGATCACACGTTCTTGTATGTCTTGCAGAGTGAGCATGTATGGGGTGCCGCGAAGGTTAAGAGAAAGCGGACCTTTTGAGAATCCACAGAATCGACATTTGAATGTGCAGACGTTGGTGTAATTAATGTTTCGATTGTGAACCCATGTCACTCTGTCGCCTACAGCTTGTCGACGTAGCTCGTCAGCAACTTCTGCGACTGCCACAACTTCAGGTCCGCGGGCTTCGAAGAGAGTAATGATTTCGTCCCGCTCCACTTCGTGACCTAACAGGACTCCTTCGAGAACTTCTTGTACTGCCCCCCGAGAAAACGATTGGCCAGGGACGATTTTCATCGGTGGATGTTCTGCTCCTCCTGAATACCACTGAGTGCTGTCTTGGTCAGCTAAGAGCACGTCAGCTCCTGAGCCGACATCGCGATTCTCCATGGTCTTCTCGGGCATTTGCGCGCCGGGATCATCTCTACCTAAGCCTTCGGCGTCGCTCCGATCGAGAACAGGGAAACGGTTCTCTTCATCAAGCCATTGTTCGGGCCGGAGAGCGAAACTTGGGTGAATGGTCAGTCTCGGAGCGAGAGAGAAGCCTTTTCTTTCCGTTACCTCCCGAAGTCGATCCAGATCAGGCCACGGCCGTTCGGGGTTTACGTGGTCAGCGGTAATGGGTGACACGCCACCCCAGTCGTCGATTCCGGCATCGAGAAGGCCGCCGAAATCGTCGGTGAGATTCGGCGGAGCTTGAAGGTGTATGTCTGCCGGAAGCAAAATGCGAGCAATCGCGATGGCTTGCAAATATTCGTCGGATGGACAAGGCGGACTCTGATGCATAGCTGTGCCCGATTTGGGCAGGAAATTCTGAACAATGACTTCTTGAACGTGTCCGTGCCTTCGGTGGCTTTCAGCGATCGCGAGGATTGTCTCGACGCGGTCGGTGACGGTCTCCCCAATGCCCACTAATAGGCCAGTTGTGTACGGAATCTGAAGTTGGCCGGCAGCTTCCAGTGTGTTCAACCGCCGTTCTGGTTCTTTGTCCGGACAGCCTCTGTGGCAGAGAAGTTCTTCGTTCAGACTTTCCAGCATCATGCCTTGGCTGGGGCTTACTTTTCGCAACTCAGCTAACTCTTCGCGATATAGCGCACCAGGGTTGGCGTGAGGTAACAACCCGGTTTCGTCGCGCACCATTCGACACATATCAATCAAATACTCGATGGTGGTCTGATAGCTGTGGTCGTGGAGCCATTCTTTTGCTACCGAATAACGCAGTTCTGGTCGCTCACCAAGCGTGAACAGTGCTTCGTGGCACCCCTGAGACGCTCCGTGACGCGCTATGGCCAACACCTCATCAGGTTCGAGGTAAGGATGGTCAAGTCGAGCTGGGGGCTGAGCGAAGGTGCAGTAACCGCACTTGTCTCGGCACAGCATGGTCAACGGTATGAAAACCTTAGGACTGTACGTGACCCGAGTTCCGTGCGCTTCATCACGAAGAGACGAAGCGCGTTCCAATAGAGAGTGGAGAGGCAAATTCAGGAGCGAATCAACTTCAGCAGAAATGTCAATACTCATTGTCATTGTTTCTCCGTTCTCACGAGCCGACGCTTGCGCCAGGACCGGGTCGACTTCGAATCTCATCGGGATCAAGTGAGTCGTTACAGGATGGACATTGGGTGATCTGTTTAAGAGGGGTTCCGCATTCTGAATGAACAAGAAGTGTGGGTGGCGTCCCGTCGTTGTACCAACGGTCGCCCCATCCCATTAAGGCGACCAGACTTGGTGACAGGTCTCGTCCTTTCTGAGTGAGGAAATACTCATGCCGAACGGGTCTGTCCTGGTAGGGAACTTTGCTTACGATGTCTGCCTCGACCAGTTTGGCCAAACGAGACGCGAGAAGATTCTTAGCGATACCGAGATCGTCTTCGAGTTGGCTGAAACGGCGTACTCCTCGAAACAGATCACGAAGGATAAGAAGCATCCATCGATCCCCGACCACATCGAGCGTTCGTTGGATAGAACAACCGTCACGTGGCTCTGACCTATTCCCCATGTACGGAACATAGGTGAGTAAGTTTCGATTTGCAACCGACTTACTGTTAATTCAGTGAAGCGGCCTTCGTTGACAAGCTGCTGATTAATTCGTCGAAGCTTTTAACGAACGAGGCAACGCCTTCTTCTTCTAGTACCGCGGCGACATTGTCGAGATCAATGCCGAGAGCCGACACAGCATCAAGCACTGCTTGAGCCTCGAATGGATTGGCGTCAACTGTCCGAGCAACCGTTCCCTTTTCTACAAACGCATCGATCGTGTTATCAGGCATGGTGTTGACGGTATTGGGTCCTATCAACTCGTCCACATACAAGGTTCCGGAGTAACTCGGATTCTTGGTGCTTGTTGAAGCCCAAAGCGGTCGTTGTAGCTGGGCTCCCTTGTCCGCTAACGCCTGCCAACGGGGACCATCGAAAACAGTTTTGAAAGTCAGATAAGCGACTTGAGCTTGCGCTACTGCAGTTCTTCCGCGCAGAGAAAGAGCCGCATCAGTTCCTATTTCTTCAAGACGGCGATCTACCTCAGTATCGGTCCGCGAGATAAAAAAAGACGCAACACTAGCGATTCCAGAGAGGTCATCTCGGCCAGCCTTCACAGCGTCCTCTAATCCGGCGATGTAGGCCTCCATTACTTGGCTGTACCGAGACACCGAAAAAATTAATGTCACGTTGATGGACCTACCCTCACCGATCATCGCCCGCACCGAAGGAAGACCTTCTAACGTTCCCGGAATTTTGACCATAAGGTTCGGCGCGTCGAGCCTCTCATGCAGGGCTCTTGCCGCTTCGGTTGTTTCGTCGGTTGCTCTTGCGAGCGCTGGATCGACTTCCACTGAGACAAATCCATCTGTCCCGTTCGAAGACTCATAAACCGGTAGGAGAGCGTCGAGAGCGCCCCTAATGTCACTCGTCACTAAGTCCCAGTAAGCCATGTCCACAGCGACGCCGTCGGAAATTAGTTGCACGAACTGCTCGTCGTAGTCTGCGCTACCCTCGATCGCCTTTTGGAAGATTGCTGGATTAGAGGTAAGGCCTCTGATCCCTGAAGCCACCCATTGATCCAATTCTCCGGTGGTGATCCAGCCTCGGCGAAGGTTGTCTAGCCAAGGGCTTTGTCCTTGCTCGTTATGTAGGGCTAAAAGCCGAGAGTTCGAGTTGGTTGGAATTGTCATGCCTGTTCCGATCTAAGCACTATTGAAGTAGTGAACGAGCGGCAGCCTCAACGGCCGCTGCGTTGAATCCGAATTTCTCCATAACCTCGTTACCCGGCGCACTTGCGCCGAACCGGTCAATGGTTACGGTCATGTCTGCCCATCGGTCCCAACCAAGAGAAATGCCGGCTTCGACACCGACAACAGGTGTCCCATGAGGAAAAACCTGCTCTCGGTAACTCTCGCTCTGATCGAGAAATATTTCCCAGCAGGGCATGGACACCACCCTCGACGCTATGCCCGCTGCGGCGAGAGACGCAGCGGCATCGACGCACAATTGAACTTCTGACCCAGTGCCTGCCAAAACGACCGCGGGATCCGGGGCATCAATAAGGACATAAGCACCACGCTCAACTTGGTTAGGTCGCACGGTGCCCTCTAGGACAGGCACATTTTGTCGGGTGAGAATGATCGCAATTGGGCCCTCGGTTTCAATGGCGATTTTCCAAGCCTGAGTTACTTCGTTCGCGTCAGCGGGCCTTATCACTGGGAGATCAGGGATTGCTCTCAGAGAAGCCACATGTTCTATGGGTTGGTGGGTGGGCCCATCTTCGCCGACGCCAATTGAGTCGTGGCTCCACACGAACACCACGTTGGCTTTACTAAGCGCAGCCATGCGAACCGAAGGTCTCATGTAATCAGCGAAAACAAGGAACGTGCCGACTACGGGAAGGACGCCGCCATGCAACGCCATTCCGTTAGCTATGCCGCCCATGGCATGTTCTCGGACCCCGTAGTAGAGCTTTCGCCCTTCAGGTTGGCTGGGGGTGAGAGTCTCAGCCACCAAATTCGTCCCCGTATTGCCAGTCAAATCAGCAGACCCTGACAGCAAAGAGGGGACTACATCCACCAGTGCGTCAATAACGTGGTTGTTCGCGTTGCGGGTCGCGACCGAAGTCCCTGGTTCATACTTGGGTAGCTCGTCCAACCAATTTGGTAGTGGCTTTCCAGTAAGTAATGCATCAATCCAGCTGACATCAAGATTGCTGCGAGCAATACGGAGTTTCCATTCAGCATGGAGTTCGGCACCTTTGGAGCCGGCTTCGCGATATGCCTCTAGGACATCATCATCAACCCGAAAGGTAACTTGGGGGTCGAAACCCATAGCGAGCTTTGCACCAGCGATCTCCTCGTCATCGGTGATAGCGCCGTGTGCTCCGGGAGTATCCACCGCGTTTGGGGCGGGAAATCCGATGTGGCTCCGCACGATTAGCAATGAAGGTTGATTCTCTATGCCAGCGGCATCGTGAAGAGCTGATTCAAGTAGATCTGTGTTCTCGGAGGCTTCGCCAAGGTTTCGAACGTGCCAACCGTAGGCCTCAAATCGTTGTTGAGTGTCATCCGAAAAGGTCAGGTCAGTTGATCCGTCTATCGTTATTTGGTTGTCGTCGTATACAGCTACCAGTCTGCCCAGTTTTTGGTGACCAGCCAGGCTCGCTGCCTCGTGACTCACCCCTTCCATCAGGTCACCATCACCGCAAATGACCCAGGTTCGGTGATCGACAATTTCGCTGCCAAGGCGAGCTCGAAGGTGTCGTTCTGCAAGGGCCATCCCCACTGCGTTCGCTAATCCCTGGCCGAGAGGCCCGGTAGTCACCTCTACTCCAGGAGTAAGGCCGACTTCTGGATGGCCAGGAGTGATCGAGCCCCACTGGCGGAAGTTGCGGATGTCGTCGAGTGAGACGCCGTACCCAGTCAGGTACAGCATCGAATACAGAAGCATCGAAGCGTGACCTGCAGATAGGACGAATCGGTCTCGGTCCGACCAACTGGGTGCTGCTGCATCATATTTCAGAACCCTGGTAAATAAGACGTCAGCGAGAGGAGCGAGCGCCATCGCTGTCCCCGTATGGCCACTGTTTGCCTTTTTGACGGCGTCAAGTGCAAGGGCTCTGATCGTGTTGATTTGTCGGGTCCGAAGGTCGCTAGTCACTTAGCCTCCCAAGTGGCGATCTTAGCCGGAGCTTTTGAAAATTTTGGGGAGCTTCAGTCGCGAAAAAGAGCTGCAGAAGCGGTGAATCCATGGAGGAATGATCGTGTGCCAACGGGCCCAATTTCCCCAGCACAAAACATCCCCGCTACAGCCTCATGCCGAACTAGATCGGCGATGATTGCAGCATCGTGATCTGGATGTTCGAATAGATGTGACCCCCGTCCATTACACGTGAAGAGCAACGCGCCGTCGGCAGAACTAATCTGCTGAGCCATTAGACGTAAATCTTCGTCGGCTGACTTTGCGTCGCGAACTTGAAACTGGATAGTGCTCCCGATAGGGACGTGGTCACCGATGGCCAGACTTCCAGTTCGCTGGTCCGCTCCCATGACACCTCGAATGAGGAAGTCACCAGTACCAAAATCGGTCTGATGCTCGTCGATCACTCGACCAATGTGCAGCCCCTGATTGACGAGCAGTTGCTCGTTTTCGCTGAGGCCGTTAAACATTTCTTCCAACCGTTTCAACGCGGGTTTTCCACCTAACTCGTGAACCAAATTTCCTTCCGCTGAAGTCACAATCAACGGCCACCCCACTGGGCGACAACCCTGAGATACCAAAGGCTCCACATGGGTAGGGCCTTCGATTAGGAGCCCGACAGCACCAGTATCGTAAATCTGATCATCGAGCATTAATCGATTTCCATTAGGAGCATTAGCCCCAGAAGCTAAGCCGCCGATCACTTGGAGGTCAGGGTGCGGGCCTGACCACGAGTCGACAGCCAATTCGGTGGGGAAAGTGAAAGGATCAGCTAAAAGAATCAACGTGTGTGCATTTACGTTGTTGAGTTCATCAATTTCGATACAGCGGTCCAGCCCTTGTCGAGCTGTGAGGCGCACGGCCGAGACTGTCCCAGCGAGTTTCCCGGCCCACATTGCGACTGCGCGCTGCTCTTCGACCTCTCGGGCCCCCGCTATGACTGAAACTGCGGTGGTTCCGATAAGAGTTTTTGGTTGAAGTAACTGATGTGTTGCCGCCAAAAGATCTTTGGCGTGAATCATTAGATCACCGGAAATGAAGAGCACGACGGCATCTGGGTGAGGGCCAACAACCTCTAACATCTCGCCGATAGTTTCACCTATAGCGACCCCGGGGTCATGGTGAGTTGAGAGGCTTGAAGCGTATGGCATTGCTAGTCAGCAGACGGCTCAGTAACTGTCAGTGGAACAGTTACTATCGGTCCGTTGTCGATCCGGCAATGGGCCTCAATGGTCATGGGTTCGACAATTTCCACTGTGGCCTGAACGAGGTTGTAACCGAACTTTCCCGGGTCGACGCTAACTGGTTGAACATTGCGAATGTCCATCGGCTCGCCGCCAGAGTGAAAGGTAACTTCAAGGGCCGCTAGCCCTTGGTGTTCTGCGGGACACCTCAAGAGCACCATTAAATGCGGTTGAATGGTTACCGGAAATGGACTTGGCGCGTTGAGTGAAAAGTGCACTCCTGAGAGATCAAGACGCGCCGACCCCCCTTCAGCTTGACGCATTTCAAGGTGCTCTAGAAATAGTGCCGCGATGATTTCCACGTTTTGAGACTATGCGAATTGAAGATCGGAGACTCTCGCTTAGCGTCGCGCTTTCTATTTAGACCTACTGTCTTTCATTGTTAGCTTCAGAAAGTTTCGTGAAGAGATCGGTCAATTGGAGATGACGGAGCACAGCAAGCCATTTCGTAAGGAAACACCGATGTTTCCCCTGGGCAGCGTTTTGTTTCCCGGAGCAACCCTTCCTCTCAACATATTTGAGGGACGTTACCGATCCCTAGCTCAGCGCTGCGTGAGGGATGCGGAACCATTCGGTGTTGTTCTGATTGAGAAAGGACATGAGGTGGGAGGAGGAGATATCCGCTCCTCAGTTGGATGTCTCGCCAGAATCCTCGAACATCGAGCATTCCCCGACGGACGATGGGCGTTGTTGGTTCGTGGGGAGTCAAGAATTTTGGTCGACGAATGGCTCGACGATGACCCTTATCCCAAGGCAGTCATCACCGATTTTCCTGACGATGCCGGCGAATTATCTATGGACCGCTGTATGGAGGTGTTGAAACGGCTTACGACCCTGACAGTGGATGCTAAAAGTGCAGGCTACGAAGTGCCGATAATCGATGCCGAAGCCTTGGCGGTTGGGGTCGACGCGGAAGAGCTCGGATATCGGATAGCGCACTTGACGCCATCGGGATCATTCGATCGGCAAAGAATTTTGACGCGACGCAATTGCGCCGAGAGACTTAACTGCATCGAAGAACTCGTTGTTGGACTTGAAGAAGTTCTTGAGGCGACGAGAGGCAACTTATGACCGCTGGTGGGGTAGCCCGTCTTGTCTGGCATGCTTGGGAATCGTCCAACCTTTAGGAATGGGACGCAGTGTCAGATCAGCACCGAGGAATAAGAACTGATGTTCAAGAGTTATTAGCGACCCTTCGCGCCTATGTAATGCAAGAAACGGTTCGACCGCTGCAGGGTCTGGGCCGCTACATCATCTTCGGCGTGCTTGGCTCCATCTGTTTTTCCATCGGAGCGGTGTTTTTAACACTCGCTGCTGTCCGCAGCTTGCAGGAGCTAACAACAGTTTTTGAGGGCACTTGGTCGTTCGTGCCCTACCTGGCCGGAATCGCAACAGCGCTATGCATCTTTTCGCTCGTTCTGTTGACGATAAAGCGCGATGGAAGGCGTCGTTGACATGGTCGATAACGAAAACAGCGAAAACAGCAATGTGCCGCCGGTTACGGCCGACGACTTGCGTCATAGCTTCGAGCGGGTTACGGGCGAAGCCGAAGAAAGCGCGACGACATTTCGGACACCTGGGATCGTCATTGCGAGTGCTGTGGTCACAGGGATCATCCTGGTTGCATTTATTTTGGGGCGTAGGGTCGGACGAAAACGCTCAACAGTCGTCGAAATCGTCAGAATCTGATGAATATTCTCGACGGTATGAGGAAGCGTCCTCCCGGCCGGTTAATTAGATCTGCTTGGAGAAGAGGGCGGCTCGGTAGCGGTAGCTGGATGGCCTTGGCAATCGTGGGCACAGGATTCCGACTCCTCAAGTACCTGAGTCACCGGCGAGCAGAAGTTGCGCACACAACCGAGTTGAAACCTGGGGAGTCTTTGAGAATCAGACACCTTCTTGAGGACCAACGCGGTCGGCAGGTTTAACTATGACGGAACCTGATTCTTCTGTCACACGCGGAGCAGTTCTTGAGCTACGAGAACACATAGTCCTCATCGATAATCGCCAACGTCGCTATCTCGTAGAACTCGAGGAAGATGGAGAATTTCACTCCCACGCCGGGATGGTCCCACATAATGAAATCATCGGTAGCTTAGAAGGCAGTGAATTTCGAACCGCCTCGAACGCTCGGTTTGTCGCGTTACGACCAACGCTGACCGATCATGTTCTCAAAATGCCGCGCGGGGCCCAGGTCATTTATCCAAAAGACCTTGGTCCAATTCTCATTCTGGCTGATATTTCCCCAGGATCACGTGTTTTCGAATCTGGTGTCGGGTCTGGAGCGCTGTCAACTGCGCTCTTGCGCGCCGGTGCGGTAGTTACTGGGTACGAAATTCGTGAAGACTTTGCTGCAAAGGCCCAGTCAAACGTCGAAATGTTTCTTGGAGTAGGCGCCCTTGACCGATACGAAATAAAGATTCGCGATGCCTACGAACCACATGAGGACGCCGAATTTGACCGGGCCGTACTCGATCTATCTGAACCGTGGCAAGTGGTGCCTCACCTGGAGGACTCGCTGCGGCGCGGCGGGATTCTTGTTGTCTACAACCCATCAATTATCCAGGTCCAGAACCTTCGCCAACGACTTGCTAAAGGCCCCTGGTCCATGATCGAAACGATTGAAGTCCTGCATCGCACGTGGCACGTAGAAGGCCACGCAGTGCGCCCTGACCACAGAATGGTCGCCCACACCGGATTTATTACCCATGCCCGACTAGTTGCACTCTGATTGGGCGATAGTGGTTGTTGATCTCATTTTTGGGTTGCTGTTGGCAATTGCAGTCTGGACTGGATGGAGAGGTGGACTTGTTGGACGCCTCGGCAGTTGGGTTGGATTCGCCGTGGCTGCGTTGGCGGCCGCGCGCTGGGCGACGGTTACCCTTGACTCGCTAAATATCGCCAATAAACATCAGCGGCTTGGGGCTGCTGCAGCGGCCGTGTTGCTTGCTGGTGTAATCGGGCATGCCATCGGGTGGCGTGTGGCGCGAGGATTGAGGAGCTTCGTTCCGCGCCCATTACGTTGGGTTGATTCGCTCGCTGGTGTTGTTGTGGGCATTGGCTCGGTGGTGCTTCTCGTTTGGCTTTTGGCACCAGCTCTTGTGTCTGTGCGAGGCTGGCCTCGGGATCAGGCGAAAGCCTCACGGGCGGTAGCAGCTGTCGAACGGTGGGTCCCAGTGGCTCCAAACGCTGGAAGCCTCTTGGGTAGCCTCACCCAAGATTGGGGTGTGCTCACCTCTTTTGATGCAGATACCCCTGCGGTCGACGTTGGAGAACTACCCGAAAAAATTGTGGTTGCTGCAGAAGTGTTGGAAGTCGCATCTGCGTCAATAGTTCGCGTCAGCGCAATTGCGTGTAGCCAAAGACAGGACGGAACTGGGTTCGTTATCGCACCCGGGGTGGCGGTAACGAACGCACATGTGGTCGCTGGATCACAAAAGGTCGAGGTTGCTCTGCCCGGAACAACACTTAAGCAAACTGCGGTATTGGCATTTGACCCGGAACGAGATCTTGCCCTTTTGAGGGTGGATTCGGCCGTTGAAGCACTGCATCTGGAAGCACCGTTAGCTGGACAGTTGGCAGGAGTGATTGGCCACCCTGGCGGTGGGCCGTTACGAACCGCGCCGATACGCCTCGTGGAACGCGTGGTAGCTCACGGGCGCGATCTCCACGATTCGGTAGACACGACTCGCAAAGTTTGGTTTGCTGCGGCGAAACTGCAATCAGGAGATAGTGGGGCTCCGGTTATTGACACCAACGGCTCGGTTGTAGCCGTCATCTTTGCGGTAGCGCCGCCGGAATCGTCAGAATATGAGCGCACAGCGTATGCCTTGGACAGATCAGAAGTAGCAGCGTTCATGGCCGAAGTCGCAGCCTTTGGAGACCGCACCGTTGTGAACACAGGAAAATGTTTGAATTGAATCTTTGCGGGGATGCAAGACGCCCTCGTTCGAGATCTCCCGCACGGTCTAACGAAGACTTGTTAGGCCTCGATGTAAATGCACTCGCCGGGGCATTCCTCAGCTGACTCAATCACCGCGTCGAGTTGCGAATCAGCGAAGTTAGCTAAGGCTTCGGCACCACCCGGGTCAGACATCACGTTGCCGGCCTCGACCACGTAAGCAAGTCCATCATCAAGCAGTGTGAACACATCAGGCGCGATCTCTTCGCAGAGACCATCTCCAGTGCATAGATCTTGGTCGATCCAGACCTTCATGGTGATGCCTTTCTTCTTCGCAGAATTAAGCGAAGCGGCTACGGGGGACATCGCTCGAGAGGCCTCCCTTTCGAACTACGCCTTAATTTACCTTGTTGGCGAGCAGCAAACACAGAACCTGCGTCGAGTTGACGATTCTGTTGACAACATAAACATGGGCAGTTTGTACGGCGGATTCGTGTAGGTTCCGATGCTGAGGACAGCGAATCGAGGTTAGTGATGTCGAGTGACGACGAACTGACTGACAACGAAATGCCGGCGGGCGAATTAGCCGCGCTTCGCAGTCAGCTACGGGCCATGGAGTCCGAGGTGGCTTTACTGAGACGAAAGCTCGTTGATACTCCCAAAAGAGTGACCACCCTGGAGGAGCGTCTGCTAGAGACGAAAGGGCAACTTGCCCAGGCGGTGTCTCAAAACGAGAAACTTACTTTCACTCTTCGCGAAGCCCGTGAGCACATTGCCACTCTTCGTGAGGAAGTTGACAAGCTCACTCAGCCACCTTCCGCCTACGGCACGCTCATCGCCGCAAACGAAGATGGAACCGTAGATGTACATGCGAATGGCAGAAAAGTAAGAGTCAGTCTGCACCCCGACTTAGCTGAGCAGGACTTAGAAACCGGTTCTGAGGTCGTCCTCAATGAATCTTTGAACGTCGTGATGGCTCGGAGACCTGAATCTTCAGGCGAGGTGGTCACTCTCAAAGAAGTCTTAGCTGATCGTGAACGCGCCCTAGTTGTTGGAAGAGCTGATGAAGAGCGTGTGGTGGAACTAGCTGGACACCTACGTGAACAAACCATGAGGTCCGGGGACAGTTTGTTGCTCGACGTTCGCGCCAATCTTGTGCTTGAACGGTTACCTCGACCCGAAGTCGATGATCTACTCCTCGAGGAAGTGCCAGATGTCACCTACAACGACATAGGCGGCTTAGACGGTCAAATCGAACAAATTACCGATGCGGTAGAATTGCCCTACCTTCATCAAGATCTATTTCGCGACTATGACCTTCCTGCCCCAAAGGGCATATTGCTTTATGGCCCCCCAGGTTGCGGAAAAACATTAATAGCGAAGGCGGTTGCAAATTCATTAGCCAAAAAGATTGCCGACGTTGCGGGTGATGGACAGGCGCAGAGCTTCTTCATCAATGTCAAAGGCCCCGAACTATTGAACAAATATGTTGGGGAAACCGAGCGACAGATAAGACAGATTTTTCAACGAGCCAGAGAGAAAGCAAGTGAAGGTTGGCCGGTAATCGTGTTTTTCGACGAAATGGAATCACTATTTCGTACGCGCGGAAGCGGAATCAGCTCCGATATGGAGTCAACCGTAGTCCCACAGCTTTTGGCTGAAATAGATGGCGTGGAGGGTCTCAGGAACGTCATCGTCATCGGCGCATCTAACCGGGAAGACTTGATTGATCCGGCAATCTTGAGGCCTGGTCGTCTTGACGTGAAAATTAAGATTCATCGACCAGATGAAACTGCCGCAGCGGCAATCTTTGCAACGTATCTCAAGCAGCATCTTCCCATCGACCCCCTCGAGATTGATGACCTGGGCGGCGGCGATCCTGACAAAGCAGTTCGAGTCATGATTGAGCGAACGGTCGAAGAAATGTATCGAGATGAGGAGCGCAACCAATTTCTCGAAGTCACTTACCAAAACGGTGACAAGGAAGTCATGTACTTCAAAGACTTTGCCTCGGGAGCGATGATTGAAAACATTGTTCGCCGGTCGAAGAAGAGCGCCATTAAGAGGGCGATTGCAACCGACAGCCGCGGAATTCGGCTCGATGATCTCCTCGGCGCAATTCGACAGGAATATCGAGAACACGAAGATTTACCGAACACTACGAACCCCGACGACTGGGCTAAGATTTCGGGGAAAAAAGGCGAAAGAATTATTTTTATACGTACGTTGGTGAGCGGGGAAAACGATTTCGAGAGCGAAGGCGGGCGAGCGATCGAGCGGGTTCAGACCGGCCAGTACCTCTAAAACCCACTTCCAGCGATAGGGTCGCCGTGTGGCCGTACATAAAGTTCTGGGGATAGAGACAGAATTCGGCATTCTTCATCGCAACGAGGGTGATTCAAATCCCGTTGCTGCTTCGTCGATGATCATCAATTCCTATGTGAACGGGTATTTGGAACGACGCGTCGGGTGGGACTTTGAAGACGAACATCCGGGAGTCGATGCACGAGGTTTCAATGAGTTTGATGCTCTGGCCCCTGAAATCGAAACGCACCTAGTAAACGCAGTACTCACCAACGGCGCTCGATATTACGTCGATCATGCGCATCCGGAGCTCGCGACTCCGGAGTGCACAGATGCCTTTCAATGCACCATTTATGATCGAGCGGCTGAAGAAATTCTGATTCGTTCCATGGATAAAGCGAACCAACTCCTTCCAGATGGTGAGGAGTTAGTAATTCACAAAAACAACAGTGACGGTAAGGGCAATAGCTATGGATGTCACGAAAACTATTTGGTTGATAGAAACGTCCCTTTCGGACGGATTGTGCTCCAGATCATGCCCTTCTTCATTTCCCGGCAAATTTATTGTGGCGCTGGCAAAGTCGGGTCAGAAGCCGCTGGACTTACCCACGACGAAGTGCCTTTTCAAATAACCCAACGTGCTGACTTTTTTGAAGAAGAAGTTGGCCTTGAAACCACACTAAAACGCCCGATCATTAATACGAGGGATGAGCCTCACGCCGACAGCAAGCGCTACAGGCGCCTCCACGTGATCGTCGGTGATGCAAACATGAGCGAGTTGCAGACATATCTCAAGCTTGGAACTACTGCAATTGTTCTGGCAATGATTGATGACGACATGGCCCCCAGCGACTGCGCCTTTGAGGCGCCCGTGCGAGCTTTGCGCGACGTGAGCTACGACATCGACCTTGAAGGAAGCTATCGCTTGGCCAACGGCACTACCGCCACGGCACTAGAGGTTCAATGGGTCTACTACGCAGCGGCCGAACAATGGGCCGATCGACATGGGTTTGATGTCGTCGGAGGCGAGCAAGTCGGTACTGATTTGATGAAGCGCTGGGCGTCGGTACTTACAGCCCTTGAAGACAACCCAGACTCGCTTGCCGATTCCATCGATTGGATAGCAAAGCGTCGCCTGTACGAGGGATTCCGCGCCCGCCATGATATCGAGTGGTCTGACCCGAGAATGGCAGCGTTAGACCTTCAGTATCACGACCTACGACCCGACAAGGGATTAGCACGCAGGATCGGACTTGTTCGAATTTCCAATGATGCCGAAGTGGAAGCAGCGATTAGCCAACCTCCTCCGACCACGCGAGCATTTTTTCGCGGACGCTGCCTAGAGAAATACCCTGACCAGATAGTGGCCGCAAATTGGGATTCCATGGTGTTTGATGTCGGGAGTGATCCATTGCGGCGAGTCCCAATGCTTGAACCATTGAGAGGGACAGCGGCTCACGTGGCTAGCTTGTTGGATGAATGTGACGACGCGGGAGAACTTCTACGTCGTTTGGGGACATGACCCCACATAGGATCGTGAGAACGTAGGAGACCTAGATGGCTGAACGAGAACAAAAGCGCCGCCCCACCCCTCGAACTGAAGAGCCTGAGGTTGTTGAAGCTGGACCAAATGAGACGGGACAAGAACTTAAGGCTGAGTTAGATGACCTGCTCGATGAGATTGACGAGGTTCTGGAAACTAACGCTGAAGAGTTTGTAAAGAATTACGTGCAGAAAGGTGGGCAGTGAGCGCAATGCCGTTCTTCGTTCCTGGGCAGGATCCGGGAACTGATTTCTTAAGTCTTCTCCGTCAAACCGGCCACGAGCCGTTTCCGGTGGACCTTCGGGGTGTCATCGATGCGGGGCATGCCACGACTGTTCTGGCTGTGCGCTGTGAGGGTGGGGTAGTGGTTGCAGGCGATCGTCGCGCGACAGCGGGACATCTAATCAGCCATCGAGATATGCAAAAGGTTTTCCCCGCTGACGAACATTCAGCGGTGGCTATTGCTGGTGCAGCGGGACCCGCGATCCAGATGGTGCGTGTGTTTCAACTGCAGCTCGAGTATTACGAAAAAATCGAAGGAAAACCGCTCACTCTGGAAGGCAAGGCGAATCAGCTCGCTGAGATGCTGCGCGGAAACCTTCCACAGGCGATGCAAGGCTTAGCGGTGGTGCCAATTTTCGCTGGGTTCGACCATTCCCAAGGTTCGGGTCGCCTTTTTCAGTTCGACATAACGGGAGGCCGTTACGAAGAGCAGGACTTCGCCACTAGTGGTTCGGGCAGTCTTCACGCGGGGACAGTAGTAAAGCTCGGATACGAGCCGGGTCTGTCCACCGAGAACGCCCTTGCTCTAGCGGTTAAGGCTCTGTGGCACGCCGCCGACGAAGACAGCGCCACAGGCGGTCCGGACCCTGTTCGTGGGATCTATCCAAATCTGGCGGTAATTACCGAAGACGGTTTCCGACAACTCAGTGATGGCGAATCCGGACAAGTTTTCGCTGAACTCCGCGAAGAGTTGGAGAGAGGGGCGACTTAGCCATGACGATGGCAGGAATGTACGTAAGTCCTGAACAATTGATGCAAGACCGCGCTGACTATGCGCGTAAGGGAGTTGCACGCGGGCGCAGTCTCGCTGCCGTTGAATACCAGGGCGGTGTAGCACTCGTCGCCGAGAACGCCAGTTCATCGCTGCGTAAGGTTTCAGAAATATATGATCGAATCGCTTTCGGAGGCGTCGGGCGTTACAACGAATTTGATCAACTGCGGATAGCCGGCGTTCGTTACGCGGAACTCAAGGGTTATCAATACAGTCGAGAGGACGTCGATGCTCGAAGCCTCGCTAATCAATACGCCCAGATGCTGGGACAGATTTTCACCCATGAGATGAAACCCATGGAGGTTGAAATCGTGGTTGCGGAAATCGACCGTGAAGGAGATGCAGAGTTGTACCGGATTCAGTACGACGGCACTGTGGTTGATGAACAACACTGGTGTTGCATAGGAGGGGACTCAGAAGCTGTTCTTGGAAGATTGAGCGACGGCTGGTCTGCTGATCTTGAGCGTGACGGCGCCGTTCGTCTTGCAGTCGAATCCCTTGCCGGACCGGACCGTTCCATGTTGGCGGAAGATCTTGAAGTTGCGACGCTGAACAGCGGCAACGGTCGCCGCTGTTTCCAGCGTCTTGAGGACGACGAAACGTCGAGTCTCCTGGCTGAGTAGCGCCAACTAAAGCTGACAGCTTCGTTCGGGCTGCTCAACTGCTTGCTGCGAACAAAGATACGGTGTGGCCTGTGCAACGAAGAATCATGGGGCTGGAAAACGAGTATGGGGTCACTTGCACGATTCGCGGACAGCGTCGACTTAGCCCGGACGAGGTAGCTCGGTACCTATTCCGCAGAGTCGTTTCCTGGGGGCGATCAAGCAACGTTTTCTTAGCGAACGGAGCCCGTCTGTATCTGGATGTTGGATCACATCCTGAATATGCCACTCCTGAATGCGATTCGGTTTATGAGGTGATTTGCCATGATCGGGCCGGCGAAAGGATTCTTGAAAAGCTCGTTAAAAACGCAGAAGAGCGCCTGGCCGAAGAAGGAATCACGGGAAGCACGATTTACCTTTTCAAAAACAACACTGATAGCGCCGGAAACAGTTATGGGTGCCACGAAAATTATCTAACGAGTCGACGTGACGATTTTTCACATTACGCGGAAGTGCTGATCCCATTCTTAGTGAGTCGGCAGATCTACACCGGCGCGGGCAAGGTGTTGCAAAGTGCGCGGGGAGCCATGTACAGCATCGCCCAAAGAGCTGAGCACATTTGGGAAGGGGTTTCTAGTGCTACTACGCGTAGCCGCCCCATTATCAATACTCGAGACGAGCCACATGCCGACGCGGAACGGTACCGGCGCCTACATGTAATCGTTGGCGATTCAAATATGAGCGAATACACCTCATTCTTGAAGGTAGGGGTTACATCCTTATTGCTTCGAATGATGGAAGATCCGGCAGTTGTGCTTCGTGACATGACCCTGGAGAACCCGATTAGAGCGATTCGCGAGATCAGTCATGACATCACATGTACGCGTCGGGTTCGTCTAGCGAACGGTCGGGAGGCAAGTGCGTTCGAAATTCAAGCTGAATATCTGGAAAGAGCGCAACGATTTGCCGATACGAACGAATTGAATGATGAAGAGAAACAGGCCCTATCCATGTGGGAACACTGCATGCGAGGCATCGAGCAGGATCCCTTAACTCTTGACAAAGAGATCGACTGGGTAATCAAGTATCACCTTCTGGACCGGTATCAAGCAAAACATGGTCTCAAATTGAGTGATCCTCGAACGGCGCTACTCGACCTTCAATACCACGACATAAACCAAAACCGAGGCGTCTTCTATCTACTCCAACGAAATGGGCTGGTCGAACGTCTGTTGAAAGACGCGGATATTGAGACGGCAATTGAGCAACCACCTCAAACGACGCGGGCGCGTCTTCGCGGGGACTTTGTTAGGCAAGCGAAAGAAAAGAAACGTGACTACACCGTTGACTGGGTTCATTTAAAACTAAATGATCAAGCTCAGAGAACTGTGTTGTGTAAAGACCCTTTTCTGGCTCAAGACGAACGAGTCGACGCCCTGATCGCGTCGCTTTGAGGTAACTAGCGTGCCGACGTTCCTGACCTTGCGAGTGGACAAAATTCTAGAAGTTCGCGAAGGCCTCCAAAGGATGCAACTTGAGGACGAGTCCAAGGCGTACGCGTTGACAGCCGTGATTGGGTTTATTGAGGTCGGAGATCATGTGCTGGTTAACACCACTGCTGTTGAACTCGGTCTAGGTACAGGAGGATGGCATGTCGTTCATTCGATACAGAGCAGGACCGAACGACAGGCCCTGAATGGCGGGCGGGTATTAAAAGCGCGTTATCTTTCCGAGCAATTGGAGGTTGATCCTCATATCTCTGACCGAACCGATCTTGTTGGCGCCCGCATCTTGCTATGCGTACTTCATAGTCACTTTGGTGCCGTGTCTGTGGCATTGAAGTCACCCAACTTGGGCTACCTCATGACGGACCAGGCGGGACTCCCGTTGCGACTCAGCGATGTAGTGGCGAACCTGGAAAGAAGAGATCTCCTTAAGTGCACCGCCACTGCGGGTCAAGCTTTTGGTGGAGACTTAGAGGCAGTGAGCATCGCCTCAGCCGCAGCATCTCTGCTCGACCATGGTTGCTCCCAGATCATCCTGGCGGCGGGGCCCGGTCATGTCGGCACGGCTTCAATTCTCGGGTTTTCCGGAATGGAACTCGCAGGTCACGCATCAGTTCTAGTTGCCCTGGGGGCTCAAGTAGGCCTCTGCGTGAGAGCTTCAAGCGCGGATGGCCGCCAACGCCACCAAGGAATAAGCCACCACAATCGAACAATCCTGCGAGCCATTCCGGTGTCGATTGAAGTACCAATTCCCATCGGCGATGACACCTCTTGGATCTCGGAGAACGGGCATCGGCCATTTCCTATCGAACCGGCCGATATTTCCACGGCTATCGCCGATTCGGACATGACGATATTGACGATGGGCAGACCGATTGAGGAGGACCCAATGGCCTGCGCCCATGTTGGCGCTGCCGCTGCTTGGATGAGGACCCCGCGCAATGAACATTGAGAACAACGAAGCTGGAGGTTCGAGCCGCAGCGATCTGTGGCGGTCAGTGCGCGAATGGGGTGTCGTAATAGTTGTTGCCCTTATAGCTGCCCTTGCAATTCGAACGTTGATCGTGCAGACGTATTTCATTCCATCAAATTCAATGGCACCCACGCTAGAAGTCGGTGACCGCCTGATGGTTTACAAACTTGCCTTCCGCGTAGGGCAAGTGGATCGAGGTGACCTTGTCGTATTCAATCGCCCCGAACCCATCAAAAACTCTCAACTCAAGGACTTTGTGAAACGTGTCGTGGCTTTGCCGGGGGAGCAGGTTCAAGCTATCAACGGAGTGGTTTACGTCGACAACATTCCGCTACCTGAGGAATACCTACCCGAGAATTCTCCGACCGCCGATTTTGGACCAGTCGACGTACCCAAAGGCCAAATTTTTGTCATGGGTGACAATCGCTCCAACAGTCGAGATAGCCGTTCGTTTGGACCAATCGACGTGGACTTACTCGTAGGAGAGGTCTTCGTTCGAATTTGGCCGATTCGTAACGTTGGTCGGCCGTAGCCTGTCGCTCACCGAAACTAATAGTCGGCCTGGTCAAACCCGTCGTGCAGACGATCAACATGGTCACTGTGAATAGCGTCTAGGCCCATGCGTACAAGATCGCTGATTCTTCTTTGGTGCTGCGCATCCCAGGCTATGCAATAACGGCCAAAGCGATGGAAGAGTGTGGTAAGTCCACCGGTCCAGTCCGTGTGGTGGAGATTGACGGCGTCGACGCCTGCATCGGCTAATTCCGCGGCGCGCCGTTCCGGTCCTTCTTTCATAGAATGCAAGCGAGTGGAATCGACCAAACGTGCACTTGTCGAGTTGCGCCAACTGGCCGCAACTTTCCAGTCCTCATGACATAACCAGAGTTTGGTTTCAGCTTCGAATTCTCGAGACGTTTGGATGACAGGCTCAATCGCCGCCTGATCTTTCACATCTATCGACAGTTCGAAGCCATTTCCACAAGTTTGGTAGAGCTCGTGAAGGGTTGGAATATGAGACGGCAAATCTTCCTTTCGGAGACTCCTCACCTTCCGGCGGCGAAGACCCGTGCGAAGCAGCCCGTCATGGTCCAATATCGGGATGCCGTCCGAAGTGAGCCAAACATCCGTTTCAATTCCTGTGGCTCCGAGTTGCAAAGCCAGCACAAAGGCATCAATCGTGTTTTCTCGTGCGTGGGCGCGTCCTCCTCGATGAGCAAATTTGATTGGAGGTTGACGCAGCGAAATCAGCCGTTGTTGCACGGAAGCATCCTGCTCGATTGTGTCGAAGTGTTGCAACCGAGCCTCTAACGTTGTGCCGTGCTCGCCCTATGGATCACCGTCGCGTCATTGATATTGACCCTCTCCCTGTTCATTTGGCGCTCAGTGCTTCGCGTGGCTCAAGAAACTAGGAGTTCCCTTGCAAGTGTCGATCGGGCTGAACTTGCACTAGGCGGATTAGGGGTTCAGGTTGGGCGCGCCCAAAGACACTTATCTCGCATGTCGCGGACACGGCTTCGGCAAATAGTTTTTCGGAGAATGAGAGGGATTGGTGGTGCAACGTCTGGGAGCGACAGCAAAGACATAGCATCAAAGGCGTGAATCTCACGCCAAACGAGGTGCTGATTATCTCCTTCGTCGCTCTCATCGCCCTCGGTCCCAAACAGCTTCCAGAGGCCGTACGGCGTATCGGGAAGGGACTCGCAGATCTTCGACGGTTTAGTTCACGGATCCGAAATGAACTTGATAACGCAGTCGAAGCGGGAGTGGAAAAATCTCATGATGAAGAACTTCGACGACAAAGCGCTTCGCCTAACTTGCCTGACGACGTCAATAGGCATGATCGAAAAACTGGCGAGTCGCCGCCTCCGCAATGAAGCTACGCCGCCGCCCCGCATCTGGACCTGTGTCGTTTTGGGATCACATAGCTGAGCTGAGGGTACGTCTGATATGGAGTGTCCTAGCAGTACTGGCTGGTGCCGTAATCGGCTTGTTCTTTTATGACTGGATGCTCGGAAGGTTTTTCTTGCCGCCTTATTGCAACGTTCTAGAGGCTCAGGGCATCGATAAGCCCTGTACTCTGGTGATCATTGAGCCTCTCGATGGGTTCAAAACGCGGATCAGAGTTTCGCTCTACGTAGGCGTCGTTCTAGCGATGCCAGTGATGCTGTGGCATTTATGGCGATTCGTTACGCCGGCATTGGACCGGAGAGAAAAACGGTATGCAATTCCTTTTGTTCTCTGCGCTCTGCTTCTCTTTGTCTGCGGAGCAATATTGGCATATTCGACATTCGAAAGGGCCCTTGACTTCTTGATTTCCTTCGGCGGAGAGTCCGTCGACCCCATGTTCTCGCCAGGTGCCTATCTCGGGTTGATCACATACATGATGCTGGCTTTTGGAATCGGTTTCGAATTTCCTATCTTGCTCGTTTTTCTTCAAATTGCCGGTGTGGTGAAGCCGGCGCAGTTGCATCGGCTCCGTCGTTACGCAATCGTGGGAATAGTTACCCTGGCGGCTATTCTCACGCCGTCGGGGGACCCGGTCTCCTTGGCTGCGTTGTCCATACCGATGTACGTGTTTTTCGAATTGTCGATATTGGTAGGTCGGCTCCTGACACGCCAGCCGGGTCGCCGTCTTTTATTTAACAGAACTCATGGTGAACGATGACAAGCCCACCTATTCCACTGCGTGCGAGCCTCTTGACGAATCGGGGACTCACACCGGACGACTTTCAGGTTCAAGCCTTCGAGGTGATCGACGACGACAGGTCTGTCCTGGTCACTGCCCCAACAGCATCGGGCAAGACGCTTATTGCCGAGTATGCAATCGCGAAAGCGTTGGAGGATGGTCGATCGGTCGCCTACACGACACCCATCAAGGCACTGTCGAACCAGAAGTTCCGCGACCTTGCTTCCTGGTTAGGGCCCGACCGGGTCGGATTGTTGACAGGAGATAACGCGATCCGTCCCGAGGTTGATGTAGTTGTGATGACTACAGAAGTCCTTCGAAACATGATTTATGCAGGATCTCCTCGACTTGAGAATTTAGGGCTCGTGGTTCTCGATGAGGTTCACTTTCTGCAGGACCCCTACCGCGGGCCTGTTTGGGAAGAAGTGATCATTCAGCTCCCACCCAGCACCCGTTTAGTGTGCCTCTCGGCAACCGTTACTAATGCTGAGGAACTGGCGGGATGGATTAGCGAAGTCCAGGGAAGTTGCGAAGCCATAACCGAACCAACGCGGCCAGTTGAGCTACACGATCACTTCCTGGTGTTTGACAAAAGACAGCGAAGGCTTCAAGAATTTCGGACTCTTAGAAACGGCCAAGTCAATATCGAAGTTGAACGGTTCCTCGGAAAATTGGGCGGCGAGAGACGACAAGATGGCCGAGGTAGAAGCGGTGGGGTAGGCCGACCAAGGCGCAGCGAAGTAATCGAACACCTCGACGCCACAGACCGGCTACCAGCCATTTGTTTTATTTTTTCCAGACAGGGTTGTGATGACGCAGTCCGAAACTGCCTTGAACAAGGCATCGGTTTCCTCGATGGGCGTGAGCGACAACAAGTTGAAACCATCGCGGAGCAACATGTCCGCGAGATTCGGCGCGCTGATCTTGAGGTCCTTGACTATGAAAGCTGGCTGGAAGGCTTAAAGGCAGGAGTAGCAGCCCACCATGCGGGCATGGTTGCACCATTCAAAGAAACTGTCGAAGATTGTTTCGCTGCCGGTCTACTGAGGGTGGTGTTTGCCACCGAAACTCTCGCTATGGGGGTTAACCTCCCTGCCCGATCAGTAGTTGTGGAGCAACTAAGTCGTTTCCGTGGTGAAGGGCATGTGGTGCTGACACCGGGGGAGTACACACAGCTAACAGGGCGAGCGGGGCGAAGGGGAATCGACTCGATAGGGCATGCGTACACGCTGTGGAGCCCCTACGAGTCTTTTGACCAAATCGCGCGGCTCGCATCGAGCAAAGAATTCGTTTTGGAATCCGCTTTTCGGCCGACCTATAACATGGCCGCTAATTTGATGAGCAGAGCCGACCGCCAAGAAGCCATTGAGCTTTTGGAACGTTCATTTGCTCAGTATCGATCCGCCCGAAGCGTCGTCAAGTTGGCCACTCAAGTAGAAAAAGCAAAGGCTTCGCTCCGAACGGCGCAGACGGAGTTGAAGCGACTTGGGGTCGCTCGCTCAACGGAAACCAGTCCTGTAGTCAAAGGCGTGACTCAGGTCTCGGAGGCCTTGGGAAGGCTTCGGCCAGGAGTAGTCGTGGAAAGAATTCAGGGCACGGACTCACAGCATCTATTAGTACTTGGAACTACGAACAGACGCGGAGGGGACAACCGAGTCCGAGTAGTGACTGCCCGAGGCAAGGTGATGATGCTTGGCGTGTCGGACTTCGACCAGTCGCCGCAAGCTATTGCGACCTTGGAATTACCAAAGCCGTATGTGCCCAACCGGCGAGAGTATCAGCGAGTCGCTGCCAGGCTGTTGAAACAACACTTGACGGATTCGGGCCTCGTGCCAGAAATGAGACGACCTGATCGGGACTTACAGCGAGCACGAGCGGACGCTGAGCGTCAAGTGCAACGTGCCGAGTTGAGAATCGAATCGTTGAAATCTCGAATCGACCTTGCCGAAGGCGGTCTGACCCACACCCTTGATGTGATCGTGGCAATGTTGCAAGAGTTTGGTTGCGCGACTGGATGGCAACTGGAGGAATCTGGTCAGCGACTCCAAGGAATATTTCATGAGATGGATTTACTTGTTGGTATCTGCATAGATAACGATGTTTTCGACGGCTTGTCTGCACAGGAACTTGCAGCGATTACTTCAGTTCTAACCTACGAACATCGAAGCCGAATAGACCCACCGCCGCCCTGGTACCCCAACAATGGCGTGGAGAAACGCGTCAAGGCAATGCTGGCGTACGCAACATCGCTTCGCTCTGAAGAACAAGCTAGAGGGCTACCTGAGACCAGGATGCCTGATCCCTCAATCTTCGCGCAAATTCACGCGTGGGCGTCGGGCCATGATCTCAGCCAGATACTCGATGATGAAATATCAGCGGGCGATTTCGTGCGCAATGTTCGGCAAGTGATTGACCTCCTCAGCCAGATTGCTGAGGTGGTACCCAACGATCAAACCCGTAAAGCAATGAGAAACGCTGTCACAGCCATCGATCGAGATTTGGTGTCGGCGGCGGCGCGCGTTCAAGACGATGCCGAAGATGAGGTTGACGTCAATGCCAATTGAGCGCGGAAAAGATTGGGGCGATGACGCGCCGCTGGGGTTAGTGGATGTCATAGCGACGACGGATGCCGAGGTGCGAACCGTTGTAGAGGAATCTTGGGCCGCTGGAACAGAAATTCCTTCAATAGCACTGCTGGGCGGTGATCTATGGCGAGCGTTAGGTGCTCCCGCAGGAGGGCTGCAAAGAATTCGAAGCCGAGACGCCAAGATGGTGGCGATTGATGCGGCTCAGGTCCGTCTTGATGATCGTTCTTGTGTAGCTGTAGCCCACGTGTTCTGCATGAGAAGTTGGTGGCGTGGGCCGATCACCGCAGTTATGAATTCTGAATGGCGTGATACATGGCGAGTGGCCCCTAAAGCGCATCCCAACGATGGGCGATTTGACCTGCTGGAGGGAGATCTACCCATTAGAGAAAGGTGGTTAGCCAGAAGTCGTCTACGAACGGGTGACCACTTGCCTCATTCAGATATCCGTAGTGAAAGAGTTACTCATTTAGAAAGAACTTTCGAGCGTCCCTTTCGCATCCGGATCGACGGAGTTGACGAGGGCCGACACCATTCGATCGCAGTGACAGTGGTCCCTGATGCTTTCAACGTCATATTCTGATTTTTCTAAAGACCCCAAAGGTGCGCCACTAACGCGTCGGATCGTCCTACGATCAGTTTTACGTACCGAAACATCCGTCCCTTATTCCACTAACTTTCGAAATCGATCTTGAACAACTACGCAGTCGAGCAATTTACGGCGAACGAGGAAGATATTCTTCGTCGATACTTCACGAACCTCGACCAGCCAGTGTTCGCGCTTGTGAACCTACCCGAGGTGGTCAAGGGCGCGCTTTTCGCGAGGTACAGCAGAACGCATAAGAGTCTCAGACGGTTGTTTCTGGATGAGTTCGTTGATGACCTCGATGTCTCTGGTGATCAGTCAATTGATGCCACAGTCGGCCTCGCTAAAGCCGAGGAACTTTATCAACGAGTTTTCTTCGAATACGGTGATGACTCAGTCGCTCAGCTCGGTGGCGTTCATTTGGCATGCGAGCAAGCTTCCAATCTCTTGACGAAGGTCCTTGAGTGGGGCCGACTGATGTCCTATTTGGAGCAATCAACTCGGTACTTGAGTTATGACACCCGCATCGAAGGACGATATCGCTATCACCGTGACCCGGAAGTGCTTACTTCTCCTCTTGGCACGCGTTATGTCGGTGACCTTGATCGGCTATTTGACACCTACGCGGAGTTGGTGCCGCTCATGCAGGACTTTTATCGAGCTAACCACGCGCAGGGCAACGACATCGGCGATTTGGCCTACCGCCAAACGATACGGGCGAAGTCCTTTGATGCTGTACGCGGCCTTCTTCCCGCTGCAAGTCTCTCGAATGTGGGGATCTATGGGACAGGTCAGGCATACGAAGCTTTATTAATCCGGATGCGATCGCATCCACTTCCTGAGGCGCGGTCCTACGCCGATCTGATGCTTTCAGAATTGCGCAAAGTGATCCCTTCTTTCCTGCGACGCGTCGACATCGAAGATCGGGGTGTTGCTTGGTCCAAATACTTTGAAGCCAATCGTAACTCCATGCGAGAACTCGCAACCCAGATGTTTGCGCAGATAGACCCAGTACCTGTCAATGAGGTCGAACTCATTGATTGGGATCCCGATGGCGAACGCAAAATGTTGGCTGCGATGCTGTACCCGTATAGTCATTTGCCTGAGACGCAGCTCGTGGATTTAGTCGACAACTTGGCGTCTGAGGAGCGAATTAATTTAGTTCGGCAATATGTCGGCGACAGAAGTAACCGACGCCACAGACCGGGTCGCGCTTTAGAACGGTTGGATTACCGGTTTGACGTGTTGGGCGATTATGGAGGTTTCCGAGACCTGCAGCGGCATCGTCTACTGACGATCGAATGGCAGTCACTCACACCTGAGCACGGCTACGAAATTCCAGAAGCAGTCAAGGGCGCAGGCCTTGCCGATCGATACGACGGGGCTCTGGAACGTTCGAGGGCTCTGTATGAATCCATGCTCCCGGAGTTCCCCGAACAGGCCTCATACGCGGTGTCCATGGCATATCGGGTTCGGTATGTCATGCAGTTCAACGCCCGCGAAGCACTCCACATGATCGAACTGCGAAGTCAGCCACAGGGCCACCCCAATTACAGGCGCATTGTGCAAGAGATGCATCAGCAAATAGCGACGCGTGCGGGACACCAAGCCGTCGCCGAAATGTTCACGCACATCGATCTTACTGAGGGAGAAGATGGGCGACTTCAAGCAGAAAAGGCTTTGCAGCAGCGACGGGCAAACCAGTGAATGAATCTGTTCGAGTTGCCACCGTCACTGACCTTGAAATGCTCGCCGACTTCGCGACGCAGGCCGTAGCTGAGCAGCACGAGAATCGCGGCGGTTACGTGTGGAGCAGACGAGAAACGAGAAGCCGGCCTTATTTAGCTAGCTTTGAAGCTGCGCTTCACGACCCAGACCAGACCATCTGGATTGGAATGATCGATGACGTTCCCCTCGGATACGCCGTCTCCAGAGTTGAGTTGCTTCGCACCGGCGAAATTTTGGGGCAAGTTTCAGACATCTGGGTTGATCCCGAAGCTCGAAGCGTTGGGCTCGGCGAGTCCCTAATTGGATCGATCATTTCATGGTGCACCGAGCGGAATTGTGTCGGAATCGACTCAATGGCATTGCCTGGTAACCGCGCGACGAAAAACTTTTTCGAAACGTTTGGATTCAAAGCGCGGCTCCTTACTGTGCATAAATCACTCAAGGAACCTTGAGGTGGTCGACCGACGGATGCCAGAACCTTGCGTTGGAGCGGTCCTGCTTTGGGATGGAGCACTACTTCTAGTCAAGCGAGGGCAAGAACCCGGCATCGGTCAATGGTCGCTTCCCGGTGGCCGCCTAGAGCCCCAAGAAGCTTGGCAAGATGGGGTTGAACGCGAGGTCCAAGAAGAGACTGGCCTAAAAGTGAACTGTGGTGAGTTTGTCGGTTGGGTTGAACGTTCGGTAGCCGGTCACAGGTATCTCATTGCCGACTTCTTCGTCACAACCGAAGACCCGTCTGGTGCAACACCCGGTGATGACGCTGGAGATTTGACTTTCGTTGATCCTGAACAAATCAAAAGTCTTGAGCTAACGGCTGGTCTGGAGGAGTTCCTTTTCCAACACAGCGTGCTAACGCCTTAGCGTCCCTTCCAAACAGGATCCCGTTTTTCAACGAACGCCAGCGGACCTTCGCGGAAGTCTTCGGTCTTCACGACGACACGAAAATGGTCTTTGGTGATTTGCCAGCCTTCCGTATCGGTGACACCCTGACTTTCCAGTACAACTTTACGGCTCTCTCTAACGGCTATTGGGGCATTAACGGTGATGCGAGCAGCAAGTTCTAACGCCGCATCAACCACGGTTCCTGGTTCCACGAGTTCGTTGACTAAACCGAGCGCAAAGGCGCGTTCGGCGCTGATGGGATCGCCGGTAAGCGCCAATTCCATAGCGACGTTACGAGCGATCGAAGCGGGTAGACGAAAAAGTCCTCCTGCTCCAGCGATCAGACTCCGTTTCACCTCGGGAATACCGAAACGAGCGGTGCTGGAGGCGACGACAAGGTCGCAGGCCAGAACTATCTCTAATCCGCCCGCCAGAGCAGGACCGTCAACCGCTGCAATCAATGGTTTGGTTCTTGGATAGCGAACTAAGCCCGCGAAGCCACCTTTTTCTGTCTCGATTGCCTTACCGCTACTAACCGACTTGAGGTCGGCGCCAGCACTAAAAACGGGTCCGTTCGCCGCGAGTATCGCAACCCAGGCACTGTCGTCGGATTCGAAAGCGTCAAGGTGCGCTTCGAGCTCGGCGGAGACTTCATGACTAACTGCATTTCGGGCTTCGGCTCTGTCCAGAGTAATGACCCTTATATTGCCGACCTTCTCGTACGTTACGACCATCTGCTGCTCTTAGGGCCGTTCATCGGCATTCGCTTCCGGGGGAGACGGTTCGTTGTCTGGTGGTGTGTTTGATTTGGTGTCTGTCTCAGCGTCAGGATCGGGTGCTGTTGCTTCAACGGCTGGGGTTGACGGTTCGGTCTCTTGGTTGGGAGACGGTTTAGCTGCATTGTCTGGACGCGGGGGTCTCTTCGGGCGGCGCTTCTTGCGGCCCTTCTCCTTTTCCGGTGGCTCGATACCCAACCGGGCGGCTATTTCTGGAATGCGATCCGCAATTTTGCGGATGATATCCAGCAATTCCTTAGTCGGTTCAGATGGAACCTGTGCCATAGCTACGTAGGGCCGAATTGGCGAAAACGCGATGGCTTCGAGCACAATTCCGAGGCGTTGCTGGCTCACCTCCCCACCGAGGGCCTGATTTGCTTGATTGGTAAGGCTTTCAGCGATGTCGGGAGGTAGGGGGCTACCGGCCTTAGCGGGCCGAGAGCTGAGACGCAACGCTCGCACGACGCGATCCTCTTTCAGAGCAGTCCGAATCTCTTCATGCCATTCAACCTGCGCTTTTTCGAGGCGCTCGTTCAGTCCGGCTCGGATCTGATCAGCGAGCAATCGAGTTTCTTCGTCGCGGGCAGCATCTTCAGCCGCGACCAAAACGGTTCTCAAGTCACGGATGTCGACTTCCTCGATTGAAGACAACGCGGCATCAGCTCGATCTCGCCATTCGGCGATTTTGAGTTGAGGAAGCAGCGATTCAGCCAAGGTCACCAACGCATCGGCACGAACTTCTGCGCCGCCCTCCTCGGCAGCGCGGGCATTCTGAGTTTCGATTTCTTTTCGCACCGCAGCGATGCCACCTCGCGACACTTGTTCTGCTATGACGCGTTGCTCCTCTGGAAGAGATTCGATCAGAACTTTTCGATGAGCGCGCCCAGGTTTGAGCTTTTTGGGTTTGGGTTTCGTCGGGGCCTCAGGACGTTCTTTGCGTGTCCGTCGGGACTCAGGTTTGCGGCGATCGTCTTGCCTCTTCGGTTTACGTTTGGAGCCGTCTTTGCCAGCTTTTTCAGGCTGTTGACGTCGGCCGCCCTTTCGCTTGTCTGAGCGGCCCTTTCTTGCAAGTTGAGTAGTGACAGCGTCGAATTCGCGACCCGATCCGAGAACCTCGATTCGTTCGTCGTCCGGGCGTCCGCTGCGACCTTTCGGTGGTGATACGGCAGTGACGAAAATTCCATCAATCTCGAAGTCAGCATCGGCTCGGCAAATATCTCCGACGGATGCACCGTCGTACAGCACCGTGCCTTCCAAGGTTCCTTTGGGCTGTTTGGCGCCGGCGGCTCGCCAGGTCCAGGTTCCGTCATCTCGCTGACTGGTCAGCTCGACCTCGATACGTCGGCTCATCGTTGCTCCGGGTTCTCCGGCTAGGGGGGGCGTAGGAAGCGGCGGGGGAGTACTGGCCCCCGCTGTGGTCCCTGATTACGGTGCCAACGTTACCGAACGAAATCAAAAGATTCGCATTTCGAGGACAATGCTCTTTTTTGGGTCTGAATGACCACCCGGATGCTTCCGAGCGTCCTACCCTCGGCTAAGGCGGATAACTTGACCCAGGAAGGCCATGGTACGAGCTAAGGCACCAGACCAAATTGCTCGCGAAATCGTCGACGTAGCTGTTGCCGACGAAATGCGCGATTCATTTATGCCCTACGCGCTCTCGGTTACAACGAGCCGGGCTATTCCCGATGTCCGAGACGGATTGAAACCTGTTCAGCGAAGAATCCTTTATGTGATGGCGGATTTAGGTCTTAGACCGGGCACTCCATTTAGGAAATCAGCTGGAGTGGTTGGCGAGGTGATGGGGAAATACCACCCTCATGGTGATGGTGCGATTTATGAGGCGATGGTCCGAATGGGTCAGACCTTCTCCATGTCGGTGCCTCTTGTCGACCCTAAAGGCAACTTTGGCAGCCTCGATGACCCGCCCGCGGCATATCGCTACACCGAAGCACGCTTGACGTCCGCAGCGATGGCCATGGTCATTGACCTGGACGAAGAAACCGTTGATTTCTTACCAAACTTTGATGGCGAACGTGAAGAACCAACGTGTCTGCCTGCCGCCATCCCGAACCTACTGGTAAATGGAGCCTCGGGAATCGCTGTCGGAATGGCAACCAACATGCCGCCACACAATCTCGCCGAAATCGCAGCTGCAATTGACCACGTACTTACGAACCGTCGCCCGAAACCATCGGTGGATGACCTTATGGAATTCGTCGAAGGGCCGGATTTCCCGACCGGTGGGATTGTCGTCGACGATGGATCACTCCGAGAAGCATACGCAACTGGCCGAGGAACGATTCGCGTTCGAGCTAGAGCCGAGATCGAAAATATTACGGCCCGCAGGCAGGGAATCGTTGTAACAGAATTGCCCTACGCGGTGGGCCCGGAACGCGTTCAGGCCAAAATCCGTGAACTCATATCAGGCGGGAAACTCGATGGAATAGCCGCCGTGGTCGACCTTTCCGACCGTAACCATGGGCTGCGCCTCGTTATCGAATGCAAAACAGGAGTTGGACCTCACGCGTTATTGGAAAAGCTTTATCGGCTGACCCCGCTTGAGGAAAGTTTTGGAATAAATAATGTGGCGTTGGTCGATGGCGTGCCGACAACTCTTGGTCTCTACGCACTTTGCCAGCATTACGTTGATCATCGCTTAGACGTCATTGTTCGTCGCACTGAATATCGTCTCGCTCGCGCTGAGGAACGAGAACATGTCCTGCTTGGCCTTCTGCTGGCCCTCGACAACATTGACCAAGTAATTTTAATTATCAGAGGATCAGATACTGCGTCGACAGCTCGTAGCGAGCTGATGAACTTGTTGCAACTCACTGAGATGCAGGCGACCCACATCTTAGATATGCAATTACGTCGCCTGACAGCTTTGGAAGTCGGAAAGCTTCGAGAGGAACTGGGCAACGTTCAGGCTGACATCAATGATCTACTCAAAATCCTCGCATCCGATGCCCGGCGGCGAAAGCTAGTCGGCCGCGAACTGCGAGAGTTGGTTGAGGAATTTGGCTCGCTTCGCCGCACCACAGTCCTATCTACCAATGACGTCGTAGTCATCAACGATGATCCTGCCCTGTTGGAGGTAGAGCCTGAAGAACCTCTCACCGACCAATCCACGCTCATTACTCTGTCGACTTCCGGTCTGCTTGGACGTAGATCGTCCGACGAAGAGTTCAACGCCAAGCCAGGGCGCCATGATGTCATCGCCCGAAGCCTGGAAACTAGCCTCTATAGCTCAATTTCCGCTATCACTGACCAAGGACGCTTACTCACGGTCCGTTCTCGAGAAGTGCCCGAGATAATTCGCGGTAGTAGGGGGGCATCAGTCACCGAGATGTTCTCGTTGAGTCGAGGAGAACGCGTGGTCGGACTCTTTGGCGAAGGTCAAGGCAGCGTGCTTATAGCCACGCGAAAAGGCATCGCTAAACGTCTTGAACTCGAATCCGTTGGGCGGCTTCGATCAGGAAGTGCAGTGATTAACTTGAAAGGCGACGACCGAGTCGTCGCAGGATTCATTGTTAGCAACGACAGTGAAATCGTGATGGTGGCCTCCGACGGTCAGGCCCTTCGCACACCAGCGGCCGGCATTTCTATTCAAGGCCCGGGAGCCGCTGGGGTATCTGGAATGAAGCTGAAAGCCGGCGCAGCGCTGGTAGCGGCCGGGCTTGTGGAATTTGGGGCGGTGGTTTTGCTTGTGAGTGACGACGGCGCTGTGAAAGTGACTGATGTCGCAGAGGTGCCGACCAAAGGACGAGCGACCGGAGGAGTCCGAACGGTCAAATGGAAAAACTTTGAAACGACGGCCTCCTTCGGGTGGGTAGGTCGCAATCAACAGATGGCCGCTGTCGTGCTTGAGGATGGCGATTCAAGAAAAGTAGATCCAAACCCGTTTCCACTAACCATAGAGACAAGTCGCCGTGACGGAACGACAACGGACCTTGACTCACGGGTCTTGGTAGTAGGGGAGTACCGGTTCCAGTGAATGCCAGCACTGAAGCCGGAAAGAGGAAACAACCCGGTAGCTACAACGCTGACGATATCGAGGTGCTCGAAGGGTTAGAAGCCGTCCGAAAGCGGCCTGGTATGTATATCGGCGGAACTGGTTCTGGAGGTTTAACGCACCTTTTGTGGGAGATCATCGACAATGGGGTCGATGAGGCAGCGGGTGGCCATGCGCGACTACTCGAGGTTTTCTTGCATTCAGACGGTTCGTATGAAGTAACAGACAACGGCCGCGGGATTCCGATAGAGAAGAAAGAAGGCGACGCCACCGCTCTCGAAGTCGTCTTCACCGAACTGCATGCTGGCGGAAAGTTCGGTAATGGCGCCTATGGGGCATCTGGCGGCCTACACGGCGTTGGGGCGTCAGTTGTCAATGCCCTCGCAACGAGAATCGAGGTTGAAGTTGACCGCGGCGGAGCCACGCACCGGCTCGAATTTCAAGACCAGATCGCGGGCCACACGGCGAAGAACGGACGTTTTTCTCCAAATCATGCGTTAAAGAAAATCGCCAAAATCCCCGCCAACCGAACAGGAACGCGTGTCCGCTTTTGGCCGGATACTGAGATCTTCGACCCCGAAGCGAAGATCGACTATGCGGAAGTTAAGGATCGACTTGGACAGGTGTGTTTCTTGGTCCCTGGACTCAAAATTCGGCTATCAGATAAACGTAGGGGTTCGAGGAGACCGGCCGAAGAACTCGTATCTCAAGGAGGTCTTGCTGACTACGTTGACTTCTTGTCTGGTGAAGCACAACCTGTTACCGGGCTAGTAGCTATATCTGGTTCTGGGGTGTTCACCGAAAAAGTTCCCATTGATGGGAAACTCACGGAAGTGACCCGCGAATGTCAGGTCGACATCGCCTTACGGTGGGTACAAGGATATGAAACGTCCTTAGTCAGTTTCGTCAACACCATCCCAACACCAGATGGAGGGACTCACTTAAGTGGCTTCGAGCGCGCCCTCACCACCGCCCTGAACCAGGCAGTATCAACGGCAGATCCAAGAAAACTCCGCAAGCTAAAAGGCGAAGCAAAAGTTCAAAAAGAAGACGCGCAGGAAGGTCTCATCGCGGTGGTCCGAACCGTATTTCTGGAACCGCAGTTCAGGGGACAAACTAAACGTGAGCTAGGTACTCCCGAAGTTCAGAAAATTGTTGGAGCAGTCGTACGGGATGGCTTTAAAGCATGGTTTGAGGGAACAGCAAAAGGTTCGAAGAAGGTTCACGTAAAGGCAATTTTGGACAAAGTTGTTGATGCCATAGTCAATCGAATCAGTACGAAGCAGGCGCTCGACAACCGACGTAAGGCCGCCCAACTCGGAAACAACGGACTACCGGACAAACTCGCCGATTGTCGACTCCACCCAGAAGGCGAACTGCTCATCGTTGAGGGCGACTCCGCTGCCGGTCCTGCGAAACGAGCACGAGACAGCGCTTGGCAGGCAGTTCTGCCTTTGAGAGGGAAAGTCGTTAACGCTGGTAAGAGCACAAAAAAATCAGTGCTCGATAATGCGGAAGCAACAGCCCTGTTTACGGCTGTCGGTTCAGGTTCTGGACCTGAGTTCGACCTCGAATCTCGAAGGTACGACCGCGTGATCCTTCTCGCAGACGCGGACGTTGACGGGAGTCATATTCGCTGTCTTGTTTTGACATTGATTTACCACTACATGAAACCTCTGCTCGAACAAGGGCACATCTACGCTGCGCAGCCTCCAACGCACGCCCTCGTGCTGGGGTCAGAAAAAGAGTTTCTGTACTCCGAACAGCAACTTCAGGCCCGAGTCGCCGACTTAGACCGAAAAGGCCGCCGCTACAGGATCACCAGATTTAAGGGGCTCGGCGAAATGGATGATGACGAACTGTTGGAGACAACTCTGAACCCGGAAACTCGAATATTGCGACGGATCACCCTCGAGGACGCCAAGGACGCCGAAAAAGCCTTTGCTGTCATGATGGGCGCACCGGTCGAGCCCCGAAAAGACTTCATTATCAAGCACAGTCGCGATTACGGCCATGCGCTGGATATCTAGCAACTGTTGGCAAGACCGCAAATCCTACGCCTGACAGGTATTAGCGCTGAGAGGGGTTATTTCAGTGAAAAGTAGAGGTTTGAAGGCCTCAGCTACTCCCCCAGATAAAGAGATCATAAGATACGTTATGTGAAGTTGGATTCGAAGTTGAACCTCGCTCCCAATGCGGTAGCCACAAAGGGATCACCGTCGAGATGTGCACCCTTATCATTCTCGCAGTAGTAGGAACCTATATATGGTTCGGCGGCTGAGACCGGTCGGTCTGGGTCGAATACCTCCGCCATTGCTTCGAGCACCATTGCGATGGGTAGAAGGATGGGTTGTTCGTTGTGATCCTCGGGCTTTTTAGGGTTGCAGTACCAAATCGCAGCGCTGGGCGCCCCATCGAATATTTCTTCGAAAGCTCCGAAGGCGATGGTGTATTTGCGGCCTGTGATGTTGCAGTCCCATGCCCAGGTTGGTTCTGGTGCCAGTATTTCTTCGTTGTGGGCACGGACCTCACTCCTCCGGTGTTGGAGCAGGCAGCCTAGGTCACTGGCCTTTCCCGCCTTACTAAGATGAATCCATGACCAGGTACCTTCAGTTGGACGAGTTGCAGTGGACCGACGTTGACGTGTTCGGCACGACGATGTCCAAGGCGTCTGTCTTCGAAGGCGACTACGACGTTCGCTCTGGCTTCTTTCGTATGGCCGCCGGATGCGCCGTGCCACCCCACCACCACACCAAGTGGGTGCAGGTGGTGGTGTTGGAGGGGAACATGAGAGTTGAACAAGAAGGTGAGCTTGAGCGTGAAGTTACGGCGGGAAGCTGTTATTTCGTTGAGGCAGGTGAGACCCACCTCGAGACCGCTGTCGAGGACACCTTGGTCCTGGTAACCCAGGGGGAAGACCGGATCTAGGTCGCTGGGTTCTTCGTCTAAATGACGGTACGAAGTGGTTGGTAGGTACTGGAGTAGGTGTCCCAAAATTCACACAATGATCGGACGTGTTTTCGTCGTCAACGATGTGTTGCCCACCACTCCCCTGCTCGGCTACACGCCCGGTAGAACGACAATCGACAGTAGTAGCGTTTGGGGCCGGGGTTTCGGTGTCGGGTCCCAAGTTGTGTTCGGCCTTTGAGCTTCGGTGGGCGCCTGCTCTGGCTCGGCGGTTGTCTTGACGATGAGTTGTGCGAGGCAGCATCAGCCAATCTGAAATTCTCGCACAATTAGCTGATACGTGGCCGAGCAGTGTGTTTGAAGTGGCACTTACATTCAAGCGGATGACACGGTTAGTCACCTGGTTGAACCATCCGTTTTTTCCCGGTCAAGTCAGTCGATGATGTCTAGGGTTGGGCCGCGTTGCCGCGGGCCGGCATCGCGTCATCGGAGGGGACACCATGAAGGAGTTGGCTGGAAAGACTGCGGTGGTTACGGGCGCGGCGAGTGGGATCGGTCGAGCCATGGCCGAGCGTTGGGCAGCAGCTGGGATGAACGTTGTATTGGCTGACATCGATGAGGCGGCCCTTGATGTCGCGGTCGCTGAGGTGTCCGAGGTTGGACCCGCGACCGGGCTGCGTGTTGATGTCACGGTGGCGTCAGATGTCGAGGCCCTGCTCGCATTGACCGTCGATTGTTTCGACCGCGCCCACCTAGTTTGCAACAACGCGGGCGTCGCGGGACCCGCAGGCTTCGCGCCACACGAGCTGACTGTTGAGGACTGGCGTTGGGTGCTCGACGTTGACCTGTGGGGAGTCATCCACGGGATCCGCACATTTGTCCCCCATCTCCTTGAGCATGGTGACGGCCACATCGTCAATACAGCTTCGCAAGCAGGACTCACGTCAGGGTCTGTCATCAGCGCTGCGTATTACGCAGCAAAGCATGCGGTGGTGGCTCTCTCTGAGTGTCAGTTCCACGACCTGGCGACGCGAGCGACCGGTGTCAACGTGTCGGTGCTGTGCCCCGGCGCGGTCGCTACGAACATCATGTACGACGAAACCCGCCGGCCCGAGCGGTTCCGGGTGGTGCCCGCACCTGTAGCGACGGACCACTCCGAAGCCGTCACCGCTGCGATGTGGGATGTCATCGCGTCGGGGCGTCCACCCCGCGAGGTGGCCGAGTTGGTCCACGACGCAGTGGTCAACAACGAGTTTTACATCTACACCGACCCCAACATTGTTGAATCAGTCGCGGCTCGCCATCGGGCCATCGAACAGCGGGGCTTTCCGACTACCGGGCGGATGGACGCAGACGTCACCGGTGGTTGATTGGTTCACCGGGGCCTCATTCCGGCTACGTGGCCGCGCTCCACGGTCACTCCTTCTTGCCTGAGTAACCGTTCCTGCCTGGCTTCGTGTCCAGGAGCAAGTCGTCCCTTGGAGTTAACTACTCGCCACCAGGGGAACCCTGGATTTTGTTTCAAAAAATTGCCGACTGCGCGAGCGCAGCGCGGGTATCCAGCTTCTTCTGCGACTTCGCCGTAGGTAACGACGTCCCCTTTCTTCAGATCGCTGAGAACGGTAGCGATAGCGACCCTAAGGGGTGTAGATCCTGGTTGAACCGTACGTTCCACACACGCATGCTCGCAGATGATTAGCCTTAGAGGTATCCAACGTATACAAGAAGCATCGTTGGGTGGCTCACGGACCCAGGGGGTGGGGCATGACCGAGTACGACATACATATCGCTGGCGGCACAATTGTCGACGGAACTCGAGTTCCTAGGTACCAAGGCGATCTATGGATAAAGGATGGCCGGATAGCGAAGATGGGTGGTCGAGAGACCGGTGTCGCTGAAAGAGTTATTGACGCCACTGGAAAAATTGTGGCCCCAGGGTTTGTTGATTTACACACCCATTACGACGCCCAAATTCGATGGGATCCGTGGTGCACAATTTCGGGCTACCACGGAGTGACTTCTGTCGTTTTGGGTAATTGTGGGTTTGGGTTTGCTCCCGTCGCTAAAGATTTTCGAGAACGATCCATGCTGACGATGACACGCACCGAGGCGATCCCATTTGAATCTATGAAGCAAGGAATGGAATGGGATTGGGAAACAATCCCTGAATATCTGGACTCCCTCGACAGGATCCCTAAAGGTGTAAACGTCATTCAGTACATGCCCACCGCTTCGCTGATGACCTATGTCATGGGCTTAGAGAAAGCAAAGGCGGGAGAGCCAGCGTCAGAGAGCGAGCGCAAAGAAATGGCGCGTTTGCTACACGAAGGCATGGACGCCGGTCTGTGTGGTTTCTCAATCCAACGGCTCGGTCCAGACAGTGTTCAGGCGGACTATGACGGATCGCCCATGGTCACTGACATTATGTCTGACGAAGATATTTTGAATTTGGCACAGGTTCTCGCTGAACGCGATGAGGGTTTCATACAGATCACCCAAGGCACTGGTGATATCAGAGCAGATATCTCATTTTTGGAAACCTTGGCTGAAACGGCGCGAAGGCCGATTCTTCACAATGTCGTCGCTCCAGCTCGCCAGGATCCTGAGGTTCATCGGCGTCCGCTCCGTTGGATCGACCGCTGTCGAGAAAAGGGTCTACCTATTTATGCGCAGTGTGGAACCGGCCGAGCAGGTTTCGCCTTCACCCTTGAGCATTGGAACCTTTACGATGCCTCGCCCGCATGGCGCGCTGTGACTACGGGTACCAAGGAAGAGAAGATAGAAAAGATGAGCGACCCGGAGCTCCGTCGGGCTTTAGTTGATGAGGCTGCGGAAGCAGATCGTCGCCTACAGGTCATTCAGGCTGGCGTGGGCGGAAATCCCAAGAGCTTGGTTGTTCAGGGAGTGAACCGACAAGCAGACTTACAAGAGTATGTGGGCAAGTCCGTTGGCGATATTGCTGAGGCACAAGGCAAACATCATGTAGAGGTCATGCTGGATCTCTCTCTACAGGGCGACTTGAACGTCGAGTTTTTGGGTCCAGATAAAGGTTCGAACGCTGAATTCATGGCTGAAATGATGAATGAATCCCCCTATGCCATCCCTGGTGTTTCTGACGGTGGGGCTCACACCAAATTCTTTACCGGTGGGGCGTATACGACGGATTTCTTGACTTGGCTTGTAAGAGATGAGGGAGTTGTGACGCTTGAAGAAGCTCACTACAGGCTCTCTAATCTTCCTGCCCATGCCGCCGGGTTCCGGGATCGCGGAACCCTGAGTGAAGGTGCCGCCGCGGACGTGCTGGTTTATGACATGGAAGAACTGGAAATTTTGCCGAACTGGATCGGTGACGTTGAATATGACCTCCCAGGTGGCGAATGGCGGAGGGTGCAACGCGCAGCTGGATATCACCAAATCATCGTCAACGGAGAAGTAACTTTTGAATCCGGGGAATGCACCGGTGCGACTCCAGGCAAACTTCTGCGTCACGGGAGCGAGTGA
>DUBN01000045.1:40406-73412 GCA_012960315.1 Acidimicrobiia bacterium
CACGCGGGCGTAGGGATTGACGACCTACGCTTCAGGTGACGCTGGTACCTGAAGGAGATAGAGCAATGACGACCTATACGCCCCCCAAAGAGGTCGATTTCCATTTCGACGTCATGTGCCCGTGGGCCTACCAGACCTCGCTCTGGATGCGTGATGTTCGTGATCAGCTAGATCTCAAGGTCAACTGGAAGTTTTTCAGCCTGGAGGAGATCAATCTTCGAGAGGGGAAAAAGCATCCTTGGGAGCGGGAATGGAGTTATGGATGGTCGATGATGCGTATTGGCGTGGTTCTGCGACGCATGGACATGGCACTTTTAGATGATTGGTATGCATTGGCGGGACGGGCGCTGCACGTTGATGGAAATCGACCGCATAATCCCGACGTCGCCAAACACTTGCTTGAACAGATCGGCGTAGATCCTTCGGTGGTGGAACAATCGATCGAAGACGAATCGACTCATTCGGAAATCAAAGCGGAACACGACAGAGTTGTGGAAACCGGGGGATTCGGCGTTCCGACCTTATTCTTCCCCGACGGTCAGTCCTTTTTCGGACCGGTGTTATTGGACCCCCCTAGCGGAGATGCAGCGCTTCGCCTTTGGAATGCAGTAACGGCGTGGCTCGAATTCCCCCAGCTGTATGAAATGCAACGCCCGAAGCAGGCGATTGACGAGGAAGCAATTTACGAAACATTCAAGCCGTATCTAGAAGCACGAGATTGGGTGAGCATCAATCGCGGCAAGGTCGTGGGTTTCGATCCCAACGAATGATTTTAGTTGGCTTGAAGGCGGATGTGGATTTACGTGTCGTGCTCGTCTTCGTCATCGCCGACCATTTCAGCTGCAGCGGCCAGGGCTGAGGCCAACGCAACGCTGCGCTGGTACACGGCGTCGAAATAGTGATCGGTAACGGATTCTTGCCCGGTTAACGGAGCGGATCCCAGGCTTCTTATGACGGAAGCTGCCTGCTCAGTTACTTGAATTTTTCCGGGGGCCTCTGGCATCTCGTTGGAACCATGCCAAAAGGACTTATTTTCGCGTTGAGCTTCACTTTCTGCGCCGGTATTGCCGATACGACGGGTTCGTGAGCTTCTGCGCCGCCGGCTCATGCGTCGCTCCCCACGGCAAGGTCCTCAAGGATGTCGTCAGGGTCTGCAGCTAATAATTGCGTTTCATTGATGCCTAAAGCTGCCCGAAGCTGGTCGGCGTCAAGATCTCCAAGAGAGCTGGATTTGGGCAACACCATGTCAGCGATACGCCGTTTACCTTGGACTACCTCCTCGACGCGCTCATCGACGGTTCCCGGACAAACCAAGCGGTGGCAAATCACTGTCTTGGTTTGACCTATTCTCCAAACGCGGTCTCGTGCCTGGTCCTCGACGGCAGGGTTCCACCAGCGGTCGTAAAGGACCACATGGCTTGCGGCCGTGAGGTTGAGACCGGTGCCGCCAGCCTTCAATGAAAGAACCATCGCACCGGGTCCCGTTCCATTTTGAAAGGTTTCTACGAGCCGATCTCGCTTACCTCTTGCGAGGCCGCCGTGGTAGCAGTCGATATCGATGCCGGTTCTCTGAGTCAAGTAGGCAGATAACCGCTCGCCCCAGGTCGCGAAGTGGGTGAAGATCAGAATCCGCTCCCCCGAAGCAAAAACTGAATCAACGATTTCATTCAAACGCGTGAGCTTTCCGCTTCGCCCTTCGAGGCTGACGTCGTTGTCGTTCTTGTCATAGTTCAGAGGATGATTGCAGATTTGCTTTAATGCTGTGATGGCGGCCAAGACGAGGCCCTTTTGTTGTTTGATGTTCTGTTCACTTTCGGCGGTATCTCGCACCAGTTTGTCCAAAACCGCTTGATAGAGACCGATTTGTTCGGGCGTCATCGTGCAGTGCGCTAGTTCATCAATACGGTCTGGTAGTTCAGCTGCAATGATTGGCTCCGCCTTGGTCCGGCGAAATACGAGCACACCATTGAGGGCGTGTAACGCTGATTCGGCAGCTCCGGCTGAATCACCAATTTGGCCTAATTGGTCAATAAATGCGGTGCGACCGCCGACTAGCCCCGGATTACAGAAATCCATGATTGCCCAGAGATCTCCAAGCCCATTTTCAATTGGAGTGCCTGTTAGAGCTAGGCGAGTACGCGCCGTCAGCTTTCGTAGTTCCTTGGCGGTAGCGCTCCGATGATTTTTGATTACTTGAGCTTCGTCAAGCACTACCCGATCCCAGTCGAGATCCGACAGCTGATCGATGTCTCGAACGGCGGTCCCATAGGTCGTGATCACTAGATCAGATTTTCGGATACGACTTCGAAGTTCTGGTCCATTTACTCGCGAGGGCCCATGATGGACCAATACCGACAAGTTGGGCGTAAAGCGTTTGGCTTCGGAAGCCCAGTTTCCTACTACGGCCGGAGGAGCGACCACTAATGCAGGAGCATTTCCGGGCGAGGTCGATATTCGGGCGAGAATTGTGGGGGTTTTACCAAGGCCCATGTCGAGTGCGAGACAGCCACCTAGGCCAGCGTCATCAAGAAACTTGAGCCAGCCCACGGCTTCCGCCTGGTAACTCCGAAGTTCTCCACTGAACCCTGGAGGCCGCGTATCGGGTTCGTCTCTAACGTCGCCCGCGGCCCGGAGTAAATCGCCCGCCCAGCTTGCGCCAGAGAGGGTTACTCCCCCAGTGACTCCGCCGCCCTCAAGCCCAAGAGCGTGCCGGAGCATTTCTGCGCCCGTGAGTTGAGTTGTGTCGGACCGTTCTGACAACGCCAGTGCTGCTTCAGCTAAGTCAGCATGGTCGAGGGCTACCCATCGACCTCTTGATTGCACCAGTGGCCTTGCTTGCAAAGCCAATTTTTGTATTTCGGAGCTTGTTAGCTCCACGTCTCCAAATACAGCGCTCCAACTGACTGCGGTCAAATGTTGGGCACCCACAATGCTGTCGTTATCTTCGGCAGTTAACCGAAGTTGAGCGACCTGACGTCGGCGCGATAACGCCGGTACTCGGACCTCGAAACCTGCAGATTCCAGAGCTGGACCAGTAACGGACATGAGGTCCCATGCTTCGTCTTGGTCCAATAAGACTTCACCGCGGCGGCGGCCGCCTGGCCGCAAGAGAGCGGGCATGAGACGTTCGAGTCGTGTGTATTGACCCTTCACTTCGGTTCGGCGTGTGTTGGACCCGCTAACCATTGCCACCTCAACGGGATCCAAAGTGTTTTCCGGTCCCGGGGAAAGCACCTTTAGTTGCCAGGCACCAGAGTCATCCGGTTCATCGAGTTGGACTATTAGCGCGTACTTCGCGACCGCTGTGACTGGTCGCGCCCATTGCTCAAGTCGCCTCGCAAGATCAGAGCCGTGGTCTGCAGCGGCAACGAAAGGTCTTCCACCAAGGTTTGCCAAAAAGGTTTCAGCGACTTCGGCCTTTGTCCGTGGCTCGGGCGGCGGGGCCGGCACCTCAAGTCTGCGAGCGGCACTGGTAACGATCGCATTGACCATTCCTGTGAGCGCGGATTGGACCACCGCTCGCGCATCGGGGCCGGGATCAGCAGCGCTAACCGCGCCAGGTAGGGAGGCGGCCAAAGCTTCGAGCCGATTTTTGCTGATTATGCCTGGCATCCATTGAACGATGAACTCACCGCGGTTGTTCCGGTTTCGCTTGTTTCGTCGTTTCCGAATTCGTTGCAATTTAGGAACAGTTCTGCCTTGAGCCACGAGTTCGACTGCGGATGCAGCGACAAGACTGAGCCACCGAACGCTGGCCCCAAGCTGAGACTGCTCCACGGGGACTGTCAGCGGGGTCTCTAGCGAATTATTGGCTTCAAAGTCATCCTCGGAGTCGATGTGGTCATGTTGTTCGACTGACGCCTCTTCTACCGCAACGATCAAAGATGGATCTGTCCACGGTTGCGTGGATAATGCTGCCAACCAGCCAAGGATGTCGGTAACTTCAGCGCTTACAGCCGATGCCGTGACCCCTCCGGGTAGTGAAACGTTGCGATGGTCCTCCCAAGCACCGGCTGGCGCACCAGTTTGCACTAGGCGATCCATAACTTGTTCGGTAGTTTCGGGTTGGTTATAGGCTCCCGCCGCCCAAGCGATGACTCGGCCAGAGGTCCAAGATAACTGGAGCACCGTTGACTCAGGAGGTGTATCGGGTGAAAGCGCCTCGACTTCTTCTTGCTCCTCCTCGAGGTCATATGGCTGACCAGTGGCGCGGCGGTATGCCGCCGTTAAGAGATTAAGTTCGCTTTCGAAATCAACGATGATCTGGTTCCGCTGCGGTCCCTTGAGACGACGAACTGAGTGCAGACGGTCCTCAGAAGCTTCAATCATGTCAATTAACACATTTCGCCAACGTAGGCGATCGGTTGCAAGCTCAGTTGTGGTGTGCTCGTCAGCTTCACCATCTGCTTCTAAGCGCGCGAGTGCAGCGATTTCTTGCCAAGAACGATCGACCAAACGCGAGGGTAAACGCGCGTTAGTAACTGTCGGAAGTTCAGTTTCGGTTGTGGGGCTTAGAGATTGCACTTTCAGCGTTCCCCAAATTAAAAAAGCGGATTACACGTGGGCTCCGCGGCCTTCCCGCTCTAGCAAACATTGCGGGCACGGAGCCATGACACTGGAGTCCAATTACCGGCGTCAGTACCACTTCGATGCCTCGGCAGGTACGGAACCCGAGTGATGCCTTCGGCAGCGGGATTTCCCGGTACCTATGACACATATAGATTATACCTTGGGTAAGCGCAATACGCCAGAGACGTCGCTGCTTAACCAAACCGGCGATTTACTGAGGTAGCTGTATGTTAGGGGTCATGCGCTGGTCCTCCGCCTTTATTCCGACGTTGCGTGACGCCCCGGCTGACGCTGAAGCGGCTAGCCACAAGCTTTTAGTCCGAGGAGGGTTCATTCGGCAGTTGCATTCTGGGCACTACAGCCTTTTACCCCTTGGATTGCGAGTTCACGACAAGGTCGCTCAAATCGTGCGAGAAGAAATGGATGCAATCGGCGGTCAAGAATTTCTTTTACCGGCCATGCACCCAGCATCGTTATGGAAACAGAGCGGCCGGTGGGACCTGATGGGCGAGGAGATGTTTCGCTTGCAAGACCGAAGTGGTGTGGAACTCGCCCTCGGGATGACACACGAAGAGGTCTTTTCCTCAATCGCGACTGTGTTGAACTCGTATAAAGAACTGCCACAGATTTGGTATCAAATCCAAACAAAGTTTCGCGATGAGCCTCGTCCCAAAAGTGGTCTTCTCCGCGTTCGGGAGTTCGCTATGAAGGACTCCTACAGTTTCGACCTAGAAGATGTGGGACTTGATCGCGCCTTTCAGGCGCACCACGATGCGTACGTAAAAATATTCAATCGGCTCAGCCTTAACGCGATGCCGGTCCAAGCCTCATCGGGGTCGATGGGTGGGTCGGCAAGCATAGAGTTTATGGTCCCCTCACCTGCTGGCGAAGACGATGTTCTCCGATGCGTTAGCTGTGGGTACAAGGCAAATGTTGAGAGGGGAACCTCAGAACTTGCTGTCATTGTTGATGAAACCGGACCCGAAGAACCAGAACGAATTGCTACTCCAGGTGTTCGAACCATCGCGGCGCTAGAGGAGATCGAGGGTGGCGCTGTGGCTGAAAATCAGATAAAGACCATGGTGATGGTCATGGATGATGAAATTACCTTGACCTTGTTGCGCGGTGACCATCAGCTCAACCTGCAGAAACTGCAGGATTACTCGGGAGCGGTGGACATACGACCAGCGGAACCCGCCGAAGTCTTGACAAAATTGGGTGCGAGCCCCGGCAGCCTCGGCGCAGTCGGCGTTAAATCACTGAGAGTCATCGCGGATTTCGCACTCGATGGTCGAACAAACATGATGACAGGCGCAAATGAAGACGACTGGCACTTGGGGGGTGTCTCCGTTCACCGAGACATTCAGGTTGATGGATGGGCTGACCTTCGCGAGGTTCAAGCCGGCGAACCTTGTGTTGAGTGTGGGGAAACCCTAGAGATCGTTCGATGCATAGAGGCCGGGCACATCTTCAAGCTCGGTCGAAAGTACGCCGACGCGATGGGAATTTCAGTACTGGATGCTGAGGGACGGTCGCAGGTTCCGACTATGGGCAGTTACGGAATCGGTATTGGGCGGGCTGTAGCTGCCGTGGCTGAAAATCATCACGATGATGCTGGCCTGATTTGGCCGGTCTCGATCGCCCCATATCAAATTTTGGTTACGGTGCTAGATATCGACGATGAGGCTTGTATGGATGTGGCGTCTCAGTTGGAGATGTCGCTTAGCGAAGCAGGAATAGACGTCCTCGTGGATGATCGCAAAGCTCGGCCCGGCGTTAAATTCGCCGACGCGGAATTAATCGGTATCCCCTATCGGGTAACTGTGGGCGCTCGCGGCCTGGCGAAGGGCGAAGTGGAATTCACTCCACGTTCTACAGGTGAAACGACATTGATTGATCGGCACGCGCTACTCGAAACAGTTCTTGACGCCCTAGTTGCCACCATGTGATCCATAATACGGTACTGTTCCACCATGTGGATTGAACCACAACTTAGCCAGGGTGTCCTTGGCCGTCGGCGCTGCGACCGGCGCACGGTTTGGGTTCGGGAGCGACGTGTATGAGCGAGCAACTAGAACCTGAAGAAGATCTTGACCTTTCTTCGTTGAACGACGAAGACTTGACGGCGCAGATGCACGATGATCTTTACGATGGGTTAAGGGATGAGATCGTCGAAGGCACAGAGCTTCTACTTGGGCGTGGTTGGGGGCCGGACCGTGTCCTCAACGAAGCTTTAGTGGCAGGGATGCGGGTCGTCGGCATTGATTTTCGAGACGGCATTCTGTTTGTTCCTGAGGTCTTACTCGCTGCCAACGCAATGAAGGCTGGCATGGCAATCCTGAGACCTTTGCTTGCAGAAACTGGTGCAAAGCCGGTCGGCACTGTGGTTATCGGCACTGTCAAGGGCGACATTCATGACATAGGAAAAAATCTGGTTGCGATGATGCTGGAAGGCGCCGGTTTTGACGTATTTGATCTCGGCATCAATACGGATGTGGACCAATTTCTCGCAGCCCTAAGCGAACACCAGCCAGACATCTTGGGGATGTCGGCCTTGTTGACGACCACGATGCCTTATATGAAAGTTGTAATTGACACGTTGATCGAACAAGGTCTTCGCGACGAGTACATAGTGCTCGTCGGCGGTGCGCCACTGAACCAAGAGTTCGGTGATGCCATAGGGGCCGATGCGTACTGCCGCGATGCCGCTGTAGCTGCGGAAACCGCAACACAGTTTGTGCAAAAGAAGCGCGAAAGCGCGTGATGCAACCGCCACGGCTTTTAGTGCTCGGCTGCGGCGCTTTAGCGCGCGAGTTCAGCGAGTTATTGAAATTGAACGGGCTTGCCGAAGTCACGCTTGAATTTTTACCTGCAGCCCTCCACAATCACCCCGAGAACATCCCTATTCAGGTACGTGAACGGTTGGAGATCGCAGTCCATAAATACGACAAAATCTTGTTGGGCTACGGCGATTGTGGGACCGGTGGCCACTTGGATGCACTTTGTGACGAATTCAACGTTGTTCGCTTGCCGGGTGCGCACTGCTATGAGTTTTATTTGGACGGTGGGGTGTTTGAAGCACTCCACGGCTTGGAACCAGCGACGTTTTATTTGACGGACTATTTGGCGAAGCATTTCGATCGCGTTGTCTTTGATGGATTAGGGATCACCTCTCATCCAGAACTCCTTGAGATCTATTTTGGTAACTACAAGCGCATCGTTTTCTTGACCCAAACTGATTCTGTCGAACTACGCGAGCATGCCTTACACGCGGCAACAAAGCTTGGGTTGCCGTTGGAGGTGATGGCCACCGGCTATGGCCAGATGGAAACAGCAGTCATTGATTTTGGAATTCGCCCTCGAAAGCCGGATAGGGCATCGCTGCAATCGGCAGGCGTAGTTCGATGACGAGTCGACGTGGGCGTCGACATACACAGGAACTCACCATCATTTCCTGGCGCGATATCCCAGCCCAGGTGACCGCTATTTCTGATGGAGATAAGCAAACTGCCGTTCTTTCAGACCGCTTTCAGCACGCCATTGATCGAGCAGCGGTAGTAGCTGGTTTCACTGAAACCAACGCATACGTAGGGGAATGGCGCCGCAATGCACGCCCTCTCGCTGGGGCCGCTGGCGACGCGATCAAATCCTTGGTGGCTCAGCTAGAGGCGGAACATAGCCCAGACCGCCTCGAGGCGTTAATCCGTAACGGTGGACTCGACTCTTTAAGCCCTAAGTAGACCCAACGGTGATCTCAAACAAGGGTGTGACCTGAGATCGAAGACGGCAACAAGACAGGCCCGACAGGAATGGTATGACCGACACAGTGATCAGTTCAGCATCGAAAGAGATAGTCATTGGTTTCGATCGGCCTTTCGTGATGATCGGAGAGAGGATCAATCCCACGGGACGGAAGCTCCTTGCTGAGGAAATGAAGAACGGCGATTTCTCTCGGGTGGAAGCCGACGCGTTAAGCCAGGTTGCAGCTGGAGCCCACATGCTCGACGTCAACGCCGGGATTCCCTTAGCCGACGAACCAGCGTTGCTCTGCGAAGTGATTCGACTCGTACAGTCGGTGACTGATGTGCCGCTATCTATCGACTCCTCCATTATTGAAGCCTTAGAGGCCGGCATCGCGGCATATGAGGGGAAACCCCTGATCAACTCTGTTACTGGAGAATTAGAAGTAATGGAACGAGTCCTCCCACTTGTGGCAAAGAGTGGCGCCGCTGTGGTTGCGATCTCCAACGATGAAACCGGGATCAGCGAGGACCCTGACGTCCGATTCGAGGTAGCGAAACGAATAGTGAGTGTTGCCAATGATTTCGGAATTCCAACAGCGGATGTAATTGTCGACCCTCTGGTGATGCCCATCGGAGCGATGGGGAACGCCGGGCAACAGGTTTTCCGTCTTGTCCGGCGCCTTCGAGAAGAATTAGGGGTCAACACAACCTGTGGGGCATCCAACGTGAGCTTCGGGCTTCCGAATCGTCACGCGATCACGGGAACTTTTCTGGCAATGGCCGTTGGTGCCGGAATGACTTCGGCGATCATGAACCCGCTCCATTCGGAGGTGAAATCAGCTGTCATGGGGGCCGATGTGCTTATGGGAAACGACCAAAATTGCGCGAATTGGATCAGCATTCACCGTGACCCAGACGCGACTCCGTCAGGACGCGGCGGCCGTAGAAATCGGCGACGAGGACCCACCCAAGAGACAGTTTGAGAACGTCATGAGCAGCGAACATCGAGTTATCTTCACTCCGTCTGGCCTGGAAGGTCGCACATCCGAAGGAACCACCGCGCTGGATGTGGCTCGAGAGCTTGGCGTTGATCTAGACAGTGTTTGTGGAGGTAGAGGCATCTGTGGCCGCTGCCAGGTGGTGCCGTCGTTTGGGGAATTTTCTAAATGGGCGCTGCACTCGAACCCGACTCATTTAAGTAATCCGAACACGACGGAAGGCGCGTACAGCGGAAAGCGCGCAATGGAGCGAGGTGCCCGACTCGGATGCCAGGCGAACATTCTTGGTGACGTCGTTCTCGACGTCCCACCGGCAAGCCAACTGCATGCGGCGGTGATTAGAAAGGAAATCAACCTCGCTGGGCTTGTGCTAGATCCGGTCAGCACCCTGCATGTTATTTCAATCCCCAAACCAGAGCTAGGAGCCTCTTCTTCACTTACCGAGGCAGTGCGAGCGGCTCTTGTAGAGGAGTGGTCACTCGAGGTCGATGGGTTTAAACCAGAGGCCTTGCGCTCTCTGCAAACGGCCGCCGGCCAAGCAGCGAGCACCCTGACTGTGCAAGTTCGTCGAAGCCTGATTGGGTCTAGGGTCGAATCAGTTCGACCAGGCATGTCGGTGCATCTGTTTGGGATCGCCGTCGATGTCGGCTCAACGACAATTGCTGGCCACCTGCTCGATTTGGCGACGGGTGAAGTACTCGCTACCGGCGGGCTTATGAACCCCCAAATCCGCTTAGGCGAAGACCTGATGAGCCGGGTGAGTTATGCGATGATGAATGCCGACGGAGACAAGGAGTTAACCCGGGTAGCTCGTGCGGCGATCTCCGAGCTGATTCAGAGTCTGGTGACAGAAGCGAACGTCGACGTTGCTCACGTCGCAGAGCTGGTTATGGTCGGTAACCCAGTGATGCATCATCTGCTTCTCGGCTTGGATCCAACGCCTTTGGGGCAGGCCCCATTCCTTCTCGCGACTGCCGACGCAGTTGAGTTACCTGCGAAAGATCTCGACTTTCCAACCCAGGGAGCCTCTGTTTATGTGCCTCCATGCATCGCCGGCCACGTGGGTGCTGACACCGCTGCTGTGATTCTGGCCGAAGGCCCACATCGGTCAACGGAGATGCAGCTACTTGTCGACATTGGTACCAACGCAGAAATTGTGTTGGGCAATGAGGAACGCCTGTGCGCTGCTTCAAGCCCGACAGGTCCAGCATTTGAAGGTGCCCAGATCTCTTGCGGCCAGCGCGCGATTCCAGGGGCAATCGAACGAGTGCGGATTGATCGAGAAACCTTCGAGGCTGCTGTTAAACCAATCGGCTGCGATATCTGGTCCAACGAACCGGGTTTTTTGGAGGCGACAAAGGACACAGGCATCACAGGGATTTGTGGATCGGGCATTGTCGAAGCGATCGCTGAAATGTTTCTGAGCGGCTTAATGACGCGCGACGGAGTTATTTCAGATAACCGGGAGAGATGTGACCGGGTCGTAGAAAATGATCGCACCTTCTCTTATGTCCTTTACTCCGCTACGGACCAGACGCACGGGCAGCCTGTCGTCATAACTCAAAACGATGTGCGAGCGATACAACTAGCAAAGGCTGCCCTGAGAGCTGGCATTGATCTATTGATGGAACACGCTCAAGTACAAGAGGTAGACATGGTTCGTTTAGCTGGGGCTTTCGGGGCACACATCGACCCTGTGTACGCGATGATTCTTGGGTTAATTCCCGACTGCGCCCTTCCAAAGGTTCAAGCGGTAGGTAACGCGGCTGGTAGCGGGGCCGTTCGCATGCTGATTTCGCGAGAGCAACGCCTCGAAATTGAAGCAGTTGTTCAAACGGTAGAGAAAATTGAAACAGCGACAGAACCCCGCTTCCAGCAACTTTTTGTCGATGCGATGGCTTTTCCGCATGCAACATCGCCGACCCCACACCTAAATGAGTTAGTTGATTTTTCGAACGTAATAGTTGAGCCGGTAGAGGCTCGCCGTCGCAACCGGAATCGGCGCCAGGCCGTCAATAAGGAGATTTAGCGTGGCTACACGTAGAGGAGGCGGGCGAGCGGCTCGTCGTGAACTAAGAAGCGCCGCTCCCCCACCATCGGCGCCGTTTATGGAACGCAAGATGCCGCCAGTCGAGATACTCGACGAAGAGGCGTTGATTCAGATTGAAGAAAATGCGGAAACTATTCTGAGTGAAATTGGCATAGCGTTCCAAGATTTTCCCGAGGCCCTCGACTTGTGGCGCGCAGCAGGCGCTGAAGTTGAGGGAGATTTAGTTAAGTTTCCGAAAGGGCTATGTCGGCAGTTAGTTCAGGAGTCTGCTCCGAGTATTTACATCCAGCACGCGCGTAATCCGCAACGTTCCGTTCAGATCGGCGGCAACTGTACGGTATTCGCCCCGAACTATGGATCACCCTTCGTGACAGATCTAGACCTTGGGCGCCGATACGCCACCCTGGAAGATTTCCAGAACGTGGTCAAGCTCACATACAGCCTTCCAAATCTTCATCACAGCGGGGGCACTGTTGTCGAGCCGGTCGATATCCCAGTCAACAAACGACACCTCGACATGGTCTATTCACATTTGAAGTTCAGCGATAAGCCTCTGATGGGTTCGGTTACGGCCCCTGAAAGAGCTGTCGATTCCATCGAATTGTGTCGTCTTGCCTTTGGCGGAGATCTCAACGATCGCACTGTTACCACCAGCCTCATCAATGCGTCTTCGCCGTTGCGTTGGGATGCCACCATGTTGGGTGCAGCGAAGGTTTATGCCGAGAATAATCAAGCTTGCGTGATCTCACCGTTCATTTTGGCGGGTGCCATGTCGCCTGTCACTGTGGCTGCGTTGGCGGCGCAAGCGTTGGCCGAAGCCCTCTCGGGCATGGCTTTTTGTCAGCTCGTCAGGCCGGGTGCCCCGGTGGTTTTTGGCACCTTCGCCTCCTCTATGTCCATGGCAACCGGCGCTCCTACTTTCGGAACACCCGAAGCAGGCCTAGCGATCTATGTAATGGCAGCGCTTGCGAGACGAGTCGGTGTGCCGTTTCGTTCCGGGGGGCAACTGACTTCATCGAAGAGCCCTGACGCCCAAGCAGCTTACGAGTCACTCGCGACTCTGTTGCCCACGATGCAAGCGGGTGTAAATTTTGTTCTTCACGCCGCCGGCTGGATCGAGGGTGGGCTCGCTCTCAGCTACGAGAAGCTGGTGATGGATGCGGACCAATTGGGCATGATGCAGGTCTACGCTGACGGCGTGGACATGAGTGAAAACGGGCAAGCCATGGACGCCTTTAGGACTAACCCCCATGGGCAACATTTCCTTGGGAATCCCCACACGTTGGAAAACTTCGAATCTGCTTTCTATAGATCTCAAATTGCCGACAACAACAGTTACGAACAATGGTTTGAGGAAGGCGGGAAGACTGCGGCGCAGCGAGCGAACGCGATCTGGAAACAAATGTTGGCTGACTACGAACCACCCGCACTCGATGAAGCGCTTGACTTGGCGATGCTTGACTACATGGACCGCCGTAAGAGTGAAGAACCCGATGCGATTGGCTGATCAGCCCCCGACTACCGCAGCTGTGCCTACTACCGCCATAGCGATGCCCCAAGCCTGTCTTGCGCTGGCATGGTCGTTGTAAGCAAATACTCCAACCAAAACGCTGAAAACCGGAAACAAAGACATAGCGATGACGGTGGCCAGAGGATCGAACTGCAGGCCGAGAAAACACGTGATGCTGGCAAATCCAGCAAACACGCCGGCGACAAGTGCAGCCAAGCGTGTCCCGGACGGCGGGGTTATGGATGCGCGTGCTGTCATTGCGACGGGAACCATGACTGCGAAAGCAAGTAAACGTTGGCTAGTGAGAACCCATGTCCCGCCGTCGGCAGTCACGTTAAGTAGGACTGTTACTCCGAATCCGTACCCGAGTCCCGAGATCAATCCCCACAAGACTCCACTTTTGATTTTTCCCGCAACCTCCCCGTCGGTGGTGACCATCACCAAGCCGGCTAACGCTACTACGACGCCTATTGATGCGAGTTGGGAAACACTTTGACCAATGGCGAGAACCCAGATGAAAGGCACACAAGTTGCTATGACGGCTGTTACGGGGGCCACCACTGCCGATGTTGCATTTTTGAGGCCGAAGTAGTAGCAGCAAAGTCCAGTGGCGAACCCGAGTCCTGATGCAGCGCCTAATGCAAGATCCCGGTATTCAGGTTTGCCGCGCCATATCAGGAGAGAGAGCGCCACTGTGACTGCACCAAAACCCTGCATCGCCGTTGCGCTGGTGATGGGTGAAGAACGGATTGAGACGCGCCTGCCGAATAGATCCCCCAGACCTATCAGCAGAGCCGTCAAGAGGCCGAATGCTGCGCCGATCACTGATGTCTAATGGGGGTAGCCACGAAGGTGAGGGTACGCTGCCCATCGGTTAGCGGCTCGCGGAGAAACAGATGACGACAGCCTTGCGACACGAAAAAGAAGTCACTTACGACTTTGTCATTGTTGGTGGTGGTTCAGCAGGCTGCGCCCTCGCTAACCGTTTAAGTGAAGACTCCTCCACTCATGTGTTGCTACTAGAAGCGGGACGTCCTGATTACATTTGGGACCCCTTCATACACATGCCAGCTGCCTTTGCTTTTCCTATCGGTTCCCGTTTTTATGACTGGAGATATGAGTCAGAGCCCGAAGCGTCAATGAACGGCCGCCGTGTGTATCACGCCCGTGGGAAAGTGCTCGGTGGGAGCTCAAGCATCAACGGGATGATTTTTCAACGCGGCAATCCGCTAGATATGGAGAGGTGGTCGCAGGAACCTGGAATGGAAACATGGGATTACGCTCACACCCTCCCCTACTTCAAACGACTTGAGAACTGCCTAGCTGGCGGAGACCAATGGCGAGGCGATGTCGGTCCACTAAAACTTGAACGCGGCCCCGCTAAGGGACCGCTGTTTGAGGCGTTCTTCCTTGCATGTCAACAGGCCGGGTACTCGATGACCACCGACGTCAACGGATATCGACAAGAAGGGTTTGCGGCTTTTGATCGAAACATTCACCGCGGTCGGCGGCTGAGTGCTGCACGGGCATACCTCCATCCAGTCATGAGCAGACCCAATCTTGCTGTCCGCACGCGAACACACACGACTCGTTTATTGACTGAACACCAATGTGTTGTAGGTGTAGAGGCTGTCGAGCGTTCGATCTTTGGCCGGCACGGAAAGCCGGTTGAGTACCGAGCTAGGAACGTAATTTGTTGCGCCGGGGCGCTCAACACCCCTCAATTGCTTCAATTGAGTGGCATCGGAGCAAAGACAATACTGGAAAAAGTCGGGATTCCAGTGGTCGCAGACCTACCCGGTGTGGGCGAGAACCTCCAAGATCACTTAGAGGTGTACATTCAGCACTCGTCGTTACAGCCCATTACTCAGCAACCAAATTTATCGATAGCGAGGAGGCCGTTTATCGGGCTTCAATGGTTGTTTCGGCGTGGTCCAGCGACCTCGAACCACTTTGAAGCCGGTGGTTTCGTTCGCAGCAATACGGAGGTGCCTTACCCGAACCTCATGATGCATTTCTTGCCACTCGCCGTCCGGTATGACGGCGAGGCTGCCAAAACAGATCACGGTTACCAGGTGCATATCGGCCCGATGCACGCAAACACGCGGGGTTCGGTGATGATTCACTCCGATGACCCCTTCGTGAAGCCTCAAATCCGTTTCAATTACTTAAGCACCTGGAATGACCGCCGAGACTGGGTCGAGGCTGTGAAAACTGCTCGCAACGTTCTAAAGCAGCCCGCGTTCGAGGGGATCGACGGGGGTGAACTGTCCCCCGGCGTCGACGTGAAAACGGACGAAGAGATATTGGATTGGGTTCGACGCGATGCTGAAACAGCGCTCCACCCGTGTGGAACAGCGCGGATGGGTGTGGAAGCCCACGCGGTGGTCGACCCTAAGACAATGGGTGTTCATTCGGTTAAAGGGCTCAAGGTAGTGGATGCTTCAGTCATACCATTTATCACCAATGGCAATATCTATGCTCCAACCATGATGATCGCTGAAAAAGCAGCTGATTTGATCCTAGGGAATACTCCCCTAGAGCCGGAAGAGCCAGGCTTTCATCAATAAGTGGGTACGTCTTCGCGCTGGAGGGGCGGTCTCATTCAACGTCGACGTCGATATAGCAAAGCAACGACCATTCTCGATGCCCGTAACGGAAAGGGCTGAAAACGTCCCTGTTCCTCGACTGAAGGAGCGTCATGGAGAAACACGCGATACAACAAATACCCGGTCATGACAACGAAAATCACCGCCGGCACAAAAAAGTACATATTGAGGGAAGCACTCATTGCGGGTGCGGCGACCAAGGGTCCGACAAAAGCACCAACCCCATGTGTTCGGACAAGCAGCGCCGCTGCGCCTGTCATTTGCTCTGTTCGGAGCCAGTCATTGGTGTACGCGACCGTGATCGAGTAGATGGGGAAAGCCATCCCACCGATGAGGCCTAGGCAAACTATCGAAACAAGTCCCGCCCCACTGATCGCCAGCATCACAAAGCACATAACCCCCGCCGCCGCGGATGCTGCCGTCAGGACGCCACGGCGAGGTACTCGGTCAGATAAACGTCCAAGAGGGATCTGGAGAACCACGGACCCCAGAAGAGGCGCTCCAACAAAGTTTGCGATTGTAATTGCTCCCCACCCGTTTGCCGCTCCATAGACGGGGCCGAGGCCAATGATGATCCCTAGAGACATGCCCGAAAGGAAACAGACGACGAGGCCTGTCGGCACAATCGAATACAGAGCGCGCAGAGTAAAAGGTTCCGGTACAGCTACCGGTGGAGCCGTTCTGCTTGACAGCGCTATAGGCACAAGTGCCATTGAAACCATCACCGATGCGACCGCAAAGAGCGTGAAGCCACTTGTGGTGGCGAGTCCAATGACATACTGACCACCCATCGTGGCGCCTACCGCGATGACCGTGTACACGCTCAGTATGCGGCCTCGGGATTCGTTGGTGGCCAGGTCATTTAGCCAGGACTCCGCAACGACATATAGCGCGGCGCAGCACACTCCGAAGGTAAGGCGACACAAACCCCAACTGATCGGGCTTATCCAAAGTCCCTGTAGGAGAACGATGCAGGAGGCAGTTGAGGCCAAGCCCGCGAAAGTACGAATGTGACCCACTTTGGCTAGGGCGTGTCCTACGAATCGGGTCCCCACCATAAAGCCCGCGTAATAGAGGGCCATTACGAGGGATGCGGTAAGCGTGCTAAATCCAGCTTCCTCTGCTCGCAAACCCAGCAGCGGACGTTGAAGGCCCACCCCTGCCTGCAACAGCGCTATGCCTAAGAAAAGAGCCCACGCGTTGGAAGTGATGGAGGGTTTCGGCACCGGGTCCCCCCTTCTGGAGTGGGCGTTGCTAAATGGAGGCAGGGGGCAGAATTATGCCGTTCGGATCGGCTTGTTGTTGATTAGACGGGCAATTATTTTAGTTATCTTCTCGCTCGCCGAGTCAGGGTGCTTCTCTCGGTTTGAATTCAGGAGCATGGACGTACTGCCACCCAAAGCGGCCCTTGATGCATAGATGGCCTGAAGTTACTGAATGGTCGGACGGCGAGGTGACCTTAACTATGTGATTGTCTTGCGTGTGAAGTTCCAGGCTGCAACCCACGCCGCAATACGAACAGACGGTTTCGGTTACTGTCTGCTCCGACGGTCGCCAGTCGTTGGCATCGCGAAGATCGAACTCAGTTTTAAATTGCAGAGCGTTGGTGGGACACACTCCGACGCAGTTTCCGCAGTACACACATGCAGATTCTGGGAGCGGCACTTCATATTCAGTAGAGACCCGAGCATCGAAGCCGCGGCCAGCGATAGCGATAGCAAAAGTGTGTTGGGCATCATCTCCGCACGCCTCAACGCACTTGTAGCAAAGGACGCACCTGTCGTAAGCGCGAACGAAGAGATCATCTTCAATCTTAATTTGGTCTTCAATTTTAGCTGGGGCTTTGTATCGCTCAGTGTCAACGTCGTACATCTTCGACCAAGCCACCAGATCGGGGCTTTGCGACAGGTCGTTACTCGACGCCAAGAACTCTAAAACCATCTTTCGGCTCCGATGGACGCGGTCGGTGTCCGTCAGAACTTGTGCACCGTCTTCACATACCCGAGAGCATGACGAAACCAACGTCCGGGACCCTTGTTGTTCGACGACGCAAAGCCTGCATGCATTGGCAGGTGTGAGATTCTCAGCCCAACAAAGAGTCGGTATCTCTATTCCTGCTGAGTTTGCTGCCTGGAGAAGCGTCGTTCCCTCCTCGACGCTGACCTTTATGCCGTTGATGTGTACCGAGACTTGCGAATCGCCTTGTTCTTTCATGGCGCACCTGAGGGCAAAAGTCCGAGATCAAGCGCCGATTGGATGGCCGATGCCGCTGTGTGTCCCAGTCCGCAAATCGAGGCGTCACCCATCACCGCAGAGATGTCGTCAAGTAGCTCCCTTTGGGTTTGGTCGGGTCCTTTTGCGTTTATCTGAAGGAGGACCTCGTGCTGTCGCACTGTCCCAATCCGGCACGGAACGCACTGACCACAGGACTCATCACGGAAAAATTGGGCGAGACGGCGAGTGACATCCAACATGTTGACTTCATTTGAGAAGACCATCAGCGCCCCTGAACCCAAAGTGGTCTCATTAGCGGCTGCATCTTCGAGCGTCAGCGGGAGGTCCAGTTTCTCTGGGCCGACGAAACGACCGGCTGCGCCTCCCATAAGGATCGCTTGCAGGTCCCCCACCACTCCCCCAGCTATTTGCAATAGTTCTCCGAGCGAGACTCCGAAGGGAATTTCGTACAATCCCGGAAATCGTATGTGCCCAGACAAACAAAACAATTTTGTTCCAGGAGATCGCTTGGTGCCTAATGACCGGTAGGCATCCACTCCACTGTTCAAAATTTCGAGCACGTTGATCAACGTTTCGGGATTGTTGATGACCGTGGGCTCGCCGAATAACCCGCTAGTCGTGGGAAAGGGGGGTTTACTTCGCGGTTCTCCGCGCTGGCCTTCAATTGAGTTAAATAAAGCCGTTTCTTCGCCACAGATGTATGCGCCGGCGCCTCGTCGGACCTCAATATCGAAGGAGTACTCCGAACCTGCGATCTTGGATCCAAGGTATCCAGAGGCACGGGCGCTTTGTATTGCATGGTTTAATCGGTGTGTGGCTAGTGGGTATTCGCCTCGGATATAAATCCACCCACGTTCTGATCCGGTGGTAACGCCTGCGATCGTCATCGCTTCAATAACCGCGAACGGATCATTTTCCATAATTAGGCGGTCCTTGAAAGTTCCGGGTTCGCTCTCGTCTGCGTTGGCGACAACGTGTTTAGAAGATGAGTTCTCCTCAGCAACCGCACGCCACTTGGTTCCAGTAGGAAACGCCGCTCCGCCCCTTCCAGACAAACCAGATGCCTCAAGTGTGCTCAGTACTGCCTCGGTCCCGATGTTTAGGGCTAGACCCAACGCGTCATAGCCACCATTGGACGTATAAGAATCGATGCTCAGTGGGTCCGCGACACCAAAGCGTCTTAGCAATCGGAGAGAGGAGTCACCTCGTTGGGGATGAGAAAAACCATCAGCGTCCGCTGGAACTCGATCGGGCGCTCCGACCTCTTGAATAAACATTGCAGGAGCGCGCTCACACTGCCCGAGGCAAGGGCTTTCGTGAACTCGCTGTCCGGTTGCTTGGATTTTAGATAGCAGGTCTGCTGAGCCGGCCATGGCGCATGCTGCATCAACACAAATGTGGTGTTGAGGGCCCGGGATAGAGGGTTTTTCAGTTGCAAACAAATCGTAAAATGTTGCTACGCCATATGCTTCGGCGGGAGGTACCTGAAGAACTTCCGCCAAATAATTGAGACCGCCGGGGCTTATCCAACCCTGCGAGTTTTGAAGCAAATGTAGACCAGGGAGCAGTAGGTGCCGTTGCTCACGACGGCGCGTTACCCCGCCGCGCACGACTCTCTCTCCCTCACGAACAACAGCTGTTTCGCTAACGAAGGAGTCAACGATTTGTATTTCCTCCGCATCGGGGCGAGCATCGCCGAATTGGAGGTCAGCCACGCGAAGTTCCAATGGGAAGCTTGTCGATCCGAATCGATGCGGCTTTGAATTCCGCTGTACCGCTGAGCGGATCCCACTCATCGTTGGTGAGAAGGTTGAGGTCAACTAACTCGGGAAAATGGAACGTCGAAAAGGTCAAACCTGCGACTTGGTCTGGTTCAATTTTGATGTGCATTTCGACTCGGCCCCGAGGTGAGGACACTGACACCCTTTCGCCATCAACGAGATTGAGGTTCAGGGCGTCAACTGGGCTGATTTCGAGATGTGAACCGGAACGTATCGGAGATTCATATCCGCTGGATTGGACTCCTGTGTTGTAGGAGTCGAGCACTCTGCCGGTAGTTAAACGCAACGGATAGTCGTCGGTTAATTGTTCTTTGGGGCCTGCGTAGCGGGTAAGTGAGAAAGGTGCAGGTGCGCGCCCATCCAGGTCGTCCTCCCAAAGCCATCCGTGTAGGTATGGCGTGCCGGGATGATCAATATTCGGGCACGGCCACTGCAGTCCGCCTTCAGTTTCGAGGCGGTCGTAGGTCATGCCAGCGTGCATTGAAGACAAGGACCGGAGTTCATCCCATAGTTCTTCGGGAGTATTAGCGGTCCATTTGGCCCCCATGCGTTGAGCAAGTTCGCCAATAATTTCGTAATCGTGTCGACAGTCCCCCGGCGCCTTGACTGCGGCTCGCACGCGTTGCACTCGTCTTTCGCTTGATGTCACAGTGCCTTCGGATTCAGCCCAGCCGACAGTCGCTGGAAGCACAACGTCGGCCAGTTGTGCGGTGCGAGTGAGGAATATGTCTTGAACCACAAGAATGTCGAGTTCAGCGAGGAGTTTCCTAGTGTGGTCGACGTCAGCTTCTGAATCGGCAGGGTTTTCGCCGATGATGTACAGAGCCGTCAAGTCGCCTCGGGCCATAGCTTCGAACATCAACGATAGGTGGAGCCCAGGTTCCGGATTGATAGGGCCACCGTAAACTGACTCAAATTTTGCTCGGACTGAGTCGTCAGCGACATCTTGGAATCCAGGCAGTTTGTTGGGGAGGGCGCCCATGTCACCGCCCCCTTGCACGTTGTTTTGGCCACGAAGCGGCACTAGCCCCGAACCCCAACGACCGACGTGCCCGGTTAATAAGGCAAGGTTGCAGAGCGACAGCACGTTTTCAACGCCATTGTGATGCTCTGTGATTCCCAGAGTCCAAAGAATTTGCGCAGTGGGTGCAGTTGCGTAACCGTGTGCTAATTCCCGTATCGCATTCGCATTAACCCCGGTGGTTGCTGCTGCTCGCTCCAGCGTGTACTCATCGACATGATCGGCGAAGGCGTCGAACCCTGACGTCGCGTGTTCGATGAACTCTTTGTTGTGGAGATTCGCGGCAATTATTTCCCTCGACATGGCATTGGCTAGCGATATGTCAGTGCCGACGTCTATTCCGAGCCACAGATCTGCAAATTTGGCAGACGCGGTTCGTCTAGGGTCGACGGCGAACATTTTGGCGCCTTTAGAAAGTCCTTTAAGGACATGATGAAAATAGATCGGGTGCGCGGCCCTTGCATTAGATCCCCACAACAAAACAAAGTCCGTATCTTCTACCTCAGCGTAGGAAGAGGTCCCGCCCCCGACGCCAAACACTGTCGCCAGACCGACGACGCTAGGAGCGTGTCAAGTTCGGTTACACGAATCAATATTGTTCGAACCGACGGCAGTCCGGATAAATTTTTGGGCCGCGTAGTTCATCTCGTTGGTGCTTTTCGAACAACTAAAGAGACCAAATGTTTCATGTCCACGGTCATTTATGGCTTGACTGAAACCGTCCGCTGCACGGGTGAGTGCTTCATCCCAAGAGGCTTCTCGCAGTTCCCCGTTTTCGCGAACCATGGGTTTGGTGATCCGTGCTAACGGCTTAGGATGGTCTGTCTTCGAGGTCATAAAGACTCCTGTTTCGCGATTGCCGTGGAGAGACGAACCTCTTTCAGTGTACGGGGCATCTAAGGCCAGCCTCAGCGCAGTCGGCCTTTCGAATACGGAAATGCGACGGTGTTCGGTAACCGACTCCATCTCGAGAAATCTTGTGAGTAGTTGCCGGTTCAGGGAATAGATCAGTTGGCACCTGGCAACCCTGTTCCACGATGTGGCACACTCGGGACGGAGGTTTCTAATGGCAGTCGTGCAATCGGTACACAGGGCGTTCGCGATTTTGCGAGCACTTTCTTCTGGTCCGCTAGGAGTGACTGAGGTATCTCAGCGAGTGGGATTGCCCAAAAGTACCGTGGCCCGCTTGTTGGCGGCTCTTGAAGAAGAAGGGGCAGTGCGTCAAGGTCAAGCTGGTAGTCGATATTCGTTGGATGATGGACTTCTTGATCTGGCGGGCGAAATCGGTGGTAATCGAACCTTGCTAGCGGTGGCTCGATCGCATTTATTGGACTTGGTCGACTCAATTGGTGAGACCTCAGGTATCGGAGTGAGGGAAGGCCGGGAGATCTACTACGCCGACCACGTTGAGTTCGATAGCCAAGTTCAGGTCAGGAATTGGACTGGAGAACATGCCCCTCTACATCTTGTTCCATCTGGCCTGGTGTTTTTGGCACACATGAAAACCGAAGAAGTTGACGCTTATTTAGATGAGACTTTGGAGGTTACGACCGCTCGGAGCGAAGCAGATCCGGTGAAGATTCGACAACGCCTTGAACAAATTCGCAGAGTCGGGTATTGCTGGGGACACCAGGAATTCGCCGAGGATCTCAACTCAATGGCAGCACCTGTTTTCAACGCTAGGGGCAACCTGGTCGCGGCTCTCCACGTCCACGGACCTGCCTACCGGTTCCCTGACCCTGAGCAAACGCACGACTTGGGTATCCTGTTGGCCGCTACTTGCGAGCGGATGACTCTTCAGCTCGGTTGACGGCCAATCAGCGACCCACCCCAACGTCGCTCTTAGCTTCTACGTCTCTTAACTTCTTCGATGACTGCCGGGATGACTTCGTGGAGGTCCGCGATAACCGCGTAACCGGCTTTGGTAACCATGTTTGCTTCGCGGTCTGTGTTGATGGCAAGAATATTTTTTGATGCCATCGCGCCTACCCAATGCTGGATAGCCCCTGAGATGCCACACGCGATGTAGATCTCGGGCGCAATGCGAGTGCCGGTCTGGCCCACCTGGTCGGTGTGGCTTCGCCAACCATTGTTGGTGACTGCCCGAGAGCAGCCGACGCGGCCGCCGAGAAGGTCTGCTAATTCCTCCAGTTGGGCGAAACCCTCGGCAGAGCCCACGCCGCGGCCGCCGGACACCACTACGGATGCCGTCGAGAGGGTGACCCCCTCGGTCAGCGTCACGCGATCCCGAATAACTGTCCGCCCCAAAGTGGGGTCCAGTTCTACCTCAACGGTTCGAACTTCTATCTCATTGTCCCCAGGGAAGAAGGCGGGTTCAATCGAATGGTGGTTATAGGACGCTATGAGCAGCTCTGAGTCAACAACGATGTCTTCTAGGAGGGATCCACCCCACTGAACCCGAGTTATTTCCCACGCATCGCCACGTTGAACGACGGTGCTGTTAGCGGCGAAAGGGGCACTCAACCTTGCGGCAACTTGCGCTAACACCTCATTGCCGCGGTCAGTTCCAACTGAGAGGATTACGGACGGCGAACACTGGTTTGCGAGTTCGACAATGGCCTGGCCCCATGTTTCTGGGCCGTAATCGGATAGAACCGGAGAGGTCAGACAATAAGCGAACTGCACTCCGTACTCCGCGCACATCGTTCCAAGGCCCTCGGCGGCTTGCCCGACTAAGACAGCAGCGGTTTTTTGAGACAGCCTTTCTCCCAGTTCTCTGGCGGCAGTTAGAGCCTCGCCCGCCGAGGGTGATAGTTGTCCTTGGTCGTGTTCCACGAAAACCAAAATTTCGCCCATCACAGCACCCCCAACTCGTCCAGTAAATCGACTACTCGCGCGGCGGCGGCTGCGCTCTCGCCTAGGACATTGGTTTCCGTGACTCTTTCCTCGGGCCGATGAAGACGAACCTTGTTCTGTCCTCCTGGGTGCACCTCGATAGGGGCGATAGCAATTTCAGCTTTCTTGGAGGCGAGTCGGCCTTTCATTGTGGGATAGCGAGGGAGGTTGATACCCTCGCGGATCCCGAGCACCGCTGGCGCTTCAAGCTGATAGACCTCTACGCCGGTGTCTACCTCGCGCCGGGCCGTGAAAACACGGTCGTTGATCTCTATGCCTTTGATGCCATTAACGATGGGGCGATCCAACGCGACGGCGACCCTAACTCCTACCTGGAAGCCACCCGCATCCGCGGATTCGTTTCCAAACATAATGAGGTCAAACTGGCCGTCCTCTGCTTCTAACTTGTTGACGGCTTGGGTGATCGCGTTCGCGGTGCGCTCAGGGTCCCAATCGCCTCCGCTGTTGTTGGGGATCAGCACAAAGTCAGTGCCCCCGACGCTCGCGGCGTAGCGGAGTTGCTCTTCCGCTTCGGTTGGCCCGGCGGTTAGGACCGTAACGGTCCCACCATGTTCCTCAATGATCTGCGCGGCTTCTTCGAGAGCGCACTCTTCGTGAGGGCTCGTTGTGAAGCCAAGGTGGGCAGTATCTACATTTAGCTGGTCAGGGCTTATGTTGATGCGTGAACCCGGAGCAGGTACTCGTTTCACGCAAACCAGAACCCGCATCGATTCTCCTTAGTGACGGTGTTGATGTGACTGGCCTTAAGCTTTCATGCGCCCATTGTCAGGGTCAAAAAGAGCCAAGTTGGCTCCGGTGGCGGCGACCTTCACAGGATAGTTTTCGTTCTGATACATGACTTGTAGATCAGTGCCGATTTCACATAGATCAGTTGGCAAATAGGCCATCAAGAGATATTTACCAACGGAGGGAGCGTTACCGGCCGTAGTGACCCTGCTAACTCTGCCTTTTGCGTCGACGATACGTTCGCCGCTCGACGTCAGTATTGGTTCATTCCCAGCACCCATGGGAAACCGATTGTAACCGTCAATGCACGCGTGACTTTCGACCGTGAGCACACACAATTGAGCGCAAGGAGCTCCTTCGCGGGCGGTCAGATAGGCCTCTTTGCCGATGAAGTCAGCAACCTTCACCTTCGGTCGCGCTAAGCCAGCCTCGACGGGCGTGTATTCGCTGTCTAACTCGGCGCCCATCAAGCGGTAGCCCTTCTCGATCCGACCGCTGGTGCCGTAGACCGCCGCGCCCACTGGGCGAAGATCGAAGTTGGATCCCTGATCGATGATGGCGTCCCACAATGCAAGTCCATGTTGCGTTGGCGTGTAGATCTCGAAGCCAGCGTCCCCTACGTACGACACTCGAAACATGTCTGTCGGAAGGCCAGCAATCAGGACCTCCTGGCAGGTGCCGTAAGGGAACGCGCTTTGATCGAGATGTGATTCGGTTATCCCTTGAAGAATCGAAATTGCGTTCGGACCCCAAACGCCAAAAGTACACAAACCATTAGTTCGATTTTCGAACTGAACGGTGCCATCTCCGGGGAGGTTGTGTCGGAACCAGTACTCGTCGCGCCCACCGTCAAAGGCTCCGGTGATGATCCGGAACCTGTTGTGTCCCAACCTCAGAATCGTTAAATCTGACCGAAATCCGCCTGAACTGTTCAGAACTGGAGTGTAAATCGAACCACCAATTTTGACGTCACACTTGTTGACGACCATGTGTTCGATGTAATCGAGAACTCCGGGACCACTGACTTCGAAAACCTGGAACGCTGAAAGGTCGACAATGCCCGCTTGGTCGCGCATGTGCAGGTGTTCAGCATCAGAGATGGGGGTCCACCAACGCGCGTCCCATTCGTGGTCTCGCCCTGGAACCTCGTAAGTGGCGACTAAATCGCTGTTGGACTCGTACCAGTGTGGGCGTTCCCACCCACCGGCTTCGAAATAAAACGCTTCGAGTACGTCAGTGCGAGCTTTGACGGGCCCCGTGGTGATGTCTCGTCTTGTCGCCCACTGCTCTCTGGGGTGCACGATGCCGTAGGTCTTGTTGAAATGTTCCTCAGCGCGCGCCTCGATGTGATGAACGTTGCGTTGCTGTGGGTAGAAGCGAGCGATGTCGGCGCCATGTGGGTCAGTCAAATGCGGGTAACCGTGAGTCATCCATTCGGCTACTAGCCGTCCAACTCCTGGGCCTTCTTTGACCCAAACAGCTGCTGCCGACCACAGATTGTCAACCTCCACTGTCGGCCCTAGCACAGGGTTGGCGTCAGGTGTCAGTGAGAGCAAACCGTTAATCGCGTACTTAATTTCTCCGTCACCCAAAAACTCCATCAACTCGATGGCTTCCTCCATTTGTTGGTCGAAGTCGTCTGCGGTGAAGGGCATTTCAGTCGGACTGAGTGCCGCTTCGTTATTGGAGGGAATTTCGTCAACTCGGTGGAGGATTGGTCGGTGGGCGTAGGAGCCGACTTCCATGGAGCCCGCAGATTGGCGTTCATAGCAGAAGGTGTCCATGTCGCGAACGATGGGATAGGCCAGTTCTTGCTGAGTTTCCACCAAGACATCAAATGGACCGACATCGGCCATTTGGTGAACCGCCGGGGTAAGCGGAATTGTCGCGCCCGCCATTTCGGCCAGTCGGGGACTCCAAACGCCGCAGGCGATGACAACGGTCTCGCATTCGATGCGGCCCTTGTCCGTCAGCACGGCCTGGACTAGGGGCTTGTTTGGTCCTGTCGAAGTTTCGATATCGATGACTTCTGTATTTGCAAATACTTGCAAGCTCCCGGCATCTTGCGCCTTTTTGCGCATCTGAGTGCCAGTTTCGAGCGAATCAACGGCACTCACGCTCGGGGTATAGAAGCCCCCAAGGATGACGTCGACGGAAATGAATGGGACACGTTCCTTTACCTCTGCCGGGGTAAGGAGTTCCGATGGGATTCCCCAGCAGGTAGCGGAGGTCATCCGTCGCTTGAACTCTTCCAATCTCTCCGGAGTTCGGGCTACTTCAATGCCACCGCATGTGTTCTGAAGTCCCAATTCCTCGTACTGCTTTTGACTGTCCAAAGTGAGATCAACGATTTCCTTTGAATGGTCCGCTGGGAAAATGAAATTCGAAGCGTGGCCTGTTGATCCTCCGGGGTTTGGTAATGGTCCTTTGTCGAGGAGCACGATGTCATCCCAACCCATATCGGTTAAATGCCCGACAAGGCAGTTTCCGACGATGCCAGCACCGATTACGACGCATTTGGCTTTTGTTGGAAAATCACTCACTTTGGCCCTCTTTGCTTGGCATTTTCACTTTGAGGTAACTCTAGAAGCGCTACTGAATAACGGGGTGCAAACTTACTCCGTTATCCCGCCCGTTCTACCACCATGGGGCCTGGTCTGAACCCTCGCATGCATTCTGTATGATGGAACTGTTCCGCAGAGTGAAACAATATCTGTCGAGTTTGAGGCTGTCCATGTCGGAATGTTTCATGCTGAGGTACCGGAATCGCCCCAACAAGCAGAATGGTTCTCATGGAGATACCTAGCGATCTTGAGATAGCCAACCAGGCTTCATTGTTACCTCTGTCAGAGGTCGCCTCCAATGCCGGCATACCACTTGAATATCTCGAGTTTTACGGCAAGGGCGCGGCGAAGATTCAACTTGAAGCGATCCCTGCGATGGCAGAACGTCCCTTTGCTAAATACGTTGTTGTGTCAGCCATCACACCAACGCCACTTGGTGAGGGTAAGACCACCACGACAGTCGGCTTAGGACAGGCTTTTCAACACATAGGTCGAAGCGCCACCATAGCGATCCGTCAACCTTCGATGGGCCCCACCTTCGGCATTAAAGGTGGGGCGGCCGGGGGTGGCTATAGCCAAGTGGTTCCGATGGAACTGTTCAACATGCACCTGACGGGCGATATGCACGCCGTCACCGCTGCGCACAACATGTGTGCCGCTGTTTTGGATGCGCATCTGTATCACGGCAACGATCTAAAACTTGATATCCACAACATCACGTGGCGCAGAGTCGTGGACATTAATGATCGTGCCCTTCGCAATGTGACGATTGGCTTGGGGGGCTCATTAGACGGCATACCTAGAGAGAGCGGTTTTGATATCACGGCAGCTTCTGAGGTCATGGCGGCCCTGGCCTTGGCGACGTCATTGCAAGATTTGCGGGCGAGAATGGGCCGCGTGGTGGTTGGGTATACGAAGGATGGCACTCCGGTAACGGCCGAGGATCTCGGAGTTGCTGGCTCGATGACCGTCATCCTTCGCGAGGCAATTAAGCCAAATCTGATGCAAACGCTCGAAGGCACTCCAGCGTTGGTTCATACTGGCCCATTCGGGAACATCGCGACGGGTAATTCATCGATTGTTGCTGACCAGATTGGCATCCGGACTGGCGACTTTTTGCTGACAGAAGCGGGTTTTGGGGCTGATATGGGCGCTGAACGCTTCTTCAACATCAAGTGCCGTTACTCCGGGCTGGCTCCCGACGCAGCAGTCTTGGTGGCGACCGTTCGCGGGTTGAAGGCGCATTCTGGTAACCACAGGATTGTCGCGGGAAGACCCCTCCCTGAGGCCCTCCTCTTGGAAAATCCCGATGAGGTCCACGCGGGGGGTGACAATCTGCGTAAACAGCTTGAGAACATGCGGCTTCACGGGGTGACGCCGGTAGTCGCGATTAACACGTTTCCTGGGGATCACGAAAAGGACTTAGAAGCTGTCGCGGAGATAGCAACGGAATATGGTGCCCGGTCGGCGCTCTGCACGCATTTCGCGGATGGCGGCCGTGGAGCCACTGACCTGGCGGAAGCAGTGGTTGAAGCAGCCGCCGAGGAGAGCCAGTTCTCCCCTCTGTATCCCGACGAAATGAACCTTCGGGACAAAATCAGAACCGTGGCGCAGAAGGTTTATGGGGCGGAAGATGTGTCGTTTACTGCACGGGCAAACAAACAGCTCGACGGATACGAACGCAATGGTTTCGGAAATTTACCTGTGTGTATTGCAAAGACCCATTTGTCAATTTCCTCAGACCCGAAGTTGGTTGGCGCCCCCACCGGGTGGACGCTCCCGGTCCGGGAGGTGCGAGCTTCTGTTGGCGCGGGATTCGTCTACCCGATTTGTGGCGATATGCGAACGATGCCAGGCCTAGGGAAGACCCCCGCGGCGAAGAGCATCGATATCGATGCTGACGGAAACATAGTTGGCCTGAGCTAGGACGTCGACGTTGTCTATTTTTTCCTTCAGTGGGCGCTTAGATCGCTCGACCGCTGCTTCCCTACGTCGTCAACTGTTATCTGACGCGCATTTCGAGGTCATCCCTCTTAAGAACCTCACTGAACAACTGCAACATCTTCCTGTTGGGGCATCCGTTTCAGTTACGGCTTCGCCCAATAAATCCCTAGATGACACGTGGAAGCTTGCCAAGGATCTGCTCGTCAGAGGATTCCGCCCAATTCCTCATTTAGCTTCGAGAATGCTTGAGAGCCGTCAGCAATTAGACAGACTGATCAAAGAACTCGCGGAGCTTGGCCTCAATGAATTATTTTTGGTGGGAGGCGATGCGCCATCGCCTCATGGACCATACGAGGATTCGATACAAGTTCTTCAGGCGATTCTGGGATTCGAACACAAGCTTGAACATATTGGTGTCACGGCGTACCCCGATGGCCATTCCTTCATCGAAACGGCAGTCCTAAGCAGCAGTCTTCGAGCGAAACAGGAAATTTTGAATGAGGCTGGATTAGCCAGCCATGCCGCCACTCAAATGTGTTTTGATCCCAATACCATCCGCGGATGGCTCGAAAGCGAACGAGCTTCTGGGTTAGAGATACCCATCCATCTGGGTATTCCCGGAGCAGTCGAACGTAAAAAGCTCTTGTCAGTGGGTGCACGTCTGGGAGTTGGAGCTTCACTGCGCTATCTGCAGAAGAACACGGGGACACTTGCGAGAATGGTGATGCCGGGCGGATACAACCCGAACAAACTTTTATCTCCCCTAGCCGGCGATCTGCAAAGATTGGGTGTTCAGGGGCTACACATCTTTACTTTCAACCAACTTGATGCAACCGTCGCTTGGCGCAACGCCGCAATCTCGTCTCTAAAGACCTGAGCCTGCCGAGTTCGGATCAGGCTTGCTCGGCAATCTCGACTCGTAGAACGCTTTCTATTTGGCGTAGGTCTGCAACTGTTTGGGCCGTAGGAGGCCGGGAAGCGCGAATCGTTGCAACCGCGGCGGTGGGCGAAACACCGGCGAAAATTTCGTTTTGCATCTGTTGCACATTGATGCCGGCGCCTCGAAGGCACGCGAGAACGGCCGCCAGTGCTCCGACCTCGTCTCGGTGCCTCACTGTAAGAGTGCATGCCCCAAGTGGACGGTCCGCAAGGTTCACGCAATTGAGCATGTGGCCGTCTGCATACGCTTTGATGACCCGAACCACGCCCGACGCAACAGCGTCTCGCGCCTGTTGAGTTGACCCGCCAATGTGATGGGTTCCAACGATATTGGGGTGCTTAACGAAAGAACTGTCCCAGTCCGCTGTGGGTGTTGGAGGCTCCTCCTCGTACACATCGAGTCCGACTCGCAGCGCTTTCGTTTCCATCGCTTTGAGAAGAGCTGCTTCATCAATGAGAGCGCCCCTCGCGGTGTTCAACAAAATTGCGCCGTGCACCACCTGATCAAGAAATTGATCATTCACGATGTTGCGGGTTCTATCGGTCAGGGGAAGGTGAAGCGAAATAATGTCAGCTCCATTCAGAAGTTCTGGAACCTCATCGAAGAAATCGATGTTTAAGCGATCGATCCGATCCAAGAGGCCTGAGGCCCGCTCTGCCCGGTTCAAAGCTCGTACCTTGATGCCGAACGCAGTCGCGCGTTCGGCTACCGCTACGCCAATCTCTCCTAAACCTAGGATCGCCATAGTGCGTCCTTTGAGTCCGCGGGCCGCTGAATATTCGGCCTTTGCCCAGCGACCCATGTGTAAGTCTGCGGTTGAGGCCGGAATACTGCGGTCGACCGCTAACAGCAAACCAATCGTCAATTCTGCAACTGCGGCTGCGTTCTGTCCGGGCACATTGCAGACATAAACCCCGTTCTCACTCGCAGCTTGTGTATCGATGGTGTCGGTGCCCGCTCCGGCACGAACAATCAGCCCTAAGCGGGTGCTGGCTTCAATAGCTAAGCGTGTGACGTTGGTGCTCCGCACAACCAGCACGTCGGCATCTTCGATGAGTTCATCCAAGCCCTGTGTGGGTAAGACCTGCACTGTCTGGCAATGATGGCCGTCGTTTTCGAGGCTTTCGATAAAGGGGGTATCGATCTCATCAGCTAAGACAATGTGCACGTGTTCTCCCCCGGTGGTGTCGACCTGAAGTTGCACCGAGATCCTCGCTGCGAACTATTCCACAATTGCAATCCGACTGCCGACCACGTATCACACCCAGACCGCTGATCACCCTATGACGTCGAGAAGATCCATAGCGAGAAGGACTGTCAACAAACCAATTACAGATCCGTTGATCAGACTCATCGGCCATTTCCAACGGTGGTTAGAATTCCAAAATCGGCGGATGCTCAGAACGTTGGCAGCTATGGCAACGAGGCCAACGGGCAGACCTATCCAGGGCCCAACTCCGGAACTGATCCCAACCAAGGGAGCCAAGAAGGGCAAAACCACGTAGGTAAGGGCGCATCGAATGCCGGAAATTACCATCGACGTGCTGAACACGCGCGTGTCAAGGTCGTTGGTGGTGGGAGCGAGCGAGTTACTCATCTGGTTCTTTGGCTTCGACGACTAATTCGATACGTCCGCAACTGTGGCGCCGGCAATCTGTAATCCTCCAGGCACCACCGTAATGGTTTGAGGCAGAGAACCCACAGCTTCCCCATCTGACCGCAACTCACACGATCCATGTGCATTTACGGGAACCATTTGTATCTCTATTTTCTTACCTCGAATGATCTCGACCGCCGGATGGGTCACATGGGCTCCCGAAAAGGTTTTAGGAAGAACACGGAGCAGGTTCAGAGCGGAAGTGTCGTGAATGAGCACAACTTCGGCCGAACCCGAGGTCGGGCTTGCGTCTGGGGCGATTCTCATTCCGCCGCCGAAAAGTGCTGTGTTAGCAATAGCTACAAGTAGGCAGGCACATGATCGTTCGGCTCCGTCAATCCTCATTTCAACTTGGTAGCGAGGAAGATGAGTTACCTCCATCAAAGTTGCAATCGTGTATTTGCTGGGTCCGCGAGGCCACCGCAATCGCTCGGCGCGGACGTTAACTGCTGCTGAGAAACCGGCCGTTGCGATCGTGGTGGCGTACCGAACAAAACCCGCGGCATCGGTCATCTTCAATACATCGATTGCAGTTGAATCACCTGTCGCAGCAGTCGCCATTTCGTCAACGCTTGTCGGGAGCTTCAACGCCGAGGCAAAATCATTACCAGTTCCCGCAGGAACAATTCCTAGGGCTGTTGACGTCTCTGCAATTTCTTGTACGACGTGGTGGACGAGTCCGTCACCGCCAACAGCGACTACGCGCATCTCGCGATCTATGGCTTCTTTCACCAATTCGCGGGTTGCGGAAATGGTCGAGGGCGAGACTTTCTTGACAGCCACGCCGCGTTCAACAAGAACGTTGGTTACCGCTTCCCCGACGTGTTGGGCGCGGCCGCGATTAGCGGCCGGGTTTACAAGTACCAGGGTTGACGTTACGGAGTCGAAAGGGACTTGTTTCATATGGTTCCTTCGGTTGACTACGGTGACGGAGGCTGGTGATGCAAATGGTGTGTCACCAGCTAGATGCCCAATTCGAGATGAGGTCAAAATGGTTGGTGCACTCGACGGTATACGAGTCTTGGATTTGTCGACATTGGTTCAAGGCCCACAAGCCGCCGCAATGTTGCATGGTCTAGGCGCAGATGTCATTAAAATTGAACTCCCCGAAATCGGAGACATGGGCCGCCATGTAGGCATTATCCCCGAGTTGGGCGTTTCCTCGTTCTTTGCCGCCTGTAACAGGGGCAAGCGGTCAGTCGCTTTGGATTTACGAACCGAAGGGGGCCGAGAGGCTTTCATAAAACTGGTGGAAACGTCCGACGTGGTCCTTTCAAACTTTCAGCCAGGCACACTTGAGGGTTGGGGACTGGGTTACGAGGATTTGGCGGCGGTGAACCCGAGAATAGTTTGGGCAGCAGGGAGTTTCCTTGGGCCGGATGGTCCTGATGCTCTCAGGGAAGGCGCTGATATCGCCGGCGAAGCCTACGGGGGTGTGGTGGCCGGAATTGGTAACGACGGTGAACCAGTGACCACTGTCGCATCACTGCTCGCAGACCATTGCGGCTCTCAGAACCTCCAAACGGGAATACTGGCAGCGTTGTTCGCGCGTGAGAAAACGGGCAGGGGGCAACGCGTTGATGTGAGTTTGCTTGGGGGACAAATATGGATGCAGGCGCCCGAGTACACGCACTATTTCCTGACAGGAGAGCTGGTAGGAAGATCCAATGGTGGACATCCGCTTGTGCATGCGTTGTACGGAGTGTTTCCCACTTCTGATGGAGCGATTGCCATGGCTGGATGCCCGGAACATCTCTGGGAAGGAATGTGTCGGGCCGTGGA
>DUBN01000045.1:73492-105344 GCA_012960315.1 Acidimicrobiia bacterium
AATTCCTTGAAATCTTCCTCCAACGCACCACAGAGGAGTGGGTTGGCCGGTTGGAGGCAGAAGCGCAGCGATTTGCTCCCGTTCGCTCTCATGATGAGGTGGCCGCTGATCCCCAGTCCCACGCGAACGGATACATAGCTGAATTTGAACACCCTGATTGGGGGTTGACGAACTTTGTCGGATCGCCAATACAGATGTCAGATACGCCAACGCGGTTTGGCACTGACGTTCCCGAGCTTGGTCAGGACACAGAGATGACGTTGGTGGAAGCTGGCTTTGAGTGGGACGAGCTCGAAGGCCTCCGAGCGAGAGGCGCTTGGTAAGGCCAACGTTAGTCCAATGGTCCGCCTGGCAAATGCGATGCGCAAATGAGCGTCGCCTGTTCGAGAGCCACATTCGGATGGTCCGGTGTTCTCAGGTAGGTCCACGCCGCCAGGGCCAAACTCAGAACTGTCGTCGCTAGTGAACCCGTAACCGCTGGTCGGCGCAGCAGCAGCCAGCAATAAGAATTGTTATTCCGGTAGGAACAGATTGGCGTGTGGCGGTCACCGACAAATATTGACCATGGTGCCGACACCTTCCACCGTCGTGGTGATGACGTCGCCCGCTACTAAGAAACGTTTGTCCGGCATCCCAACTCCTGAGGGTGTGCCGGTAAAGATGAGGTCGCCAGGCACCAAGGTCATTACTTCCGAAAGGTAGCTCACAAGGAAGGAAACATCGAAGATCAGAGCGCTGGTTCTTGCATCTTGGCGAGTGTCTTCGTTGATAGCGCAGGTGATGTGCAAGTCGTCCGGGTCTGCGAAGGAATCGGGCGAAATCAGCAGTGGACCCGTAGGGCCGTAGGTGTCTCGCGACTTGCCAAGACCAAATTGCGGTGGCCGGGCTCCGAGTTGGAGTTTCCTATCCGATATGTCTTGACCGACGGTTACACCTGCGACATGAGACCACGCGTCTTGAGTGCCTACGTCGCGGGTGACGCGCCCAATGACTACTACTAGTTCAGCTTCGTAGTCTCCGCGGGTGGCGCGTAGGTCGACGTCGTCAAACGGTCCGACAATACAGGACGGGAATTTCGAAAAAACCACTGGCGATTCCGGTAAATCCATTTTGGATTCTTCGGCGTGATCTTTGTAATTAAGACCCACGCCAAAAGAGTTGCGGGGTCTCGGTGCGGGCGGTCCGAGTTTCGCATCAGCCAACAGACCGTCCGGTTCATTGTTGGCTAACGTGCTGCCCAGTTCGTGGAGAGCATCAATATCGGTGAGCGCGGCCATTGGATCCGACTCGATGGAGCCGTGAGAGATCCGGTTAACGTCGTAGAAATTATCGCCGTGAACCAAACATGCCCTGTCGTCAACGTTGGCAAATGTAAATGGCATATCGCGGTCCTTCGAAGGGTGGTCTAACAGCCATCGCTAGTGCGGGCTTAGAGTCGCCGACGATAGGGGTGCCACAGAATTTCAGCAAACAATTCCGAAGTTGGACTTGAAGTGCCGATTCTCTAATTGGTCAGAACGCCCTCGTGCACGACGAGTTGGCCGCGACAAATGGTGTGGCGCACCTGTCCGGTGAACCGCTGTCCTTGCCAAGGCGTATTCATGCTTTTGCTCTGCAGAGATGAGCCATCGATCGACCAGGTCTTAGCAGGGTCAAAGACTGCAATGTTGGCGGGATTACCTGGTGTTAGAGGCTGGCCATGTTCGCCAATACTGGCTATGCGTGCAGGTTGGGAAGACGTGACGGCAACAAAATGCTGTCTCGTCATCAATCCCCCATTAACGAACGTGTCCCAAACCACCGAAGCCATGGTCTCGACGCCGAGCATTCCGGGAGGTGCGTCCGCTAGACCCATTTTTTTAAGATCCGGATGGTGCGGGGCGTGGTCTGTCGCAACAGCATCAATGGTCCCATCAAGTAACGCCGTGCGCAGCGCGGCCACATCCTCTGTGAGTCGCAACGGCGGGTTCATTTTTCCCGCGGCTCCAAGCCGCTCGACGTCGTCTTCGGTGAGAATCAGATGCTGTGGTGTCACTTCAGCGGTTACTCGCAAACCAGAATGCTTAGCTCTCCTGACCTGCTCAGTGGCCAGAGATGTCGACATATGAAGCACGTGGTAACGGCCACCTGTCTTGGCTGCCAGGGCTATATCGCGTTCGACGATCACGGCTTCTGCCTCGCGCGGCCGACCCGGTAGGCCTAGGCGTTCGGCCACGCTTCCAGCGTTTATGACTCCGCCGGCCACCATCTCTGAGTGTTCGGCGTGTTGGCTGATGACGGCACCCGGTAAACCAAGGGTTTCTCGAAGAGCTGCTTCCATAAGGTCGGCCTCATCGACAACCCAGCCGTCATCGGTAAACACCCGCACCCCTGCGTGGTGTAGGGCAGCAAAGTCCACTAATCGCTCGCCGGCCCTGTCGACGGTAATCGCAGCCGAGGTGCGAACATCGCAGACCGCAGTGCGGGCAAGTGAAAGCACATCCGAAACTATCTCTACATTGTCAATAGTTGGAATTGTGTTGGGCATCATTACGCACGCCGTAACGCCGCCAAGAGCCGCTCCAGCGGCCCCAGAATAAATGTCTTCACTTTCCTCGCCACCGGGTGTACGAAAGTGCACTTGAATATCTACAAGTCCGGGCATGACTATCGCATCCGACGCGTCGACGCTTTCTCCCCGCCCGTCGAAGGTGCCCGGTTCTCCGCTGTCAGCAATGACTCCGTTTATGAGTAACAGGTCAACTCGCCGTTCAGATAGCTGATCAACGACTGTTCCGCCAGCAATCACAATGGGATTGGCCATAGTCCAACCCTATGACGACATTGGCCCGTCGGGACGTAACTTCAGATGGAGAGGTAACATCGAAGCATGGTTGACATCGCCGGGGACCACCAGATCATCAGCCCTGAGCAACGCGAAACTTATGAACGGAATGGCTATTTGCAGCTCGCCGGGTTCGTTGATTCGGACACGCTTGATGATCTGAAAAAGGCGTCAATCGAGTTCGTTGAATTGAGTCGAGATTTGCAAACTTCTGGGAAGGTGCTGGATCTGGAGCCCGGCCACACGGAACAAACACCTCGGATCAGGCGCCTGAATTCACCCGTGGATAACCACGAAACGTTCCGAAACTTCAGCCTTGAAGGCATGGCGGGCAAACTTGCTTGCGCGCTACTGGGCGGACCGGTCCGGTACCACCACTCAAAGCTCAACTTCAAATGGTCTGATGGTGGCGAAGAAGTGAAATGGCATCAAGATATTCAGTTCTGGCCCCACACAGATTTCAGCCCCTTGACAATTGGCGTCTACCTCGCCGACGTCGACCAGGAAATGGGACCGATGGGTGTCTTGCCGGGGAGCCATCGCGGGGTCCTTTTCGACCAGTACCGAACTGATGGTGCTTGGAACGGCGCTATCGGGACACAAGATCTAGAGACGCTCGATCTTGACGAGGTGGCGTGGCTTACTGGCACAGCCGGATCGGTCACGGTCCACAATTGCTGCATGGTGCACGGATCTTTACCTAACAATTCTTCGCGTCCGCGGCCTCTGCTGCTGCAGACTTACTCACGCGCGGATTCGTACCCGATCGCCCACATCGGCGCCAACGGGTCAACCGGCGCCCTCAGCGGCACGGTGATTGGTGGCGATTCACACCAACGGGTCGTCATACAAGGACGCGAAATTCCAGGAGCTCCCGATTGGTCACGGCGCGGAGCACCCACGATTTTTGGCTCCCAACAACAAGACACCTGAGGTCAAGGTGACTGAGCCAGCATTCTTCGGCGCCTTGAAAACGGTACTGATTCGAGAAATACCAGGCTGCGTCAACCTCGCAAAAATCGAACGCCTGTCGGGTGGGGCGAGCATGGAGACTTACCGACTCGTTGTGAGAATGACCGACGGCGACAGTGTCCTGTGTATGCGAAGAGGCGCTGGCGGGGTCGATCGCGAGTCGGTGAGCGCCATCGGTTTAGCTACTGAAGCACTTCTGATGCGTACCGCACGTGAGTACGGCGTGGTGGAACCGAAAGTTCATTACGTCTTAACGGAAAAAGATGAAGTTGGTGTGGGTTTCATTATGGAGTGGCTCGATGGTGAAACGCTCGGCGCCCGAATCGTTCGATCCGCAGAATTGGATGCTGTTCGCGAAGGTTTGGCCGAACAATGCGGCCGCGAATTGGCAAAGATTCATGCAATTGATGTCGAAAAATTAGGGTTGGCACAGCACCTTCCAGTGTTGGATCCAGGTTCATATCTCCACCAAACCTGGGACCGTTACAAGGAATGGGACACAGCGCAACCAATGATCGATTTCACTGGGCGATGGTTGGCCGAAAATCTTCCGGTCGTGAGCGACTATCGCCTTGTCCACAACGACTTCCGCAACGGGAACTTGATGGTCGATTCGGAGACGGGCCTCTCCGCTGTGCTCGACTGGGAGACAGCGCACATTGGGGATCCAATACGCGACATTGGATGGATTTGTACGAATTCTTGGCGGTTCGGGCAGCGCGACCTCGCGGTTGGAGGATTCGGGCGTCTTGACGATTTGATCGCTGGCTATGAAGCCGAGAGCGGTGAAACGGTAGATCGAAAGCGTGTTGAGTATTGGGAAGTTTTCGGGTCTTTCTGGTGGGCGATCGGCTGTCTGGGAATGGCCGATCAATACCGGGTCGGTCCCGATGCCACGGTTGAACGCCCTGCGATCGGCCGTCGATCTTCTGAGTGTCAAGTGGATTGCGTGAATCTGCTGATCCCTGGACCTGTGGAGTTAATTAGCCCAGCGTCCGCGGAACAGTCGTCGGATATGCCGCGCCTTGATGAGTTGCTAATGAGCGTCCGCGACTTTTTGCACGCAGATGTGATGAATGAAACATCTGGACGGATCAACTTTCTGGCGCGAGTTGCTGGCAACAGCCTTGATGTTGTGCAACGCGAATTGACCATTGGCCCGCAGTTGCTGCGTCAAGAACATCGACGCCTAGAAGCATTACTTGAGCAGGAAGGCACCGTGGATGAGCTCCGGTGGGAGTTGGTAAGAACACTTCGTGATGGCTCGATGGACATCGCTCGACTTGACCTTCACGAGTATTTGCGTGAAACAGTGGTCAACCAGGTAGGCATCGACCAACCGAAATATTCGGGCTTTCAATTCGCGACGGAGAGTTCACATGAGGGGTAGCGTTGTCGCATGACTGTTCACGATATGCACCTAGAAATCTCCGAGAATATCGAAGCTGACGCTGCTGCCATCTACGCTTTAATTAGCGACCTTCCCCGCATGGGCGAATGGAGCACCGAGAATATTGGTGGAGAATGGATTAGCGGGACACCCGGCGCTGTCGGCTCACGCTTTCTCGGGACAAATCGCATCAAATCATTTGAGTGGTCGGTTCCTGTCGAAGTCACCATTGCTGAGCAAGATGCGTGCTTTGAGTTTGTTGCCGCCCCCGATGATGGTCCGTACGTAAGGTGGACTTATCGCTTGGAGCCTCTGGGAACGGCAACCCGCGTGACAGAAATTTGGGATGTCATGGATTTGCCCCCAAGCTTGGCCAAGATGACAGGTGAACAACTTGCCGGTCGAAAGGCTGCAGTCCAGGGAACGATCGAAGCGACGTTAGCGGGCATTAAATTAAGCGCTGAGGGATGACTAAAGCAGCCGCGGAAGCTGTCGCTGAAGCCGACGCGTGGTTGAAGGAAAATCCGCTTGTAGGTAGTAGGCGTACCTGGTTAGAAAAATTGGTTGATTCGGGGTGGGCGGCACCAAGTTGGCCTGAACAATGGTTCGGTCGTGGGCTTGAGCCGGAAGTGGCCCGGGCAACTGACGCTGTGTTTCGCGAGGCCCGGTTTGGCGATTCCAATGACGCCGACACCGCCCCAATGGATTCAGTATTTGGAGGCGACGCGCCACCGGGCTGGGGGCAAGATGTAGTGAACTTGTGGGCCGCGACCATCGTTTCGCACGCGAGCGACGAATTAAAGAGCGACATTCTTAGAGATCTACTCACGGGAAAACTCTCGATGTGTCTGCTCTACAGCGAACCTGGGGCTGGATCGGATCTAGCCTCGATCCGAACATCTGCAGTTCGTGACGGTGACGAATGGATCATCAACGGACAGAAGGTCTGGACGTCGGGAGGCCGCAACGCGGATTACGCCCTTCTGATTACCCGAACTGACCTAGATCAACCCAAGCATCGTGGTATCTCCTTCTTTTTCTTTCCGATGAAACAAACAGGGGTCGAAGTGCGACCACTTCGTCAAGCTACGGGTGACGCACGGTTCAACGAAGTTTTCATCACCGATGCTCGCGTACCGGCCGCAAACATGCTCGGACAACTCAACGAGGGTTGGCGGGTGCTCACCTCCGCGTTGACCTATGAACGCGCCGCTATGGGAGCTACACAACAGAGAAGCCAAAATGCCCCGTCCACCGCTCAGACTCGTGACGAGACGAGCGAAGCTCCGGCACCGGTCCCTGATTTAGCGCTTCTTGAGCTCGCTCAAACACGCGGTCGTTCTGGGGACCCAGTCGTCCGACAGGATCTGATGCGTTTGTACGCATGGCGCACGCTCAACGAATGGAATAACCGTCGCGCAAAAGCTGCGATCGAACAAGGAACGACGACACCGATTGTTTCTTTGGGGAAGCTTGCGATGTCGCGGATGCTTCACTTCGCAGGCAGTCTTCAAGCAGAAATCCTGGGCTCCGAAGCAATGCTCGGCGCCGGGTCCTCTCCACAAGCAGGAGATGCGACCTACGCGATGCTTAATGCGTACTTTACCTCCATTGGGGGTGGGACTGATCAGATACAACGCAACATCATTGGCGAGCGCATCCTCGGCTTACCAAAGGAACCCGAGCCCGACAAAGGGGCACCATTTCGAGAGGTACTGACCGGATAAATCGGGGTCGGCGTCGGCGCGCCAGTGAGCGACCAGCCTCTGAGCCGGCACTTAGGCGCCGCGTGAGTTACCGTTCGCTGCGTGCCTGACAAATACTTTGAGGTAGATGGCGTTGCGACTCTTGTCCACCATCGAGGCAAGTCCACTCTCCCGGGCGAGCCTCCGGACTTGACGAATGGATGCAGCTTGCTTCTACTACACGACGCTGGGAGCAACGGGAACTCATTTCGGGATCTTATGGATTGTTTGGCGTTGGATCACTCGCCAGTCAGTTTCGATGAACCCGGTCACGGGCGTAGCGGTGAGCTTGACAGCCTCACATCAGTTGAGGCCATGGCGGTCCACGCGGAGAACTTGGTCGGCAATTGGGGGTTGAACAACCTACTTGTCGTCGGTGAGGGCAAGGGGGCGGCAGTTGCTATTGAGCTCGCTAGTCGCGCAATCATTAATGTCGCAGGCGTTGTCTGCATCGGTGCGGTAGGACAGTCGGTGGACCTAAGCCAAGAAATTAGCGAATTGGCGCTGATTGCTTCGGGAAAAGCCCGACGACAATTTGACTCAACCGGTTACGCCTCTGATACCGACGAGAGCGTCTTTCGAAAAGCGTTTGCGGAGTGGGTGAAAACTGACCCCAGAGCCGCCCTTGGTGCTCGGCGAGCTCAGGCAAAATGGAATGCAGATGCTGATGTCTCTCACATAAAGACTCCGGTGCTCGTGGTAATCGGTGAGCAGACCGAAGATCATTATCGTGATAGTTCCGAACGACTCGCCGATGAATTACCTCTGGGGGCTACACGCGGGCTTGACGGCGCGGCGCTCCGAGGGGCCATCGAAAAACCAGCCGAGCTCAGCCTTATCATTGACGCGTTCTCCAATGAACTAGAGGTAGCGAAGTGAGTACTGCCGAGTTCCCAACCAGTGTGGCTATAGCCGGCGTATATGAACACCCAAGCCGGTTCTCTCCTAACAAGACAGAATTTCAGATAATGGCCGAGTGTGCCAAAGGTGCGTTAGATGACGCTGGCCTTACACGCGAAGACGTGGACGGGCTGTTTGGTGCATCAATGTCTATGGGGATGATGGGGATCGTGGACCTGGCCGAATATTTGGATATGCGACCTGATTACCTCGATGGTACGAATATCGGAGGTTCGTCGTTCGTTGCCCATGTGACTCACGCAGCGGCAGCCATTCATGCAGGGTTGTGCTCCACTGCGCTAGTGCTCTACGGCTCGACAGCAGCTTCTAACGCGATGGCAATTGGAACAGGTGGCACAGGCGGGTCGAACAACCCTGATACAGCGTTTTCTGCGCCCTATGGCATGACGACCGTTGGAAGCTACGCGATGTACGCGAATCTCCATATGAATAAATACGGCACAAGCAGCGAGCAATTAGCGGAGATCGCGGTGACGATGCGTCAGCACGCTGGACTTAATCCATTAGCCAAGATGCGAGCCCCCATCACTGTCGACGACGTGCTGGAGAGCCGTATGATCTCGAGGCCTCTGCATTTATTGGATTGCTGCATCATTAGCGACGGTGGCGGAGCAGTCGTTGTCACCTCCCTGGAACGGGCAAAGGATCTCAAAACGAAACCTGTTCAGCTCCTCGGTTGTGGTGAGGCAGTCCAACATCAGGGCGTTGGGGACAGTGATTTACTAACGATAGCGGCCAAACAATCAAGTCTGACAGCAATGAAAATGGCCGGAATCAAACATTCGGACATAGATTTCGCCATGGTGTACGACTCGTTCACTATTACCGTTTTAGCGACGTTGGAGAACCTCGGTTTTTGTGGACCAGGAGAAGGCGGAGATTTCGTGAGCAACGGTGGGATTGGCTTAGGAGGTCAGTTACCGGTAAATCCAGACGGAGGCGGGCTTTCTTCCAACCACCCAGGGATGCGGGGCATTTTTCTCGTTATCGAAGCGGTAAAGCAACTGCGCGGAGAATGCGGCGATCGACAGGTCGCTGGTGCAGAAATTGCGATCGCCCATGGCACCGGCGGCACTATCGGAGACAAACACAGCGGAGCTACCTTGGTCTTAGGAGCGGACAGATGAGTTCAATTACTCACCCCAACCCGTACGCGTCGTGGGAAAGCCGTGGCTTTTGGGAGGGTGCTGGGCGGGATCAACTGGTCTTACAAAAATGCACAACCTGCGGACTGGTCCAGCACCGACCTAGAGGCGTTTGCGCCCACTGCCTTGACAGTCGCGGGCTCGAACATTTTGTTGCTAGTGGTCGCGGCTTGATTTATAGCTACACCGTCACTGAACAGAACCAAGCCAAAGGATTCGTTGAGGCATGCCCGTACATCATGGCGTACGTGACTTTGGATGAAGGCCCACGCCTTTTGACGGTAATCGTTGATTGTGAACCAGATGCGGTTTCTATTGGGATGCCTGTCGCAGCCGGCTTCGCAAGCCAAGAACGAGACGACGACGAACTGTTTGCTATTCCCGTCTTCCGCCTTTCCTGACTATCAGACTCATGCTCTTAGATCTTCACACCCACTCAATCAAATCCGATGACGGACGCGCAAAGGTTGAGAATTACTGCAAATGGATCCGGAAGAAAGAGTTGCCATTAGATGGTTTCGTTTTGACGGAACACAGGCAGTTTGACGGCGAATCAGATTACCGACACCTTGAAGACGAATACGACTTACTAATCCTCAAGGCCAGCGAAGTGGAAACCGATTTTGGACACGTTCTTGTATTCGGCGTAAATGAGGACCTCTCAGCCAGTTTGGATTTCTCAAATATTCGCTTACCCATCGAGCGAGTCTTAGCTGAGTCAGACCGATGTGGAGCATTTGCTGCTCCCTGCCACCCTGGACGAAAACGAGTTGGGCTTTTTTCCCACTACGAAGAGCGCGGTGCGGTTGACGGTGTGCACACTGTTGAGACACTCAACGGTGGCTCGATTCCCGGTGAAGATGAGCTGTCCGTCGAAATGGCGGAACAACATGGGTATCTCGGTTTCGGTGGTAGCGATAGTCACGTCGTCAGTCGGATCGGGTTTTGCGCTACAGAGTTTCCAGATCAAACGATCACATCGGTTGATGGTCTGGTACAGGCATTGAAGGGTGGAGCCTTCCAGGCAGTAACTCTCCGAGGTGGACAGGCCGGAAGCTAATTAATGAGGGCGACCGTCCGGTCAACTACCTCATCTAGATGGAGTACAGCGTGACCTGAGAGACTCGTCTCTATCAACCCGTTCCACCCCGATAGCCAACTTGCCGGGATTTCGCGACCTGTCAAGCCCCACAACCCCCCCACCGTGGCGCCGTTGCAATCAGTATCCCAACCGGCACTAACCGTGTCGCCAATGGCTGCACTGAAATCATCGGGATTTCGCGACAGGCCCCAGGCCACCAAAGCCAGATTGTTGACTGTGTGGACCGGAGACATACCCTCAAACTCTGCATGCAACTGAGACGCGTCGGAGTCTGTCGCACACGAAAGCCCTAAGGCAATGGCGCCAGCAGATGCAGACTCACTTGGAATGTACGACGCGGCTTCTTCGATCGCCTTTTGCGGTGCCCAACCCGCTCCGATGAGGGAACCAGCGACCGCTATGACCACAGCTCCGTGCACGCCGTCACCGCGATGACTAAGAGCGGCATCAGTTCCCGCAAGAGAAGCGGCTTCGGTGGGCTCCCCCGGCGCGACCCAGCCATATAAATCGGCCCTAATCTGAGCACCAATCCAGTCGTTATAGGGATTGTCGCTGCATTCCGCTATGTCGAACGCCGGTGGAGCACCGGAAGGGAATCCCATCCCAGCATCTGCAAGGAGTCTTGAGTACGCCTCGCGTTCTGCCGTGAATACGATCGCACCGGGTAGGAATCGAAGCCAAGCACGTCCGACATCTGCAGTACTGAAACCTCGACCATATTCCTCCAGAATTAGAAGAGAAATCAGCGTGTAATTGATGTCGTCATCTGGGATTGCTTTCTCCATGCGACCACGACAGGCATCGTGGTCTCGGAGTTCGGACTCGGATCCTTCGATTAATGGCACGTAATCGCGCAGCGGTAACGCCTCGGCGCGCTCGAGGTAGCTCTGGAGTGCTTCTCTTCCTTTTCGCATTGACAACTGTTCAACGGGTTTGCCGAGCATGCATCCGCTCACCCGGCCAGCCCATGCATTACGAATCCGTGAGCGATATGAAACGTCGTCCTTTGACATACAGGTAATCATTACTCGCTATGACGACGATTGCGTGCAAGTGTTACCTTCGCCCTGTGGCCGACCGTCCAGATCTCGGCCACTGAAAGTCTGTCGTAGCGAGAGGTATTCATGGGAAACGCTGAGGCCCCGGTAGAACTTGGGGCAGTTCGAGACCGCTGGGTGGGTGTCGAATTCGACTGGGCGAGTTTTGATATGCGGGTCGAGGACATGGTTGCGTGGGCGAAAGCCTGCGGTGAGCAAGATCCTCGCTTTACCGATCCTGATCACACAGATTTCCAGGCGCACCCCGGCTTCACCACTCATTGCATGTCGGGCCGAGTTCTTCCCGACGACTTCCCACAAATTGGTGGCGGCTTTGGAATTGATGGAGGCAAGAACGTTCAGGTGCACGCCCCGATCCGAGCTGGAGACACTCTTCACGCGACAACCACCATTGCTGATGTATTCGATAAAACTGGCAGAAGCGGCACGATGATCTTCATCGTGCAGCGAATGGAATTTCGAAACGATGAGGGTGAGTTGGTTTCCACTGTCGACTGGAAAATGATCAAAAAGGCCTAACGCAATGTCGCATGCACTTTCTTTCGAAGACATAGAGCTTGGGGACGAGCTTTCTGAATCTCATCCAGACGTATCGATGGCTGCTGTCACAAAATTTTGCCATGCGGCAAAGCATCTGTTTGAACGATTTATCGATCACGAGGCAGCACGCGCCGAAGGATTCGCGGGGGCCATTGTTCCGGGAATAATGAGCCAAGGGCTCTTAGCCGCAATGGTCCATCGTTGGGCGCCGGGCTGCATCATCAAAAATATCGACACCGTATTCCGGGGTTCGTTACTTGTTGACTCAGAAATCGTTATGACCGGCGCGGTGACCGACACAGATGAAGCGCAGCGTCGCATTGAGCTAGATCTAACGATCATCGCCGAAGATGGTCGCACCGGAGTTATAGGAACTGCCACAGTGGAGTTCCCCGAATAGGACCTTTGGTCCGGAAGGGCTATCGAATGAAGCTTGAGTTGGGAGCGGACGAGGTACTTAGCACGACCCGGTCAGTGCGACGACGGCTCGACCTCGAACGGGCGGTCGGTGAGGATGTTCTTCGAGAGTGCCTCATGTTGGCCCTGCAGGCGCCGACCGGTTCACTCCGACAGGATTGGCACTTTGTTGTGTCCACCGATCGCGAGCAATGTCATGAGGTCGGGTTGATATACCAACAAGTTTGGATGTCAATGGTGACTGACGACTATGTGTCCTCGTCGGCGTCACGTCAAGGAACTGAAGGAGACCAAGAATCCTGGTTGGACATGATGGGTTCGGCTCGCCATCTAGCCGAGGTCTTTCCTGAAGTCCCTGCGATTTTCGTTCCCTGCATCAGCGGCCGACTTGATGGTGCTGATGCCATGACACAAGCAGTCAAGTGGGGTTCGATAATTCAGGCCGCATGGAGTTTCATGCTCGCCGCCAGAGAACGCGGTCTCGGGACATGTTGGACAACCGTTCATCTCCAACGGGAACGAGATGTGGCGGAAGTACTGGGGATCCCCTACGACGATGTCCAACAAGTTGCCTTGAGCCCAATCGCGTACACGGACGGCACCGATTTTCGTCCCGGTCGACGAAAGCCAGACAGCAAGTTTGTTCACATAAATGGTTGGTGACGTGATTTCGCCTGAAAACCTTGAGAGCGAAGTTCGGTTGTGGCTCACTCAAAATTGGGACCCAAACGCAGACTTAATTGAATGGAGGGCACTTCTCGCAGATAGCGGGTGGGGGTGTCCGTCGTGGCCCGAAGATTGGTATGGGCGCGGGCTACCGTTAACGGCAGATGTCGTTGTGAAGAAGGTGTTCTCTGAAATCGGAGCCGTAGGAGTTGCCGCCGGTGTCAGCATGTATCTTGTCGCGCCAACGCTCCTCGAATGGGGTAACGACGACCAAAAGCACCGGTTTCTTCGACCGATTCTTACCGGCGAACATAAGTGGTGTCAGCTGTTCAGCGAACCTGGGGCTGGATCCGACTTGGCAGGGTTATCTACTCGCGCAGATCGAGATGGTGATGAGTGGGTGGTTACCGGCCAAAAGGTGTGGAACTCGGGAGCGCATAAAGCCGACTACGGCATCCTCCTTGCGCGGACAAATCCAGAATCACCCAAGCACCAAGGAATCTCATTCTTCGCGATACCTATGGATCAGGCCGGCATCGAAGTACGGCCTCTGCGTCAGATGAATTGGCATGCGTCATTTAACGAAGTATTCCTTGACGCGGCCCGCGTCCGCCACGACAACCTGATCGCGGAAGCCGGTCAGGGGTGGCGCGTCGCATTGACAACCCTCGCTCATGAGCGAAGCGCAGTTGGAACGCCTAGGCCCCGGTTCTCTCTAGATGGTGGTTCGCTAGTGCAACGTGCCAAAAAGGAAGCAGACGAATACTTTTCGACGTACCGCTGGTATCCACAGCGGGCCGGAAGGCCACGCATGGTTCGGTCCGAAGCGGAACGACTCGGCCGAGGGTCTGAGCACCTAATAAGACAACAAGCGGCCCAAATCGAACAGCTACAACGAACGTCGAATTGGACAAACCAAAGAGCTCGAGCAGCGCGAATAGCGGGTCGGCCACCAGGTGCCGAGGGATCGGTAGCCAAACTCAACATGAGCGTCACCGCCCGGGCGAGTCACAAGGCCCACACTTCGATCGCCGGGGCCTATGGGATGTTGAACGGTGAGGAAGGCCCAGGCGGCGGTCTGATCGCCGAAGTGCTGGTCTCGACACCAGCGCAGTCAATCGCTGGCGGTACTGATGAAATTCAACGGAACATCCTAGGAGAGCGCGTCCTGGGGTTACCCAAAGAACCCAGCAACGAATAACTGTGTGCTCGAGCACGGAGGACGCCTAGTCTCGGTGCACGCTTCTGATTACATCGGGAGGATCCGTGGCGCCTCACTTGCTGGCTGACGCAATCGATTGGGTGCCCTTTGCTGGTTTCGAAGGGCTCTATTACAACGTTCTTGCGGTTGATGAAAATGACGAAACCGTAGAAATGTTGATGAAATTCGACCCAGGGATCAAATGCGTTCCGCACCGTCATATCGGGCCAGTAAAGACCTTAGTCATTGAAGGTGAGCACCAACTTTTCTCTGTGATGGACGAAAATCTTCAAACTGACTGTCGACCAGCTGGAACTTTTTCTTGCCACAACGGCGACGAAGCTCACATCGAAGGCGGAGGAGCAGACGGCGCTGTCATTTTGCTGTCCATGACTACGATTGGCGGTGATGTTTGGGAGACCTACAACGACGACATGCTGGTCGACCGTGTGTCTTCAGCCACCGACTTTCGGCGAGGTATCGCAAAACAGGCGTCCCTCCATCAGCGTTCTTCGTGACTGACCCACAGACGGCCCTCACGCGACGATTTGCAAAAGCTGCCGAACCGCTCCATTCCTGCGCCTATTACGCAGAGGAGATCAATCGCTTCACCGAAATGGGCTACAGCGGTTGGTGGCACGCCTACTTCGCCTACCGGTCCGCCCCAATGGGGAAAGCTACTGCTCAACAAGTCATGGACGCGTTTTACAACTTTGCCCCTCGAATGGTCGACAAAGCCGTCCCCAACTGTTGGGAAGTCATGTCGCCTTCTCAGGTCCGGCAAACTCAACTGCTCCTGGTGGATCGTGCGCTTCATCGCATATTTGGTGACTACAAAGCTCAGCGAGAACTTGCCTATGTGAGCGAAGTGCTGAAAACGTCGATACCGGAATTGGACACAAAGGAGCGCCCGTTATTCGCTGCATGGGCGGGAGAACCCTGGCCGGACTCACCGCTATTGGATCTGTGGCACGCGACAACTTTATTACGCGAATACCGATTTGACGGACACAACAGTGCCCTACGTCAGGCCGGCCTGTCGGGATTGGGCTGCCACCTTATGATGGCTGCAGATGGTCGCGGCACACCAGAAATCATTCAAAAGATCCGCGGATGGAGCCATGAAGAATGGAAACAAGAAGCTGCGGAGTTGCGGTCTCGCGGATGGATAACCTCTGACGGCCAACACACGCCGTTGGGTCGTTCAGTACGAAGAGGCGTCGAATTGGCAACTGATCAAAACGCTCAGGCGATCGTCGTGAATCTCGGAGACGAACGCTCAGGGAAGGTACTTGAAGTCCTTGAGCAGGTGGCAGCGTTTCTTATCGAAACGGGTGTGGTTCCAGGCACTTGGCCCCCGAAGCATTTAGGGCAAATGGGTTCCGCCTAATCAGTCACAGCGCTGTAGATTTGGGTCTCGGATGACGAGGCCAGTTGTGTCGCAGGATAACGAAAACGTGGTTGCTGACGAAGAGGGAAAGCCACTAAAGAGTCGGACGGATTTCATTCGGGCTCTGATGGAATCTGATGCTCAATCAGGCCGTTTTGACGGTCGAGTCCAGACCCGATTTCCGCCCGAACCTAACGGCTATCTCCATATTGGACACGCGAAAGCTATTTGTTTGAATTTCGCACTAGCGCAAGAAAGCAACGGTATTTGCAACCTCCGTTTCGATGACACAAACCCTGAGACTGAAGATGAACAGTACGTAGAAGCAATTATCGAAGATTTACGCTGGCTTGGTTTCAGTCCGGACGACATTCACCACAGTTCGGACTACTTCCCACAGTTGTATGAATGGGCAGAACACTTGATCCATGCGGGCCTCGCGTATGTTGACGATCAAGACAGCGGCACTATTTCAAAACAACGCGGAGGTTTTGGAAAGCCGGGTGTGAGTAGCCCATTCCGGAACCGATCAGTTAGCGAAAACCTCGACCTGTTCCGGCGGATGAGGGACGGCGAATTCCCCGAAGGAAGCCGAGTGCTGCGCGCTTTGATCGACATGCAGAGCGAAAATATGCAGCTTCGCGATCCCATCATGTACCGGATTCGAGCAGTGAGACACCATCGGACTGGCGGGGACTGGAATATCTACCCAACATACGATTGGGCACACGGCCAAGGAGATGCCATAGAAGGGGTGACGCATTCGCTTTGCTCACTTGAATTCTCAGACAACCGAGCCCTCTATAAATGGTTCCTGGACAACCTTCCTCTTGATGCACCGGCCCCATATCAAACTGAGTTCGCTCGGCTTGAACTTACGCATACCGTGACGTCAAAACGGAAGTTGAAGGAGCTAGTCGAACGCGACGAAATTGATGGGTGGGACGACCCCCGCCTGCCAACCCTCAAAGCTTTACGCCGGCGCGGGTACCCGCCTTCAGCGATTCGGGAATTTTGCTCATTTATCGGCGTTTCTCGAACCAATTCAAGACATGCGATCGAGCTACTCGAATCCTTCGTGCGCACAGAACTCAATGCGACGGCTCAGCGCCGCATGGCGGTCATACGGCCACTCAAATTGATCATCACAAATTGGCCCATAGACGACGACGGGCGGCCAGTTCTCGAATACCGGTCCTTGATGAATAACCCAGAGAACGATGCGGATGGGACCCGAGAGGTCCCATTCAGCGGTGAACTTTGGATAGAAGACGACGATTATCGTCAGGACCCACCGCCCAAATATTTTCGACTCGCACCTGGCCGCGAAGTCCGTTTACGAGGCGGATACTTAGTGACCTGCACCGGAGCTATCCAAGACGACGACGGCAACGTGACGGAAGTCCACTGCATCTATGACCCTCTGACCGCCGGAGGCGCTGCGCCCGATGGCCGCAAGGTGAAGGCCACTATTCACTGGGTCGAGGCAAACCACGCCTTAGACGGGACTGTCGCGTTGTATGAGAGGCTCTTTACGGCGGAAGTTCCCGGCGAGAAAACCGGTGAACCGATTGACGATTTGAATCCAGCGTCGCGAGAAATTATCAATGGTTGTAAATTCGAACCGGAATTGGGTGAACACCTCAATGACCACGTCGTTCAGTTCGAACGGCTCGGCTATTTCGCTGTAGATCAAGACGACCCGCGTTTCTTCCATCGAACAGTTGGATTGCGGGACGAATGGGCGAAGTTACAGCGGCGCCAAACGGGAGGTTCATAAGGTGCAAAATGCTAAAGATCCGCGAGTTGCTGTAGTGACAGGTGGCGGTACAGGGGTCGGAGCGGCTGTGGCCAGGGCACTCGCATCAACTGGGTGGTCGACAATAATTTGTGGCAGGCGCCCTGAGATACTCGAAGAAGTCGCTGCAGGATTCGACGAGCCGGGCCTAACAGCTCGGGTGGACGTTAGCGACCCATCAGATGTGGATCGACTCTTTTCGTTAGCGGCTACAACGTTTGGGCGGGTGGACCTTTTGTTCAATAACGCCGGGATAGGCGCACCTCCATTGCCGATCGAGGAATTGGCGGTAGACGCGTGGCGCGAGGTCGTAGACACGAACTTGACTGGCTCTTGGCTCTGCGCTCGTGCGGCGTTCGCTCAAATGAAGCGTCAATTGCCCGCCGGAGGTCGCATCATTAACAATGGATCGGTTTCGGCTCAAACACCCAGGCCATTTTCCTCTCCTTACACAGCAACCAAACATGCAATTACCGGACTCACCAAAGCATTGGCCCTTGAAGGCCGGGTGCACGGAATCACCGTCGGGCAAATTGATATCGGAAACGCCCTGACACCGCTCACAGCTGCAATGCCCGAAGGCGTGCTTCAAGCCGATGGCACAATAGAAGTCGAGTCGACCATGGATGTTGAGGAAGTGGCCAAAGCGGTACTCATGATGGCTGAGCTACCGCCAGAGGCCAATGTTTTGACGATGACCGTGATGGCCAATGGGATGCCCCTTGTTGGGCGCGGCTGAGAGAACTCGGTAAGTCGAATCAACCTTCGACGAGGTACATAGAACCTTCGCTAGCCGCTTGCCGAATTGGTCGCGCTTTTGAATAGCTCGAGCTTTCGTACCACCGTGTAGCTGCGTCCATTGACTTGAACTCCAAAATTACTGTTCTCGAGGCCGGTTCCGCACCTTCGAGAGAAACGCATTCGCCGCCGCGCACTAGGTACCTTCCATCGTGTTCAGCCACTGACTCAGCGGCTAACGGTTTGTACGCTTCGTAGCGGTCCGGGTCGGTTATGTCACCTTGGAAAATTATGTAAGCGGTCATGAGTTGCTTTCTCTTCGCATGTCTCGGTCCTATCGATCTAGGTCTCCGGTCAGTTTTGACAAAGCGAATGATTGGCTACCGATAGCGAGAAGCTCGCCTGTTTGGGCATACAACTCGATCGTTCCATGGCCGATGCTATTTCGAATAGTGGCTGACTCGATATTCATCAACACCCATTCCGAACTAACGAGAGAAGCGATGCGGACTGTGTGGTCGAGGCTGGAGCCACGAAACGCGCTGTCGAGGCTCACCCGCATACCACTTGGGAGCAGGTCTGCTAACGCAATCAGCCCTGGAGCAGTTGACGCAAGGCGTTCAGGTAATCGTGCCCAGTACCGAACAGTTCGTTTACCAGGCTCCTGCCCGGCGAGACGGATATTTGCTTGGTCCGTGAACGAATACCCGGTCTCAGACACCGGGCCTCTGGGAGGGCATTCGTCGGGGGGTGGAACTATTGGGGCAGTGAGCCAACTTCTATCGACGCCGAGTTCTCGTCCTCCCAGCCCAGCTGAGGCCCGAAGCACCACAACGTCCTCATGAGTGCATGTTGCCGCGGTCTGGGTGATTTGATTGCCGACGATGAGTCGTTCAACGTCAATGGCGACAGTTGAGCCAACGGGTGCGCGAGAAAGGAATTGGCCGCTGATGAATGACACTGGGCGATCGTTTGTGGCTTCCATCGCGACAGCGACGGCAGCAAGTCCACAACCACCGTGCAAGGTGCCGGTTGCCCCTGCCAGTTCCTTTGTGACGTCCAATAGCCAAGAATTTGGTCGACCCCCTGGACGTAAATTCAGGAGATTAGGAACCGACGGATCTGGTTGGAGTGAAGCCGAAGGGCCATTTTCAGGTGCCAATATTTGTCGCCTTATCGAAGATAGGGGTTTCGCCTTGCTAGACGGAACCTAATCAAACATCCACGGGCCGTCTTGACCAGGTTCAAAATGATCGGGTCGTATCCCGAAAGCCTCAATCATTCTCTGCCAGCCGCTCCCCACAGCTAACAATGCCCCAAGCCTCAGAATTTCCGCCTGATGGAAGTGGTCGACCAATTCTGCATACAGCGCTTCAGGAATCGGACCCTTGGGGTTACCAGCTAAGTGGTCCGCAAACGCCAATGCCGATTTCCACGCTTCCGGCAGGTCAGAGGACCTGTAATCATCCAATTGTTGGATGATCTCGTCGGTTAAACCGGTGCGCACCAACGATGCGCTTTTCACCATACTTCAATGAAAACACTCATTGACGTTCGCCATACGTATCCGGCAAAGTTCGATCATGTGCAGATCGAGGCCAGATGTACCGCCGTACATCAAAGCAACCCAATCAAGGAACATGTTGAGCGTTAGCTCATCATTAGCCAACGTTCGAAATAAATTGTCATCTTGGTAGGCCTTCGCGTACCAAGTTTCGAGCCGGTCAATGTTGCGCTCATCAAGTTCTTCTATTTTGGGAAGATGTCCAAGGTCATTTGCCATAGCTACTCCTGGAAGGCATGTTAGGCCGGGCGGCCTTGATAGATGGTTTGCAAGAGCCAGTGCGCGACATCACGGCGATTCAACGGTCGCTCAAGCGTCGCAAGGGCTGCTTCCACCGCATCTGAGCCGAGGCGTTCGATACGAGCCTTGTATAGCGATGCAGCGAGCGGGGCCACAAACTCCGGATGTCCTTGAACGCACATCACGTTGGTGCCCACCGTAAAGGCGCCAACCGGGCACGTAGCAGCCGTGGCGACTAGTTCCATCTCGTCGGCAACGGTCAGAACCTGGTCTTGATGGCTGGCGATGAGACTGTAGCGATCGGGCAAATCAAGCCACGGAGGGCTGTCGAGTACTTCGTAGTCGACTACACCGATGTTCCATCCACCAGGGGCGGGGCCGACTTGAGCACCGAGTTCCGCGGCAATGAGTTGATGACCAAAGCACACACCAGCTAACGGCACCTGAACTTCGAGGGCTCGACGGGTCCAGGTTCGTAGTTGAGAGATCCAGCCGTCATCATCCCCAACAGATTGTCGCGAGCCGGGAATGATCCATCCATCGCACTCATCGTGGGCTGGTAATAAGTCGCGCTTCACGTCAACGGGAACAATCTCCTGACCACTGAATTCGAATAGATTGCGGAACAGTTGTTCGTAATCACCAGCTACGGCGCGATGTGGCAGGTCGATCGAATCCAGAATCAGTAGGCCCAAGCGAGCAGACGGAAGAGGAACACTCATTCCGACGATGTTACGGCGTAGCCGCTAGGCGCGACTCGCGTGAAGTGCATAGGCTCCTCGTAGGCCGTGTTTTACCCAAAGGGACGAGATATGAAAGCTGCAGTGTTATGCGAACAGCCCGGCGAGTTAGTTATTGAAGACCTCGTAATTGACAAACCCGGCCCACAAGAAGTTTTGATCCAAACCGTCGGAGCGGGTCTCTGCCATTCCGATCTACATTTCATGGAAGGTCTGTTTAAGACACGCCTCCCTGCAGTGATGGGCCACGAGTCAGCGGGAATTGTGCAAGCGGTGGGCGCGGACGTGACATATGTCGAACCGGGTGACCCAGTTGTTGCCTGTCTTTCGATTTTTTGCGGTCAATGTAGACAGTGCCTATCTGGTAATCCTCATCGGTGTACAAATGGCCGTGCTACGTCTCGAGACAAAGACGCTGCCTCACGCCTTCAACGAGCGGATGGAACCCCAGTGGATCAAATGGCGCGGCTTGGCGGTTTCGCCGAAGAAATGTTGATACATCAAAACGGTCTGGTCAAAGTAACCCCCGACGTCCCTTTAGAGAAGGCGTGCCTGATCGGTTGCGGCGTCACGACCGGTTTTGGGGCGGTGGTTCGCACGGCCGGAGTTCCGGTAGGAGCAATCGTCTGCGTCATTGGCTGCGGAGGCATAGGACTTTCGGCTATTCAAGGGGCTCGCGTGGCTGGCGCCGGCCGAATCATTGCGGTCGACATGAGTTCAGAAAAATTGGACACCGCCCGATTGATGGGTGCTACTGACACTGTCAACGCGTCTGAAGTTGATGACGTCGTGGCCGCGGTAAAAGAGATGACTTTGGGGGGTGTCGAATACAGCTTTGAGGCCATTGGCCTAAAACAGACTGCCGAACAGGCATTTGAGATGCTTGACATGGGCGGCACGGCGACCGTTATCGGGATGGTGCCTTCGAGCACCAAACTGGAGATTCGCGGCATTGAACTTCTTAGCGAGAAAAAGCTTCAAGGCTCCATGATGGGGTCGAATCAGTTTCGGACCGACATTCCCCAGATGATCGACCTTTACCTCAACGGACGTCTCCTCCTTGACGAGATGATTTCGGCGACGATAAGCCTTGAGCAAATCAACGAAGGCTACGAGTGGATGAAAGCAGGTACGGTCGCCAGGACGGTCATCTCTTTCGACGCCTAAGGATTCGAATTCGGATAGCCGTGACAAGTAAAGCGGGACCGACCATTTGGAATGCCTACTGGTCGCCCAACATTTCCGCGATTTCATTTTCAGAAATCCCCGCTCTGGCGGCGCATGTGCGTAATTGCTGAAGGGTCACCGCGTCTATCTCGAAGCCCTCTGCTCGGTCGAGCCGCGCTATTTCTTCTGGTTGACCCGGAACGAACATCTCTTCGCAGTCGGCCCTTAACCGAGATTCCAATAGATATTCCCGGTAGCGCTCAATTTCATCAAAATAAGCCTCCGCTTGGCCGACCGATGCCGGGTCAATGATCACCGACAACATGTTGTTAATAATCCGGCCGTCGCGCGCGTTGGCTGGGTGAGCTGTCTCTCCACCCAATAACGCCGCTGCGAGAAGCTCACACATGATCGCCAAGCCGGACCCTTTGTGGTCAGCGAACGCGACTAAAGCGCCACCACGTTCGTCATTCTTAGAGGTGTACCACAGAGCATTTGGATCATCGGTCAAGTTTCCTTCTGCGTCGATGATGGTGTTTGGTGGGACCTTGATGCCTTTGTTAGCCGCGACTCTCGCCTTTCCTCCAGCGATGATGCTGGTCGCCATATCCAGTAGGAAGCCCGGGCGACCATCGCGTCCAGGTACCGCCGCGCAGAATGGGTTCGTGCCGAAACGGGCATCAGCCCCGCCGTACGCCGCGACCAAAGGCGCGTGTCCGATCACATTTACGAGATGAAACGACGCGAATCCAGCCGCTGCGCACTGTTCCGCCCAGTGCCCGATTCGTCCAATGTGGTAGCTATTGCGAAGCCCTACGATCGCTGCCCCGTGGACTTGAACACGCTCAATCCCCATGCGCATCGCCTCGAACCCGTTCACTTGGCCGAATCCGGCTTGGCCGTCAAGGGTCAGGAGTGGCCCACGATCTGTCACAACAGTGGGTTGTGAGTTTACTCGCAGCTTCCCGTTGACTACGCCGTCTACATAGGAAGGAAGCATGCCAACACCGTGGGAATCGTGGCCAGCAAGGTTGGCCTCAACCAACTGGTCGGCCACCAACTGTGCCTCATTTTGCTCGCTGCCTAACGCCCGACAGGTGTGAGCAATAAATTCGCGAATATTATCCGGATGAAATGTCGTCACGGCCTGAACCTTAGCCCGGCTGACTTAAGGCAATATTTTTGTGCCCTCTAAATATCCGGGCTCTAATACCTCAACATCGACGTCAATTTGTCTTATCGCACTGATGATGGGTTCCGTGTTGACCGGAATCGAAAACCCCGGCATCCAGTTGTCATGGTGCCCAAAGACGACCTTCTTTGGGCGCAACAATTCTATTTGCTGAGCAACGAATTGCGCCAACGAACCCTGGATCGGTTCCCCATCAATATTCCCGCGACCCGCTGCCGCTAAAAGCGCTACATCTGGGTTGAGGCGCTCCATAATCCCGTCATAACGTCCGGAAGTATCCTGAAACAGCACTTTCCCGTCAGGGGTCTCGATCAGATATATGAGCGCTCCACCGTCGCCCCGTTCGCTATGACCAGGCTGGGACTCGACGAGGTGAGCTTGCGTTGCCTCGCCAGTCTCTGTAACCAAGTAATGCATCAAATCTTGTAATCGGTGTTGTTGTTCGTGCCAATGGACACCCAGATCGCCTAAGCACACGGCGTCTGGCTCTTGCATCTCGGAATGGGACCAGACACAGGAATGTTGGCTCGGGTACACAGACACGGTCACCTCAGGAGATAAATCGATTGTTTCACCGCCTGCTACGCAAATCATTCTGTCGACAGGAACGCCTAAACGTTCTAGAACCCGCACCGATTCGTAGGAACCAATCAGCATTGCGTCCGTATTCGCGATAATCCGTTCGGCCCCCCAAAGATGGTCGAAATGGCTATGGCCGATCAGGATCCAATCCGCTTCGGTTATGTCCGAAGCCGTGAGCCCAGTACCTTCGGCCCCCTCAGGTCGATCGATGTATGCGTCCAGGAATATTGTTAAGCCGGCGGTGCGAAGTGAGAAAGTGGCACAGCCGTACCAATCTAAAAGAGCGGTCATGAATGAAACCTAGACGACCATGAAAAGCGAGACTCTGTAGAAATGGGTCAGCAGTCGATACCAGCAGCTCGATCAATGCGGCTGCTGCTTGTAACAGCGACAGTCCTTACCTCCGTTGTTTTGAACGGATGTGGTTCCGGTTCTCACGCCCTACGCGTCTTCGTGGCGTCGTCGCTCACTGAGGTCGCTCAACACTTGGCCGAAGAGTACGAAACCCGTTACCCGAACACCGATGTCGAACTCAATATCGCTGGCAGCGGCGCACTCGTCATGCAGATGCAAGAAGGCGCTGAAGCTGACGTCGTAATCCTCGCAAGTAACTCGCACATGGATCAGCTACGCGAGCTCGGTTTGGTACTGGGACCCAAAGGGATCGCCCAGAACTCGCTTGCGGTCATAGTTTCTCCCCAACTCGCCGAAAGCATCAACTCCGTTGACGACCTTCGGCACAGAGACCTCCAAATAGCGGTTTGCGTCAAGTCCTCGCCCTGCGGAGCATTGGCGTTTGCGTATGCGTCTTCGGTTGGCCTCAACCTGGCATCAGCTACGCGTGAATCCAACGTCAAGGCCGTACTGGCCAAAGTGGAACGTGACGAGGTTGATGTGGGAATCGTCTATATGTCAGATGTCCGGTCCAGTCGCGCGCAGTTGGGTCATCTTGAGACCGCAGGGGCGGATCAGTATTCGACGTCGTACCCTCTGGCCGTGACAGCAGACTCAAAGAACAAGCGAAAAGCCCAAGACTTTGCGGCGTTGTTCACAGACGAGGTGGGGCAATCAACCCTCACCCGCTTCGGGTTCCAACTGCCATGACGCCACAACTCCCCCGCCTCCTGCGCCTCGCTGCGTTCGTTGCGGTCGCAGTCGTAGCCGCTCCGTTATTCTCCCTTCTATGGCGAATTCCGTGGTCGGAATTGCCGCGCCTTCTGAGCACTGAAGTTGTCGCGGATGCCCTTTTTCTTTCACTTTTGACCAGTTTGGCCGCGGCGTTGGTCGCCCTTCTCATCGGAATTCCGATCGCTTTCCAGTTGTCACGGATGAGTGGTCTACCCGCGTCAACCCTTCGTGCGGTTGCGACATTGCCGATGGTTTTGCCTCCCGTTGTTGGCGGTGCAGCACTCTTGTTTGCGTTCGGGCGCAAAGGACTCCTTGGCGAAACACTCGACAATGCTGCCGGTTTGGTCCTCCCATACACACCGGCCGGTGTCGTAATAGCCAACGCTTTTGTCGCCACTCCTTTTGTGGTGTTAACGATCGAATCGGGCTTGAGGGCACTCGACCCACGATATGAACTGGCTGCCGCTGCACTCGGCGCCAGCCCTTTGAGGACAACTCTTCGTGTTGTCCTACCAATGATTCGTTCCTCCCTTGTAGCCGGCGCATTTCTCGCTTGGGCACGCGCATTAGGTGAATTCGGAGCAACTATCACCTTCGCCGGCAATGTCCCTGGCCGAACCCAAACACTTCCCCTGGCTGTTTTCGTGGCCATGGAAGCGGACCGCGACGCCGCATTAGCGATGAGTTTGGTCCTGGTGTTTGTGTCCTTGGTTGTCCTTGTCTCACTTCGCGACAAGTGGTGGCCGGCGCGATGAGCGATCAACTCACTCCGATCTTGGACTGTCGCGTCGTCGTGGAACGCGGTGCTTTCAAGCTCGATGTTGAGGTAAGTGTCGAGCAAGCTGAAATCGTTGCACTGGTAGGTCCGAACGGCGCCGGCAAAACCACACTTTTAGAAGCGATTCTTGGATGGCTGCCGCTGACCGAAGGAGAAATTTTGCTTGATGGTCGCGTATTAGAAGGCCCCGGCGAAAACAAATCAGTTCAGACCCACGAGCGCGAAATCGGCATGGTTTTCCAAGACGGGTTGCTGTTTCCACACCTCAACGTCATGCGGAACATCGAGTTCGGGACTGGGAAATCGTTAGAAAACGTTAATAGATTGCTGACAGCTTTGGAAATATCGGATCTTGTCGACCGATATCCCAAAGAACTTTCAACCGGGCAACGTCAAAGGGTTGCTCTAGCTCGAACGCTCGCTACAGCACCCAAATTGGTGCTACTAGATGAACCGCTCGGGTCGTTGGATGTCACCGGCCGCGCTGTCGCACGTAAACTGATTGGCAACGTTTTGCGAAAGACTGGAGCGGGAGCCCTCGTAGTGACCCATGATCCTGCTGATGCCTTCGCCTTAGCTGACCGGATCCTTGTATTAGAAAACGGACGTGTGACTCAGTACGGGTCTCCTGATCAAATTCGAACCCGCCCTGCAACCAAATGGGTAGCGGAGCTTGTGGGCTGGAATTTTTTTGAAGCTAACGGCACTGGTTCGTTAGCCAGGTTGTCGAATGGCACTGAAATTGCGACCGCCCATAGCGGCCTCGATGGACCCGTCGTAGTGACGATTAACCCAACTGCTGTCGCTCTCTACAGGGAACAGCCAGCAGGCAGTCCACGAAATAGCTGGCACTGTCGAGTCGAATCAATTGAATTCGTTGCCGATGTCGCGAGAGTGTCACTGGTCGGGCCCTTTGATCTGAGCGCCGATGTTACGAGGGCAGCCGTCGCTGAACTTGGAATCGACACAGGTAGCGCGGTTTGGGCTTCGCTGAAAGCAACCGAGGTCGGAATTCAACCACTCGACGGCTAGCAGTGATATCTGGGTGCACCGATGGTTAGTGAGCCCGACATTGCTCCAATCTGACGTTTATTACGGACCTTCGGGGTTGGATTCTGTAAGGCGCTAGCGCCGTTGTTCGGCGGCTTCCATCACGACGCTTTGCTGGTGGCGTCACTTCATGCCACGCGCTTGAGTACGGTCTGTGGATGCAGATTTCAGAACTTTTTGGCGTAGAAGGCAAAGTGGCCGTAGTGACTGGCGGAAGTCGCGGAATCGGTTACATGATTACCGAAGGACTGGTCCGCAACGGAGTTCGGGTGTACATCACCGCACGTAAAGCTGACGCATGTAATGATGCTGCGGCGGAGTTGAGCCGTTACGGAGAGTGCGTTTCGGTCCCAGCTGATCTGACGGATGAAGCGAGCTTGATGGCGTTCGTGCAGCACATCGAAGAACGCGAATCGCGCCTAGATATCTTGGTCAATAATGCAGGCGCCGCTTGGGGCGCTCCTCTCGGCTCGTTCCCATCAAGCGGGTTCGACAAGGTATTTGACGTCAATGTCAAGGCACCGTTCATGTTGACTCAGGCCTTTCTTGAACTATTGAAATCATCTGCGAAACCCGAAGACCCTGCCCGGGTGATCATGATCGGATCGGCTGACGGTATCCGGGTGCCGTTCGGCGACAACTACTCCTATTCGGCTTCAAAATCGGGAATCCATATGCTTTCGCGACATCTGGCCCACCATTTGGTCCGGGACCATATCAACGTCAATGTGATCGCGCCGGGACCGTTCGAATCAAAAATGATGAGTTACATGCTCGATGACCCTGGACGTCGAGCCGGCGTAGTGGCATCAACTCCACGAGGGCGAATCGGCGAACCCGAGGACATCGTGGGCGCCACGATCTTCCTCGCCAGCCGTGCAAGTTCATGGCTCACGGGCGTCACTATTCCAGTAGATGGCGGAATCACAACGCATGGGTGATAGCCCTCGGTTGACCATCTTGGTCGGCAGCCTCCGTGTTGGATCGTTCAACCAGCCGGCGGCACAAGTTGCCGCCGATCATCTTGCCGGCAAGGCCGTCGTAAGTTGGCCAGATTTGTCGTCGGTTCCATTCTTTAACCAAGACGGCGAAGCATTGGGCGACCCGTCATCGGTCCTCACAATGAAAGAGGCGGTCTGTGCAAGTCAAACCGTTTTGTTCTTCACACCGGAGTACAACAGTGGGATACCGGCCGTAACGAAAAATGCTGTCGATTGGCTCTCTCGACCGTTTGGGAACAGTTGTTTGACTGATCGTATTGTGGGTGTTGCCGCCGTTGGACCCAGTTCTAGTGGCGCCTAGACTGTCCGGAAAAGCTTGCTTCAAATTTGTGAAAAGCTCAGCAACCGCGTCTACCCGAAAACTCTTGACAGGCCAGGAGTGTTTGCACTGGAGAACGGCCGTTTATCTGAGGCAGGGAAACGGCGGTACGTGTTTGGATCGACGAGATTCTGGCTTTTAGCCATAAGTGGCAGACTGCGCCCACTTAGCGGATGGTTGTCCACCCTGTTCGTTTACTGTCATCGAAGTCCGCTGCGTACCGGTCAACGAACCCAGGATCTACCTCTGAGGCCACGTCGGGGATATGTTTTGTGGCTTCCAACCACGCTTCAATGAGGCGATCTTCGCCCGCGTAATCAAATCGGTCCCCCAGTGAACGTTCCGTTCCACTTCCCCGCTCGATCGGATTCGCCGCCAAATGGCGAGCTGTTGCAGCAAGGGCATCTACCGGATCGACAACGTCTCTGTAGCCCAATTCGAATAACGCTTTGTCCGAGGAGGTCACGCGATGGTGGGGCGTCCCTCGAAGAGTTAGGTGATGTGAGACGGTGGCGAATTCCCAGGGGATATTGATGATCTCGAATTGGTGATTCAAAGCGTCGGCAATGATTTCAACCCATTGCAGCAGGGTCGGGGTCCATTCGTCGCAAACGTTGTAGATCTGCCCTGAAGCGATATCACCGCCGTCGATTACAGCCAGCACCGCCGCCGCTGCATTTGGTCCGAACGCTGCGGCTTGCAGGGAAGCTCCACCGTCTGGCAATACGAGACGTTGTCGCCCGTCCAGTATTCGCCTCACAATTTTCCATTCCCTGGGACCAACTTGTCCTGGCCCGTAAATCCACGGGTATCTGAGATGTGAACCCGTCGGATGGTGTCGCAACACCACTACCTCTGACTGGCCGATGTTGGCAACCTTTCGGTTAACCCCGAAACCTGGTGGTTCATCGACAACAAGGCGAGCCGTTTCTCGAGTGGGAACTCGCATACCGGCGGGCCACAAAGCATCGGCGTCTCCCCAACCGGTATAGGCAGGTACTCCTCCAACGCTCACGAACTTCTCCGTTCGGCCTGCAAGCAAGGCAGCCAACTCGCGTAAACGTCCGTACATCACGATGGCCAAATCGAAGGTGCGGTTACCAAGGGCGTTCTTTGTTTTTTCCGCGTCGAAGGGATCGGTGTGAATGTGTTCAACCTTTTCTGGGATCGCTTCCGATTCGTGCGCCCCTGTATGAAGGATCGTGACGTTGAATTCGCGTTCAAGTAATCCGTTGACGATGTGAGGCCCAGTAGGTCCTGTGCCGCCGACGACGAGTGCTGTCTTCATTCAAAGTCCTCTCAACGGTGCGTGAGCAGCATAGGGTCGCGAGAACTTGCGTATCGGCAGAAGGAGGACCGGTGAATTCGACTGACGCCTGGGGCCTGCCGATGCACGGGGACTCAGAAGAAATTCGGTTACACAACAACCTGGTTGACGATTACCTGATGTTCTCTCCAGGCTTAGCGCAGACAATGGAGTCAGCAGCGCTCTCTGAGGCGCCTCTTAGTAAATGTTTGGTAGGGCAACTTCTTCTGATGGCGAGCACCACCGAGACGCTAGCTATGGCTTCGACGTTGGCAGTCGACGTGGAAGCTCAGTCACTGAATAGTCGCGAGAGGAACCATTTTGATGCCCTCAACAGGGAAATCTCGGGTGATTCAATTGGGGCCTCCAACATTTTGGCTGACTTGGTCGCTTCGACACCCTCTGACGTGGTCGCTCTAAGGCTTTTGCATTTTTCGCTCTTTAACCAAGGCCGTATCACCGAAATGGTGAACTCAGTGAGCGTTGCCAGGGAACATTGGCATGATGGTTTACCCCGAAAGTCTCTTTTAGACGGAATGCTAAGTTTTGCGCTCTGCGAAGCCAAAGAGTTCTCTTCTGCCGAACCCTTGGGACGAGAAGCGGTCTTAGCCAATCCTGATGACCTTTGGTCAGTGCACGCCGTGTCCCATGTCTTAGAAATGCAAGGCCGATGGCCTGCAGGAATTCATTGGATACATGAGAGCGAGAAACCCCTCCGGGAGGGGGGAAGTTTTGCAGGGCATGTTTGGTGGCATCTCGCGGTGTACTTTCTTGAATGCGGCCGCCACGGCGACGCCCTTGCCCTTTTCGATGAGTTGGTGTACCCGGCCCCCTCGGTGGAGGGTCTAGCGTTATCAAACGCTGTGTCGCTTTTGTGTCGGCTTGAGTTTGTCGGTGTCGATGTAGGGGGTCGTTGGGGAAACCTCGCCGAAGGCGTTGTTCATCGGTTGGGCTACCACATCCATCCGTTCAACGACTGCCATTATTCTTTCGCTTTAGGGCGTCTGAACAAAACCGACGAACTCGAATCTCTCCTCAACGGGATGGAACTGTGGTCTGACGCCGCTGATGATATTCACTCCGCCCGCGTACTCCGAAAATGTGGACTTAGCGTCGCCAGAGGAATGGGAGCGCTCGGATGCGGAGACAACCACCTTGCGTACTCACAACTCACAGAAGCGGCTGAGTCTTGGTGGCGTCTTGGCGGGAGCGTTGCCCAACGTGATTTGTTCAGCCAAGCCCTACTTCGGGCACAAATAAACTGTCGGATGGGTCAGTCAAACGATCACGCGAGAGAGCGGGTTAACGCCCGACCCCAATCTCCTCAAGCCAGGATTTGGCAAGCCTTCGCTGTTGAGGCGATCGGCGGTGATGGCTCGTCGGCGCACAGGGAAGCGGTCGCTCTCGGTTGGGAGTCCGATTTGGATCTCAAATCTGGGAGATGACTGAGGTGTGGGCTTCGCAACCGTCTACCATCAGACCTCATGGCACCTGAGAGTTCGACCTTGAAAAAGGGAACACGAGTGGTTCTCATCGCAGACCTGCCTGGAGTGGGTGCGGGCACGGCGGGCCGAGTCGGGCGAGCTATTGGCATCAAAGCCACGCGGTACCGCGTTAGTTTCGACAACGGGGTCGAATCCCTATCGGTTGCCGAAGGCAAACTTGTCTCTCCAGCAGCGTGGGAGTACATCCAAAACAACTCGGTTGAATCAGGGAATGGTGAAAAAAGTAGGGCGACTTCGCCCGCTGTCCCAATGGCTGCAACGCCGGCTGTGGCTGCGGCTGTGGTTGCCGAAGTGGCCAAACAACCCCCAGTTGACACCCCCTCTCAACCGGCGGCGCAGAAACCCGCACCGACCGAATCGCCGGCCGCTGTTCAAGGAGATGGCTCAGCAACGGATGAGCGCCTTGCGGCCCTCACGTCAAAATCTCGTGACGCACGCAAAGCTGCCGGGGTGGACGTCGATGCTGAGACGGTCTCTATCGACATAGACGAAGATGTCGCGAGCGGCGACGAACAAGAGCAGGATGACCCACCCGATGCCAACTCAACTCCGAACCCTTTGAAAGAAAGCACTCCCCCACTGGTTGAAGTACCCGAGGGGTACTACCCGCCAGATAATCGGATAGCGGATCTTCTGTCCGCTGTCCGTGCCAAATAAACGGAACTTCTTAGGTAGGGATTGGTTCAAACGGGGTTGGGTCCAAGAAGCGCCGCACAACGTTCTCGGTTATTCGTGCCACGTCGTTGTCATACTCATTTCGCGACAAGGCCCCAAACCATGAGATTGACCCAACGCTGAACACTGCTCCGTCGCCCGGCGTTTCGAAAAAAACCATGTCAGCTCTAACAAATGGATCAGGATTCGGGAACGCGACCGTTCCTTCAAATTCTTCTTTGGTGCGAAGCATGTCGGCGCTGAAATCCGTGGCGGACGCTAAGACCACCGCATGAGACGGCGAACCTAACTTGACGTCGAAACGGTCGACCTCTTGGCCCGCAGCGCCGCCACCAAGGCCTGACGTCCCTATCTGTTCGTCCTCGACCCCTTCCAAAACCCAAGCAGCTCGCGACTCGAGAGCTTCAGGGTCGCGAACGTAATACGTCGCCCTTTCAAAACCCTGCGCCGCGAACCCAATTCCGACCAGTTGGTTCGGAGCTCGGCCGTTACGGCGCCACAGCCCACCATATTCGGCGCCCCACGCGTGGTAACTCTCCCCATCACCGGTTTGCCAGTTACGAACACCATCTTCAGCCCTGCGGAGTTCTATAGCTCCAGGCCAAGAATCGCTGAAGGACACCCGCCAGTAAAATCCGTTCCCACCCAGGTACATCAAGCGGCCCCCGTTGCGCTGCCACTCCTCCAAAGCATCCAGC
>DUBN01000046.1 GCA_012960315.1 Acidimicrobiia bacterium
CGTCGCGGCATATCGCGAATGGCCCAAGTCGAACATAAGAACCATTCCTATTAGGATCTCGGCGTGATCCTGATTGGCTTGTCAACCTTGATAATCCTCATATCAGTCACGGCAAGCGGGATTGGCCTAGCAACAGCAGACCGACTCACCGAAAAAAGTTTGCACCGTTTGACGGGCATCGCATCGGGGCTGCTATTGAGCTCTGCTCTGCTAGTAGTACTGCCCGAGGGCTTTCACATGGTTTCGCGCCACGATGGCCTCGCGTACAGTCCACTGGCACTTGGGACGGCGGTGGCATCTGGCTTTGTTTTCATGTTGATTTTGGAGGGAATGGGGCTCAGCCACGCTATTCACGAAGAACATCACGACCATCAGGTGGGCCACGGTCATGGCCACGTTCACCATCCAAAATCTGGTTTGGTGATGACGATAGGTCTCTCGGTGCACGCGTTAGGTGACGGCTTAGCTATCGGAGCGGCAACAGCATCTGGTGAAACGTCGATCTCGGTATTGGTTGCGTTTGGCGTTCTAGTTCACCGGGTGCCCGCAGCGTTGAGTTTGGGTGTTTTCTCATCACATGAGGCTGCTACTCGCAGGTCGATATGGGGAGGCTTACTACTCTTCGCGTTAGCTACCCCTGCCGGGGCGGTCAGCGCTTATTTCGTTTTAGACAATGCCAGCGTGTCCTTGGTAGGGGTTGTGCTGTTGTTTTCGGCTGGCACATTTATTTACGTCACCACGGTGGATACTTTGCCTTCGATACACAACCCCGAGACTGGCCCGCGGTCAGCACGAGTTGTAGTGGCAAGCGCCGCACTCTTCGCCGCGACACTGCTTGCCTTGAACGCCGCTGGCCTGCTCGCACATAACGAACATGGTGTGCACGCCACTCAAGGAGAGGTCAGCAGTGGCGAAGTTTGATCAAACTCTTACCTAAGTAAACGGGTGGTTTCGGTTTATTTCGAATTGGGCTTACCCAGTTAGCTGATGAACAGTTCAATCCCGACGTCCAATTTGCTTACTACGCTCACTTCGTGAACAAAGCCACGTTTAACCTCCACCCCCGCCACCACGCGGGACCGGTCGACCCAAGAATTTTCGGAGGCTTCCTCGAGCACATGGGACGCGCTGTTTATGAAGGTGTTTATGATCCCTCTTCGGTTCACGCTGATGAATACGGATGCCGCTCAGACGTTTTGGCGGCTTTAGCCGAACTTGACTTCACAGTGATGCGATATCCAGGCGGGAACTTTGTTTCTAATTACCATTGGCGAGACGGAGTTGGCCCAGTCGATACGAGACCAACTCGTCGCGAATTGGCTTGGGGGACGATCGAACCAAACACTTTCGGCACGAACGAGTTCCTGGATCTTTGTCAACGCACTGGGTGGTCCCCAATGTTTGCCGTCAATCTTGGAACTGGTTCACCGGAAGAAGCTGCAGATTGGGTCGAATACACCAACGGGTCGTTGGTCACCGATATAACCGGAGAACGCGAATCCGGTAGCACATCGGGCACTACGAAAGTTCCCTTGTGGTGCCTCGGAAACGAAATGGACGGCCCGTGGCAAATAGGGCACATGCCTGCAAGCGAGTACGGAACTAAGGCCCGTCAAGCCGCCCACATGATGAAGCTGGTTGACCCATCAATTGAATTGGTTGTTTCTGGCACTTCCCTCCCTGATAACCCGACCTATCTGGACTGGGATCGCGAGGCATTAGAAGCAGTCGGCGGGTTCGCTGACTATCTTTCTACCCACCGTTATTTGGACAACTGGTCAAATGACACCGCCGCTTTCTTGACCTCTGGCGTTGCAGTTGATCGGCAGATCGCAGAAATTGACGCCGTGTGTCGCTACGTTGCGGCTCGGCGACGCTCGTCTCGGCGTCCCTATATCGCCTTTGATGAATGGAACGTCTGGTATCGGACACGGAACAGGTCCGGTATGTGGGCCGATGGAACCTTCCCGGCTCACTTGGTGGAAGAGGTTTACGATCTTCAAGACGCGCTCGTGTGTGCCCAATTCTTAATGAGCTTTATTCGAAACGCCGATGTAGTGAAGATCGCCAACATCGCTCAAATCGTGAATGTAATAGCTCCTGTCCTCACCAGTGGCGACAACTTGCTACGTCAGAGCATCTTCGAAGCGCTGTCGATGTTCGTAGGCCGAAGAAATGGGACTTCGTTATACATGGGGTATGACGGGTCGCTAGTACCTTCACCTGATTTTGGAGATGTTGCGATGGTGGATGGTGCAGCCATTCTCAGCGATGATCATGAACTGCATATCTATGCGGTAAATCGTTCGGTCGATGAAAGCGTCGACCTTCAAGTTAATTTGTCCGGCGGGCATCTCGAAACGCTCTCTGTGGAGCTTCTTCATCATTCTGATCCAACGACGCAGAACACTTGGGACAACCCAGATGCTGTTAGGCGAGTTTCGGGGGAAATGTCGAATGGTCCCCAACCGGTAGTAACGCTTCCCCCACATTCTTTCCTCGCTGCCACATTGAGCGTCTCGTGAACTTGGCGAAGGAAAGGGTTACAGGATGACCAAGGTCGATGAGGCCGAACTTCGTGCCTCAGTTCGTTCGTGGCTTTCTATGCCATCGGGTCTTAATTGCAGAGTCGTTTCTTTGCTTCCCAAAGCAGTCCGAGATCCGCGTCCGGACTTGGTAGGCATTACGCACGTGGGCGGTGAGTTGAATGGTGACTTTGAGTTGGTGACAGCCTTAGTTCGTCCCTCGACCACAAGGTTTGTTTCGGTCGCAGGTGAAACAAGTGCTCAGCGATTGCAAGCTGACCGAGTTTATCTTGCTTGCTTCACCGCAGACGAGGGCTTTGCTGAGAACCAGATAGAAGTCGCTCTTCGGTTCGGAATCGGCCTTCTCCGAATCGACAACAATCTCAAATGTCACCGTGATCTGCCAGCCCCGATTGCCAATCCGATATCGCGAACGCGACGCGAGTTGTTGGGGGAAATGGGTTTTGTTGAGTGTCAGCTATGCGGGGTCGCGTTTTCATGGCAAGGAGGCGAGCAGAGCAACACAGAGCCGGGCTATGTGTTCTGGAACGAGATTTGGGCAGATCACCACGGGCGACTGCGCAATGAAACTGTTTCCGATCGTCGCTATTTGTGTCTCGACTGTGCCCGAAATCTGAACACGCTTTCGTCGTTACCTATGGAGGACTCCTAGAGGTTCAACGCTTACGCACAATCCATGCTTCCTCTGCCGGCCAGCGATTAGCCCACTCCAGGTCGACAAACGGGTATTTGCTTTCCTCGGTTTGTGCTGGCGGGCGAAGCTCAATCAAGTCCTCAATCTCGAATCCGCTTGTCCGGAGAACTTTGATCATCTCGCCATGCGAGAGATGGAACTCCACTCCCGGGTCGTCATCCCACTCAAAGCGGTGCATTCCGAACTGAGGCCGCAGTAACTCCGGGGTCGCTGCGCCCCAGTCATCAGGGACGCAGAGCATTAGCTGCGTCGAATTACCTAAAAAAACTAGACGTCCACCGCTCCGCAACACTCTGGCAGCCTCAGGAATCCACCGGTGCGGGTCGCACCAGATCGCCGCGCCGTATTCAGAAATCGCGTAATCGAACGACCCGTCAACGAAAGGCAATCTTTCGGCGTTGGCTTGGACCAAGGGAAAATGAGTCCCGAATTGGTTCTGTAAATACGCGGCGTTGGCTAGCTGTAGCGGGGAATTGTCTATCCCGATTGGGCGGCCTCCCAAGCGAGCTAGCCAGGCCGAGACGTACCCCGTTCCACAGCCAAGTTCGATTACGTCGCCGCCCATGAAAGTCTCCAACAGACCAAGTTCTGACTCGACAATCTGGTAGATGCCCCAATATGGTTCCGAGGTTGCCCACGCGCGTTCGCCGATAGCTAAATTATCAGGGGCCCAAGAATTCCACAGGTGCCGATTTATCTCAACATGGTCAGCCGGAGCGTCACTTGTCACCTACACGAAAGTAGTAGTTACTTGCCTCCTCGCGGTGCACATACATAGTTACTCGTGGCAACCCGGAGGGGTGATTCAGAGTAACGAGTCTAACTATCCCGCCGCCATGACATCTTGAGGCACCTTGGAGTCCAACGAAAACCGAATGCCTTCGTAGTTGTTTGCGGCGACGTCGTTGATGGTGGCCACATATTTGGGCGTTCCGCCGTTGTACACCATGTAGCGCACTTTGCCCGCTTCATGTCCGTCAACGTTGGAGTTGTAACCAGTAAACCATGATTGAGCTTTACGCATCAGCATCACGGAGTACATCTTGACGACGTGACCCGTCCAGCGTTCTTCCGCTCCCTCTGTCGCTTCGGCGTATTGGAGATCGCGGGACCGCATGTATTCGAGCAAATCTGTGCACCAGTTCACTCCGTTTTCAATCCCTCGCGGATAGTTGGTCGAAGCCGATCCACTCTGCGGTCCCGACGGCATCAGCAAGTTAGGGAACCCAGACACCAGCATTCCGAGGAAAGTCGAAGGATTATCGAACCACTTTTCTCTGAGTGTGAGACCGTCTCGACCTCGGATATCGATGTGATCGAATGACCCTGTTATGGCGTCAAACCCTGTTGCATACACGATGATGTCAAAGTCGTAGTCGCGTTCCGTGGTGCGGATCCCCGTTTCGGTCACGCGCTCCAACGGCGTTTCGTTGATATCGACTAAGTGAACGTTTTCTCGGTTGTAGGCCTCAAGGTAGCCAGTTTCCATGGGTACACGCTGGACGCCGAAGCCGTGGTCTTTGGGTACGAGCTTTTCCGCGACGACTGGGTCGTGAACGCGACCACGGATTCGTTGGGCTACGTACTCGGAAAATTCGGCGTTGGCTTCTTCGTCGGTAAAGATTTCGCGAAAATTCCTCAGCCAAATACTGAACCCAGGTTCGTCGTAGAGTCGGTCCCAGAGCTCATAACGTTCTTCGGGTGTCACTTCATAAAATCCGCGTCGGTCCGGTTCGTGTTCGAAACCGCCCGGAGTTCGGGCACAGGTTTCAAATATTTCGTCGTAGCGTTCACGGATTTCTGTCATTTGTTCCGCGCTAATTTCGCTGTTGTTGAGTGGAGCGACCCAATTCGGTCGACGCTGAAAGACTGTGAGTTCTCCCACTTTGTCCGCTATTTCGCCGATTACCTGTATGGCAGTCGCGCCTGTACCGATAACGGCGACTCGTTGATCGCTGAGATCGACATGTTCGTGCGGCCAGCCATGGGTGTGCCATGAACGGCCTTTGAAGTCTTCAACGCCTTCCATGCGCGGCATGGTGGGCTGAGACAACAGGCCCAGAGCAAGTACTACGAAGCGGCTGGTGAGTTCACGACCGTCGGAGAGGGTTACGTTCCAGACCTGGCGATCTTCGTCGAAGATGGTGGATTGGACACGACAGTTGAACTGCATATGTTGGCGCAGATCGAACTTGTCAGCGACGAAGTTCAAATATTCAAGGTTTTCGGGTTGAGCGGAAAACATTTCTTTCCAATGCCACTCATCTAAGAGCTCTTGAGAAAATGAATAGCCGTAGGTGTAGCTCTCTGAATCAAACCGCGCTCCTGGGTATCGATTGTTGTACCAAGTGCCGCCGAGGTCCGGGTCGGCTTCCAAAACAGTCGCTGTGATGCCCATGTCTTTGAGGCGCTTGATCTGATAGATGCCCGCTACGCCTGCTCCTACGACAATGACCTCGTAATCCAGATCAATATCAGTTTTCATAGTCCACGTCCTCATGACTCAACCGTCGCTACCAATAATACGGCTCTTTCGCCTTTGAGTGCTTGGAGTGTCCTCGTCGCGCACTTCGCTTCATCTGGGTAGCAGCAACCGCAAACGGTTAATGATCAGGAAATCAGAATGCGAGTTCCAAAAAGGTTGATATCTCGTTCGGGGACATCGCCGTCTGCACTGAGAACCAAACAACAAATTCCTTCTCCGTTGGAGTTGAGAAATTCGTCAATCTCGGCGCCGGTCGCTTTAGACGTGTCGATGGGCGATACCAGCTCGATAATTCCGCCTTGAGGAGGTCGGACGATTGAGCTCACTACTCCCCTGTCAAAATCCGCTTGTGGCGGGTCAGATGGCAAGCCCAGACCTTGCGAATACGCGTCGCATGCGAGGCCCGCATCGCGCGTCGCCACTATGACTTTTTGGATTCCCGAATAATTTGGTGCTTGGCTGACAACTTTTTCGGGTTGAGTTACCGATCCGTCGGGGTATATGCGAATGAGGACACCGTGAGTTGAACTCGGGTGGATGTCTCTACCTCCCGCACCTCTCATCAAGGGGAGAACTTTTATGCCTCGTCCCAAGAGGATTTCGGCCTCAGCGTTGGGGTCCGGCGCCTCAAGCATCAATGCGTATATTCCCTCACCTCGACGGTCGAGGAACTTTTGAAGAGCTTGGCTCAGGGGTTCGTTGGGATTGGCGGGTGCCATCAATTCGATGTTGCTTCCTCCCGGTGGTTGACACATAGCCACATGGGCACCCAACGAGGGCACTGTTTCTGGTGAGAAATCCGCCACGGGCATACCAAAATGATTCCTAAACGTCGTTAATGCGCTTTCGAAATCATTCACGGCTATCGCTATGCGGGGCATGGCTGTAATCATGTTGCATCCTGTTCGACATTTTGGAGCTTAAGCGTTGGCGGCGAAACGGTGCTCCATGAGTCTCGAACAGCAGGGTGATAGCTAGCTGCGATGTCGGTCTAATAGATTTTTAACCACGTTGAGTTTCGATCGCGTCAATCAATTGTTTGCCATTTTTTAGCGACCACGTGATAGGGCCGTGCTTGGTGTCTGCGGTTACCTGGTCAGAGGAACCGACGCGTGCGATGTTCAGATTGATGACGGCAGCGAGTGGGAGTCGGCCCTCCCACATTTGTGACTTCGATGTGCGGTAGACCGCTTCATCGGTGACTTCCAGGCTAACGAGCCGCGTAGCTCCCGCCTCATCGGTCTCGGTTACTCGTTGGAATCTCGACACGGCTTCAGTGTGCCAGAGCCAGCAACCACCGTCACTTCAATCAAACAAGTGTCCAACACTTGGCAAGTGAAGTCCCTTGCAACAATTGACTTGCCTGATGCACCCAAAGATGCTCTAATGACTCCGTTATCAAGAGCGGTGCACTCCCGTGCACCCAGCAACCTGGGGTGGACACCCAAGGTGCTTGCCTACCTTGTGTAGGGATATGGCTGAGGTTTAGCGACCGAGGCAATGAAGTGTCCTAGAGATAGCGGCCTGGCCTCTGTCTCATGGCGGAAGCATCTCTTTGGTCCACCCCTCTTTAGTAACCAACAACGCTAAGAGAGGCAGTCATGACCGACACCTGGGGATTTGAAACGAAACAAATTCATGCAGGCCAGCAACCCGATCCAACAACCGGAAGCAGATCAGTACCGATATATCAAACGACTTCATACGTTTTTCGCGATACGAATCATGCTGCCGATCTTTTCTCTTTGAGTGAGGTAGGCAATATCTACACCCGGATTATGAATCCAACTCAAATGGTCTTGGAAGCAAGGCTTCAGGCCCTTGAGGGCGGAACTGAAACAGCTATTGGCATACCTGGGGCGTTAGCGGTTGCATCGGGTCAAGCTGCAGAGACTCTTGCCATTTTGAACCTCGCCGAGGTGGGTGACCACATTGTCGCGTCCGCCTCTTTATATGGAGGCACGTACAACCTGTTGCATTACACGCTTCCCAAAATGGGTATCGAAACGACATTCGTTGAAGATCCAGATGATCTAGAAGCTTGGGCTGCAGCTGCGCAAGCAAACACCAAGCTCTTCTACGGCGAGACCATTGGCAATCCGAGAAACGATTGCCTAAACATCCCGGGGGTGTCGCAAATCGCGCACAATATCGGTGTTCCTCTGGTGGTGGACAACACTGTTGCGACGCCCTATCTATTCAACCCTTTGAGCCTCGGGGCAGACATCGTGGTTCACTCCATGACCAAATTTATTGGAGGACACGGCAACTCCGTAGGGGGGATAATCATTGACGGAGGCACGTTCGACTACGGGGCCAGCGGCAGATTTCCCAACTTCACCGATCCTGATCCGAGCTACCACGGGTTGGCTTATTGGCCCGCTTTAGGTGCTGGCTCATTCATCATCAAAGCACGGGTGCAATTACTTCGCGATATTGGTGCTGCCGTCTCTCCCCAGAACGCGTTTTATTTCCTTCAGGGTCTAGAAACGCTAAGTCTGCGCATGGAGCGGCATTTTGCGAATGCTCAAGCGGTTGCGGAATATCTGGATGCTCACCCCAAAGTTGAGCAAGTGCAGTACGCGGGCCTGTCTTCCAGCCCTTGGCACTCTCGCCTTCAGTCTTACGGAGAAGGCCGTGGCTATGGCTCGGTTCCAGCGTTCACGATTCAGGGCGGAGTTGACGCCGGACAAAAGTTTATTGAAGGCTTAGAGCTTCATAGCCATGTGGCGAATATCGGCGATGTTCGAAGTCTCGCTATTCATCCCGCTTCCACAACACACTCGCAGCTCACCGAGTCCGAACAGAACAACGCAGGTGTTTCACCAGGTTTAATTCGTTTATCGGTGGGGCTCGAAACTCTCGACGACATCATCGAAGATCTGGATAAAGGTTTCGCCGCGTCTGGCGCATAGGTCGATCGTATTCTTACGATGGGATGTTCTCCATCATCTGGCGAAACGCTTGCAGTCGCGTCAAGCTGTCTGCGGGGAAAGAGGTCAAGCAACGATGTTGTCGACTTATCGCGTGCTGGATCTGACAGATGAAAGAGGTCATCTGGCTGGGTTAATGCTGGCCATGCTAGGTGCGGAGGTCATCAAAATAGAACCGCCGAATGGTGTAAGAACGCGTCGAATCGGTCCCTTCGATGCTTCTGGAGCTTCGCTGACTCACGCTGCGTATGACCGCGGTAAAAAATCAGTCGTCGTGGATCTCGAGTCGATGTCAGGGCGAGATGCTCTTCTCGACCTAACCAAAGGGGCTGACTGCGTCATCGAATCAATGGGTGTCGGTGCACTCGAGGCAGTTGGTCTCGGTCATGAAACTCTTCAAGGCAACAACCCGTCTCTGGTGATAGGGACTTTGACCGCCTTTGGGCACACCGGCCCTAAGGCACAATGGCCGGCTACCGATCTGACCTTGATGGCGTCGGCCTGCACGATGGCCTTTACCGGTGACTCTGATCGCTCCCCAGTTCGGGTAGCACTCCCCCAGGCGTTTCATTTTGGGGCAGCGGTGTTGGCTGGGGGTGTCGTAGCAGCGTTATATGAGCGCGGACGCTCAGGTCTCGGCCAAATTGTCGATGTTGCTGCTCAACAAGTCATACCTATGGCTACACAGGCGGGTGTTCTTGCCGCTGCTTGCAACTTTCCAACCCCCACTCGAACAGGCGGTGGCCTCTCAATCGGCCCGATCGATCTGCGACTCGTCTACCCGGCACGAGACGGATTCGTGTCTATTACCCATGTGTTCGGTAACGCGATCGGCCCAATGACCGGCCGTTTAATGGACTGGGTGTTGGAGGAGGGTTTCGTTTCCGCTGACTTAGCGGGCTTGGATTGGGTCAATCTCGCCACTCTTATCGAATCTGGCCAAGTGAGTGTCAAACAATGGGAAGACGCTAAGGCTGCCGTGGCGCGATGTACTGCTTCGAAAACCAAATCTGAGTTGTTGTCGATAGCGATGGATCGACGGTTATTGATGGCACCTATTGCCGACGTGGCCGACGTACTCAGTAGCGAACAGTTAGCAAGTCGAGACTATTTCCGCCAAATTGACGTCAACGGAACGGATGTCGCTGCACCCGGGCCTTTTGCCGTAAGTAGACACAACCCATTGAGGGCCGCTGCGAAGGTGGCGTCACTCGGATCACACAGCAACGAAGTTTTTTCTAATCCTCGCCAGCTTGACCTTCCCAAGATGTCCAACCCAGCTCCCCTTGCACCGCTCGAGGGAGTAAAGGTTGTCGACTTTATGTGGTCTTTAGCTGGTCCCTTTACGAGCCGCGCCCTGTCTGATCTCGGTGCGACGGTAGTGAAAATCGAGTCCATTCATAAGCCCGATGCGGCTCGAGGGTTTCTCCCAATCTGGGACAACGAACCTGGACTAGAACGGTCAGCTCTTTTTGACACAGCGAACGCGGGCAAGCTGTCGTTGGCTTTGGACATGCGCTCACCGGAAGCCATCGACGTAGTTCGTGATCTTGTGGGATGGGCCGACCTTGTATGTGAATCATTTTCGCCGGGGACAATGCGATCTTGGGGTCTGCACTACGAGGCACTGACCGAACTCAACCCTCGTTTAGTGATGTTGTCGACATGTTTGACCGGGCAATTCGGTCCCACCTCAACGTTTGCAGGTTACGGAAATCTGGGGGCAGCGCTTTCAGGTTTCTATGGGCTTGCTGGTTGGCCAGACCGCGCGCCTACAGGTCCCTTCGGCGCTTACACCGATTACACCTCGACTCACTTCATGCTCGCCACCGTGCTCGCTGCGTTGGATCATCAACGACGCTCCGGGGTCGGTGAATATATTGATATCGCTCAAACCGAGGCTGCTCTTCATTTCATTTCACCGGCCTTGTTAGATGTTTCGGCCACGGGGCGCGTGGCACAACGGGCCGGCAATGACGATCCTGAGATGGTTCCACATGGCGGATTCCCCTGCGCAGGTGACGATAATTGGGTGGCGATCGCGGTCAGGGGTGACGACGAGTGGCAACGGCTGTGTCAGGTAATGGGTCGCGGTGATCTAGAGAACGATCCTGCTTTAGCGTCGTTGGAGGGCCGCCGTTCTGCACAAGGGCGGATTGAGGAGGAGATCACAAAGTGGACCCGCACCCGATCTGCGACAGAGATCATGTCTGTTTTGATTAACAACGAGATAGCGGCCCACAGCGTGCAAAGCAGCGCCGAATGTCTCGCCGATACGCAGTTAGCGCATCGGCAGAATTTTATTTGGACAGAGCATCCGGATCGGCAGTGCCTGGTAGAGAACACGAGATTTAGCTTGTCGCGAAGCGAAGTCGGGCCTAAAGCGCGAGCTCCTTTTCTTGGCGAACATACCTTTGAGGTGTTGTCTGATTTCCTCGCTTACGACGCGAACCAAATCGCCGACCTCGCCGCGCTTGAGGTTCTCGAATAACTCCAACTCGGCGCCTCTTGGGCGATGACGCGAGGTGTGCGCTCATTGCTCGCAAAAATCATTAATACTGGTCATCATTGGTGAGGGGATGAACATGCGTGTCGGATTTATTGGTGTGGGCAATATGGGCGGCCCAATAGCTACCCATTTAGTGGCAGCCGAGCACGAGTTGCGGGCATTCGACCTCAATGAGCAATCATTGGAACGGGTAGTCGAGTTAGGTGCTCAGAGGGCGGCTTCAGCGTCGAACGCTGCGGAGGGCGCCGAAGTTGTGTTTTTGTCATTGCCCATGCCTAGCGATGTTGAGCAAGTCGTTTCAGGGGATGGTGGTCTTTTCGATGTAATGGCCTCTGGGACCACCGTGATCGATCTGAGCACTAGTTCTCCATCCTTGAGTCGCCATCTCGCAGTTGAGGGAAAAGAGCGAGGCATTGATTTTCTTGACGCGCCCGTATCGGGAGGCGTGTACGGCGCACGCAAAGGAACGCTGGCCGTAATGGTTGGCGGATCTGAGGAAGCCTTTACCAGATGCCAATCGTTGCTGGAGACTTTTGGGGCGAAGGTGGTGAGGTGTGGTGACGCTGGCGCTGGGAACGTCGTCAAGGCAGTCAACAACATGCTTGCCTTCATTGGGATGATGGGAACCACTGAGGCTCTGCTACTTGGCGCAAAGGCCGGCGTAGATCCCAGAATCTTGCGCGAAGTTGTCGAAGCTAGCAGTGGCGCGAGTTTCGTTTGGAACAGTGGCACCAGAGCAATTCTGCGCGACCGTTTGGCTCCCTCGTTTACCAACGCTTTAGCCTGTAAAGACATCGGATTGGCAGTGGACCTAGCCGAAGAATTCGAAGTTCCTGTGCCGATGGGACGGCGCACTCAACAGTTGCTTGAGCAATATCGCGATAATGGCTTTGCCGACGAAGACGTGCTCGCGACGATCCGGTTCCTTGAGGAGGAAGCAGACTTTGTGGTGCGCGGTCTCGCTCCGGACGTTAGCTAGTCCCCCGAGACAGGGTCTGAGTGGACCACGGTTGGTTATCTAATGCCGTGATGCGAGTTAAAGCATTCGCTGCGCGGCATACACACGCCCAGTTAGCTTGCTGTGATGACTCCATCGTTGCGCTTCGGCATCGTCCATGACTTTCGTTGCCCTCAGGGAAGTGAGATAACGATGCCGCAGGTTTATGGCGAGACCTTCGAGCAGATCGAACATGCTGAACAACTTGGCCTAGATCTCTGTTGGTTCACCGAACACCATTTCATCGCCGACGGCTATTTGCCTAACTTCGTTCCTGTTGCGGCGGCGGCGGCATCAAGAACGACGCGTATGAGATTTTCGACCGATATCTGTCTTTTGCCGTTTAGGCATCCGATTCGCCTCGCCGAGGATCTCGCTATTCTTGACAACATCTCTAATGGTCGCATGGAGCTGGGCGCGGGCATGGGCTATGCGGCACATGAATTTCAAGGATTCGATATCCCAATAAGTCGTCGGGTTTCGCTCACCGAAGAAACCCTGCAAGTTCTTCAGTTGGCCTGGGGCGGCGAGGCATTCAATTTCGAAGGTAAACGGTATCGATTCTCAAACCTTCGAGTCACTCCAGATCCGGTTCAACAAGGCGGACCGCCACTGTGGCTTGCCGCGACCAGTCCCGCCGGGGCCCAGCGAGCAGCCGCATTTGGTACCCATCTACTTCCCCAGGGACCGAAGTCGTTGACTATTGACCCATGGATAGAAGCGGTGGGAGATGTCAGTGATCGTCGGGTCGGGTTGATCAGAGGGGTTTTTGTCACGGACGATCCGGACAGAGAGTGGGAACCGGTAGCTGCTGCGGAACGGTACCGACGAGATGTTTACGTCGGATTGATCAAAGCGAGCCAAGATCACAAATCGGAGGTGGCGAGCCGATCGGTGTCAAAAGAGGCAAGACCTCCAATCCCGTTGAATCCTCTTGTGTGGACGGTGGGTACCGCAGATCACTGTGTCGCCGAACTACAAGAACTCATTACCAGTAACGGCATTACCGACTTGGTGACCTGGGGTGGTCCTCCTGGACTAGCTCCCTCAGTTATGAATGATTCCCTCACAAAGTTCGCTCGGGACGTGATCCCGCGTTTGCGGCCAAAAGGCGAAGAGTGATTCGGCTGAGCGCTTTGGGAACATGGGCACTCAAAACCGCTTGAACCGCCCCAATTAGGAGCGGCTCAGCAAGTTTCAGGAATTTTGATTCACCGACAGGGCTACCGAACGAGGTTCTGTAACCACATGTTTGCGAGACGACGCTCGACTTGATCATCCCAGAAAGATCCAGGTTTTAATTTTGGTGGACGCCGAAAAAGTTTCATGGCGTTACTCCGATGTTAGGGGATGTCCATATTCTACCGTGATAAAGTTACCCATCGGTCATCGATATAATAGCAATTAAAGAATCTTGCTATCTATTTTTACGATAGTCATTTATTGACTCCATTTACGGTTCTCACATCTAAGAGCGAGGGGCGTCGCGTAGGGCCTCTTTCCATGCTCGAAAGCGGTAATGCCATTCGCCGTCGGGTCCTTTCCCGCCTTCGGATTGTTCATCTCCCAACTCAAATAGGTAGAAATCTGTCAAATCCGCCGAATTCAGCGCCAAATAGCGACAGGGACCGCGGGTGGGGCCAGCTCGCCAAAGCAGCCACCCAAAGATTCGTCGTTTGAAAGCTGCTTCAGGATTTCCTCTCAAATTCTCTCCGAGCCGGAGCAACACAGCAGGCGCCTCGTCCCAGGCAGTTGCGGCGATATTCCGATCTCGCGTGGGCGTTTTCGGGAGTTCATTAAGCGAGACTGGTGTGTGATCGAAGGGTCGCTCATCTGATGGAAGCGCTCGCTCAGGTCGTGATGCTTCGAAAGACTCCATTTGTTGCTCCGACTCCGATAAAGCCAACCATTTGGCACAGTTTTTTACATTTAAAAAATTCCCCTCAACGGGGCACCTATTAGGAACGTTTGGTCTCGTTCCAGGGTCCAGCGTCAGCTCGGGGTTCTTTGGGCAGGCCTAGTACTCGTTCACCAATAATGTTTCGTTGAATTTCGTTGCTACCAGAGTAAATCGAACCCGGGCGCGCACCTACGAAAGTGGTTACCCACGCCTGAGACGAATAGGGAGAACCCACATCATCCACGCCGACTCCCGTAGCGGAGTCACGGCCAGAGGGAGCCGTTGCGTCCATCCCAATGACATCCATCGCCAGTTCGGTGAACCGCTTGTGATGCTCAGACCAAAGTAGTTTGTTAAGTGACGATTCAGGTCCTTGGCTGTATCCCCGAAGTGAGCGGGCGACCGTCTGAAGACCCATGAATTTCATTATTTGGGTTGTCGTGTACGCCTGTACGAATCTTTGTCGCATGCGAGCGTCATCGAGCTTTCCATAGTCCCTGGCCACGTCAACCAATCGCTGCCATTCTTCGCCGTATCGAATGCCATTGGTCGTGGCATCGTCACCGCGTTCATAAGCCAACAGGGTGTTCGCAACAGCCCACCCGTTGTTGACTCCGCCAAGCACATTCTCTCGAGGGGCACGAGCGTCGCTAAAGAACACTTCGTTGAAATCATGGTGGCCTGAAGCATTAACAATGGCTCGGACCTCTACTCCTGGTTGGTTGATTGGGCACAGGAGGAACGAAATCCCTGCGTGCTTGACCGTTGAAGGGTCGGTGCGGCACAACACGAAAATCCAGTTCGCGTTGTGACCTTGGGAAGTCCAGATCTTCTGCCCATTGATCACCCACTCATCTCCATCAAGTTCAGCACGGGTCGCTAAAGAAGCTAAATCTGAGCCCGAGTTCGGTTCGCTATAGCCCTGGCACCACACATCAGTTCCATCAAGTATTCGCGGGAGGTAATGATTTTTCTGCTCGTCGGACCCCCATTCGATGATGGTGTGGCCGATCATTCCGATAGAAAAAATGTCGTTGGCGGTACCACTGGGAACTCCCGCCCCAGCCAACTCTTCAGCCAGAACGGTGCGTTCCATCTGACTCAGGCCCGCTCCCCCATATTCGGAAGGCCACGCAACAGCTAGGAGTTGATGTTCCGACAGTGTGCGTCGCCAGTTCGCGACGAATGTTGCGCGTTCATCAGGAGTAAAACCGCCCATGCCGTTCCAAGTAGCGGGGAGCTTCTCTCCGAGAAATTTTTTGATTTCAGCTCGAAAATTCGCTGCTTCGGCGGTGTAATCCTCCACTGCTGGTTCTCCTCTGGGCTGTTCACAAGCTGAGTTCACATTACGCAGTTATGGACGAGTTTGGCGGCAGAACGAACAGAAGAATGTTTGTAGGGCTGCGAACAAACGGTCGTTTAGTCCTCTCCTCGATCACACGGCACCAAACCTGGCTTGTGCTTTTCGCTCTACAACTCGTTCCGTTTCGAACCGAGGGCCATCTATTCTCAAGCGATGGACTTTGATTGGCCAACAGACGACGACCCTCGGCGCCTAGAAATACGCTACTGGTTACGTCAACACGGCGGAGATCCCACACAAAAAGCCTTGGCCACGGCAGGTTATGTCGCTCCACACTGGCCCAAGCCATACGGGTTAGCGGCCGATCCCATTCACCAACTCATTATCGACGAAGAACTCTCGGCCGCTGGAGTGCGGAGAGCCGCGGGTGGAATAGGGCTCGGCTGGGCTGGCCCGACGATTCTGTTTGGCGGAACATCCAAACAGCAAGAACGCTACCTATGGCCGATTCTGACCGGAGAAGAGGTTTGGTGCCAACTCTTCAGCGAGCCCGATAGCGGCTCAGATTTGGCGAACCTCTCAACCCGAGCAGTTCGAGATGGCGATCGTTACATCGTGAATGGTTCAAAGATCTGGTCGTCAGGCGCCCACCGAAGCAAGTTCGGCATTCTCATTGCCCGTACAGACCCTGACGTGTCGAAGCATCGAGGTGTTTCGTATTTCATATGCCCGATGGATACGCCAGGCCTCGAACTTCAACCCATTGTTGACATGACCACCGCATATTCCTTCAACCAGACCTTCTTCACCGATATGGAATTACCTGTCGAAAACCGCATCGGCGAAGAGAACGACGGATGGCGACTGGCCAAGGTCACGTTAGGCAACGAGAGAGTCTCGTTGTCGGGTGAGGGTGCGCTCTGGGGAAGTGGTCCTAGCGCAACTGACCTACTAGATCTGGTGCGCAGCGCAGGAGGGGTAAAAGATCCGGTGTTACGCGACCGGGCATCACGTCTACACATTGAAAGTGAGGTATTGAAACTCATTCGCCTGCGCACGCTCACCTCTCAGCTCCAGGGACGACAGCCAGGACCTGAAGCCTCAGTTCGTAAAGCACTGGCCGACGAACACGGCCAAAACATAATGCGCCTCGCCAAAGACCTTATGGGGGCACACGGCATGCTGACTAACACTGGACCCCTTGGACAGCCCGCTGAATTTCCCCTCACTCAATCCGCAGTTGAAGGTTGGCAGAATTGGCATGGCGGATTTTTGTTTTCGCCAGCACTCACCATTGGTGGGGGAACCAGCGAAGTTCAACGCAACATTGTCGCCGAGCGAGTTTTGGGGCTACCTCGCGACATCGACGTCCAGTCCGGAAACAGCTGGATTCAAAACAAAACGGGTTAGCTGCACAGGGTCCCCATTAACTGTCAATTGCAACCTGTATAGGGCTATCGCTGCGACCTAGGCCTCCGCAACAGCTTTGAGATTCAACAACGTCCGGTCGATGTTCTCCAACAGCAGCTTGTGTCGATTTATTTTTTGGAAAAACTCTCCGTCAAGCATTGGAGAATCAAAGCTCTCGGTGACCCGACAACCGGTATCAGTTGAATCGATCTCGTATCGCCAAGTTGTTCCGCGGCCGTCGTCAGCAGGGACCTCGAACGCCCATTCTTTACCAGGGTCGGCCGTCACAACGACACAACCCATGTCCCATTTCTGGTCTCCGTTTTGGTTATAGCCCCGAAATTTCGCCCCTACGGCGGGACCGGTTGAGTCGCCCTCCCACTCAGCTTTGTAACACTCGGGACTGAGTTCACTGATGCGCGTCAAGTCCGTCAAAATCGCGTAGACCGCGTCCGGGCTCACCGTGATATCAATACTCGTCGTACCGGCGGTCTCAACCATGTTTCGATCCTCTGTCTTAGTGCTCGATGGCACTTTCCCTGAAGTTACTGCCGTAACAGTAGTTAGTAAGGCACGGGTACTCACTGTTTCTTTGCGGCCCTGTGTCCCAGCAACATTCAACAGAAATCTCTCGTGTTGCCCTAATAACTATGAGGGACTTCGAATTGAAATGAGCCGCTACGTAAGACGCCACCGATGCAGGTAACTGGTATGTCGAAACGGCTCAATAACTGAAGTGTCGGTCAATGGTCTGGTGCCACTTATTGCGCGGCAGTTCGTGATGAATTGCGGCCATACCTGTTGCATATTTACTGAGTCGAACTGGACGATGGCCACGTCGCCACAACGCTCGGTCAATGGGGCCAGGGCCGCGGGGAGATTTCGTTTCGATCACCACGCCTTCTATCAACGCTTCTTTTCCAACAACCGCTCGACACCTCACTCCCAAATCTGCGGTTAAACGCACTCCGCTTTCAACATCGACAACCGATACGCGTTCGTAGGAGGTCTGCAGGGTGGATGTGAGCGTTGCCGCGAAGCCGTCTCTCTTCAAGATCTCATTAACGAACCGGGCACCTTTGATCGTCAAATTCGGAGCCAAAGAGAAATCCTCAGGAAGACGACGTTTTACGCTTTGTCCACGTTGGTCGCGAAGCTTCACCTCCACCATAGATTTTTGCGCATCTAGATAGGTTCGGGTCCGCACCTTCCAACGCCGCCGGCGGCGGTGGGCCGTAGCGCGAAATGATTCCAGATCCGCTGTATCGAAATACCAAGATTCATATGCAAAAGCTCGCCTCCCAGCTATTTCCAGTGCAGCTAGGGAGCCGGGCACCATCGCGAACAAACTGGAGGCTTCATCCTCGCTGACTACATATTTTCGATCAAAACGTTGATCCAGCGAAGCCAGATTGTCCATGCCTTCGAGATCAATCGCACGAAAGCGTTCCACAAGCGATTCAAACCGAAATGTCATGACCGCATTCGGTAATGGACATCTACATTCGTGCTGTCATTAACCAAGTCAACCCGGCGAATTCTCACCCGACGTACTGAAACCACATCACTTCCGCCAAGCAAATTCTCCAGGACAAGAATCAGTTCACTGTTGTCCGTATAGGCCCTGTCGAGGATCATATTTTGGTGAACGTGCCCTCGAAGTAGCGCTTGGTGATCACCAAGCCAGAGCGTCGCTATGACGGCTGCCATCAGAAGAGGCGAAACGTACGTCGGCTCAAACTGAACCCCTCCTAGGAGACCTAAAGCCAAAGAGCAGAAGTAGTAAGCGATTTCTTGCTGGCCTAACTCCGCGGACCGCAGGCGGATGATCGACAGCACCCCAAAGAGCCCCAAACCGAGCCCCAGGTTGACTTCTGCATAGGTGAACGTGGTGGCGATAGCCATAACAGCGACGTTGACTCCTAGCAGAGCCACGACCATGTCTCGTCTTCGGTTGCGGGGGAAATACAGCCCGAAGACCAACACAAGCACCGCCACTAGATCCGTGCTTATCAACACTGCTCGACTCATCGAACAAACCTCTTGACCTGCGCTGTTAAACCGTTGTTCACCTTAAACCCTCAATCCCACAAATAAATGGTTATGGAGATCAGCCCTTAGCTCGGGCAAAGTCGAGAGCCGAATGCAACTCCGATAAAGCCGCTGTCCACTTCTCTAAAGTCAAAGCGTCTTGGTGGGTTGTTGCTGCCTCCAAGGTCGCGTCGTGAATCTGGTCTGCCCATAACCCAAGAATGACTTCAGTGCTTGTTGACGAGAAAGGTCCTTCCAAAAACGCAGCCCACGCCGCGTCGCGTTCGTCAACAAAAGTCGTCCAGGTTCCTATCAAACGATCACAGGTCGCTGACCGCTGAGGAATATTCCATGCGCCGTAGGGAAATGGTTGGCAGTCGTTAGTAATTTCGCCCCACTCATCGGCGATAGGGGTGACGGGATTGGCGTCAAACACGATGTTGTTGAAGGCACTGTCAAGGTCCCAGGGAATCAGATGAAGGCGACCTGTCGTGGGCTCTTCATACCAATAGAAATTGTGGTTGTTGCAGCCATCGAAGCAATACCAATGCAAGGGGCCGTCATCGTTTCGAATGGCTCTATCGACAACAGCCCAACGAACTACTTCATCAATGTCCATCCACTTTGCAACTATTTGGGGTAACTCGTCCTTGTTCGCAGCAGCGAGTTCTTTGGAGAATGCCCGAATGTGGCTGACTGTCGGATCGTCCTCTTCGTTCGTCTTCAAAGCATCCCTGAACTCGGATCGTGTGCGGGAAGACCCCTCTTGATCCAGCGGCCATACCTCCTTGTATACGTTCCCGTCTCCGTCCTCGAACATTCGGTCTACGAATCTTCCGTCGATCTGTTCGACAAACGCATATAGACCCACATAATTGCCGTTGATCAGTAGGCGAGCGTGGGTTGCTCGAGGAGCGGGTACGCCCATTTCTCCGAAGAGCCAATATCCGAGTCGTTCATTCATTTGAGTCGGATCCAGATTGTTGGAGTGGAATTGAAGCTTTTTAACTCCCCAGAAAGTTCGCGAACTGTCTTCCCAGTTGATTTTTACCTTCATCGAAAGTTTGGTGCAGGTCTTTGCCCCATCAGGTTCGAAAAGAGTTCCACCAGCAACGCATCCGACCCAAGCGCCGACTGATCCCTTGTAACGAATGCCGACGGGGCTGACAGTTTCACCTTCGAAGGTGAGGCTGCCTTCCACATATTGCTCTTCGCTGGGGTCGTTGTTGATCTCAGCGAAGGCGTCGTCGGCAATGGTGAGTTCAAAAGTGTGGAGTAGCTCTTGGTCGTAAAGGTAGTCAGACGATCCGTTCTGCCAGTTTGGGGTCTCGGCCTCAACTGTGGCAGCGATCGTGGTGACCGTCGCTCCTTCTCGCTCAACGTCGACTTCTTCTGCTGCCTTCTCAGACGTGTTCGGGGTTGAACTGTCAAGTTGAGTGCAACTTAAGGTCAGCACTGTTGTCAGTGCAAGCATCCATCCCCGTCGCATTACTTATCTTTTACAACAACCTGCGCTGAATCGTGCGGATTATCCGCCGGTGGATAACACTCTGGAATTGTCGCGTTGAGGTCTTTGTTAATTATGATCAACAGTGTTCCTCCATCGACTGACAGGACAAGAATGGCCAACAAAGCATCAATCAGCGGCGGGTTACTAATTGCTCTTGGCGTGATTGTGACAATCGTGTCCGAATCGCAGAGCGTCACTTCGCTAATTCCCGCGTTTATCGGCGCGGTGTTTTTGGTTCTTGGGCTCTTGGCCCGAGCTAAACCTGATCTCAGCCATCACCTCATGCATGCTCTGGCGGCGATAGCGCTTCTAGCGGTACTGGGCAGCCTCGGTTCGCTCATTAGCCGCGGCAGCACGGGTTGGGCTCTTTTCGCTCAGTTGGCGACGATCGTCATCGCCGGGTGTCTTTTGCAGCAGTCGATTACAGCGTTTAAAGACCGCACGAAACGTCTCGCTGAGGAATCCTGAAATTACACGTTTTTCAAGCAGCGCTTAGGTCTGCATTCTTGGTTGACTCCGTGGGACAACTTTTCAAAGAATTTGCCATTAGTTGCTCCGGCACAGCGACACGCCCGGTGCTGGACTTACACCTGTGCGACGTGGCCTTCCCAATGGCGCGACCGTAGTTGTCTCTTGAGAATTTTACCGGTGGGGTTTCGAGGCAGTTCGTCTACAACTTCCATCGATCGCGGAAGCTTGTAACCAGCCAGGCGACCTCGACAGAACTCCATGATCGTCTCTAGATCCACGACCGCGCCCGGCTGGATGACGATCACTGCGTGGACCCTTTCGCCGAACTGGTCGTCAGGAACTCCGATCACGGCAACCTCGGCAACTCCAGGGTGTTCATATAGGACCGCTTCGATCTCTGCTGGGTAAACGTTCTCACCACCCGTCAGGACCATATCTTTCGCCCGGTCCATAATGGTGAGGTAACCGTCGGATCGCACCGCTATGTCTCCTGTCCGGAACCACCCGTCGATAATGGCCTCCTTGGTTGCCTCGGGGTCGTCCCAATAGTTGTGTAAGACCGACGACCCTCTGACGAGGATTTCGCCCGCCTGGCCGTCGGCGACTTCGCGTCCGTGTCGATCAACTAACCGGACTTCGAATCCGGGGTTTACACGTCCAGCTGATTGACGATGGGCACTAGAGGGGTTGTGGTCGGTGGGAGTGAGGGTGGTGAGCGCGCCTGCTATCTCAGTCATCCCATAGAACTGTCGGAGTCGAACCTTTGGAAAGAGCGTCTCGACTTCTCGCAGAAGCTCCGGGGCGATCGGTGATGCCCCGTAAGACATTTCGAGCATTGATGACAGATCTGGCGCTTTTGTCTGAGTACGGGCGGCGTCAACCATGGCATGAAACATGGCTGGCACTGCTGTCAGGTACACCGCGCCCAACTGTTCGATGTCGTCGAGAATTGATTCGGGATTGAACGCACCCCGGAGATGGAGTTCAGCACCGTTGACGAGCCCCATGAGACTGTTCGATAGCCCTGCAAGGTGAAACATGGGTGCCACCATGATGTGACGGGCGCCAAGGTACATTCCCGCGTTCTCTGCGCTGTCAATCAATGCTGAACGTGCAAGGGCTTCATGTCGGAGAGGGATGCCTTTGGGTCGGCCAGTGGTGCCACTAGAAAATCCGAGAGCGAACACGTCACCAGGTTGAGGTGGAGGCGGGAGGTCACCATCAATGAATTCGGTTGCATCTGGCACCCAGGTCGGCGGGCACTCTTCGTCTGAGTGCAGAGCGATTCGAATCGGTGGCAGGTTCGAGGGAAGTTGATTGATTAGGTTCTGACTCGAAACGATCGCCGCCGGTTGAATAAGGTCGAATAGAGAACGATGTTCAACCGGGGTGAGCCGCCAGTTCAGCAGGGCTGGCACGGCTTGCAGCCGAGCGAGCCCAAATAGGTGGACAACAAAAGCTGTCGAGTTGGTGTCGAGTACGCCAACCACATCACCTCGGCCGATCCCAAGAGCGCTCCAACTCAGCGCACAGCGTTGGATCTGGTGCTCTAATTCGACGTAGGTGACTTGGTCACCGTGCTCATCGACCAGCGCCAGCGCGTCCGGATGTAATTCAGATCTCCAGCGCAGTAGTTCGGTCAAAGACAACATGAGGTCACTCGGCCGGGTCGCGGGTCGCCAGTAACTCTTGGCCGTACTTGTCGTAGGCGACGTTGGAGGTCACATGATGCATAGCCGAGCCGTGTGCGTCTCTGAAACATCGTTGAAGGACACTGCTGTTGAAGATCGCTGCGGCTCCTGCGAAGTGGTACAGGCGACTCACAGCATTGACGGAACTCTCTGTGCTGAAAGCAAGCATGGCCGCGACTTTTTGTTCCTCCGAGGAACTCAGTCCGTTGTTCGTTGCGCATTGATGGTCTGCGGCGGCTAGTTCTCCGAGGCCGAATGCCCTGGCCGCTTCCACTTCAAGCTGTGTTTTGCCCAGCTCGTATTGGAAGGCACCCCTGTCAGCCAAGCGGCCGTCGCTCCCGCGGGACTTGGTACTTGCGTACCTGGCGATCTCATCGACCAAGCGCTGACAAAGTCCCAACGAAAAACCAAGATTTTCGCCGGCCACGTAGACCTGATAATTCAGCTTGTACATGGG
>DUBN01000047.1:0-5700 GCA_012960315.1 Acidimicrobiia bacterium
GCTAAGGGTTTTGCGAATCTCTGCCTCGAGAGCGCTCGCGGGCACCGCAACGAAGGCCAACTCGGCCTCGGCATCGCTACCAACTACGTCCAGTACTCCTAGTTCTAATGCTCGCTCGGCCCGCTTAGCATCGATATCTCTACCCGTTATGTGCCATCCCCTCGCTCGGAGGGCGAGCGCGATGGAGCCCCCAATCAGTCCCGTTCCTACGATCTGAGCGCGACGCTCGTTCTTGGTCATTGGGAAACTAAACCCGTCTGCTGGGAGCCATGTCTCACGATTGGCATGGTACCGAAGGCATTGTCCAAGCTCTGTGCGAGATTATTAGTTGGTTGCCGCGGCGTACAAAGAACGCACCTCTTCCATGGTAAGAGTTCGCCAAGCTCCAGGAGCCAAGTCTTTGTCGCTAATTGGCCCAATTCTTACTCGAACCAAGCGAATTACAGGGTGGCCGATGGCAGCACACATTCGGCGGACCTGACGGTTACGCCCTTCATGAATGACAAGCTTAAGCAGACTCTCTTGTGGCATCGAAACTTCTGCCGGCGCGGTAGGGCCATCTTCAAGTTCTACGCCCTCGCGTAGTCGTCGAAGAGCAAGCCTTGTAGGGGAACCCTCCACATGCGCTAGATATTCTTTGGGCACTCCGAAACTGGGATGCGTCAGCCTGTGTGTTAAGTCTCCATCGTTGGTTAGAACGATCAGACCCTCGCTATCAGTGTCCAGTCGCCCAACAGGGAACACTCTGGATTCGGAGGGTACGAGATCGACAACGGTCGGCCTTCCTTCTGGGTCTTTAGCCGTCGATACGACGTTACGGGGCTTGTGCAACAAGTAGTGCCGAAGAGTCGTGTCTCGAAGAATGGGAACGCCATCGAGGTCTATGCGATCCTCGGCCCCGACTTTGTCTCCAAGTGTCGCCAGGTGACCGTTTATCGTGACCCTCCCTGCTCCAATTAGCTCTTCACTCGCGCGCCTGCTCGCTACTCCAGACCGAGCTAGTACCTTCTGGAGTCGCTCTGACGACTCCTCCACAGTCACGTGGGGGAGCTCAAATCAGGAGCACTTCCATCGGTGTCTCGGAACTCGGCCGCTTCGCTAGCGCCACGTAGCACTACTTCAAGCGTTTCTACCACTTCAGCATCGGGGACAAAATCGCTGAGATTGGGGAGATCTCGAAGACTGTCCAAACCTATGCGTTCCAAGAACCGGGTTGTCGTGCCATACATCGCAGCGTTGCCGGGGCCTGAGTCACGACCAACTTCTTCAATGTAGCCACGTTGCTGCAGTGTTCGCGCAACGCTGTCCACGTTGACTCCGCGAATCGACGAAATTTGTGCTCGAGAAACAGGTTGCTTGTACGCCACTATCGCCAACGTTTCCAGGGCGGCAGCAGACAACCGCGTCGCTTGCCCTTCAAGCACGAATCTCTCAACATAAGGGGCCTGAGCGTCAGAGGTTTGATACCGATAACCACCTGCGACGCGATTAATGGTGAACCCTCGCTCTTCTTGCGCGTAGCTATCGGTCAAATATTCACAGAGGGCATCAACAGTTTCAACGCTGACTTCTAGTAGTTGAGCAAGGACAGTGGGAGCTACGGGGTCTGACGCCACCAACAAGATCGCCTCTAGAGCAGCGCGCACATCAGCGGGAACAACATTGGGGTCAAGTTCGTGAAGTTCGCTATCTGAAGGTGACGGGGTCGAAAGGGAACCCTCATTCTCTAGTTGCGCCGCCAATACTTGAAAAACCTCGGCATCATCCTCAGCCGTCATATGAAACACCACCAATGGGCAACAACAACTCGTTTTCGTTACCGGTCCATACGAGGGTTATGTCACCGAATCGTTCGGGTTGGTCTAGTTCGATATGGCCCTGTTTGAAGAGCTCCAGTACAGCCAGAAATCGAACTACTACCTGAATCCGATCAACCAAGCCCCCAGTTAATTGCCTGAAAGTGGTTTTTCCCAGTCTTGGAAGCTCATCTATCAACTCAAACATCGCGTCCGTCACTGACGCAGTGATAGGAGCGAGATGGCCAAGGTCGACTCGGACAACAGGTTTCGGGGCCGTTGCCCGCAAGAAAGCCTCGGAGATGTCCTGAATCGATAGCCCTTTGAGAAGGTCAGGTGCGAGGGACAAATATTTTTCATCAGGTCCGACGGCTCGCGGGTAGCCAAACGATGCACGGTGAGCCAACTGTCGCATCGCCACGGCAGCTCCCTTGAAGGTCTTGCACTCCAGCAGGCGAGCAAGCAAGAGGTCCCGTTCCTCCCATATGCCCAGTTCATCGTCAAGGTCTCCATCCACTTCGTCTGGAAGCAGTCGCCGAGTTTTCAACTCGACAAGAGTCGCCGCGATCAACAGGAACTCTGTCGCTAACTCGAGGTTGACACGGTTGGCAGGGGAACTCTCCCCTTCCGTTACCACAATGATTCGGTCCATCTCCGCTAAATAAGCATCAACGATATGACTCAAGGACACTTCATAAATGTCGACCTCTTGTTGAAGAATAAGACGCAACAGAAGGTCGAATGGGCCCTCAAAAACGTCGGTTTGTACGTCGTAGGGCATTGCCTAAAGATAGCGGAGCAAATCACATCCATGTAACACACTTGATGAGTCTTTCGAGGCATTTCTTCGGTGTCTTCGTCACTTCTTCGGATGGTTTGCGCTGATACCTGCGGTACCGTCAAGCCGTATGACGAGAGTGTTGTCAGGCATTCAACCCACCGGAGACATACATCTGGGAAATTTTTTGGGTGCCCTTCGCCAGTGGGCTATTGATCAACATGAGCATGACAGCTTCTATTGCGCCGTCGACCTCCACGCCATCACTGTTCAGCAAGATCCTGTGGAGCTTCGTTCAAAGACTCTCGAGACAATGGCAACTTTGGTGTCGGTGGGTCTCGATCCTGAAGTGTGCACCCTTTTCGTTCAAAGCCATGTTCCCTATCACACTGAGCTGTCATGGCTTCTTGAGTGCACTGTTTCTTTTGGGGAGCTCCGTCGAATGACGCAGTTCAAAGACAAATCGGTGAAACAAGGCGACGCTGGCCAAGAACATGTGTCTGCAGGTCTATTCACGTATCCAGCTTTGATGGCAGCGGACATCCTGATTTACGATGCGGACCGGGTTCCTGTGGGCGATGATCAGCGTCAGCATTTGGAGTTAACGCGTGACGTAGCTGACCGGTTCAACTCACGTTACGGCGAAACTTTCGTGTTACCGGCAGCCGCGATTCCAAAGATCGCAGCGAGAGTTATGGATCTTCAAGAGCCGACGAACAAAATGTCTAAATCCACGGAGTCGCCCATGGGTACCGTCGGTATTTTCGAAGACACGACCTCCATCGCGAAGAAGTTGAAACGGGCGGTAACAGATTCGGAGAATGAGGTCCGATTCGACTTTGATACGAAACCTGGTGTCTCCAATTTGTTATCGATACTTGGAGCTGCCACCGGGCGCGATCCTGAAACGCTCGCTGACGAGTACCACCAATACGGTCCTTTGAAGAACGACACTGCCGAGGCGATCATTAATCTGCTCGAACCGGTACAACATCGCCGAGCGGAGCTTCTCGCTGATCCAGCGGAGTTAGATCAAATTATTGCGCGCGGTGCAGGAAAAGCATCTGAAGTCGCAACTGTGACCGTTCAGCGAGCTAAGGATGCGATGGGTTTTCTGCCATCATCGTGAACTAACGCCCCGATGAAGTCAGAACTGGCTTTTTCCCTCATTACTGATTTTCCCTCCGCGAAAGACTGATACCTCGGGGATATTTGAGGTCACGTTGCCTGATCGCCACCTCCTGAATCCGAAAACAAAGATCGCTGCTCCCATTATGGTCACGAGAGTGCCTGCCTCCGTCGCCACCCCTGCTAAGCCCGAACCGAGAAAAATTACGGCGAAACCGCATGCCATGGTTCGAACATGTCGATTCGACAGTTTTAGGGGGGGACGTTTTATTCCGTTACGTTCTTCAACCGTTTCAACGCGTCCGTTCTGCAGACGACCGGTCAATAACGCTTTCTCTTCGTCCGTTAGGTCGGGAGCGATACTCGCTAGGGCATAATCTTCCGCTGCGCGAACCGCTGTCTCTATGTCTTGCGGAGGCGGTACTCGTTTTTTCACTCGGTCGGCCGCTTCTGGGTCTCGATTGATTAACCAAACCCGAAAAGGCACTAAAGCCCGATCAATTACCAATCGTTGCTCTTTGGAAAGTTGTGAGCGAACTTTTTGGCGGGCTTTCGAGGTCGCTTCGTCAATCGATTGCAGCTTGAACGTCCCAACTCGATCTCCGTAAGCGTGGAGGATCGCCTCCTTCAGCGATGCTGTGATCTCAATCGCTTCCATGTGCTTCTCCTTAAACCGCGACGCTATCTGCTCGTCGCAACACTCTGGCCCGCACGCGGTCGACAGTCCAATCTTCGGGTCGCAGATGATGTTGGGCGGCCCACCTCACCACGAATTCCTCACTACCCGCCTCCGCGAGCAGGGTCGCTCCCACTGTCGGGTATTCGATCAAAGCTGCTAATCGCGATAACGCTCCGCCCTTCGATGCCCATCGATGACGCCGTTGTGTGCTCACCAGAGGTTGCGTAAACCCAGCTAGAACTCTAAGTAAAATTCCAGAGCGAACCGATACTTTCCCGATGTCATGCAATAGGGCAGCGACCACAGCCATTCTGTCTTCCGGCAGTTGTTTGTCAACCATTTGCGCAACCGCAATCGAATGTCTTTGATCAGGGTGGCTCATTACAGACCAAAGGGCGAGTTCTTTCGCTGAGAGGTACCCCGCCGCCCACTCTCCATCCACCGAACTCGGGGCCTTTCGATAAAGAGAGGAAAAAAATCTTCGCACTAGATGACGGAAATGTCTGATCGGCACAACAGTGAAACTACTTGTCTTGTAACTGCACCTCTGCGCGAGGGTGGGACCGGTCGTAGATCTTCCGAATTTCTTCGTCTCTAAGTGCGGTGTAACGCTGTGTGTTACTGATCGACCTATGCCCTAAAAGTTCTTGTACGTAGCGGATGTCGGCTCCATTGACCAACATGTGGGTAGCACATGAGTGGCGCAGAACATGGGGCGTTAGTTCAGGACCGAGGCCGACCCTGTTCCCATGACCTCGAACCACCATCCATGCCCCTCGACGGCTAATCCCCGTACCTGGTTTTGGCCCGCCAACGCTCAGGAAAACATGGTCTTCTGCTATTTGCTGATGCAGTCGGAGATCCAATACGGCCTTTCGCCCAATCCCGTCAATCCACTGCTCTAGTGCGTCGCTTGCGGGGCCACCCAAGGGAACGATGCGTTCTCGGCGGCCCTTGCCAAAGACCCGCAAAAGTCGACCGTCGAGGTCAACGTCAACCAGTTCCAGCGCAACCAACTCCCCTATGCGCAGACCGCATCCATAAAGAACTTCCAGAATGGCTTTGTCACGGTGCGAAGTGGGATCGTCTCCTACTGGAGAGGCCAGCAACGATTCGATCTGCTGAAGGGGTAAGGCCTTTGGTAAGCCCGGAGGCACATTGGGCACTTCAACAGAGGCTCCGGGGTCTGTCTCAATCATTTTTTCGACAGCCAAGAACCGGAAGAACGAACGAATAGCAACTGTGGCGCGCTTAACGGTAGATGGAGCTCGGTCTGAATCTTTCAGATGGGCTACATAGGCCGTAATATCACTTTGTTG
>DUBN01000047.1:5865-22434 GCA_012960315.1 Acidimicrobiia bacterium
GGTGGCGCGCTTAACGGTAGATGGAGCTCGGTCTGAATCTTTCAGATGGGCTACATAGGCCGTAATATCACTTTGTTGAACCGTTTTTAGCTGGTCCCCACCGTTAGTGAGCCAATCAAGGAAGCGGTTGAGGTCCCTCAGGTACTCGGAAACCGTTGATGGCGCCCTCCCCCGCTCTTCGGTCAACCATTTCTGGAAGTTCTTCAATTCGATGATCGTCGCGCTCTCGTTCATCGGCTTAAGAAATCAACTTCTGTTGGACGAGTAAAAGACCAGCAACGGTTTTGGCGTCAGTGATTTCTCCGTTCCGGATCATTGCGCCAACTTCAGCCAAGGGAACCTTTTCGACAGTCATCGACTTTTCTTCTACGCCGTCGGCTTGACGTTTCGTCCAAGTAAGGTCCCGAGCCAAAAAAATTGATATCGCTTCATCAGTGAATCCCACGGCAGTTACCAGTGTGACTAGGTGTTCAACCGTCTCCGCGACACATCCGATTTCCTCTTCCAATTCACGTCGAGCCGTTTCGATTTCTGCCTCTCCGTCTATGTCTCGAAGACCCGCCGGCAACTCCAACAGCCAGTCATCTAAGGGAGTCCGAAACTGGCGTACAAGCAAAACATGTTCGTCATCCTCTGTAAGCGGCACAACCGCCACTGCGCCGCGGTGACGAACAATGTCTCTTTGGAACGTTTCGCCCGAAGAGTCAACCCACGTAGTCGTATAAAGATCAAAGACATATCCAGCGTGTACTAGCCGTTCGTTGACCAGAGAGAACTCAGGGTCGGATCGGCCGACCATGCTTCAATCCACCGACTCGGTACGCGACTCCAGGAGTTTTGGATTCCGTCCTTCAGACCTTGCAAGAGCTGCTCCTACAAGACCTCGAAACAGCGGTGCGGGCCGGTCTGGTCGGCTCTTGAACTCTGGATGTGCCTGTGTGCCTACCCAGAACGGGTGCGCGTCAAGTTCTATGAATTCCACCAGTCTTCCGTCAGGTGACAACCCGCTGCATCTAAGGCCTTGTTCTTCCATCGGAATCCGGTAGTCGTTGTTCACCTCATAACGGTGGCGGTGACGCTCATAAATCAAGGAATCTCCGTACATCGCCGCCACGCGGCTGTCCTCAATTAGGCGAGCTGGGTACAGACCCAGGCGCATGGTGCCACCCATGTCTGTCACATCACGCTGCGAATCCATTAAATCGACTACAGGATGAGACGTAGTGGGGTCAAACTCACGACTATTGGCACCAACCAAGCCCAGTTCGTTGCGACAGAATTCCGTCACCATGACCTGAAGTCCTAGACAAATGCCCAAGCAAGGGACTTCGTTTTCTCTCGCATATCGAGCGGCAGCAATCTTCCCTTCGATTCCACGTTCTCCGAAGCCACCGGGGATGACCATGCCGTCCAGGTGTGCGAGTCTGCCGCTCGCCAGAAGACCTTCGACGTCTTCAGCCTGAATCCAATCAATTTCTATCTCGGCGCCATGGTGATAGCCGCCGTGTCGTAATGATTCGACTACCGACAGGTAGGCATCTGGAAGACTCACATACTTGCCAATCACCCCTATCTGCACCTTCGAGGTCGCCTCCTCTATGCGATCCACAAGTGCCGACCACGACCCCAGATCGGGTTCCAAGTCCGCTAGACCCAATATTTCGCAGACGTATCTATCAAGGCCCTCGTCGTGGAGTATGAGCGGGATTTCGTAAAGATTGGACGTGTCGGGGGCATTGACAACGCCCGAAAGTTCGACGTCGCAGAGACGCGAAATCTTTTCGCGCAACGCTGTGTCAATTGGCTCTTCACTTCGAAGAACTACTGCGTCCGGTTGAATTCCTCTGCTTCGCAACTCCGTCACAGAATGTTGAGTGGGCTTAGTTTTTTGTTCACCAGACGGCCCTATAAACGGGACGAGAGTGACGTGCACGTAACAAACGTTTCCGCGACCGGCGTCTAATCGCATCTGCCGTATTGCCTCAAGAAAAGGAAGAATTTCGATATCGCCGGCGGTACCACCGACTTCAGTAATCACTACGTCTGTATCAGCCGTAGCGAGACGCCGGATGCGACGCTTAATCTCATCAGTTATATGAGGGATTACCTGAACCGTCTTCCCTAGGTAATCCCCGTGACGTTCAGCCGCGAGAACCGCTTGATAGATCGAGCCCGTTGTCGCGTTTGAGTCCTTCGTAAGCGGCTCGTCGATGAAACGCTCATAATGACCCAAATCGAGATCAGTTTCGCCTCCGTCATCGGTCACAAAAACTTCACCATGTTCGAAAGGGTTCATGGTTCCTGGGTCGACATTTATGTACGGGTCGAACTTTTGCATCGTCACCCGAAGGCCTCTTGCTTTCAAGAGGCGCCCAAGGGAGGATCCTGTTATGCCCTTGCCGAGTCCACTCGCAACCCCACCAGTTACGAAAATGTGTTTAGTCATGGTTGAGGTCCCGCTCCACTTGCAGAGAATTTAGCGGGTCAGTTCTCCGATGGTGTTGACCTTCAACGACACTTTTTGAGATATTCAAGATTTCCAATTCCACCAACATGTGTCGTTTCATTTTTTTCGGTGCTGCGCACCCAGGCGATCAAGCCGGTCCAAGGTTGCGTTTTCAGCAATCACCTGACTAAAAGACGTTCTTTCGCTCGCTAAGTTCAGAACGGCGAGAACGCCAAGGGCGATCCACTCGGCGACAGAAGAGCCGACTAAAACGGTCGAGAACCCCAACAGCGCGCCAGTCGCGTTGACTCCGGTATCTCCCTGCATGTGGCGTTCCATCAACTCTGACGGAACCAACCCGACGCTCGCACCCACCACTCCCGAGGCCCAAATCAGATGCACCACCGAATACGAGTCACCCAGCGCAGCGGTCAAGGCTAAAAGCGTTAAGAACCAAAGCAGAGCGACTTTTGACGAGCGTGCAGGTGCTCTGTCAAGAAGGTTCAACAGATTTGCGCCCAAGGCAACAATCGCGGCACCGCGAGCAAGACCGACAAGCCCGTCGCCTACATCGGCGATTATTACCGCCGCAAACGAGACCACGATGCCACCGACTAATTTCAACATACCTGTAGAGAATGTGCCGTCGGAGATAGCTGCTTCAAGATGCCCCTGAAGACCTCCTCCTGTTTTTTTGGCACGAATGTCGTCAATCCAACCCAATAACCCGAATGCTAAAACCAGAATTAGGGCGGCTAAGGCATGGGCGCCGTACAACGCTGCGCTAAATCCCCAATAGAGATTCCCAATTACAAGGACCTCGATCAGTACGACAAACACACCTGATACTCCAACTATCACTCTCCCGCGGTAATTTTCTTTCTGCCATTGGGGTCGCGATAACGAAGATCCGAGCCGCCCCCATGCGAACAAGGCGCCCACCAGGGCCACCAAAAACGTCCCGATCGTGAGGGTCACTTGGTTCTGTTCCTCAATAATCCACTTACCATTGTCTCTAGAGTGGACCGCCAGCCGAGTCGACCCGCGGACGCTTTCATAACATCTCTACATTGACGGGCCCTGTGAGCAACGCCCTTTGGTCCTCTGCCTGAAGGTCGGTGAGAAAACGGGGCCGGAATTTCTTGGATTCGAGCGCCGGCAATATGCGCATCGATAGAGAGCGCTACTTCCAACCCGAATCCGTCGGCCAGATCGAGCGAGCGCATCAGCGGGCCATTCACCCCTCGTTGACCTGAAAGCGGCTCAACAAATCGTCGGCCTGTTGCCTCCTCGATCAACCGAGCTGCTGTTCGCTTCACAATGCCAAAGCCTAGCGATCGTCCAGTTTTCGGGAAGATCCCTATGGTCATGTCTGCCTGATCGTCTACCAAGGGTTGGAGGAGAATGTTTGCATGCGCAGCTGAGGCGCCGAGGTCAGCGTCTATGAGCAAGTAGCTGTCTGGGGCTCCTGAAGCTGCAACACCAGCAGCCACCGCTCCTCCTTTGCCTAGGTTCCGTTCGAGCGTAACAACGCGGGCCCCGGCCTTTCGAGCCATTTCGCCGGTGCCATCGATAGAACAATCATCAACCACCACCACTTCGCCAATCATGTCTAGTTCGACAAGTGCCGTCACCGTCGCTGCGATCGAATCGACTCTGTCTTTGGCGGGCACGATGGCTACGACATGCGTCATTGAGAAAATTGACCTTCGGACGTAGCCAAATCACCGTAATGACCAACAGATGGAAGACGGGCTAACCCGAGCAGAAGAGAGAGTCGGCCTTCGAACGAGGCAACATCGTCAAAGGTCGACAAGCTCTGAGCAAGCAAGGAATCGTTGCGAACCCTGTTGACTATTTGTCCTCGAGATCTTTCTTCAAGGGCAACTTCCACTAACGCAGCGGTGCCCACGTCTGCGGTTTGTGAAATTTGTTGAAGAAGAGGAATAAAAAATCCCTCGTGGAGATCAAGGTGTTCCGGGTCGTTGATGACCAGGAGACGGTTAGCGGAATTCGAAATGCTCTCCAGATCACGCGTTGATAAATACCGGTCAAATCGCAATAGACCTAAATCTCTAAGTTCGCTTATGAGTTGCGGGGTGGTGTCCATGCCCGAGTTGGTAAGCGCGTCTTGTGTCAGAAGTGAGGCCGCTATACCTGAGACCGTCAAGTCAGCGATGTCCATTTCACCTTCATCATTGCCGTAGAGCCGATTTAATGCATCAAGCGTTTCTGGGTTTTCAAAGTTCATGGTCGGTTCGATCCACAGCGTTCCTAGATATTCTCCGTCCGAACGGGTCAGGAGATCTCGAATTTTCCAAGCTAGTGCGCTATCGATGCCCGTCGGAGCCAAGAGAATCCAAGACGTCTCTTCTAAATGGGCCGTTGGCATCAGCCTTTCAATGGTGGTGAGCAAAGAATTGTGTGCTGCCGTATTCATTTCGAATTGTTCAATAAGCGCGTCTTTTTGGGTCTTTGCGGCGTCGCGTTCCGCTGTTACCTCCCCTCGATGCCGCTCAGCTTCGACTGCGGCTTCCGATTCGATTTCTTTCTTGGCTTCTAACACCAGATCTTTGGCTGCGAGGGCCGTATCTCTAGCCGCGAGGGCCGCATCTTTTTGTGTGATGGCTTCTCGGCGGTCGGCCTCAAACTCGTCTACCTGATCTTCTAACTCGTTTACGAGGATGGAGTCAACAAAAGTAGAGCCCAGTGCAAGACCGATTCCCAGTGCCAAGAACACGGCCACGATACTGATGATGTGGTAACGCAGATTGATCACTTCGAAGTCACATTCCTAGGTTCAGCCATAAAGTGCGGAGCAGCAGGCGAACGGGTTCTGTTACTACCGCAATGACCACAAGCGTGAAGAGTGCCGAGAGAATCAGTAGACCCAGGTCACGTTTACGGACTTGGGTGCGGTACAGACGGCTAACTCCCTTCGCGTCGACGAGAATGGCGGAAACTTTCATCCTGGTAAGAAACGTTGAGGCCATGCCTCTACGGCCCTTGTCGAAAAAATCTGCCATAGAGGTATGCGATCCAACGAGAACGATGAGTTCTGCGCGTTCTTCAAAAGCCATTCGCATCGCTATGTCTTCGCTCGTGCCCACGCCCTCTACCACCGAATAGTCAAAACCGAGACGTTCCAACCTCGCTGCTCCAGGGGCAAGCCCACCCGGATAGGCGTGGACCAACAACTGCGCTCCACAGCTAAGCGCGTCCCTCGATACAGAGTCGAAGTCGCCAAGTATCAAATCAGGTGTTAGCCCTACTGCAAGCAGCGCGTCGGCACCGCCGTCGACTCCAACGAGGACTGGCCGCATCTCGCGCATATATCCCGACCTTCGAAGCGCAGCTAAGTCCTCTCGGTAATCGATTCCGCGAACAACCACCAGAATTTGTCTTTTAGAAAGTTCGACTGAAAGTTCCGGGAGCTCTAGATCGTCTGTAATGAGTTCGGGCTCTGTCGCCAAATATTGGAGCGTGTTAGTGGCAAATTGACCTAGTTCGCCCCGCACCGCATCTCGCGCCGATTCGAGCCTTTGTTCCAACTCCTTTATCGTCGGCCGGCTTCCGCGACAGATGGCCTGGCCGTTCGCGTACACACGATCATTGATGATCGAAAGCCTGTCTCCTTCTCGAATCCGGTTGAAAGCACCCACTCCAATACCGTCTATTAAGGGCACTCCTGCCTGAAGGAGTACCATGGCACCGAGAGCCGGGTAGCGGCCGGACATACTTTGAGACGCATTGAGGACAGCTGACACCTTCGATGCCACCAGACCATCCGCGGCCACCCGGTCAAGATCTTCATGGTTAATAACGGCTATCTCCCCGGGTTGTAGCCGCGGAATTAGATTTTTAGTCCGGCGGTCTACACGGGCTGAGGCGCCAAGCTTTTTTTCTTCCGCCAAGCCTTCCCTGCGTCGGAGTCTCATACCTGACTCCGGTCGAGTTCCGCCTGTTCGAGGAGTTCCGTGGCATGTTCTCTGCCGCTTTTGGAGTCTGGCTGCCCAGCCAACATGCGTGCCAGTTCACGGACACGGTGCTCTTTGGTTACTTCTGTAACGGTTGATACAACCGTCCGTCCGTCATCTATTTTGTCAACCACAAGGTGCTGGTCTGCGAAGGCGGCGACCTGCGGTAGGTGTGTAACGACGAGTACCTGATGGGACGCTCCTAACCGCCCTAGGGCTCTTCCCACAGCGACAGCTGCAGCTCCGCCGACTCCAGCATCGACTTCATCGAAGATCAGAGTCGGCGGACCGGCAGTTAAGACCAACCGAAGAGAAAGCATGACTCGGGCGAGTTCTCCTCCAGAAACTACTTTCGCTAGACCGTGTCGTCCGGCTCCACTATTGGCTCGAAACATGATTTCGACGTCGTCTGCAGGGTCGTCCCCTCGAACTTCGACAGACAAACTGGCGTGTTCGAGTGCCAGCTCTGGGAGGTAGTGGTTCACCGCTTTAGCGAAGGCGGGTGCCGCTGAACGCCTAGCATTTGCCACAGCTCCGGCAGCAACTGCAAGCTCGCCTTGCGCTTTTGTTAGAGCTATCTCTAGTTCGGCCGCTACTGTTTCATGATTTTGGAGACGTTCGAGGCGAGCAGACACCTCGCTTCTGTATTCGATGACGTCTTCGAGGCTGTCGCCGTATTTTCTTAATAAGTCCACAAGTAGCTGCCGCCGGGATCGAACCTCGGCGAGGCGTTCGGGCTCCTCGTCGATGCTGTCAACCAATTCGCGCATCTCATCGGTCACATCAAAAAGTTCGGCTTGGAGACCCCTCAAACGCTCGGCGATTTCGTGGTAGGGAGCCCGACCAGCAATTGTCGCTATGGCTTGACCTAAAAGATCTAGGACCCCATCATCCTCGCTGATCATTACGCGAGCACGATTTCCGTGTTCTATATGCGCTGACGCGTCGGCCAGCAGTTCTTCTAGATCTTTAAGAGCGTCAGTTTCGCGTGGATCGTCCAGCTCGGCTTGTTCGAGTTCGTTGACTTGGAACTGCAGGAGGTCAATTTCACGGGCACGAGTTCTTGCATCGCCTCCCATGCCTTCGATTTCTTGTAAAAGCCGTCGTTCTTCGCCGCGAGCGACGTGTAGGTCGTCAAGGTCGATCTGGCCGTGTCGGTCAAGGGCTGCTCGTTGGACTTTTTGATGCAATAGGGATTGGTGCTGATGCTGACCGTGTAGATCAACCAAATGTGAACCTAGCTCTGCAAGTTGCGACGCAGGAGCTAAGGCGCCATTGAGATATGCCCTACTGCGACCTTCAGCTGGTATCACGCGTCGCAGCACCACCTCTTCACCTGTCGGCATTTCGAATCGGCCTTCCACGGATGCATATTCAGCTCCGTTTCGTACCATCGAAGGGTCGGCTCGTCCGCCCGTGAGTAGTTCGATGGCTTGGACCACCATGGTTTTGCCGGCACCAGTCTCGCCGGTAAGCACGCTCACCCCAGGCCGGAGGACCAACGTCGAAGCCTCAATCACACCGAGATTCTGGACTGAGAGTTCCAGAAGCATCAGCGGTCCTTAAGTCCAAACTTTTGCTTTAAGACTTGTTGGAAGCCACCTGTTCCCGAAGTCACTAGACGAGCGATGGTGTCTGCTCGCGTCGCGATCATTACATCACCATCCGACAGGGCTGCGACGCTGCGGCCATCGATGGATAGGTTGGCTTCGCGTTCGCCGACAACTGAGATGCGAATCTCAGTATCTGGCCTCAACACTAACGAACGGTCGAACAACATATGTGGGGCCACTGGTGTGAGTTGGAGCGACGAATGGGTTGGCGCCACGATCGAACCGCGTGCAGAAAGGTTGTATGCAGTGGAGCCGGTGGGCGTGGAAACGATTAATCCGTCACCTGCGTAGGTTGCAAATGCAGAGCCATCGATAGTGACTTCGAGTCGTACCGTATGACCTTGAGCCTTCTTCTCTATGACTACCTCATTGAGACCTATCCAGTGGCCATCAGCGCCGCCGTCTGACCGTTGTATTCGCCCCTGCACCATTAGTCGCTCTTCGACGGGTAACTGTCCTGACAATGCGAGGTCAATAGCACTTTGAGCTTCGTCGGCTTCAAATTCGGTTAAGTAGCCCATGTGCCCTACGTTGATCCCAAGAACAGGAACGTCGGATGAAGCGACTAATTCAAATGTGCGCAGCATCGTGCCATCTCCGCCGATGCTGACTGCAAGGTCCGCTCCCGTTGCGAAATCATCTTCAGCGCATCCAGATTCGGCGCGATTGAGCGCAACCGCTTCTTTGTTAAGCAGCCGAACGGAGTGCCCTGAATCGGTCAAATAGCTGACGATCTGAGTCGCCAACTCAGCTGCTTCAGCACGGTCGGGATGCAACATCATTGAAACCACACTCATGACGTCGCTTCTCCCTTGGCATCAGTAACTGCTCGGCTTATTGCATCGGTGACTCGAACGCCATCAGTTGCTCCCGCTCGAGAGTGCATGAAGAATTCTGTGTTTCCGCCGGCACCGCGAAGTGGTGAAACCATTAGACCCATGATGCCAAGGCCCGCTTCGGAAACACATTTAGATATTTTTTCGAGAACTCTACGCCACACCTCAGGACTGCGAATGATTCCTTGAGAGCGAGATGCCTCCTCACGAGCAGCTTCAAATTGAGGCTTTACCAGCATCAGTAGTTCGCCCTTATCCCCACAAAGAGTGGTCAACCGAGGTAAGACAGTTCCCAAGGATATAAACGACAGATCAGCAACAACTAGATCTCCCGGTCCTCCTATGTCTGAAAGTTCTAGGTACCGCACATTGGTTCGTTCGAATACATCCACCCGCGGATCATCACGGATGTGCTGGTCCAGCTGTCCGTAGCCGACGTCAATGGCGACTACTTCTCGAGCTCCTCGTTGGATGACGCAATCGGAGAATCCGCCGGTTGACGCACCGACGTCCACCACACGTTTGCCCTTGGGGTCAATCCCAAATGTTGTGAGCGCAACGTCGAGTTTGTCGCCGCCTCGCGAAACGAACTGTGGGCCGGATCCGGTGACTACGACGGGGTCACCCGGCGCGACCATGCGCGTAGGTTTGCTTGCTATAGCTCCTCCTACCAATACCTGGCCGGCTTCAATAAGTTCGCGTGCCCGTGTGGGAGTCGCTGCCAAATCGCGTCGCATCAACTCGGTATCGAGCCTGCGTCGTGTCATCGCAAAGGGCTCCGTTGGTTTAGCGTCGCCTTCCACACATAGATTGAAGCTACCAGCAGAGCCACTGCACTGGATCAGACTTATATTGGCCTTGGTAGCGGCTCACGGAAACACCTCATCAACGAGAGCCTCCAGGTCATCAGCAACGATGTAGGGGCTCGGGTCGCAAGTGGCTGCGTCTTCGGCTCCGGTAACTCCAGATAAAACGAGACCGAACTCGAATCCAAGTTCAACCGCCAACAGACCGTCGGTAGCTGGAAGGTCCCCAACAACCAAGTTTCCCTGCGTTCCGCGTTGAGTTTCGAGCCGATCTAACGCGAGATCAGCAATCGCCCGATTCGGCTTTCCCGCGATAGTCGGTTGCACTTGCCCTGCCGTAGCGAGTGCGGAGGTTAAGGAGCCGTTGCCGGGAAGCAACCCGTCAGGAGTTGGATAGGTCGGATCGTTGTTGGTTGAGATCAAGCGTGCACCTTTGTGAAGAGCGCGGGTCGATGCAGCAAGACGCGTGAAGTCAAAATGGGGGTGAAACCCGACAATGACAGCATCGATAGAGCCGTGCGCGTCAACTCCATCGCTGGGATCGAGGGCAATCGCGCCTCGATCTTCAACTGCCTCAATTACTCCATTCCCAGCGCATACAAGGACCTTCTCGTTAGGTTGCACAAGAGACGCTGCAGCCATAGCTGAAGTCAGCACTCTTCCTGTCGCGTCAATCCCGCAGACTTTGAGTTTGCCTTCTACCTGTCCTTTGGTAAGGGCCGAAAAGTTAGTTACAAAGAGAAGTTGTTCACCTAGACCATCGAGGCGTTCAATTGCTCGAGCTGCTCCGGGGATCGGCTGCTCCGCTAGCCAGACAACCCCGTCAAGATCGAGTATCCAAGCGATATCGCTTAGACCTGCCAAGTTCCGCGCGAGCGGAGTAAAGATTCGAGGTCCCCTGAACCTTTTTCGTTATGGGCCATCGCTAATTGAGAAGTAGATGAAGTCGCGTATTCGAGCCTTTCCACAGCGCGGAACACGCCGACGGGAGTGGGTTCGAACGGGCCGCGCGCCAAACGACTGAGCATGAATGCTGTCGAGGGATCGGTCTTACCTTCGTCATGCACAAGTACAGCTGCTTCACCAACATCTGCTACCGAAGCCACTTTTGCCACACCGTTGTCGATTATGACGCCTAACTCATCGTCGACACCGAAGCGAATCGGCTTACCGTGCTCAAGAGAGATCAGGTTCGCGTTCCGGTTCTGCTTCTTCGTGATTCCTTCCCAGGCACCGTCGTTGAAGACGTTGCAGTTCTGGAAAACTTCGACGATAGAGGTGCCCTTGTGCGCATGTGCTCGCCGGAACATGTCCATCATGTGTTGACGGTCCATGTCGTGGGTGCGGGCAACGAAGGAGGCTTCGGCCCCCAGTGCAACAGACACAGGGTTAAACGGAGCGTCCAGAGATCCCATCGGTGAGCTCTTAGTAACTTTGCCGACCTCACTTGTCGGCGAAAACTGGCCCTTGGTCAAACCATAAATCATGTTGTTGAAAAGCAGAATGTTGATGTTCACGTTTCTGCGCAAAGCATGGATGAGGTGGTTACCACCGATCGACATCATGTCGCCATCGCCACCGATAACCCAGATGTCTAGGTCAGGTCGGGCCATAGCCAGACCTGTTGCAATCGCCGGAGCGCGACCATGTATGCCATGCATGCCATAGGTATTCATGTAGTAGGGGAACCGTGCAGCACACCCAATTCCTGATATGAAGACCGTGTTCTCACGGTCAACTTCTAATTCGGGCATGAGCATGCGCATCGCCGTGAGGATGGAGTAATCGCCGCATCCCGGGCACCATCGAACTTCTTGGTCCGTGGCCCAATCTGCTGGTTGCGTGCGCATCGGAGTATCAGTCATAAGAATTGATCCTGTAGTCCTGTTAGGGAGCTTCGATAGCAGCGAGTGCCGCTGCCTCAATTTCGCCAGTGGTGAACGGCACGCCGTTCATTTTGTTTACAGCCTTGACATCAAGGAGGAACTTCGCCCGGATTAAGTTAACCAGTTGACCGTTGTTCATTTCCGGACAAATGATTTTCTCGAATCCGGACAAGACCTCGCCTAGATCCTTCGGCATTGGGTTCAAGTTCCTCAGATGTACATGGGCGACTTTGTGGCCGGCCTCTTGTAACCGAGCAACGGTTGCGTCAATGGCCCCCCAAGTTGAGCCCCAGCCCAAAATGCAGAAGCTTGCATCGGCATCCCCCGCTATGTCAGCGTCAGGGACTTCTATCGCTTCAATTTTCGCGGCCCGCAGCTCCACCATTTTCTGATGATTTTCTGGGTCATAGCTGATGTTGCCCGTTTCATCTTCTTTTTCAATGCCGCCTACACGGTGCATTAGGTCCGGGGTGCCGGGTATCGCCCATGGCCGGGCCAACGTCTCGGGGTCACGAAGGTAAGGCAAGAATATTCCTTCGCCGTCTTCATTCGTCCCATTGAAACCTTTTTGGAACTCAACCCCGATATCAGGAAGCGAATCGACAGCCGGTAGGAGCCAAGGCTCAGAGCTTGTGGCAAGGTAACCGTCGCTGAGCAGCATCACTGGAGTGCGATATCGAAGCGCTATACGGCAGGCTTCTATCGCCGCGTCAAAGCAGTCAGCTGGACTGCGAGGCGCCACGATAGGCATCGGAGACTCCGAGTGGCGACCATACATAGCCATCATCAGGTCCGCTTGCTCCGGCTTAGTCGGCAAGCCGGTAGAGGGGCCACCACGCTGAATGTCAATGATCACCATCGGTAATTCGAGACTCACTGCGAGGCCGAGAGTTTCTCCTTTGAGGGCAACTCCGGGACCTGACGTCGTCGTAAAAGCAAGCGCTCCGCCGAAAGCCGCACCGACGGCCGAGGCGGCTGCCGCTATTTCATCTTCTGCTTGGAAGGTACGCACACCAAAATGTTTCAGTGCGGACAGGTCATGAAGAATGTCCGATGCCGGTGTAATCGGGTACGAACCTAAGAAGATAGGCAGACGAGCCAATTGGCCCGCCGCCACACATCCCCATGCGAGTGCTGTGTTTCCAGTGACGTTGGTGTACTCGCCAGATCGCAACGGTGCAGGCTTGATCTCGTAGTGCGACTCAAAAAGCTCAGCTGTTTCGCCGAAGTTGTAACCCGCTTGGAAAGCCGCTTCGTTTGCTTTGATGACCTGGTCTCGACCGCTAAACTTTTTGCTAATAAATTCGATTGTGGGCTCAACCGGCCGCGTGTACATCCACGAGATCAACCCCAAGGCGAAGAAATTTTTTGATCGTTCCGCATCTCGAGGCTTCACCCCATGCACTGCTACCGCGTCGCGGGTGATCTGACTCATGGCTACTGGATAAGACCGATACCCGTCGAGACTGCCGTCTTCAAGCGGGTTGCTTTCATACCCGGCTTTTTCAAGGTTGCGTTCTGTAAACGCATCCGAGTTAATGATGAGTGCTCCGCCTTGCACAACGTTATGTAGTTGGGCTTTAAGCGCAGCGGGGTTCATCGCCACGAGCACCGTCGGTGCATCGCCGGGAGTTGTAATGGCGAAATCAGAGATCCGAACTTGGAAGGCTGACACTCCTGCAAGTGTTCCTTGCGGCGCTCGAATTTCAGCCGGGAATTCAGGCAACGTCGCGAGGTCATTACCTAACGCCGCCGAAATGCTCGTGAATTGGTCGCCTGTCAGTTGCATGCCATCGCCAGAGTCACCAGCGAATCGAATGATGACCTCGGCAAGTTCTTGAAGTGGGAGCTCTCGAGGTGCTGTATCGGTCACGGACCCTCCCGGGGGATGGTGGTCGTCCGAAAGCGAACTTTATACGTGCAACGGGCGAAATACTCGTTAAAAACGATGGAGTTCATAGAGGCGAGCTAGGCGACGGTAATTGACGTATCGAGGTAGACATCCTGTATGGCGTTGAGAAGGGCAACACCTTCTCCCATTGGCCGTTGGAAAGCCTTACGACCCGAGATCAGCCCCAAACCTCCAGCTCGTTTATTTATCACCGCGGTCATCACTGCTTCGGCCATATCCGTTGCCCCTGAACTGGCGCCACCACTATTAATCAAGCCAACTCTTCCCATGTAGCAATTAGCCACCTGCCAGCGGCAGAGATCAATTGGATGATCCGAGGTCAACTTTTCATAGACGTCAGGGTGGGTCTTGCCGAATCCTTTTACGGTGTTGAAGGCCCCGTTAGTCTCCGGGAGTTTCTGCTTAATGATGTCAGCTTCGATGGTCACGCCTATGTGATTGGCCTGACCAGTTGCGTCTGCCGCGACGTGATTGTCTTGGTCATCGATATCAATCAAGCTGTTCCGGAGGTAGCACCAGAGAACGGTAAACATTCCAAGCTGGTGTGCTTTTCCGAAAGCCTCAGCGATTTCTTGGATCTGACGTCCGCTTTCCTCACTGCCAAAATAAATCGTGGCCCCGACTCCGGCGGCGCCTAAGTCATACGCCTGCTCGACGGAGCCAAACATGATCTGGTCGTAGGTGGCGGGATACGTAAGTAATTCGTTGTGATTCAGTTTTGCAATGAATGGAATCCGGTGAGCGTATTTCCGAGTCACTGCTCCAAGAACGCCAAAGGTAGTAGCGACCGCGTTGCAGCCGCCTTCAATTGCGAGTTCAACAATATTTGCCGGGTCCAGATAGATGGGGTTTGGGGCGAAAGAGGCAGCCGCTGAGTGCTCGATTCCCTGGTCCACAGGAAGAATCGATACATAGCCGGAGTCCGCTAACCGACCACTAGTAAATAGCGACTGCATGTTCCTCATGACCTGAGGTGACCGATCCGTAACTGAAAACACGTCGGTAACAAAGTCAGGGCCTGGAAGAGTGAGTAAGTCCTGGGGGATGGTCTCGCACTCGTGCTCGAGAAGGTAGCTGGCCTGATCTCCGAGTAGACCTTCGATGTCGACGCTCACGCCACGACTCCTTAGGTGTCTGATAGGTGGGTGGGATACAACCCCGCGGGGTGAAGCCGATCGTAGTCGCGCGCTTCAAAGAAAAGGTAGAGGCAGAACTGACAATTTGTGGTATTCAGTTCTTGAGGTTCATGACAACGACGTAAGTCGATAGGCCACGTCCGCGTAGTCGGGCTCTACTGTCCGGATTCGCTCGAATCCCCGGCTAGCACGCTGATGGTCGCCCGCTCTCTCATACAAATCAGATAATGCGTACCAAAGTCGCAAGTGATAGTCACGAGCTTTCTTTGTCTGAATCGGCCCCTTTTCAAGAAGACGTATCCCGCCAGCTAAATCGCCTACATCTGCCAGGGCTCCCGCCATCACAATTCGACCCTCAGTCATGACCGAAGCTTCGGGTCCAGCGACTCGTAGTTCATCCCAAAGGCGACGCACTGCGTCATATTCCCCAAGCGCCCGATGGCAGTCCGCCATCACCGGCAATTGATCGACCGTACCGGTCATGTAGGTGAAACGTTCCAACCGATCTAGAGCTTGACGCCATAGTCCCAAGCGGTAAAGAGTAAGCCCGTAAAGCTCCTGTAAGTCTGGCACTCGAGGATGCTTTTTGACTAACGGCCGAAGTATGTCCTCAACTGCACCAAATCGTTCTGACAGGAACTGTTCTCCAGCTTCTCGAAGTTGTTTTAAAAGTCGGTTTCGATCTCTTTCTGATAAATCCCGGGTGTGTACGTCATCGAGTTCTGGAAGCGGCAGTTGTGGCTGCCGGCGTCGCGGTTCTTGGCTACGCGAACTGTCGTTAACTCGTTCCCATCGGTCGTCATCCCTGCGAGGAGGGCGCGTTACATCATCATTAGATGGCCGTGGCCCACCGGGATCGATGCTGGCGTTGTGCGCCCCTCGTCGTGCTACGCCACCCCACTTGGAACCGCGCGCTTTGTCACCAAAGTGTCGCTCGGGCTTCTCTACTCCCGGGCCGCGTTGAGGTGAATCTGAACCACGACCATCAGAACGACGACCATCAGAACGACGACCATCAGAACGACGACCATCAGAACGACGACCATCCGGTCCGGAACTCGAACCACGTCTATCGCGTCCCTTTGGCGGTTCTCGGCGCGAACTCTTTTCCTTTCGCTGAGGTCCACCCGACCGCTTCTGATTATCTCGGCCGTTGTTATTACGGCGTCCAGTTCGGTCGTTCACGGCTCTCCATGCTACGGGCCGTGACACGACAATCCGGTCGGTACGTAGCTCACGGGTCAAGGCGTTAATCGGAAAGGCCCCGCTGCGCCAACCGATCCAAACTTTGGACTGGTCAGACGAGCGGGGCTCTCCATAGAAGGATTCTGGCGGTGACCTACTCTCCCAGGGGGTCTTCCCCCAAGTACCATCGGCGCTGGCAGGCTTAACTTCCGTGTTCGGAATGGAAACGGGTGTATCCCTGCCGCCATAACCACCAGAAATATGTAGCGCTCAATCTGAAGCGAGAGAGCACGTTCTTGGGTCGATCCGATTGCGTCGGAGTCGACATGTGCGAGGGACCAGCGGCCCCTGAGCACTCCATAGCGATGCACGATTCCCTTGATAGGGATGTCTTTGTTTTCTCGAAACTGAGTATCGAGCCCAAGCCCTCGGCCGATTAGTACCGGTCTGCTGAACGCGTCACCGCGCTTACACATCCGGCCTATCAACGTGGTGTTCTGCCACGGGCCTTACCTGGTTATCCAGTGGGAGATCTCATCTCGAAACAGGTTTCGCGCTTAGATGCTTTCAGCGCTTATCCTTTCCGCAGGTCGCCAACCAGCCATGCTCCTGGCGGAACAACTGGCACACGAGAGCTGCGTCCATCCCGGTCCTCTCGTACTAGGGACAGCTTTTCTCAAATCTCCTACGGCTACAGAGGATAGGGACCGAACTGTCTCACGACGTTCTAAACCCAGCTCGCGTACCGCTTTAATGGGCGAACAGCCCAACC
>DUBN01000048.1 GCA_012960315.1 Acidimicrobiia bacterium
GATCTAGCATTTCTCCGAGATTGAATACGAACTCCGCTGCATGCAGCCCGCGCTATATTCAAGAGCCATAATTGGATTACTAACTGACCCCACTGTGAGTAAAAGATGAGCCGTTTGCAACTTGCAATCAATGTTGCCGATCTAGACGAAGCAATAGCGTTCTATTCGAAGATGTTTTCTACCGCGCCGACTAAGACCCGGCCCGGGTACGCGAATTTTGCTATTGAAGACCCTCCTCTCAAATTAGTTTTATTCGAAAATCCCGAAACCGGGGGTTCGATTAACCATTTGGGCGTTGAAGTCGAAAACATAGTCATGGTCGCGGAAGCTGACCTCCGTATGACGGGGGAGGGTTTAGTCACTACTGGGATCGACGAAACGATGTGCTGCTACGCGGACAAGACGGAGACCTGGATTCAGGGACCAGACGAACTGCGGTGGGAGTGGTACGTCAAGACTGGTGATAACGAACAGTTCGAAGAGGTTTCTGTCTGCTGTTCTTGAGTCAAATCCCTACTCGGCGGGCTGGGGTGCACTATTTCTTCACGAACAAGATCACCATTGGTCTCACCGCGTAAGCCTGCGGTCATTTCTGAGTGAAGTTGCTGAATCTTTGTGCTTGCGGTGGAGGTGAACAAATTAGGGGCTAAGGCGTGGATCGCTGCGGCCATAGACGCTAAGGCCAAGTCCTTCGCGAAGTGACTTGCTACGCGGAAATGCTCTCGGTAGGTCTCCCCTACCGAAGCTGGATGTTTGGTGAAGTAATCCTTTATAGCCACATCAAGATCATAGGTTTATTACTACGACACGTTGTTGTCGCGGAACCCGTGTTCTACCATATTTGTGCATGATTTATGCTCATTTGAAGAGTTTTGTGCATTACTCTTGTGCTATGGACCTTATCGATCGAGAAATACTGCATCTTCTACAAGAGGACTCGACGCGTTCAGCCCGGGAGTTAGGGGCCGAAGTTGGCTTGACTCCAACTCCTTGCTGGCGGCGAGTCCAGAACTTGCGTCGAGAAGGCATCATTCAGCGAGAGGTGGCGATCCTTGACCCTGAACGTCTGTCGCTCGGGATCAACGCTTTGGTGCAAATTCGGACGAATGACCACTCCGCGACATGGTTAGCGGATTTCGCTGCCGCCATCGAAGAATTCCCTGAGATCGTTGAGGCATTTCGAACCAGCGGAGAGATCGATTACATGCTCCGAGTAGTAGTTCCCGACATCCGGTCATACGACGACTTCTACAAACGGTTGATCGAACGAGTCGCCCTTTATGATGTGCGAACCATTTTCGAGATGGAAGAACTCAAGCGGACCACAGCGTTACCCCTCAACTACGCGAAGTTTCAGTTTCCCTAGATCAGAGAGAAACCAACACTGCTACGACCTTCTCAACGGCTTCTTGAGCTCTAGCATCGATTCCAGCAGCATCGGCACTTGCAATCGGATGTTCGATCACCGCAAATGGATGGCGTGGTACCCCTTGAACCCGTGCCATCAATTCAGCGGCGTCTACAAATGCCGACGTCATGACACTGATCGCGGGCACCCCATTGCGTTCTGCGACAACAGCATCGTGCAAACTGCACGACGAGCAGCTACCTCAGTCACCCACTCCGCTCAGAACCGCATCCCATCCCATAGCCTCGGACATCAAGTCGACTTCTGCGGGAGCGCTGTAATTCAACTTCGTCCTGCGGACAACCTTCGCTACTCCGTAACGCTCACGCAAGATTGACTCAACTCGGTCGAAGAAGGGAACTGTGTTCTCTTTGCCATTGGATATGACTCCGATAATCGCCCCTTCGAGCGTGTCGAGACGCGGCGGCGGTGCGCTACCAGCTCGTTGTTGCTCATGACTTGGGTTAAGTAGCTCCATATCTATGGCACCTCACAATCAACACACGCTCCTACAGCGACGGTACTCGCCCGACTTTTCGTTCCCAGCCAAGGCGGAATGATTTGAGCAAATCCTCCGGCCGGCCCTCCAGCCGCGACCACAAGTAAGTCATCGGGAGATTCCATGGCCAGATATTCCCTGTCAGCTCGATCCTTTACAACTGAACCTTTACCCACCCCAGCCCACTCACCTCGCTTTACGCGAGCCTGTTGAAAGACATAATTCCTGATGTCAGCTTTTGACCAACCAGCATCATTGAAATGCTGTCGAAGTTGGCCAGGCACAACGACTGTGTAATTCCCAGCCCAGATCGAATAGTGAAGCTGATTCGCTCGGATCTCAGCCGCGATGGTGTCGCAGATTTCCTCTGGATCGGTGGTCCATTCGTTCATGATTTGTCGCGGTGCCATCGCCGCTACCGCGGTCACAGAGGAGACCTCGCTTACACCGAGACGTTCTTCCGCCAGCGAAGGCCACCAAGAATTTTCTTCGTCTTCTGCAATGCAATAGGTGAACTTTCCCGGGTGGCCCAGTGTTGATCGATCAATTTCACCTGGACGGACATCAAGCAGGTTGATTAGGCCTAGTCGAACTGCCCGGCCGATAACGGACGAAGCACGGTCCGCATTTCCTAGGGCGTTGAAGGTTCCGGTCATCTCGAGGTCCCGGCGAATCGGCCCGTTGATAATCAATAAGACAGCGCACCCTCCGGTCGAAGCGGTCGCACCGTGAAGAAGGAAGTCCTCCTCCAGCATGGCCGTGAACGACGCGATCACGAGCGGAAAATGCTGAGGAAGGCAACCGGCCATGACAGAATTGATGGCCAACTTCTCTGCCGTTATCGCCCGTTCTCGGACGGGTTCGATACCTACGAGATGCTCCGAGGGTAGAAGGGCCCAATCAAGGCAGGCCTGAACTAGCTCTGGCGTTGGGGGGACGATAGGTAAACCATCGGTCCAACCGCGCGAGTGGTAGAGCTCCTGCGCCGCCGCGAAGTCGACGGCATCTATCCGAGAAGAAGGGCTATCCACAAACTGATCCTGTCAGGCCGTGGCCGCCAAACTATCGCCACCTATTGGCAACTCTGACGTGTCGATTCCGTACAACTCGGCCACGTTATTGCACAAAATGTCACGGCTCTGCTCACTCGTGAGGTCTGCGGCATGTTCATCAAGCAACTCTTGACTCCATGGCCAGGTGCTGTCACTGTGCGGAAAATCGTTCGCCCACAACAAACGCTTGTGATTCACATGGTCGACCATCTTAAACGCGACCCAGTCATCTTGGAAAGTCGTATAAATGCTCTCGCTAAAGTATTCGCTGGGCAGTTTCGATAGTTCCTGGCCTGGCGGCAGCCAATAACGATGACGTTTGTACGCGTGATCCATTCGGTACATGTAATGCGGAACCCAGCCGGCGTCCGCCTCGACACACACCACCCGCAACCCTGGGTTTCGTTCAAATACCCCTCCAAAGACAAGGGTGCCCATAATGTCCTGATTCGCGCGAATGATTGTCATGAACGCGTTCATTTTCGGCCCTCGGGGACGACCAGATCCTTTTGCGGTCAAGATGTGCCACGAAAGCGGAAACTCTAATTCAATTGCTGTTTGCCAGAACGGGTCCCAACGTGGGTCGTCGTAGTCAAAGTCAGTCGCAGGATCCCCAGGCATCATGACGCCACGCAAACCAGCATTCTTCATCGCTTCTAATTGAGCGATGCCTTCTTCTACCGAACGAAGCGGGGTCTGTCCGATCGCAAGCAGTCGATTCAAGTCGATAGAGCAGTAGTCGCTTATCCAACGGT
>DUBN01000049.1:0-380 GCA_012960315.1 Acidimicrobiia bacterium
GGGTTTACTGAGCTTTCTTGGATAAGGATGCCTTCATGTGCTTCAGGTCCACAGATTCGTTCAATGGTCACCCCCGCGTGGCTTGGTGCGACCTGCTCAATTTCACGCCAAATTTCTTCTCGCGAACCAACACCTAGGTCGCCGCCCAAACGCCATGCCAACTCAGCGGCGATCATCCAGTCATCACGTGTTGAGCCCGGAGGAGTGATTTTTTGGGCAAGGCGGCTGACCCGACCCTCGATGTTTGTAGTGGTGCCTCCCTGTTCCCCGTACGCGGTGCTTGGCATAACGACGTCCGCATGGCTCACAGATTCAGTGACGAAGTTGTCGATCGCTATGACCGTTTTGACCTGCCGAAAAGCGTCCATGGCGAGATTCCG
>DUBN01000049.1:390-1958 GCA_012960315.1 Acidimicrobiia bacterium
AGAGGGTCAGCGCCAAGCAAAATAAGTGTGTCAAGTTCACCAGTCGCTGCTGCTTGCAGCATTGCTGTCGTATCCAGACCAGCTTTTTCAGGGAGGTTCTGCCATCGATTGATCAAGGATTCGCTTGGGTCATCAATGGTTGTTCGCCCGGGAAGGATCCCTGGAGCGAGACCCATGTCTAAGGCCCCACGCACGTTTCCTCGCCGTAGAGCAAGCAAGAAGGTGGCATGGGGAAGCCGATCACGGATGACCGAAGCAACTTCCAAAGCGGGGGTGGCTGATTCGGCCATAGATGCGCGGCCTAATACCGCTACTACAGATCCGTCTCGAAGTTGATCCCCGAGTGGATCGTCGCTTTCCAAAAGAGCAACCAAAGTCTTTGCTGCCTCGCCAGACCGACAGCCGATAGAGCGTTGTGCGTAGGTTTCAGCACCGGTAACGATCGGTCCTATTTCGATGACCTTGGTTTGTCCCTTAGTGACAGCTACACGAAGGCGCAGATGCAGGATCGGGAGCTCTTCTTTGAGATCTGGGCCGACAATAAGAACTGTGTCCGCTTCGCAGGTCTCTGCGATGGTTGCTGTGGGAAGTCCCAATACAACGTCAGCGGGTAATCCATCCCCTAGTTGCGCATCAACGTTGTCGGTTCCGATGACGGAGCGAGCAAGCTTTGCCCATGCGTAGGCATCTTCATTGGTAAGTCTCGATCCGCCGATTATTCCAACGCGTTGTGGACCTGCCTGCTCTATGGCTTCAGCGGCCCGGGCTAAAGCCGAGCCCCAATCAGTACCAAGCAATTGATGTTGGTCACGATCATCTCGGACGAGTGGGGTTACTAACCGATCACCACTATTAACGGCCTCATAATCGAACCGCCCTTTGTCACAAAGCCATCCATGGTTCACCGACTCAACGTCAACTCCTAGGTATCGCACGAGTTGGTTCCGCGAAGACTCCACGGCGACGCGACAGCCCACAGAACAAGTCGTGCATGTCGATTCGACTTGTTCGAGATCCCAAGGGCGCGCCTTGAATCGGTAGGGCGCGGCGGTGAGTGCTCCCACCGGGCAAATCTGAACCGTGTTGCCTGAGAAATATGAACTGAAAGGTTCGTCGGGGAAAGTTAATACCTGCGTGGAATTACCGCGTTCTGTAAATTGTATTAGTGGGTCTCCCGCAATCTCGTCGGCAAATCTGGTGCAGCGATCACACAGGATGCAACGTTCTCTATCGAGATGAACTAGGTCCGAGATTGGAATTGGTTTTTCGTAATGCCTCTTCTCTTCCACAAATCGTGATTCGCCGGGACCATAGGCCATGGTCTGATCTTGGAGCGGACATTCGCCACCCTTATCGCACACCGGGCAGTCGAGTGGATGATTCACAAGCAGGAATTCAAGAATGCCTTCCTGAGCTCGTTTAGTGTCCTCCGACTGGGTGTCTACAACCATTCCTTCCGCAACAGGGATCATGCAAGACGGCTGCAGCATCGGCCCACGCCCAGTATCAATGTCGACAAGGCACATCCTGCACATGCCCACTGATGACATACGTTCGTGGTAACAAAA
>DUBN01000049.1:2202-3670 GCA_012960315.1 Acidimicrobiia bacterium
GATGGCCCAACGAAGCAAATCGTGGTCATGCGATATGGGAAAGGAACTGCCTCGATTCCTCTAGATGGAACCGCTGCATGGGGGAAGTCACCGGGGCAGATTGTTTCGCCGACCTCAAAAAGTAAATCTAAATCGCGAGGTGTTCCGCGACCATCGACTATGCGCCGGAGAATCTGTTCGAGCCATGTACCACCTTCACGACAGGGCACGCACTTGCCACATGACTCATGCGCGTAGAACTTGGTGAGGGTGAGAGCGGCTGCCGGAATGTCAGTGGTTTCATCCATCACGATGATTGCACCTGATCCAAGCATTGATCCCTCAGGTCCTATTTGGCTGCCCTCAAAAGGCAAGTCAAGCTGGGCGGGGGTGAACCACGGAGCGGAACCTCCGCCAGGTACAAAAGCTTTAAGTTGATTATCGTTGCGAATTCCGCCGCACATGTCTTCGCTGTACAAAAGATCGCGAAATGTGGTGGTCCCATTAACAATTTCGTATACCCCGGGTCGTTGTACGTGGCCACTGACGGCAACCATCCGGGTTCCCGGGGAGCTCTCCGTGCCGATAGCTGTGAAGGCATCCGCACCGTGCTCAAGAATCCACGGGAGATTCGACAACGTTTCAACGTTATTCACGATTGTCGGTTGACCGTATAGGCCAACCGATGCGGGGAAGTACGGCGGCTTTAGTCGGGGCATTCCCCGATTTCCTTCAAGACTTTCGATAAGCGCCGTTTCCTCTCCCACTACGTAAGCGCCGGCGCCCCAATGCAAAATTATGTCCACTGAAAATTCTGTGTCGAGAATGTTCTTGCCGATGTAACCAGCGGAGTAGGCATCGTTGAGCGCTCTTGCCACCCGTTCTTGTGCGACAGCCATTTCCCCACGGACATACAAGAAGCACTGGCTTAAACCCACTGCGTAACAAGCGATGAGGCAACCTTCAATGAGTTGATGCGGGTCGAGTTCCATTAAGAGTCTGTCTTTATAGGTTCCCGGTTCTGACTCGTCGCCATTTACGACGAGGTAACGAGGCCAGACCCCGGGAGGACAAAATCCCCACTTCACTCCGGCGGGAAAGCCAGCACCTCCGCGCCCGAGCAAAGTTGCGTCTCGAACCTCGCTGTGGACCTCTTCGGGCGTCCGTTGGAGTGCCTTACGAAGACCTTGATAGCCACCTGTGGCCTCGTACCTTTCCAAGGTGTATGAGTCTTCGTAGTCAAATCGTGCAGTAACGACCCGCGGGGTGTCATTAGCGACAAATCCAGGGGCGTGGGGAATAGGGGTTCCACCGATACCGGTCACTCGTTGGACTCCTGTTCGTGCATCCAAACTGGGGCCAATGTGACATCTTCTGGAGGGGCCGTTCCTACAAATCGATCTTCAGGTATGTGTTGTCGCACTTGGGATAGCACGCCATGGTCAGGCACGTCGTGGTCAGTTGAGGAAAGCTCATCAACGATCGAATC
>DUBN01000050.1 GCA_012960315.1 Acidimicrobiia bacterium
ACCGCGACAACGACGGCATCCCCGATAACGAAGACCCCGACAACGAAGACCTCATAGACCCCAGCGCACCTCCTGCCCCTGAACCTGATGACCCCATCGAACCTTCTGTACCAGTTGATACCGACGAAATAATCACCGAGGAGCCACCTCCAGTTCAAACTCCAGACGCCAAGAGTCCTGGGAGAGGGCTAGCTGACCGACTCGGTGATCTGCCTTTGGCAGCTGTTGCAGCTACCGCTGCTCTCGCGGTCGCCGCGGCTGCCGCAGCTGCCGCTTCACTAGCGGGACCGAGTCTGTTGAGTTGGCTATTTCGAGGAAGCCTTGGCGTATGGCTCTTTGGTCTGTTGTTCGGTCGTCGCGGTGTGCGCTGCTCGTCATGCGATCTGAAACTCGTGAAGCAGGCGGGGTTGTGGGTAGATAAAGACACCCAGTGGGTGGTGGGCATCAACAACCACACTCACGTCCCAGCCGACTTCTCTGATAAGGACCGCGACAAGTACGTCACAGCGGTCCAGCAAATCCTCCAACCCAGCGACCGGTAGTCGCTCTGTGTGTCCATCGTGTCGAGCGTTAGAGCGTGGCAGGATCTTCGGGAACGCTAATAGACCCTGACGGTCCTACCCGGTCTCCCACAACCCAGTTGACCCACAATGTTGATCCTGGAGGGGCTATATCTTTGGGAATCACGAGCGTGTTTTGGGGTACTGGTGTTGGCTCGGTGACTACGTGCCGTCCACTCCCTCCTGGAACTTGCGCTGCTACCGCTAGTCGCACACCAGAGTCTTCGAAACTGCTTGTGGTGGGGCTTACTTGAAGTTGGAAGTAATTTTCGTCGAGCTCGGAAAGGACAAGTCCTACAACTTTGGGGATCACTTCTTGTCTCCGACGCTTCCTCATCCGAATCAGACGCCGGGGCACAAAAACCACGGAGTTGACCAGCAACACCAACACAGCCGCTAACACCACCTTCCCCCATGTGGCATCAGTCCAACTGGTCGTTGCGGCGTCAGTGAGAAGCAACGTCATCGATTACAGGACCGGCAGACACTCTTCTGCGGTGATGAGTTCGTAGTGGATGGCCGTAGCCACAGCTGACGCTTGGTTTCTAGTTCCAAGTTTCTCAAATACTGTCCCAAGCGTCGCCCGAGCGGTGTTGTACGCGATACCGATTTCGGTTGCCGCTGCTTTCAAATCACCCTGGCGTGCCGTTTCGACCAGAACTTGTTTCATTCGGGGCGTAAGAACTGGGCGTTGATCCCTGTTTTGTTGCACACGCATGATGTACTGCGCCTGGCTACCTTCCCATTCGACTTGACGATCATTGACGATGTCTCGTAAGCGGCCCGGGAATTTGTCAAGGTCGGTAACCGCTGCTTTGTCGATCCAACCGATCGCTCCTAGTTCGAACGCTTTACCCCAGTCTCTTTGCTGTTGGCTCGCGGAAAGCATGCATACCTTCACCGCGTCTTCTGGGGTGCCACCGCAAAAGTCGATGATCTCGCTGAGAAGGTCCGTTCCCTTCTCACCCCCTTGAAGGTCTTGGTCCAACAGGATCAGGCTCGGTTTACGTTTCATGTCCTCTCGAGAGCCATTCCACATCTCCACAAACACCTGCATGCCGTCAGCCTTGGAGGCCGCAGAAGAGAACTCGATGTCTTTGGTTTGACTCAATGCGCTGTCGAGACCTAACCGCAGGAAAGGGTCGTCATCAATGGAAAGCACCCAGTAGTTCGGGTCTTTATCTACTGCGTCTGCCATGTCGCCTACACCCCCCCCTAACTCCTTGAGAACCGCGTCTTGATGGGGAATCGTAGCGTTGCTAGCTACATCACTTGACTCATTACCGAAGTTGTCCATCATCGCTTCAGGCAGCGAACGAGTCGAAACACGGTACGTAGGCTACGAACTCATTGGTGCGCACTCCTCATATGTCGCCGCCCCTTCAGGTGACATGATCTGCCATAGTTTCAAACAGTTGAGACAAACGAAGGGCGACGGTTATGGAACTTGGTATCTGCATGCGTGATCTACCCGTACAGGAAGTTGTGCGTCTCGGAAACTTCGCAGAAGATCATGGTTACTCATCGATCTATCTACCCGAAACCGGGAATCGGACCCCTGAAGGTGGACTCGCTGGCCGCAGTCCCTGGATCAGTCTTGCCGCCATGTTCGCCGCGACCGAACACGTCGGGGGGGCAGTCGGTGTAGCCGCTGCTCCATTTCGGTCCCTACCTCATTTGGCTCTTTCCGCGGCAACCCTCAACGAACAATCAGATGGCAGGTTTTCGTTAGGGATTGGAGTGTCGCATCGAGAAGCCGCAACGCGACTGGGTGTTCCATTCCCAACTTCACCGTTGAGATGGATGGAAGTGGCATGCGACGAATTGATGGGTCAAGCCCGTTTCGGTGTGACCTTCGGACAAGGTTTCCCAGTCCTAGTCGGAGCGCTCGGTCCGAAGATGGTTGAGCTGGGTGCAGCGCGTTCCGATGGTCTGGTTTTGAACTGGTTGACACCCCAACACGCGCAAGACACCGTTGCTTTGGCACACGAAATTGGGCGCGCAAACGGCCGAACGCCGTACACGGTGCTCTATGTGCGTCTCAGCCCCTATGACGCTCTCCACACCGACGCTGTCAACTACGACGCCATGGCGAACTATCACCAACATTTTGAACGGCAGGGTTTAACCAACCCTGAAGACGTTGTGGCTGGTACCTGTTTACAAAGCGACGATGTTGGTCAGGCTCGAGACAAACTCGCTGCTTGGGCCGACGCAGGGATTGACCTGGTGTGTGTCTACCCTCACGGACTAAACCAAAGCGAATACGAGTCGGCACTCGCAGAATTAACTAAATAATTCGTCACAAGAGCCAGCGCGGCGGTGGGAACTACTCCTGAATGAGGTGGGAAAGGAGCAGTTCAATTTCTTGATCAACGTTGCCTGGCACGAGGTAGTCATCTTCATTGCACACCTCATCGATTCGTTCGGCGACCGTTTCAAGCGTTAGATCGTCTTCGTAGATTCCTTTGGTCACTCCCATGAAGGCACGTCCCACCCGGCCACCTGACGCGGAGAGGGTTTCACCGTTGAGCGAACACGACTCGTGAGCCAAGTACGCCACTGCCGGAGCGACCTGGTGGGGACCCATTTGATAGGCCAGGTCTTCGCCGCTTAAACCGGTCATTTCGGCCATGGCCCCATCATCACCAAGTACGTCACCGGTCATACGGGTTAACGCGCCAGGAGCGATGGCGTTCACATGAATCCCGTAACGGGACCCTTCTATTGCGAGGGTTCGAGTAAACCCGTAGATGGCTGCTTTTGCGGCCGAATAAGCACTTTGGCCGAACGAACCAAACAATCCAGAACCCGAACTGGTGTTGACGATGCGCCCGTAGCCCACATTTTTCATATGTTCATATGCGGGTCGAGTCACAAAGAAACAGCCCTTGACGTGAACGTCGAGGATCGGTTCGAACTCATATTCCCCAATGTTGAGAAAGGTGCGGTTCCGAATAATTCCAGC
>DUBN01000051.1 GCA_012960315.1 Acidimicrobiia bacterium
TGGGAACATCTTGAGAAATCATGTTCAGTGATTACTGGTGTTTGCTGAGTCAGGTAGACGTGTCGCTAGCAACAGGGCGCATGCGTTGGCCAACCCGGCAAACAGAAAAGGCCACCGGTAAGACCCTAAAGCATCGTGAAGAAGTTGTGCCGCGTAGGGACCTATTGCGGACATGGTTCCAGCTGTCGCAAAGATTCGCCCAACGATGGCGCCGGCGTGGGCCCTTCCGAATAGGTCGGCGACAAGAGGGGGGAACACCACTACCCCGCCGCCGTATGCAAAGCCAAAGGCTGCCGCTGAGGGGTAGAGCAACCAAAACCCGTTGCTGAAGGCCATACCTATAAAGGCCAGTGTTTCTATCGATAAAGCCAAGGTCACAGCAGACTTACGACCAATGCGATCCGATACCGGTCCCATGAACAGGCGCCCAATCAGTCCACCAATTCCGATGGCTGAAATCACGGTAGAAGCGGTCTGTAGCGAAGCGCCCAAACTCTGAGCGAATTGGACTCCGTGCACGAAGGGTATGAACACCGCCAAGAACGTCAGGGCATACATCCCAAAAATCTGCCAGTAAGCGACGCTTCTCCAAGCCTCTGCCGGGCTTATACCAGCTACCTCATTTTGGTCGGAGTTTGTGCGCGCCGTCTGTGCCCCATCGGGTAGTTGTCCGACTGTTTCGGGGTCGCGCTCAAGCACGAACGCGCTCACCATCATGCAAACACCGCCGAAGATTGACATGCTAATGATCGCCACTCGCCATCCGTAAGCACCGACAAGGAGTGCGGCAATCGGAGGCACGACAATGTTTGCCAAACTCCCTCCCGAGGTGGCTATAGCTGTCGCTAGGCCTCGACGAGCAACGAACCAGCGCACCACGGTGGCGTTGCACGGTACCCAAGAACAACTCATTCCTAACGGTGCGACGATTGCCATGCCAATAGCGACGACCACCAGGCTGTTTGCCGTTGCCCAAAGCAAATAGCCAGAGGTAAGAAGGACTGCCCCCGACGCGACGACCGGGCGCGGCCCCCAACGATCCGTCAACAAACCAGTAACTGCGGACAGGGCGCTGTATAGCCCGATGTAGATCGCGAAGATCAGCTGAAGTCGGGTCTCTGACCATCCGGTTTCTGCGACAACGTCTCCTACGAACGTTCCGAAGCTGAACTGGATGCCGTACACAACAAACAACACCGTGAACGCGGCTCCGACGATGCGCCAACCGTGAAAGGCGCGTGTAATTGCTGAGACCGAGAAGATCACAACCTTGGTTAACGGTCCCCCGGGGCCATATAAAACCAAACTGGTTGTTTTTCGCCAGCGTCGGCCATGGCTTGCCTAGCGTTCATCACGATTTTGCCCGCCTCTGTGTGGTCTAGAAACCAACGCGTACCGGCCCAAGCGGAAGGGGCGTGATCTGACAAAGCGAGTGCAGCAGTTTCGTAGTAACCACGAATGTCCTGGCTGACTCGAGCCGGGATTCCAGGGACGTTTGCCTCTTTCCAAGGGACGCCGTCAGCGATTCTTATGAAGGCGTCTATAGCCGTCGTTATGTCTTCGGCTTCGACTGTACGGCCAGCTCCCACTCGGTTTCCGTACTTGGCGATAGCTCTTTCATAAGCCGGTCGGAGTCCATTGGCCTCGTCGATGGCTGGATGGGCATTTGGGTCATGTCGAGGAGGTAAAGGGCAGGCCATGACTTCGGTGCCGTCATCCACGATGCTGACGTCGTATTCGGCGAATACGGGCTCGGAACTGGCGAGCAAATCGAACGCCGCACTCAAGACTCGGTGTTGGAACTCTGGGTCTAGCGGAATACCCAGCGGTCTGCCGAGAGGGAAGTCGCACCATAGGCCTCTCGGGGGTGCAGTCGATTCGATCTGGTTCTTGATCGATCCAAGAGCAATGGTGGCGATGCCTTCGGCTTCGAAGACGTGTGCAAGCGTACTCACGGTACGGGTACAGAGTGGTCAGACCGGAGTGAGTATGACTACGTCCACCCCTTGTTCTTTCAGAAACTTCGCTCCGGCTGGTCCGCTGTCTAGCTTCACCGCCGAAAGGTCAAATTGGTTGCCCGCGTAGGCGAGATGTTCATCAGCCACTGAACCTATGGTCCCGTTAGCAACTAGTTCATCTAGCCGATCAATGGGAAAAACTGTGTTGATGTCGAGAGCGAAACCGGTCACGTCGAAGTTCGGGCTCCAGTGGCCCATGACGTAGTCGCGCGGTTGCGACTTCAGAACCCGGTAGCCGGTGTCGGCGGGGGCGAAGTCTTCATCATCTGGGTGGTGTAACGATGCCGAGGTCACGATGGCAACTTTTGCCTCGTTGAGTGGAACCGGAATAGTGAAAGCCGTCTCTTCGAACTCAATTCGATCTAGGCCTGCTGTCATAGCCTTAACGTCGCTGTCTGCCATGGGGAGAAGGCTACGTCACTTCATGATTTAGTGCTGTGACGATCAGCGCTAGTCCGTTGAAAGAACGGCAACACCACCAATGACTAGAAGTCCGCCACATAGTTCTAAGACGCTGAATCGGTCACCTACCAAGACCCAACCAAAAAGCACTCCGAAAAACGGTGTCAAATATGCGACTGCCGCGCCTTGAATCGCGGGGGCGCGCCGTAAGACGGTAGCGAACAAGACAAAGGTGATGGCCAGCGAGGGGATCCCCGCATATAGGAGCGGTATTGCGAGTCCCAAAGAGAAGTCGGTATCTGCCCAGCCTCCGACAAAGGGAACCATGGCATGTAGGCAACAAGCAGAAATCAATATTTGGCACGTGACTAGCATGAGAGGGCTGATTTCCAGAGCAGCTGGAAGGCGTTTGTTGAGCACTGCGCCAAGGGCCCAGCTAATGCCTGAAATAAGAGAGAAAAGAATCCCTAGAGCGGTGTTGCCTGCCCCTAATGCTGGAATCGCGAGAAAAACCGCGCCGAGAAGGCCCATTAGCAGACCGCTATAACCGCGACGGCCTGGACGTTCAGCAAGTAATACCACTGCGATCACGGCGGTGAACAGCGGCATGGTTGCCGACAACATTGCTGATAGTCCCGGTGATAAACGATCGATTGCTAGTACCAAGAACGCGCTAGACACCGTGGTGATGGATAGTGAGATCCACCAAATCGCTAACCACTGTTGGCGGGTATTAGGTAATCGCTCTCCACGTGCAAAGGCGACTAACAAAAGAAAAGGCGCTCCGACTGTTGCTCGAAGAGCGGCGAGAGCCAAGGGCGACGTGTGATCAAGAGCGCTCTTCATCACCGTGTAGTTCAAACCAATCAAAAACGCCGTGAGAACGACTAGGCCAATGGTTGTGAGGTCTGGGGGATTGGCGATTTTGGCATTCAGTTTGCGCGGATTAGTCACGCTCCCTCAAGCAAGTCGAAGGAACGTCTGCGCAGACGGCGCATGCCCTTCAACCACCGGTCGGGATCTCCAGCTTTCCGTTCGACGTAGGTTTGCACCTCGGGGTGAGAAAGAATCAAGAATCGTTCTTCTCTCACTGCCTCTGTGATTACCTCTGCGACATACTCGGCTTCAACGATGCCGTCAGTTCCACCGTCGCCGAGTTGTTTGGGCGCCATGGCGGTATTTACGCCTTGGGGGCAAAGAACCGAGACTTTGATGCCATCGTCTGCGTGATTTATTGCAAGCGTTTCTGCGAGTTTGATGCAAGCAGCTTTAGTAACCGAATAAGGGGCGGAGCCAACAGCCGCCAAGAGTCCGGCTGCGCTAGCTGTGTGGATGAGGTATCCATCTCCCCGCGCTGTCATGGACGGCAGCACAGCGCGCGCCGCATAGACGTGGGACATCACGTGCAATTCCCATTGGGACTGCCAAGCCTCGTTGCTTGCCTCTACTCCTCCTTGTGCACCAGCGCCCGCGTTGGAAAAAAAAATGTCGACAGGCCCGAGTGTGGATTCAGTCTCTTCGACTAGCTGCCCTATGGCTTTTTCGTCTGTGACATCGAGCCGCACTCCAACACAACCCAATTCACTTGCAACCGAACTTGCGGCTTCTTCGTCATAGTCAGCTACGACGACAGCTCGAGCTCCCTCCGCAATCCATTTTCGGGCTGTGGCGGATCCAATACCGCCGCCACCGCCTGTGATAATTGCAACGCGATCTTTAATCTCCATGGGCTTGACCCTAGGGCGAGGACGCTACGAGGTGCTCAACTCTCAGCAACTCCGTTTGTTGTACGCATTGCGGCGTACGCAATTTCGTCGACATCGCTTGCGCCTAAATATCTTCCCGGGCTGGCTCCGTCGACGTGACCCATGATTCCCTTATAGAGACTGAAACCGCAGAGAGCTGCCAAACGTTGCGGCATTGCTCTGACGTCGTCAGGAGAGAGGCTGTAATACTGATTTTGTTGTTGACGCAGATACCCCTGGCAATATTGAACGCTGATACCTAGACGCCACTCATCTTTGGATGTGTTTGCACCGCCGCAATGCCAGGTCCCGCCGTTGACGACGAGCACCGAACCCGCTTTCATTTCAGCTGGTATGTGCTCTATATGCTCACCTTTTCGCGGTTCGTGATCAAATTTGTGGGACCCGGGAACGATGCGAGTTGCCCCGTTTTCGTCAGTGAAATCCGTGAACGCCCATATCGTCGTGACCATAAAAGGGATCCGAGGACGTTTGACGCTGACGAGCCCATCATCGCTGTGAAGACCTTGGTGAACTTCACCCGGTCCGATGTGCATACATGTGGTGCCTGACAAGATGCACTCGTCGTCAAGCAGGTACTCGGGAAAAGGAAGCACATTTCCATGTATAGGTAGCTTCCAAAACGCTCGGTCTTTCCCTAAAAGGTTGTACATACGCTTAGTGGCGTATCCCTCCGCTCGATTACCCCGCGGTTGCACATCGAATTCAGTTTCAAGTCGAGCAACGCTTTCACGCACTTCGTTAATGAGGTCGTCTTCAATTACGTTCTCAAGAATGCAGTATCCGTCCTCTTCGAGTGCTTCGACGTGTTGAGACAAAGTGGCCGGATCCATAAGAAGATTCTCGCAGCTTGAAAGCGCTTATGGCGGTTTGCTGCGAGACTGACAGCTATGGCGGGTGCTTCCAAGCCAAGAAGAATGATTCTGAACGCCTTTTCAATGAACTGCGTCAGCCACATTCAACAGGGGATGTGGACCAGAGAAGATACCCGCCAAGTCGAATTTGGCTCGCTTGACCCTTGGATCGAGCTGGCGAAAGTTGCTGAAAAGGGCTGCTTCGACACCATTTTTTTGGCCGACGTGATTGGGCTTTACGACAATTACAAAGGAACGGCGAACACGTCGTTTCGAGAAGCTATGCAAGTACCAGTCAATGACCCAATGCTTTTGATTCCAGCAATGGCTTCAGTGACTGAACACCTCGGATTCGCTTTCACCAGTTCCGTGTTGCAGGCGCACCCTTTCACCTTTGCCCGACAGCTTTCGACCTTGGATCATTTATCAAAAGGCCGCGTCGCGTGGAACGTTGTGACTTCGTATTTACCTAATGCGGGTACCAACCTGGGCTTTGGGGGTCTTCCTACTCATGAGGAACGCTATGGGAGAGCTGAGGAATATCTAGAAGTCATCTACAAACTTCTCGAAGGGAGTTGGGCTGATGATGCAGTTATCGATGATCGCGAGCGGCGGGTGTACGTCGACCCTGATCGCGTTCGGCCGATCGACCACCATGGGCCATATTACGATGTCGCAGGGCCTCACCTGTCAGCTCCTTCTCTTCAGAGAACGCCGGTCCTATTCCAGGCGGGCATGTCAGAACGTGGCAGAGACTTTGCCGCTCAACATGCTGAATGTGTCTTTGTTGTTGGCTCGTCGCGCAGTGGGCGTTCCATAGCTGCGGACCTGCACACGCGGGCGCAGTCATATGGAAGGGCTACCACTGATCTAAAACTAATTGGGGGCGTTGCCCCCATTGTGGGGAGCACGGAAGCTGAGGCGATGGCCAAGCGCGACGAGTACGAAAGAGACCTGTCTATAGAAGCAGGCCTAGCTCATATAAGTGGCAACATAGGTGCGGACCTTGGTGATATCGATCCAGACCAGCCTCTTGACACTTTTCGGACTGAACGCGTGCAAGGCTTTGTCAAGAACTTGCTGGACTCAGCGCCACCAGGGACGAGGACGATGGGCGACTTAATCAAGTCGAACCTTGCGGGTGCGTGGCTAGTGGGATCCGCTGAACAAATAGCAGACGAACTCCAGCGGCGGTTTGAGAACGGTCTGGACGGATTCAACTTGACCTATACGGTGACTCCTGGAACTTTTGTCGACTTTGTTGAAGGAGTCGTACCAATCCTGCAAGAACGCGGGCTAGTCCAAAGCGAATACGAAGCTGGCAGTCTTCGCCAAAAGTTGTTCGGAAAGGACAGATTGCCAACAACTCATCCAGCTGCAACGTTTCGTTTTTGAAATCAGATCCCCTGTGCTTCTACTCGGCCACTTCTTCGGGCAACCACCGCGGCAATCAACGACAACAGGAGCAAGCCCGCCCATGCCGTCTCGTACCCGCCTGTCGCGTCGACTGCCAGACCGGTAAAAAACCCACCGAAGGTAAGCCCTGTCATAAAGCCCATCACAACGCGGCCGCTGGCGCGCCCCGATTGTTCTGGAGGCACTCCGATGATGACCGACAGCATCAGTACGGCATTAAAGGCGTTGAGGCCAATCGCAATAAGAACCGCAACTGGCCACATAATCCACTCGCCAATTCCGACGGCGACCAAGAGCATGAGCATGACAAGGGCTGTGAGTAGTGACTGGGTCGTTAATGCAAATGAGGGCGTGACTCGGTGTTCTGCCCAATGCGCCCACAGGATTCGCGTACCGATGGCAAGGCCACCGGGAAGACCCGCAACTATGCCGGCCTTTACGTTCGACATCGCTAACGCATTCTCAGCGAATAGCACTAGGTAGCGTCCGACTCCCCCGACTACGCACCCCATACACAAGGCATAAAACGAAAATAGGACCACGACGCGAGGTAGTGGTGTCTTCACGGAGGTTTCGTACGCGCCACTGGCGCCGTTCATCGCTCGAACCCGGCTGTCGGGAAGTGCGCATGCCGCCACGACAGCCGCGACGAGTGCTGCGAGCGCATACAAACCGATCGCTAGTCGCCAGCTGAACCAGATGCTCAAGGTCGGGAGCGTGAAGCCGCCTAATAGGATTCCCAGTTGCACACCAGATTGCTTTATTCCGGTCATTGTTCCACGACGACCTTTAGCCGCTCGCTCTGCTACGAGCTTGTTAGTCGCAGGGTTACATGCGCCTTGCCCGTATCCAGCGACTAACAGCCCCAACATCAGACCGGTGACTGAGTTTGCCCAGGCAACTATTAAAAGACCGAGTCCTGCAGAAAGCAACACCAATACACACGACCATTTCCCGCCGTATCGATCACTAAATCGCCCTGAAAGCGGTGCGCATACGGCGCCGACGGCAGTGTTGACTGCCACTCCAGCGCCGAACATCGTGAGCGACATACCGAGATCGTTTGCCAAGGCTGTAGCTACGACCGCTGTGCCGACTATCGGAAAAGCTCCCAACCCCATCGTCAAAACCAAAACAGTAATTAGAAGAGGAGTACTCAGCCGCGTCGTCGAAATCTTTGAAGCGTCGGACAACGGCACGGTGTGCACCCTACGCTGGCGGGCTATGTCCGAGCGTCAAGTTCTTATCCCTCACATGACATATGACAGGATCCGGTCGCGACTCGACGATCTTCCACACGACTTAGCCATTCTTCGTTGGTCACCAACTGGGGTCACGTGGGCCGACGGATCTCCCGTCCCGGCGAATCGATACGCTCCCGAGGTTGGTTGGATAGCAATCGACACCATGTTCTCAGGAGACTTTCCGTCTTTTGCTGCGACCTTGTTGGAACCCGGGACAGTTAGGTGGGTTCAGTCATGCTTGGCCGGTGTCGACGCTCCTCCGTTACTCAAGCTTCTCGAAGCGGGAATACGACTGAGTAATAGTGATTCGCCCAACGCAGGAGTGGCTGAATATGTTCTGGCTGCCATCATGCATGTTCAACATGACTGGACGGGGCGTCGAGACAACCAACGAAAGGCGAAATGGGCACAGAGCGGTTGGAACGAGATAAACGGCACAACGTGGTTAGTGGTCGGTTTCGGCTCGATAGGGGGGGAGATCGCAAAGCGAGCGCGCTCCTTTGGTGTTGAGGTCATCGGGGCACGAAGGACGAAGGTTAGTGATGCTCGGGCAGACGCGATGATAACGATGGACCGAATCGGCGAAGTGCTACCGGTAGCCAACGTCGTGGTTTTGTCCTGCCCGCTTACCGATGAGACTCGCGGTCTGGTCAACGAAGAGTTTCTTTCTCAAATGCGTGAGGACGCTATTCTTGTGAACGTCTCTCGCGGGCCGGTGGTTGACACCGCCCAACTTTTAGAAGCGTTGAGTTCAGGTAGACCCGGTCACGCAATTCTTGATGTTTTCGAAGCAGAACCTCTTGATCCTTCGAGCCCACTTTGGGACCATGCACGTGTAACTCTCACTTCCCATATTGCTGGGGCTGGATCGGGAATTACTAAGCGGGGGGACGAAGTCTTCCTTGAGCAATTAGACGCCTACATGGCGGGTCGTTCCTTACGATTGGAGATCTGAAAGTGAAGTCAGAGACGATGCTGCCTTTGGGGAAAGTCGACCCAGGTTTACGAGAACCCGATACTCCACTTGACGTTCGAACCATAGCTAAAGGAGCGGCTCTCGCCGAAGCACTCGGTTTTGACGGACTAGCGGTCGAAGAGTGCAAGGACGATCCCTATCAGCAGCTAGCTCTCGCGTCGGTGAATACAACAGACCTGAGTCTGGCTACTTCTGTTGCTATGGCTTTTCCGAGGTCGCCCACGATCACCGCAATGTCAGCTTGGACACTTCAAAAAGTTTGTGAAGGTCGTCTGATTTTGGGTCTGGGTTCTCAGGTACGCGGCCACATCAGACGCAGATACGGCATGGAATGGACTGCACCTGCGCCTCGGATGCGCGATTACATCTTGGCGATGAGAGCTGTTTGGCGGTGCTGGCAAAATCGAGAGCCCCTCAGACACGACGGAGACCATTACAAACTTGATTTGATGGTTCCTCTTTTCGATCCGGGACCTATAGAGCACCCTGATATTCCTGTGCACATCTCCGCTATCAATACGAACATGTGTGCTGTGGTCGGTGAAGTCGCGGATGGCATCCGCCTCCATCCGGTTTGCTCACCTAAATACATCGAAGAGGTCATGATTCCTGCTGTCGTGCGCGGCGCCGCTCGAACTCAACGCGACGCTGATGTCGTCGACTGGTGCATGAAACCTCTAGTCGCAACCGCACCCGATCAGACGAGCCTCGAGCTTGTTGCTGAGAGCGTGCGCGCAAGGGTGGGCTTTTATCTAGCAACTCCCGCATATAAGGCGGCGTTCGAGGTGCACGGCTGGGGGGACCAAGTCGATCAAGCCGCTGCGCTGTCACGAGAACAGAGATGGGATGAAATTCCGCCTCTAGTTCATGATGAGATGTTCCACACCATTGCCACCATCGGGACTTACGACGAAATCGCGCCGTTGTTGAATAAGCGATTTGGTCATCTCATCGATCGAATCGAGTTCAGCATTCCAGTGAATGACCCTGACGACGCAAGTTTGTTGAGCTCCATGGTCAAAGAGCTCAGAAAGAGCGACGAGCTACGGCACTGATTTTCCCTGTTCGTCGTGGGAGGTCGGGCCAAGGCTGAGGAAAGTGCTACCCGGCTTCGGAGTGGGTAACAGGTTCTTCTCCCATCCATTCGCGTAGCGTGTTTTTTAGTTTGGTTTGTTGGATGAAGATGTCATGTTCAGGACCTGAGCTATTTGCTGACTGTGGGGCTTTTAGATAGAAGGACAGCCATTCTTGGATCCCGGATTCGCCTGCGCGTTGAGCCAGATCTAAGAACAGGGCTAGGTCTAGGACGATCGGTGCGGCAAGAATTGAGTCGCGACATAAGAAGTCAATCTTGATTTGCATCGGATAGCCGAGCCATCCGAAGATGTCGATGCTGTCCCAACCTTCTTTGTTGTCGCCTCGCGGTGGGTAGTAGTTGATTCGAACCACGTGATCAATGTTTCCGTAGAGCTCGGGGTAGACCTTCGGCTGCAAGATTGTGTCGAGAACCCCAAGTTTTGATACTTCTTTGGTTTTGAAATTTTCAGGGTCATCGAGTACTTCACCGTCACGGTTCCCCAAAATGTTGGTGCTATACCAGCCCCTCAACCCCAGCATTCTGGCCTTGAGGCCGGGAGCGATGAGCGTCTTCATCATGGTTTGTCCAGTTTTGAAGTCTTTGCCTACGATCGGCACGCAACGGCGTGTCGCGAGCTCAGTCATACATGGCAGATCGACGCTTAAATTGGGAGCTCCGTTTGCAAATGGCACGTCACTCATGAGTGCTGCGTATGCATAAATCTGGCTCGGCGAAATGTTGTCGTCGTTCGCTGCGAGACCTTCTTCAAATGCTTCGAGACTTTGATGCACTGCACTTGGCTCTTGGTATGCCTCGGTAGATCCGCACCAGACCATGACTAATCGGTCACATTCATTCTCGGATCGAAAGCGCTCGATATCCGCCATCAACGCCTGCGCCTGATCCAGTTTCGAATCCAACGCTTTGACGCGACTTCCGTCCAGCCTTTTTACCCATCGTTGGTCAAACACCGCGTCCATAGCAACGATGCCTTCTAGCTCACCCGAGATAGCAGCAAGGTCTTTTTCTTCGAGAACTCCAGCGGCTTGGGCTCCTTCCAAGGCGTTGGGGGTAATCGGATCCCAGCCTCCGAACACAAGATCGTCTAAGCCGGCAAGAGGAACGAAGTCTTTGATCAGAGGATTACGGGCATCGTCTTTCTTTCCCAGACGAATGTGCGCCATTTGGGTAACGGAACCGATTGGAGCAGCGAGACCTTGTCGTGCCGCAAGTACCCCTGCGATAAAGGTCGTGGCGACGGCTCCCATTCCAGGAGTGAGGACGCCGAGTTTGCCTGTAGCGGGCGCGATGTTGGCTGTTGTCATGCAAAAAGCATAAGCGTTTAAAGAGTTTTTGGATGTTTAGTTCACTATTTCTAATGTTTACGTTTACGATAGTGAACTAATGAGGTCATCACGCCCCAGACTCCCAGACGTCTCGGTTACCCAACTGGAGTATCTCGTCGCCGTGGACCGGTCGGCCACCTGGGCTGACGCGGCTAAGTCGCTTGGCGTCAGCCAATCAGCGCTTTCACAAGGATTAGCCCAACTTCAACGTCGGCTCGGCATCCAACTATTTAGCTGGGCAGGCAGGCGTCGCGTGCCACTTGAAGCCGCACGGCACGTAACTGACCACGCCCGCTCGATTCTGGCCCAGACTGGCGATCTCGCAGCATGGGCTGAACGAATCCGTGCTGGGTCTGCTGGCAAGCTGCGGGTGGGCATGATCGATGCCGCCGCAGTGGACCACTTCGGCGAAACATTGAGAGAATTTCGAGAGAACCGTCCGGAGCTAGATCTGCATGTGATTGTTGGCCCCTCAAGCCAACTACTGCAGGGTTTGGGCACTGGTGACCTTGATTTAGCCATCTGCGTTCAACCCGATGACCCAGAAGTGACGCATGTTCCTTTGTTGGATGAAGAACTCCTTGTTTACGGACCTCCGGGCATCCGTCAATCCGAACCAACTCGTTGGGGGCCGTGGGTCACGTTCCCGCAAGGGTCCTTAACACGAGATCTCATAGGCAAGGCGCTTCGTGCATTGCGGGCGCCATTTGAGGTGGTCGCTGAGTCCAACCAACCCGAGGTATTAAGTGAGATGGTGTTGATTGGCATGGGCTGGACTGTTCTCCCCCGTATTCAGGCCGAGCGCCCGCCCGCTTCCTTGACTCCTGTCCAGCAAACACCGCTTCTCAAACGCACCCTTGTAGCGGCGACGCGGCACCCAGGACTAACAAATCCCGCAGCTATTGAACTCACCGAAGAACTTCAACGCCACGCAACCGCTATGTCCTAGGGCTCTCGCAACAGATCCGTTAAACCGTATGCTCCGGGCGCTCTCATCCTTGGTTCCCCACCGGACTCGAATTGCGGACATGACTAAGGATGGAATCAACCACTACAGGCCACAGCGCTTCGGGAAGGTCGTGACCCATGTCGCTAAGAAACAAGAAGTTTGATGCCGGAATCACTTCGGCGGTGCGCATTCCTAAAGCAGGCAACAGCAGCCGGTCATCTCGTCCATGAATTACCAACGTCGGAACAGTCAACTCAGCTAAGGCAAGTTCGCGATCTCCGCTCGCCAACATCGCGGCGATCTGGCGGCCTGAGCCATCTGGATAATGGCAGCGGTCATATGCGATTACAGCATGCTCTCTAGCAAGTTGCGGATCGAAATACTTTTTGCTGCACCAGAGCTCATATTGGGCCGAATAGTCCAGATATTCCTCTCGTTCTGTCGGGACAGGCGCGAGCAGCAGCGTAAGCGAATCATCCGGAATGTCGGCTATCTCCCGGGTTCCTGTGGCAGACATCATTGATGTGAGTGAAATCAATCGATCGGGTCGCTCTATGGCCATGGTCTGAGCGATCATCCCTCCGAGAGAAGCGCCAACCACATGGGCATGTTCAATTCCCAGAGCATCAAGCACACCAAAAGCGTCGTCCGCCATGTCAGATAAGTCATATGGGGTGTCAGCGACTTCTTGACCTTCGAGCGCCGCGGCAACAAGGGCAAGAAAATCAATCTCGACGCCATCGAGTTTCGTGGAGAGACCCGCATCTCGGTTGTCGAATCGGATGACGTGGAACCCTCCGTTAGCAAGCATCCGACAAAAATCATCAGGCCAGTGAATCAACTGTGCCCCTAAGCCCATCACCAACAAGATCGCGGGGTCATCCGAAGAGCCAACAGTGTCGTACTCCAACTCGATCGACCCTAAGGAGGCGCGAGGCATCAGCTTGACCTGACGGGAGTGAATTCGGCCTTCATGTGCTTTACGCCATGAATGAAGGCGGACTGAAGCGGGTCTGGATTCTCCGTGGCATGAATGTCTGGCAATGTGCGGAAGAGTTCACGGAACATCACCGTGATTTCTCGACGAGCTAAATGAGATCCTAAACAGAAATGTGGGCCGGGGCCACCAAAGCCATATTGAGGGTTCGGCGCTCGCTGGACGTCGAATCGATACGGGTCATCGAACACCGCAGGGTCTCGGTTGGCTGCCAGGTAGAACATCGCCACTTTTTCCCCTTCGGAAATTTCTTGTCCACCCAACACCGTGTCCTGAGTGAGTGTGCGTCGCATATAGGTGACAGGGCTGGCTAGCCGAACTATCTCTTCTACTGCGGTGGCAGCGACACTTTCGAAATCAGCGGCCCATATGGCTCGTTGATCTGGGTGATCCGTTAGGTATCGCAATCCCCATGAAATCGCGTTTCTAGTTGTTTCATTTCCTGCAACCACCAAGAGAATAAAAAAACTGGCCAGGTCGACTTGATCCAAATAGTCATCTTCGAGGTCGGCATTCACTAAGACACTCGTCAGGTCACCTCCGTCTCCCCCCTTTTTTGCTTCCGCTACTTCGCCCATCAACGCTGCAAGGTCGGCGCCTGCGTTGAGGAGCGCTGTCACGAAATCAACACCTTCCGGCGCGAATTCTGGATCCCCTATACCGAGAATGATGTTCGTGTTGGTGAAAACCATGTCGTACGCAGAGTCAGGTACCCCCATGAGGTCGCACACGATCTTGAGTGGGAGAGCTGCCGCCACGTCGGTAACGAAGTCGCACTCACCTCTCTCTCCGATTTCATCAACGATGGTGGCCGCCACGTTTTGAACCGAATCTTCCAATGCGCCAAGCATCCGAGGCGTGAACCCCTTCGAGATGATCCGGCGCAGACGTGCATGGCGCGGGTCATCCATAGCGATCATTGAGCTGAAAAATTCAAGAAATTCGGGCGGTACGTCGGTGATGGTTATTCCTTGAGCCGAGCTGTAGATCTGTGGGTTTCGTGACACAGTTGCGATGTCTTCATGGCGTGTAACGCACCAATATCCCGGTCCCGCCTGAAGGTAGGGATTTTCGGGAAGCGGCTCCTCAAACCAATCCAGTGGAGCCTCCGCATGGAGCCGGGCGATAGCTAAGTCGCACTCAACTGCAGGTTGGAGCCAGAACAATGGGTCCATCAGATTGGAGTGAGTCGTATTCCATTTCTGCATGCTGCGACGCTAACACCGCCACTTCTGCAAGCATGAACCCGTGACCATTGCCGAACCAACCCCTGCAGAAATTGTCGACCGTTACACCGAAGAGCTTTATCACCGCCGCAACCTCGACGCGCTTGATGACTTGATGGCTGACCCTATGGTTCGTCATGAGCCTGACGGGAGTCGAGTCACGCTCACTCTCGAAGAGGCAAAGATTCGCGTTGCATCATTTCATGAACAGTTTCGTTCGATGCGATTCACCAACCGGAAAGTCGTTCAGGATAAGGACTCAGTGGCAACCGCTTACGAGGCCGACTTAGTTGATCACGGTGGAGATGTCGTGACTATTTGCGGCATAGAGATATTCACAATTCGCGACGGACGCATTACGGAAGTTTGGAATCCTCCGGCGGGCGATGGACCGTGGGGATGACTTCACCTAATTACGTCGTCCATGGGGCAGGCGGCATCGGGTGCGTCGTCGCTGGCCGGTTGGCGGAGACAGGGCGCAAGGTCCAGCTAGTAGCCCGCGGTCCTCACCTTCAAGCCCTGCAATCTGACGGATTAACCGTGACGCACAACACCGAGGGGCACTGGTTTCTTCCGGCTTCGTCAACCGCCCACGATCTCGACGTGGACGATCACACCGTCGTGCTTCTTGCTATGAAGACTGACGATACATTCGCAGCGGTCGAGCAGCATTCGTCGCTGTACAAGGAACTACCGCTGGTTTGTCTTCAAAATGGGGTGACAAACGAAGAATGGCTGTCCCAAGAGGGGTATAGGACTTATGGATGCACAGTGATGGTGGGAGCCGGAATCCTGGAGCCGGGAAAAGTTCGACATTCAGGCGGTCGTTTGTTGGAAGTTGGATGTTGGCCGACCGGAAGCGACTTCACCTGTCATGAATTGGCGTCTGACCTCACCGAAGCGGGCATGAAAGCTGTGGTTGATGAACGTGTCGTCGACGGCAAGTGGGGCAAGCTCGCTCGGAACTTGGCAAATGCGTACTTGGCATTGGTCAACCTGTCGGTTCAAGAAGCTTCCTGCAATCCGTTGGACCGCCAGTTCATTAGTGATGTCAATGAAGAGGCCGCGAATGTTTTCGACGCAGCCAACATTTCAGTTCGGACTATCGGAAAGAAAACTTTACGACAACAAATCGCTCGCCTGCGTGAACCAGGTGAGTGGCCAGCTAAACCGCCGGTAACGGATTTGACAAGGTCGTACCCGAGTACCTGGCAAGATCTCGCCTCTCAGCGAGGACAGGTCGAAGTGGATCACTTCAATGGTGTCGTTGTTCGGCTAGGAGAGAAATACGGAATCCCCACACCCCTCAATCGGATACTGCGAGATCGATGTATTTCCGCAGCGCAACATCGGACCATGCCTGGGTCCGAGACCGCTGAGTCGCTTCGGTCGGCAGCTTTATAGAGTGCCCGGAGTGGGATTCGAACCCACACGCTCCGTTAGGAACGGAGGGTTTTAAGCCCTCTGCGTCTGCCATTCCGCCATCCGGGCTGATGAACTAGGCGCTGCTAAGCCTAGGCCCCCAGATTCGTTACGGCGTCCTTCTAAGCGGCTGCGGTCGTATCTGTGGGACGTGAACGGTGGATTAACGCAGTTGGTCTGCGAGTCGATGTGGAGTGGGATTTCTGCTCCACGTGGATTGCGGCGTCCCATAACACGTTTCGGACGTCTCCTGCTTCTCTTTCGGTCAGCCGGTTGCAAACAATCACGCCTTCAACAAGATCTGCAATGACGGCGCCAAACGGTCGATCTTTGACGCGTATGGCGACGATCGATCCGGAACTATGGCGACGCAACGTTCGGTCTAAATCGCCATCATGGGGTGGGCTGCGGAAGCTAGGAACAATGAGCCCTAAGCGCTTACCGGCGTCGGTTATCGCTCTTGCGAACATCGAGAAACGGACCGACGGGGCACTCTCGATGCCGGAAACGCTCGCCGAGCCATTCTCTTGGATTGGATTGGTGTCGATGGCTGTATTTCTCCTTTTGTTTATTTCGTGTTTCATCGACTCAAGCTTCCACTAGGGGTCTGACAACTAGACGAGCAAGTTGAGGCCGATAACTCCTTACAGACAGGTCTGCGTCCCGACAAGTTGATTTCAACGCGTTTGGTAGTGACCGCAGTTGGTTGTCGAGGGCTACCGTGGCGTCTGTGGAATGGAGTGGGGACTTAGACGCTAAGGACACCCCAGACGCATCGCTTACTCCTGCACAGTTGGCGACTCTCGAATTAATTCGGCTGCCGAATGAAGAACGCGTCACTCATCCCTCAACCTTGAGAGCCCAAATTGAGCTCGAACTTGAGAAAGAGACTGTCGATCTTGTCGACCTTCTAGAAGAACCGCTGTGGGTGTCAAAACGCCAACTTCACGCTGTGAACAGTTGCGAAGCCCTTTACGAGGCTCAAGAGGAAGAGCCCTTCGAATGGCGTGTTCCGATGACCAGGGGCCAAATTTTCCATAAGTGTGTAGAACTATCGATACACCTTTCGCCCAAACGCACTGCATCGGAGTTAGTTGACGAGGCACTAAAAAGCATCATGAATCGCGGTGATGGATTAGCGAAGTTTCTTCTGGGTTTAAGCGACGTGGAACGCGCAGAGATACGCAGCGAGGTGGCTTCTCTCCTTCAAACTTTTTTCGACACGTTTCCCCCACTAAAACGAGGTTGGCAGCCAACCACCGAGACACCCCGGAAAGTGTCACTTCATCGGGGAATGATCGTGCTTCAAGGAAGATTCGATGTGACAGTCGGGAGACCTGAGGAGCTAACAGCTGGTCGCGTCATTATCGAACTCAAAACGGGACGTTCTGTGCCGCACCACCTCGACGACCTGCGTTTCTACGCGTTATTGGAAACTCTCGTCGTCGGGGTTCCACCTGCATTGCTGGCAAGTTTTTATGTCGATGCCGGACGGGTTCAGGTTGAAACCGTAGATGAAGATCTAATACGCGCTGCGATACGTCGCACAACTCAAAGTATTCAACGACTAATCGAGCTTCGACTCGGCCAAACCCAGGCGGAGAGAAGACCAAGTGGCGCTTGTAAATGGTGCCCTGTCGCTGGAAGTTGCGGTCCCGGCCAATCTTGGCTTGAGGAAACGGAAACGCGTGGGGCTTGGTAGCCACGCTGGTGCATTTTCTGGTTTACGCGCTGACGGTTATATCAGAAACGAATTGCCACAGTTCTTCTCGGCGTTCCTCCCACTCCTCAGCAGTAATTCCAAAATGCATGTGGTCTTCCCAGTCTCCCGCGATTTTCAGGTAGCCCTCTGCTAAACCTTCGTACCGCAGGCCCAACTTTTCGACGACTCGACGGCTCGCACTGTTGCGGGGAATGATCGATATTTGAAGACGGTGCAAACCGGCGCGGTCGAAGGCGTGACCAAAAATAGCAACAAGGGCCTCAGGGACAAAGCCATAACCCGCCCAGCGCTCATCTACCCAGTACCCGATATGTCCGCTTTGGAACGCACCTCGAACCACGTTATTGACATTGATTTCTCCGCAAAAGTGGCCTCTATGCCACATCGACCAAGCGAAACCCGTGCCTAACTGTCGTTCTCGTTCTCGTGCACTGCAGCGGGATGAAAACGCTGCGGGGTCCTGAGTTGGGTCTGAAGCGCCATCCACTGACGCTGGCTCCCATTTAGTCAACCAAGATGCGCAACGTCGCCGGACCTCGCTCCACTGCGCGAAATCGTGCGGCCGTAGACCTCGCAGGAGTAGGCGCGGGGTGTGTAGGTCGGTCACCAACCGAACACTAGCGTGCAGCGGCTTCCCCTATTCGAGGTGGAGAAGCTCGGCCGCAATTCCGTCAAGAAGGTCGCGTTCGCGAACAACGCAACTGTCAAGATCCCAGTGCCGCATGACCGCCACGAGGATGCAACAGCCAGCGACAATAACGTCAGCTCGAGCAGGATCAAGCCCAGGGTTGTGTCTTCGGTCTTCAAGACATTCTGTTGCCAGGGTCCGAAATACATCCTCCACTGCTTCTCGTCGCAGAATGAAGCCGTCGATCACTTTGGGATCATATGGTTCGAGACCTATTTCAACTGCCGCGATGGTGGTGATCGTTCCGGCTACCCCTATGAGAGCCGCCGGTTTTTTCATCGATGGATGATCTCGATCAACATCGTCTAGATGTAAGCGTGCAACCTGGATGGCTCCGCTCAACTCCTCAGGCTTGGGCGGATCACTCACTAGAAACTGCTCCGAATAGCGCACAGAACCCATATTCACTGATTGGTACGACTCTGGGGAGACGCGTCCAAATGAAAATTCGGTTGAACCGCCACCTATATCGAGAACTAGAAAGGGCCCATCACATGGGTCTAAGTCTGCGGTAGCGCCCAAGAAGCCGTAGCGCGCTTCCTGCTCTCCGGTGAGTAGTTCTAGTTGATATCCAAGAACTGCTGAGGCGGGATCGAAGAACTGGTTCCGGTTTTTCGCGTCGCGTGCCGCACTAGTAGCAACAGCCCGAACGTTTTGAACGTCATGGGCCTTGATGACGTCGTTGAATTCACTCAACGCTTCTAAAACCCTTCCGATACCAGCTTCACTGAGTTCTCCTGATTGGTCTAAACCATGCCCGAGTCCTGTCACACGATGCATACGAACATCAAGGGATTGGCCGTTGGTGACCAACAATCGTGTTGTGTTGGTGCCAAAGTCCAATACTGCGACTGGTTCGACCTCAAGCATGGTTATCCGCTTCTAGTTGCTGGACAACCCAGACGCCAACGGGATCACCACCTACCGCTAGATGATGCGCTAGGTGTGTATGTAAACACTTAACTCCGGTGCGCGTCCCTCCGACACCTCCTGCAGGTCGAGGCCCAAGGTGGTCTTGGGGAATCTGGGCATCCCGTTCAGCGGCGTACTGCTGGTGCGTTGCAGCAAGTTCGTATGCGTTGACGGCTTTTTCCGCAGCTCGTACTCCTCCTCCGCCTTCTAAATGAGCTACTCGTCGCGACAAATCGCGGCCTACTAGCCAGTAGCGGGTGGGCATGGGACGCCCGTTATTCATGATTGGTCCATTGCGAATAACAACAGGACTTCCTTCGCTGTCAACCACAACAACTTCGAAATCGACCTCAGGGTGTCTACCGAGTAACGCCGCTACTTGGCTCACCTCTTCTGCCGATGGGAGTTCAATGGGCGATACTCTCACGGCGTCGATGTTCACGGTTGGCCTCTTGTGGTAGCTACCGCTTACGGCGCCGAAGAAGTATTAACAGTAAGGCAACGATCGCGAGGGGGCCGAACCGCTTCAACAGGGGTGCGCCAGCGGTGTCTAACAAATCGACGGGCTCGGGTTCGGGCATATCTATTTTTCGAGGCCCGGAATTTTCTTGTGCCGAAGCGTCATCTTGGGAATCAGTCTCTTGGCTCGCCGTCATCTCAGAATCTTCGTCGACGCCAGTAACGGTAGCGGCAGATTCGAGAAGTTTTTGCTCGAGACTTTCGACGAACTGACCTATCAGTTTTTCTGATACGTCGGCCATTACTCCGCGGCCAAACTGGGCAACTTTGCCGGTGACCTTCAACTCGGTGGTAATCACGATGTGGGTTTCATCGCCATCGGCGGTCATTTCGGCGGTCACTTCCGCTGCAGCGTTACCCGCTCCACGGCTGTCGCGTCCACTTGCCTCGAGCACAAGTCGGTGCCGGCTTTCATCTTTTTCTGTGAACTTCGCAACACCGTTGTATTGAGCGGTAATCGGCCCAACTTTGATCTTTACCTGGCCCTTAAATTCCTCGCCATCGATCTCTGTGAGTTTTGCGCCTGGCATGCATGGGGCGATGTACTCGACATCAGTCAGGGTTGCCCATGCTTGCTCGATAGGAACGCCGACTCGGAATTCGTTTTTCAACTCCATCGTCTGAGATCCTCAACAGTGTCTATGTCGTCGGGAGAGCCCTCGCAGGCTACCCGCTCAACCAGTTCCGGCCTCGTACGCAACAGAACACGCGCTCCTTCGTCCCCAGAATCGGGCAACAGCGGCCAAATTGAGCTACCCAAGCGCACAGGGTTCCCGACGCGCCCGTCGTAAGTGGCGACAGCGATCAGTGCCGTGCTAGCAGCAACTAATTGCCATGCCGTACTCAATACTCCGGGTTGGTCTCCCAAGCCGACGACAAGAGCGTCGAAACCACCATTGTGAGCCCAAGCTACGGCTGTTCCGAGCGATGTGGCTATTCCCTGTTCATAGTTAGGGTTCTCGAGGATTGTCAACTCAGGCCAGTCGACCAAGACTGCGTTTAGTGACGCTGAACCAGTGACCACCAACAAATCTGTCAGTCCTGAATTCACCATTGATCGAGCAGCGCGTTTTACTACCGCTTCGCCATCTAACTGGGCGAGAAGCTTGTGGCTAGG
>DUBN01000052.1:0-1851 GCA_012960315.1 Acidimicrobiia bacterium
CGAGCCGAGTCCCTCCCAAGCCAGAGTTCGAGCGGCGTCGCGGGTCCACATGGCTAACGCTTGGCGTCGATCGACGGCGTGGTCTGGGCCGTCATTTCGATACCCAGAGCCCCAGAACTCATGGGTCTGCGCCAGCACAAGATTCTCCCAAGGGTTCTTCGGACCCCAGTCGGTTCCCAAACCTACGACAAGTCCTGCCCTCAGTAGCCGTTGAAGTGGAACCTGATCTTCCCAGACCCACTGGCCGATGCGTTCACCATACAGGTCTCCTTTAGCTGCAGAAAATCCCATACAAGTAGTGAGCTTGAACCCGTACTCGGCATAGGCCTTGGCGTATTCGTCAGTTATAAGAATCGCGTGTTGGATTAACCAATTGTTATCTTTAACAGCCTTGACGATTTGCTCCTTGGGATATCGCGCAAGTTCATTCAAGACATCCTCATGGTCCCTGTACCCAGATGTAACAAAATTGGCCTGCATACCGTGGGACAAGCATGCCTCCACGAATGCGGACAGTTTTTCCGGTGAGAGGAACGTCATCCCAGTCGTTTCTTCTCCGTAAGGCCCTTTGTAGGGTTCGAGCATTCGAATAGCTCCGGGCCAACATGGTCCTGCCTGTCCAAATGAAACTCCCGACATCCTCAACATGTCCGCATCGGTGCCGATTTCATTTTTCAACCGCGCTGCTATGCCAAGATTTACTTTGTACTCATCAAGCGTCAATGGTTGCCATGGCGGATATGCGAAGCCTTCCACCTCCATTGCACATTGAACGCGCACCGTTAAACGACCCGCCCTCTGAAGATCGACGTAGGCCTGGATGTGCGTGGGACTCATGTTGTGTCCCTCAAAGATTGTCGTAACCCCGCGAGCGTTGTAGGTCGCTATCTCCTCCACGGTCGCATCGTGTAACTCCCACTCAGCCGGGCTTGGCAGATGAGAGCGCACCTGCACCCAGAACGGATCAAAACAGTAATAATTGTTTACGGCGCCGCGTAAAACTCCTGTGAGGGAACCGTCGCTCGCCCGGTCAAATCGAACTTCGCAAACCTGGTCGGGGAGGGTGTCAGTGAGACCACAACGGCGCAACCCAGCGGTGTTGAAAGCGCAGACATTAGGCGTTCTCGGCGCCCACGCCTCTATATGGACTGGGTGGTCTGAGGTCGCTTGATCCAAAACATGCCGATCAGGGAGTTCTTGTTCTCGGAGATCTGAGTAAGAACGTCTTACGAAGTAATGCGGCTCTCCAATCGGAGTCGTGATTATCCACTCACCTGGCGGTCTGCGGCTCGCTTCATCCCGAATCCGGTCAACGATCTCTTGGTGATTTCGACAATCAGTGATATCCAGCACCGCTCGCTCGCGAGCGCCAAAGTGCAGTACGTGCGGATGTGTGTCAATCAAACCCGGTAGGACGGTCGCCCCATCGAGATCGATCCGTCTAGTTTCCGAGCCCGCAAGAGACTCCATTTCGCTGATGGAGCCAACCCCTTCAATCCTGCCCGAATCACCTACCACCAGGGCTTCTTGAAGTTCCAGCCCCGACTGCAGGGGTTGGATCTGCCCACCAAATAAGAGTTGCGACACATCAGCCTCCTGATCTCGGGGTGAAAGGATAGGTGCCCTCCAAAACGCCAGGCGCCGGTGGGGATGTAACTGGATTCCCTGTTGGGTCTTGAGGCGATACCGGTATAGCTAGATCGTCGACATGGCCGCTTTCATCTACCAACCCGCGCGCACGGTTCACAGTTTCGAAAAGCGCATCTTTAAAGGGATACCCCAGGTACCAGCCAGCCCAGTTTCTGATTGGGTCACCAGAGTAATACTTTGCGTACTGCAACACCCTCGAGC
>DUBN01000052.1:1861-2285 GCA_012960315.1 Acidimicrobiia bacterium
CATCATCCTGAAAAGGCTCGAGACTATGCTTCTTTAGCAATTTTTTTTGCATCCCAAGCAAGCTTGAACAGCGCTATTCGATCGGTCGCGTCAACGCCAGGGCGACCCCGAACATAACGCTCGAGGTCGGGACGAAGGTTTGGTTCGTCTAAGTCAGCGAAACTCGGCGCATAAAAGAAACCACCCGCTGCGAGAGTTTGAATAATCTCCACGATTCGTGGATACACCCTTGGAGCCCGAAGATTTGCCGCAGCTAAATAGGGCTGATGAACAGACCACACACCATTTGGTCGTTCCGTTGCTAGAGCTTCGCTGCCGTAAAAACTTCCCCGAAAAATTTCTAGCTCCAGGAGGCATTCGCCAAGCTTTTCCTGCACGTGTAGGAAATTATCGATGCCTACTGCGTCGGCAAGCTGCATCGCCA
>DUBN01000052.1:2426-3397 GCA_012960315.1 Acidimicrobiia bacterium
GTCTCGCGCTGCTGGGCCCCCACCGTCGATGAAGACCCGATCCCAGGGAATCAGAACGTCATCAAAGATTGCGATGCAATCCATTTCTTCAAATCGCGACGAAAGTGGATGGTCGAAACGATTGCGGCCAGGAGGCACTATTCCTTCTCTACATATAAATCGGAGTCCCGGTGTATTAGTTGGTATGCCAAATCCGAGTGCATACGCGTCGTCGCCCTCAGGAACACCGCCGAATGGCCAAACCATCACCTCTTCGCACAGTGGCGCCATCGTTCCCAGCATTTTTGCGCCCCGTACCACTATTCCGTCCGATGTGTGGCGAACACGACCAAGGTGAGTAAACGGATCTTCTTGCTGAGCTGAGGTTCGCGACCGATCGACCTGCGGGTTAATCAACATGTGGGTCAAGAACAGATCCCCATCTCGTACATGTTCGTAATAGTTGAGAATGTTGTCGCCGTAGGCGTGTGATCCCCCGGAGCCAAACAAATCCGCCTGAAGAGAAAAATCAGTCACAACCGCATTCATAAAATCGGGTGCGCGCCCCATGAAACCAAAGGTGTGATCAGCACGGATCTTGTAGGTCTGTCTGCGACGAATCAGATCGTCTTTTGACCGCGGAATCAGAAACGACGTCGAATATCCATTGGTTATCGCGAACTCCGTGTACCGAGGATCTAGTTGTAAGTCGTATTGTTCGGCAATCGTCGCGATGGGCCCAGCGAATATAGGTTCTTCCGTCACGTCTGCTACACGGCAACCATTCAACCAAACCTCAGGCTGGTTGCGCTTCAAGCTGTCCTTGTAGGACTCGCCGTTCCTTGCTCCCATGCGCGAACACTACTTCCCCCGACCCACTGAGATCTTGGGCAACGCTGGCGAACTGCGGTATGGCCGGCATCTTCAGCGACCTTGACGTCCATACGCGAAGTGGCAACAAAAACTTCGTAGCCGATGCTCACCAACATCCA
>DUBN01000053.1 GCA_012960315.1 Acidimicrobiia bacterium
GGGGGTGGTCAATACTGCCCCGCCGGCGATGTCGTGGAGGTGACGAACAATGTGGTTGTAGTTGGCTGCCGCATGGAATTTTCCAGCATTTGTGTATAACTCGTTGGGGAAGGCAGCTCCTTCGGGTCCAATACTGCAGTTATCAATCGCTGCTTCCAACGTTGCTCGAATCAGCGTGGCGTGGATAATCATCTCCGAGATTTTTTCTTTGACATGGGAAATGCCAGCTGTTCCGTTCGCTTCGGCTACCAATTGGGCTAACCCAACGAGCTGGTCGGCTTCTTCCACAAATGCTGACAGGCCTCCCAGTCGTTCCCACAAGCCAAGGGAGTGCGCAAAAACCGCAGCAAAAGCAGTCTCACCGTCAAGAAAAACTCGTTCGTAAGGAACGAATACGTCGTCAAAGATCACGAACCCTTCGGGATAATGATGCTCCCCCGAGACCGGAAATGACCGTATGTCCTCGTGGCGGGGCGCGTAGGTGGTGTTGATGATTCGTACCCCTTCTGCATTGACGGGCACCGCGCAACCTATTGACCAGTCTTCTTCGCCGGCTTTCATCGCCTTAGTGGGGATTGTCAGTAATTCGTGACCGAAAGAGGCGCCTGTTATGTGCAACTTTGCGCCTCGGATGACGACTCCGTCTCTTTGGCGGTCTACGACTCTTACGTAACTGTCGAGGTCGTTTTGTTTCGCGGGTGGCTGTGAGCGGTCCCCTTTTGCGTCGGTAATACATTGAGTTATTCGAATGTCACCGACTTGGGCTTCTTCAATGAACGCGTTCATCCGTTCGATGTAGCCGGGTTTCACGTCGTCCATTCGGCCTGCTGCAGTTTTCAACGTTTGGATGGACGTGTAGGTGACGTGCGCCATCATTCCTGCTTCATGCAGCAGCGGAATCATCTCGCGCAGATCATCCGCTGAAGAGGGGACAGTCATTAGTGGCGAGGTTGCGTCAGGTGCTGGATCAAAAAATCGGTCGTAACCCGCTGCGGTCGTTTCTACTGTCTTCCCCAACAAAGGGTGCCCGGGAAGGTCGTCAACAGTCTTGCCTTCGAAGAATGTTTTCCGCCCATCCCTAAGCGATTCTTTGTATTGATCACCAGTCAACATGTGGATTCTCCCCCCCTGAAGTATTAACCCTGTTTTTTGAGCGAAAATTGTGAGTTCAGGTCATTGCCCGCACGTAGGTGCCAATGTCGAAGTAATCACGCCAGTAATAAATCTTGCCGTCGCGCATTTCGAAGACCCCAGTGCAGGGGAGATCAACCGATTTGTCTCCGGCTGTGGTGCGGTCAAGGCGCTCAGCGATGACAACGTCGTCACACGAAGCGATATTTAACAGATCCCACTGAGTTTCAGTCCAAGGCGCAGTGAATTCGGCAATCATCGTGCGTACGTTCTCGCGCCCGGATACTGGCCCGGTCGGCATGTTGTGATAGGTGCCGTCCTCAGTGAAATAAGACGCCAATTCGTCAGCATCAAGACGAGACCAAGCCGATACGAACTCCCTGATGATTTCTTCATTTTGTAGGTCGCCCACTTTTTATCCCCTCACTTGCCCAACATTTGGGGCTGTTATAAGTCGTTACCCACCGTAACCCCGATAGGCAACTCTCTGCTTCGCGACTGCTGCCACAGAATGATTCCAGTTGGTTCTCGGTCTTCGAACGAATCGTTGTCGACTCTCCTGGATCACGGACGTCATTGCTAAAGCTGGCTCGCCCTAGGGGAGTTTCAGAAGCCACCGCGATGCAGTTGAGATATTTTCTGCGGAAAGTGAATGTCCGTGAGGATGCGTTTCCCACGTCACGTCAGCGCCTTTGGCGCCGACCTGGTTGAAGAATTCCTCTACGTCGGCCATCGGTGAAAGGTTGTCCTTGATCCCGTGCGCCGCGAATATTCGTATGTTCTGTGCTGTGTCGAAATCCCATTCCACTAATTCATCGGAGTAAACCCGGCAACCGAAAATGATCAACGCACGAACGTTGATGTTCTTCACTTTGGAGAGCGCCGCCAGCGACGCAAGTCCCGCTCCTTGTGAAAACCCCACCAATACTGTGTCTGCAGGGTCGATGCCCTCAGTGGCCTGCGCGGCTTCGATGGCGTCATGAATAGCAAATCGAGCTCTGTTGAAGTCTTCCGGGTCGGGATTCATCCGTGACACTGAGCGATAAAACGCATACTTGCTAGCTGCGACTTGTATCGGACCGTGGGGGGCACATATCCGGTAACGATGTTCGGTATCGATCATGGCCCCCAGTTGGAGGGCTGCTGTCGGGTGTTCAGCGAACCCGTGGAGGACAACCATCAAGCCGCTCCCGCGTTGGTGCCCGTCGTGCCAGAGCAACTCGAGTTCATTTTCTGGCATCAGGCTCCCCGCTCACATAGTCAGCTTGAAAGGCCACTGAGTTCGAACTTACAGATCAATGACTGCGAACGTCGCAGTCGCCACTGCCAATAACTGGTGATCGGGTTCAGCATGGGCCCGAGCCTCAACAGTGACTATCCTGCGACCTGCTTTGATCACCGAAACATCAGCTTCGATTTTTCCCGAGCCGACGCCTTTCAGGAAACGCGTTGAAACTTCGAGCGAAGCACAAATTTGGTCTTCGTTCAGCATTGAGAACACTGCTTTCCCCATGGCAGTGTCAATCAACGTGAATAGAACCCCTCCCCCAACGACACCATTCGGGTTCAGGTGTCGTTCTTCCAAATCAAGTACCGCTACTACCTCGCCAGGGGATTTCACGTCAAGATCGAACCCCAGAAACGTGCGTAGCGGGAACTCTCCGTAGTCGGGATCCGATGGGTCAGGTGCTTCAGTGATCACAAAACCTCCAGGGTTGATTAGGTTTGGGACATTTCTTCTAAACTTACCCAAGAAACGGCTTTGAGGTTTTGAAGGTTCAGATCACAGCGGTGGTGTAGAACAAATTCGAGGAAAGGCACGTTAAAAATCTATAATCGGGCCTCTCTACAGCTTGGAATCTCGTATGAATCTTGAACTTTCTGCAGATGAACTTCTGACAACCACGCGTGCCGTTCGAAAGCGCCTGGATCTGAATCGCCCTGTTGAACGATCGTTATTGCTGGAGTGCACAGATATTGCTTTTCAAGCACCAACTGGGTCGAATGCTCAGGGCTGGCATTTCCTGTTCGTCGAAGACCCCGGGAAGAAACGCCAACTAGCCGATCTCTACGGCCAGGGATTCGACCCCTATGTGAACGGTCCCCCGCGTGAATACGCTCCTGGCGATATTCGTGCACAACGAGCTGAATTCGTACGGGGTTCAGCAATGCATTTGCGAGAAGTGTTCCATGAAGTCCCGGTGCTGTTGATTCCACTCATGCTGGGGCGACCAGAAGAAGCCGACTCTTTCGGGCAAGCCTCCATGTGGGGTTCAATTATTCCCGCTGTTTGGAGCTTCATGCTCGCTGCGCGGGAAAGAGGTCTCGGCAGCGCTTGGACCACCCTCCATCTTCCGTTTGAGCGTGAAGCAGCGGAACTATTAGGGATTGATTACAACCTATGGACCCAGGTTGGATTGTTTCCTGTGGCCCACACCATCGGAACCGACTTCCAAAGGGCTCCTCGACTAGACACAGCTGATCTCGTGAGTTTTGACACGTTCGGCAGCCAATAACGTCGCTCATTGAAGACAGTGAGGTGAACTTGCCGGTGAAAAATCTCGAGTTGTTAAGTGGAACCATCAGTGTGAGTGGGGAAAAAATCTATTGGGAGTTGGCTCGCGACGCAGAAGTGGGAATAGCTGATCAGCGGCCAGTTGTTGTTCTATCCCACGGAGCAGGCGGCTCTCATGCTGCGTGGTACCAGCAAGTTCCAGAAGTCGGCCAGCGATACAGAGTCTTGACGTGGGACAGTCGCGGTTTCGGTAACTCCACCAACGAAACCAATCAATTAGCGCCCACCAATGCAGCTCGTGATTTGGCTGCTGTGCTCGATCATCTTGAAATTTCCGAGGCGCATCTTGTCGGACAATCAATGGGTGGCTGGCACGTTTCCGCATTTCTCGCGCTATTCAGCGAGCGAGTCCTATCCGTTACCTACGCTGACACTGTCGGCGGCCTTTGGACTGATGATCTCCGCGAAGCGTATGAGGATTTCCGTGCAGGCGGGGGCCTGCAAGGGACACGAGAGCTTCCATTAATTGGAGGACACCTTGCTCTGTGGGCTAGCGATATTGATCGCGATATCGCTCACGCGTTCTTGTACCAAGCATTGGGTTCGTTCCATTCGCCGCCTCTTGATCGGCTAGGGGAGGTGCTTGAATTTACGATTGATCATTCAAGCTTTGATGATCTCGATATTCCGGTTTTATTTATTGCGGGTGAACACGATCAAATTTTTCCCCCTGCATTACTGCATGATTCTGCGAATCGCATTCGCGGAGCTCAATTTGTTCAAATCCCTAATGCTGGGCACAGCCCATACTTCGAACAACCTGGCGCTTGGAACGCTGCGTTGCTTGAATTTCTTGCCGCCACCGTTCAAGACTCTTCCAACTGAAGGCACCTTAGTTTTCACAAGTTGACGCACATAGTCCCTAGAACCAGCCGCTACGTTGCGGTGGCAGCGAGTTGGTGAGCTACCAAACGAGCGTAAAGGCCATCCTCATGCAGAAGCGTTTCGTGGTCTCCGACTTGGACAACCCTGCCAGCGTCCATCACCACAATCTTCGTAGCGTTACGCACTGTGGATAATCGGTGAGCGATGATCAGCGTGGTCCGGCCCCGCATGAGCGTCTGGAGTGAGGCGTGGACGGCTGCTTCGTTAACGGCATCGAGATGTGAGGTGGCTTCATCAAGCACCAGCACTGGGGCATCTTTCAAAAACGCGCGCGCTATAGCCACACGCTGACGCTGACCTCCCGAAAGGCGCACGCCCCGTTCACCGACTTGAGTGTTGAGACCCTGAGGTAAGTTCGCCACAAAGTCACCCAATGAGGCCTGCTCAATGGCCATGCGCAGTTCCGTCTCTGAAGCGCCGGGTCGCGCCATGGCGACGTTATGGGCAAGCGTGTCGTGAAATAGATAGGTCTCTTGGCTAACCATGGCCACGTGGGCGCGCAAATCATCGAGATCTAATGAGCGAAGATCCTCTCCGAATAGAAGAATACGGCCATCGGTTGCGTCCCAGAATCTCAGGATGAGTTGGGCAGATGTCGTCTTACCTGCACCGGATGGTCCAACGATCGCCACGCTTGTGCCTACCGCCGCATTGAAAGTCACGCCTGATAAGGCCTCAGTCTCCGTACCCGGATAGCTAAAGACCACATTCTCAAAGGTGACCCCGTTGGTGGCTTTAGCTGCGTTGAGGGCTACCGGCGTCGCAGACGAGACGATGGGGACATTTTCGTTGTGCACTTGGTATAAACGTCGCGCGGCACCAAGCGTGTCCGCGAGTTGTCGTCCGACATGAGCAATTTCAGCAACTGGTAAAAAGCAAGCTAAAGCGAGCAAGGTCAGCAGCGGAAGGGTCGTCGGGGCTAGATCTCCCGCCGAGACAAGCCCCGCGCCAGTTATCACCACCGCGAGCCCTCCAAGACCGGTAACGACCTCAAGCACCGCTGTTTGTCGAGAGAGGTCCCGATAGAAGGGCAGGCGGGTGTCGACGTGGCGTTGCACTCGTTTCAAGAAGGCTTCCGAACGCGCTGCGGATTGCTGAAACGCCAGAACTTCACCGAGTCCTTGAACTGTGTCCACGACAAAGGCGTTCAGATCGCCAAGCGCTTCACGGTCCTCAGAACCAAGGGTGTCGAGCCGGCGGCGCAATAAGAAGGGGCTGATGACTACAACGGCTAGGAATGGAACCAGAGCGACTGCCATCGACCAACCCAGGACCCCTAACGTGATCAGCACTGTGGCGGGCACTAACACGGCGACGAAAGCAGGCGCCACGGTGTGAGCGAAGAAGTACTCCACCATCTCCACGTCGTGCGTTGCCATGGCGACCATGTCACCTGTACGTCTGCGCACTAGATATGCGGGGGCGAGTTGGTCCAGTTTGGAGTAAAGCGCTACTCGCATTTCGGCCAACATGCGGAACGCCATATCGTGAGCGATCCAAGATTCCAACCAATGCAAGATGCCCGCCAACGGTGCGACCACGGCAAGAGCGACGAGCAAACCTCCAAAGGGCTCATTGAGCTTGACAGCAGCAACTACCAGTGCACTCAGGACACCGACCGCAATGAGCGCGGCAACTCGCGTGACCCCAAAGAAAAAGGTGGCTACCAGTTTGCCACGCCATGGACGGACCTCACTGAAGAGCCACCGGACTGCGCCGACCCAGCCAAGGCCGGTTGCGGGAACGATCTCTGAGTTCTTGAGGTCCCCATCTCCGAGCGGTAAATCCTCAGCTAGATGGGAAACATTGTTGGTGTGATCTGCCAGTTCCGGGCTGGAAAAGTTTGCTCGGGACAACTGGTCAGCCATCAAAGCGTGGTAGTGCCCTCGATTTTCCATTAGGGAGATGTGCGTCCCTGATTCCACGATATTGCCGGCTTCGAGCACGAGAATTCGGTCCGCGCTGATCACGCTTGAAAGTCGATGGGCGAAGATCAGCGTGGTTCGCCCAACCATAAGGCGGTCTAACGCTTCTTGGATAATCGCCTCGTTCTCAGCGTCGACCGAGGACAGCGCTTCGTCAAGTATCAGAATCGGCGCATCTCTGAGCAACGCGCGGGCAATCGCGATGCGTTGCCGTTGACCACCGGATAGACGGATACCCCGCTCACCAATGACAGTCTCGTAACCATTTGGCAAATTCATCACGAAGTCGTGTGCGTTGGCATCGCGAGCTGCTTCCTGCACCGCGTCCATGCTCGCGTCTGGAGCCCCAAACCGAATATTTTCGAGCACTGTGCCGTGGAACAGAAAAGTGTCTTGGGACACCACGGCTATGGCTCCGTAGTGGTCCTCACTCGACAAATTTCTGAGATCGTGACCGCCGAGCATGACACGGCCACTATCAGGATCGTGGAACCTCAGTAACAGTTTGACCATCGTGCTCTTACCGGCGCCACTCGATCCGACCACCCCAACCCGTTCACCGGGGGCAACCTCGACGTCAAGACTGGCAAGAGTCGCTTCCGTGGTGTCGGGGTAACTGAACACCACCTTGTCAAAGGAAAGTCGCGGGTCAACGGGGCCGTCAAATTTCACTGGCGTTGTCGGTTGTTGAATTCGGGGCTCAGCGTCGAAGACCTTGAAGATACCTTGCGCTGCTGAGAGGCCCATCATGCCGTTGTGCAACATCGCACGCAGGTCGCGTTGGGGGCGAAACACTTCGATACCAGCCATCAACACGATGAGCAGTGTCACTATCTCCATTTCGCCGGCCTGCACTCGATATGCACCTAACGCCAATGCTGCCGCTGCACCGAGCGCTAACCCGGTATCAGTGATGCCGCGAGTCAGGGAGTTAGTGGCAAGCACCCACATGGTGCTTTTGAACACGTCGTGGGCACGCTCTGCCAATGTGCGGCCTCGTTCTTCGCTTTGGCCAAAAGCCTTGAGGGTCGCTAACCCCTGGAGTGAATCCAAAAAGTCGGCTGCAAAGCGACTATATGCCTGCTGACGTTGCAAGCTTCGAGCCGCGTCCCAACGGTGAAACGCTGAGGGCGCTATCAAAGTCACCATTGCGAAACCAATCAGAATGGCGGCGACTGGCAAATCGAGAGGGGCCAACATGACGAAAATCACCAAGGGGGTAATCGAGGCTACGAATAGCTGCGGGAGGTATTCACCGAACCAAACTTCTAACTGTTCGACACCTTCGACGAGTGATAACAGCACTTCGCCTGTGCGCACGTCCCCAAACTGAGCTGGCCCTAGATGCAAAACGTGTTCATGGAGTTGGCTACGAAGCACCAGCTGCACTCTGGCCGCTGTGCGATGGGCAAGCATTTTACGCCAGTGTTCAAGTACGCCGCGCGCGATCATGACGCACGCCACAGCCAATGCGGGACCCGTTAGCTCATCGAGGTTCGCGCCACTGAATACTTTGGCTAACAACCACCCAAGCAAACCAAGTCGAGCTATGCCAGTAACTGAAGCCACGACACCAATGACTACGGCTTGAGCGACAGCGCCTCGTGCCCCTTTGGTTAGTGCCCAAAGCCTTGCATCAAAGAACATGCTTCAGCCATCCGCTCAGTAAGCCCGGGTGAGAACAGCCGCCTCGACGCCGATCGAAGCGCCAGTGTAGGCCCCAATTCGACGCATTTGGGCAGCCGCCCTAGGGACCTGACTGCAACACTTGGTTCATGACTGAACTTCTTGATCGCTATCGCCGTGTGATGGGCGACGATGCTCCGCTCTTCTACGACGAGCCACTCCAGCTAGTCAAAGGGGAGGGAGTCTGGCTCGAGAGTGCCGACGGTCACCGTTATCTCGATTTGTACAACAATGTTCCCTGTGTCGGGCATGCTAACCCTCGAGTAGCCACGAAACTGGCTGAGCAGGCGGTCACTCTTAATGTGCACAGCCGGTATCTACACGATGGAGTTGTTGACTACGTCGAGCGGTTAATTGGTCTTCACCACGACGGAATCGAGTCAGCCATCTTGGGTTGTAGCGGCACCGAAGCTACCGAAATGGCGCTGACCTTGATCCGCGGAGCGACAGGGAAGAGAGGCATCATTTGTACAGACGCCACGTACCACGGCAACTCGTCACTCGTCGGACGACTGTCATGGCTTCCAATCGGCACTGACCGCAGCGGTGTCAAATCAATATCGACACCACAACTCTTTCGGCCATTAGACGCGGGTCTATCAGAGACCGCTTTGTTGCAACTCCATCTCGATGAGCTCACCGCCACCATCGCTTCGTTCGATGACGAGGGCGGGTTCGCTGGTCTGATGTTGTGTTCTATCTTGGCAAATGAGGGCCTACCCAATCCTCCCACCGGCTGGTTTGCTGAGGTCGCTGGCTTAGTGCACGATGCTGGCGGTTTAGTGATCGCCGACGAGGTTCAAGCTGGGTTTGCTCGGAGTGGTTCGTGGTGGGGTTATGAGACAAGCGGCTTCATCCCCGACGTCGTCTGTATGGGTAAGCCAATGGGAAACGGGTTCCCTTTATCAGCTATGGCATCAAGCCATGACCTCATTACTGGATTTCGGCGGCGACAGCGGTACTTCAACACCTTTGCTTCGTCACCGCTCCAAGCTGCGGCGGGAAGCGCTGTAATCGATGAAATCATTAGTCGCGGATTAGTGGTCCAGGTCGGTGAGGTCGGTGATCGCCTCAAAGCCTCATTGGCTGCTCTTCAACAAGACCATCCGAGAATGGGCGATGTGCGAGGTACGGGCTTGTTTATTGGGATCGACTGGGTGTACCCCGAAAGTAACGAACCCGACGTTGATGGAGCGGGTCAGATGGTGGAGGCATTGAAGTCTCGTGGCATGTTGCTCGGCAAGGCGGGACAGCATGGCAATGTGTTAAAGATTCGTCCACCACTGGTGTTCGACCATAACAACGCAGCTACTTTTCTTAGCGTCTTCGAAGACACCGTGGCAGATGCCCACTCCTGAAGAATTCATACAGGCAGCTACCGCCGCGGCACCGGCATGGGGGCTCCATCCCATCGCTATCGAATTGCTATCTCACAGCGAAAATGTTGTTTGTCGTGTGGTTTTCGGCGACGACAAGCAGGTAGTGATGCGGTTACATCGACCCGGCTACAACAACATCATCGAACTTGAGTCCGAGGTCCAGTGGGTTGCTTCTCTCGCTGAGGCGGGGATGCCTGTGCCGACTGCCCTTCCACTGCTCGATGGTGGTCACTATTGCTTGGTGGACGTTGGCGTTAACGACGACACTGAACAACGGATGGTTGGAGTTGTTGAATGGGTCGAGGGGTCACCATTGGGTACGCCGCTAGCGAACGCACATGAAGGAGTAGTGGACCATTACGCCACTATCGGCAAGTTGGCCGGAAAGATCCGAGAGCACCACACAAATTGGAATCCACCGCAAGGATTCCAACGGCGGCGCTGGGATCTCGAAGGATTACTCGGCGATGAGCCGCTTTGGGGTCGCTTCTGGGAAGCTGAACCTCTTAGCGGTGCCCAAAAAGAGTTATTCAGTGCAGCACGCGACATCTTGTACCGCGAACTGTCTGGCCTCTCAACAGAACCCGACCGGTTTGGTCTCATCCACTCCGATTTGCATCTTGGCAACCTCATGGTTGATGGCGACGATCTCACGGTCATCGACTTCGACGATGCTGGGTTCGGATGGTTCAGCCATGAACTGGCTTGTGCCCTTCACCCTGGAATCGGCGAACCATGGTTCGTCGAAGCTGAAGCAGCCATCATCGAGGGCTATTCCTCGGTCCATCCAATAAGTCAAGATGAAATCGAATCGATTCACACTTTCCTGGCGGTCCGTAGTCTGATGATTGTGGGGTGGTTGGCTGCTCGGCCCGAACTACCTGCCTACACTTACTTTCCCCTTGTAGTGGCAGGAGCCGAAGCGGCCGCTGATGCTTTGACCAAGCATTGAAGGGTCAGGGAAACCAGGCGCATCAGCTCGGACAAGTCGATCGGGCCTGTGAGTTGGAGCAAGGCGAGTTTGTGCTCTTGTATCATTGATTTTCATGGCACTGGAATTTGCGCATGCGCTCATCTACGTAGTCGACATGGACGACATGATTGACTTCTATACCAACGTTTTAGGCTTCACCGTCACCGATCGTGACCCAATCGCTGGCGAGGGAAGTCCTGAGGTCGCGTTCTTAACAAGCGACCCAAACCACCACCACCAGTTCGCGTTTCTTCAAACACGAAAAGAGTCAGGCGCCTCCAACAGCTTGAACCATTTAGCGTTTCGTGTCGGCAGTCTCACGGACGTTAAAGCAACCATTGAAACTCTGGAAACCGATGGGCGCGCGACAAAGATGGCCCCAGTGACACATGGCAACGCTTGGTCTATTTATTTCACCGATCCGGAAGGCAACGGGCTTGAAGTCTTCTGCGACACCCCATTTCATGTTGCTCAGCCACAAGCAACATCATGGGATCCCAACCTCGATGAGGCCGAACTGACTGCCTGGACCGAAGAAACCTTCAGAGACAACGGCCGTTTCGGCCCCATCGGCGACTTCTATTCTTCTCAACAAGAGCTGTTTGCCTGAGCCAATTATTGAGCCTTCGTGGCTTCAAACCTTTGACGCCGGATTGCCGTTGCGGTGTTTTGAGCTCAAACAAGCAACCGGGTGAAGCCCGTCGGTGCTTGCCCCATCATCATGGCCGCGTAGGCGTGATACATGTCATCTGCAGCAAAGATGGTGTGGTTCATTGCCGTGTGTGCATCTCGGAACCATTTGGCCAACGGATGCTCATCTCGGGTCGCGCCGCCACCAGACCGGATATAGATGTCATCGAGGGCTTCAACGGCTCGACGAGCAGCGCGTACTTGATCACGTCGACTTGCAACCCGCATCTCCAAGGGAATTTCAGTTCCTTTTTGGGCCAAGGCATACATGTTTGAAAGGTTGTACAAAAGCTGCGATCTGGAGGCGTGAATCTCTGAAGCCGCTTCTCCGACTCGCGACGAGAGATACGGGTTTTTGGACATGGGTCCTAACATCGAAGTACGAGTCGCTTGATGTTGGAAGTGGCATGCCAACGCGCCTTCGCATATACCCACGACGGCAGCAGAGAGGGCTACCGGAAAGATCGCCGACCACGGCATCCGGTACAGGGCCTCATCACGACCTGCTTCTAGAGCAGCAGTCCCATCGAAGACCTTTGTGGCGTTCAGCACCCGATAGTCAGGAACGAAAGCATCGCTAACGATGATGTCCTTGCTTCCTGTACCTCTCAACCCCAATACGTTCCAGGAATCTTCCACTATTTCGTAGTCTGAGCGGGGTAGGAGAAAGTGATACATCTGAGGGATGCCATCAACCAATCCTTCCCCCTTCACCAAACCGCCTAACACTATCCAATCGCAGCTATCGGTCCCTGAGGAAAACTCCCAATTGCCATTGAAAATGAAACCCCCATCGGCCGGGCTCGCAACACCGTTCGGCGCATAGGGAGACGCCACCCATGTATCGGCATCTTGCCCCCAGACCTCTTCGAGTACTCGCGCGTCATTGAAGGCCATTTCCCACGGATGGACACCAATAACACCAGCCACCCACCCCACCGCCGCGTCAGCGTTCGCCAAGGCCATCACGGCCTCCATGAAGTCAGTCGGGTCCGCCGCGTATCCCCCGTGTTCGGGGGGCTGCAGCAGCCGTATTACCCCCGTGGCCTTCACGCGTTCAGTCGTCTCCGCCGGTAGCCGACCGAGCGCTTCGGCGTCAACAGCTTGCCCCGCGAAAAACTCCCGTTGTTCTTCGATTCTTTCGGTTACACCATGTGACATTTGAATGTCCTAACCAAGTAGATAATCAATTACGACTCGCTCGAAGTCATCTTTGCGTTCCACCTGAGCCCAATGACCGCAATTTGAGAAAACATGAAGATCCGCGTTGGGCATTTGCCGGAACGGGAATAGCGCGCCCTCAAACGGCAACATTCGATCGTCGCGGCCCCACGTGATGAGAGTCGGATGCTGGATTTCGTTAGCACGGGACCAGAGCGGTGTCGGGTCTGGGAACTTGAAGAAGGTACCGAAGATCGCTCGCGTGGAGTCCATCACCCCCGGTTTCATCGCGTTCTCCATTCGTAAGTCAATGAGCTCATCAGTAACCAACGCTTGATCTGAGACCATGGTTCGCACCCACGCGACCATCCGTTCCCGCGACGGGTCCCCCATAAATTCAATGAGTCGTTTGGCGCCTTCATTTGGACTCGGCCCAAAAACATTTACAGCAAGCCCACCAGGGCCCATCATCACCATCCGTTGAACTCGATCCGAGTAGTTGAGAGCTACGTGACTAGCGACGTTGCCACCCATTGAGTTCCCTAGAAGATGAGCTGAATCCAACCCGACACCTTCCATGAACATCGCGACCGCTTCCGCAGCAACTGGCGGATACTGCTGGTCGTATTCAGGGCTTGCGCTACCTCCAAAGCCTGGCATATCTAAAATGATTGTTCTGAAGTGTTCGGCGAAGATAGGCAGGTTCGCACCAAAGTTCGTCCACCCCGTCACACCGGGACCCGACCCGTGAAGCAGGATCAACGCCGGACCTTCGCCGGCTTCGTGATAGTGAAGCCGATAGGCAGCTTCTAGAGTTTGGCTCGTTTCGTCGTACGAGTACATACCTTCTTCAGCTTTCGGAGAGATGAAATGCCATCATATTCCCGAGACGAGTACCAGTTTCAGCCCCAGTGAGTCGTTCGAGGCCAAAATGAGTATCACAGCGGAAAATTTGTACGACTACGAAGCAGACGTGTTGGTCGTCGGCAGCGGGGCAGCTGGCTTCAGCGCGGCGATCAGCGCCAGCCTTAGTGGGGCGTCAGTAATCCTGTTTGAAGGAAACCAGCACGTTGGCGGCACCACCGGTCTTTCCGGTGGAACCGCTTGGGTACCCAACAACAGTTCAATGCGAAGCCAAGGCGTCGATGATCCAAAAGATCACGCATTGGAGTATTTAGCGCGACTGGCTGCCCCACAATATTTCTCACCAAACCACCCGACGCTCGGCCTACCTCAAAACGAATTCGATTTGCTCGCGACCTTCTACGACGAAGGGGCCACCACCATCGACGCCTTAACCGAAGTTGGGGCGCTTGATCTGGTGGCAGAGGTACACGACACCGACCACTACATCCAATTCCCAGATTACGGAGCACATCTCCCCGAAAATAGAGCCCCTCGCGGTAGGCATCTTGCTCCTCGACCGGGGTCTGGGTTCATGATTCAACAACTACAACGCGGAGCGACTGACAGAGACGTAACTGTGTTGCTTGAGCATCAAGTCCACGACACCATTTTGAACGAAGCAAACGAAGTCGTGGGCCTCGAAATCCGCGCTGGTCACCGAACAGTTATTGCCGCCGCCCGGCGCGGAGTTGTATTCGCTTCAGGAGGCTTCGGACAAAACGGTGAGCTTCTTCGTCGGCACATACCTGGTCGAGTGTTTGGGAGTTGCGCTACCCCTCACGCACAGGGCGATTTTCTGCGGATCGCTAACCGACTTGGAGCGTCTTTCGGTCAGATGAGCGGGGCCTGGTGGAAACAGATAGTTGTCGAACCAGCCCTCCGTTCGCCTTCCCCCCCATCTCTATGGATGCCTTTTGGAGACAGCATGATTCAAGTGGACCGGACCGGTCGACGGGTCGTCAACGAAAAAGCTCCCTACCATGATCGCGGTCAAGTACACCTTCATTACAGCGCTACTTCTCGCGATTTTCCCAACACCTTGCTCTTCATGATTTGGGATCAGGTCGTAGCTGATTCACCACTTGACGTTCCGTTCCGCCCACCCGTTCCGCTTCCAAACGAACAACTTGACTACGTGATCGAAGCACCCAACCTCAGAGCTCTCTCGGAGGCAATAGATCAGCGTCTCACCCAGCTCGGTGACAGCATTGGCGATGTACGCCTTTCCGATGATTTTGTTCAGAATCTTCACGACACAGTCAATCGCTTCAACAATTTCGCTGTCGAAGGTGTAGATCATGACTTCCAACGGGGATCAACGATGATGGAGTTGGCATGGAATTTGATGGAACGTGACGGCACTCCAAACCCAACCATGGCTCCCCTAGCGGACAACGGTCCCTATTACGCCTCGATTGTCGGCGCAGGCGTTTTGGACACGAATGGGGGTCCGCTCATTAATACAGAAGCTCAAATTCTGGGGTTTGATCTCCAACCCATCGTCGGACTGTACGGCGCGGGTAATTGCGTTGCGACTCCAGCCGGCGCTGCATACTGGGGTCCTGGAACAACCATCGGCCTCGCGTTGACCTATGGCTTCATCGCCGGCCGCAACGCAGCCAGAGAACCGGAAAAGAGCCTGACTCTATCGGTGCTATAAAGGCGATATTGGGGGAGACCAAATGACGGACAAATGGGACACAATCGACAGGTATGTAGTGATCTCTGCCGATACGCACGCTGGGGCAGAACTCTACGAGTACAAGGACTACCTGGAGTCCGAATGGCACGACGACTTTGACGCCTGGGCGTCAAGCTACGAGAGTCCCTTTGATGACCTTGTTGACTCGACTGCTTCACGTAATTGGGACAGCGACTACCGATTAGAGATTCTGGATAACGACGGCATTGCGGCAGAGGTTGTTTTCCCTAACACAATCCCGCCATTTTTCAATACTGTTCACACACTGGCTGATCTTCCTCAAACTAAAGAGACTCTCGCGCCAAGGGCCGCTGGTTTACGTGCCCATAACCGATGGTTAGTTGAGTTCTGTGCCAAGGTGCCTGGGCGTCGTCTTGGGTTGATCCAAATAATGCCTCACGATGTTGAAACTGCTGTTTCCGAAATCCGATGGGCTGCGTCAACTGGCGTTATCGGAGGTGTGCTGTTACCAGCTATCCCTGCCAATCACCCGGTTGGGCCTTGGTTTGACCCTCGCTATGACCCAATTTGGGCAACTTGCGAAGAGTTGGCTCTCCCCATCCACCAACATCCAGGCACCGGTGCGCCGACGGTCGGAGCGGACCTCCCCGCAGCACGCGCGGTGATGATGTTCGAATTCAGCGATTGGACAAGACGGACCCTTGCTCACCTCATCTTGTCTGGTGTCTTTGAACGCTTCCCAAAGTTGAAAGCGGTGTGGACTGAACAAGGCCGCGGTATCCAATGGGTTCTGCCCGAACTTGGTCGCATGGACCCCACCGTTGCGGGGATCAAGGCAAGCAGTGCTAGCCGCACAATGCCTCTGTTCGCTTCGGAGGTGATCCGTTCGCTCTCACTTACCCCCAGCGAATATTTCGCACGGAACTGCTACATCGGCGCGAGCTTCATGCCCCGTCCAGAGGCTAAATACATTGATGCAGTTGGAGTCGATCGAATCATGTGGGGATCGGATTTTCCTCATGAAGAGGGAACTACTCCTTATTCGCTAGAAGCTCTTCGCTCAACGTTTTCTGACGTGCCCGAAGAAAAGTGCAGGCAACTCTTTGCCGGTGTAGCGGCCAACGTATACGGCTTCGATCTCGATGCACTGACACCGGTAGCTCAAAAGATAGGCCCCACGGTTAGTGAAATCGCAGTGCCACTCACCCAAGAGGAGCTACCCGACTCCAACTCCGGGGCCTTCGCTGGGGTCTTTAGCCTGTCCTAGGCCGCACCCAACGTTGAGTCTGTGGCTGGTAAGTTCCCGACACAAATTTTTGTTACGCAACTAGTTAGGGCTGTCGCCCATCAAGAAATTGCTCTTCCGCCCAACCTTTCTCATAGGACGAGAAAAATGCGACCTCAATACTCAAGTGACTGATGAGCCAGCAGCCATCAACTTTCTTGTACTGATCGGTGTACGTAGCCGCCAACCAGACAGCCTTCCCACTTCCCGCGTCAGTACAGGGTTGAAACAAAAGCCAGTGACCGGTTGCCGTCTCGTTATCGACTTCGATAATCGGATTCATCACCTGATGTCGCGCGATGGAAATCCTGTTACCCGCTCCGTCAAAATGTTTTCGAATGGCGGATTTACCTTCAGCTAGTCCAAAGGTCCGACCTCCATCCCAAACACCATCTTCAGTGAACAAACTGGCGATGCCGTCAGGGTCATACCCTTCATCGCAGAACCGGCAATATTTGGCCTTCAATTGTTTAATTTCTTCGATGTCTTCGAGCCGACAAATTCGACTTTCAAGGTCTGTCAAGGAGCATCTCCTTTAATCAGCAGAGGCTGGGTTCGAAACCAATCCTCCCATACGTCCTAGCGACCATAATTACAGCACTATTCGAAGGAGTGTGAGCTATGCAGATTGGCTTATATGCAAACACCCACGGTGTCGGTTATCGAGATGATGTCAACAACTACACCCGAAGTGTCCCAGGGGCAACGCTTGAACCAGTGGCCGTTGCACAAACTGCTGAACGTAATGGCTTTCATTCGATTTGGTTTCCTGACCACGTGTGTATGCCCTCAGAAACAAATAGTGCGCACATCGCTAATCAGACCGGTGCCCGCTCTTATTCACCGCGACACGAGATGCTCGATGGTGCAGTTGTGATGGGAGCAGTTGCCTCTGCCACGAACACAATCAAGCTTGGTACCAGTGTGCTCGTAGCTCCTTATCGTGGGCCACTGAGTGACGCCCGCCAATTTGCGACGGTGGACGTGCTGTCGGGGGGCCGTCTTCTGCTCGGAGTTGGCGCTGGTTGGATGGCTGAGGAGTTTGATGCGCTCGGCGTGGACTTTGCTGAGCGTGGCACGCGAACCGTTGAGTGCATTGAGATCTACAAGCGAAGTTGGCAAGACGACTTTGTTTCCTTTGACGGCGACTACTACACGTTCAACAACGTTTCGATGGACCCGAAACCTTTGCAGAAGCCTCATCCCCCCATCATCTATGGAGGAGTGTCTCCACTTGGGGCGCATCGCGCGGCAGCCCATTGCGATGGATTTTATCCAGTGTTTCTTGATCCCTTCGCGGACCCGAACCGCCACTCTGATCTCCAGACGATAATCAAGAGCGACCTCGAGATGGCAGGGAGGGACCCCTTGACCTTCATCATGATGGCTGCCACAACCATGAGAGTTACCGACAGTGATGATGCCCTCGCCCACCAAAAGCCAAGAAAGATCTGCACTGGAACTTCTGAACAGGTGCTGGAGGATCTAGAAAAATTTGCAGAAGCGGGTTACTCCCTAGTAGTCGCGAAAATGGACTGCCCTTCTGGTGAAGTTAAAGAAATCCACGAACAAATCGCCCGCGTCGGACACGAGATTGTTCCCGAGTGTGCCCAAATTCAGGCAACTGGTGGTTGGAAAACCGAATTTTGAAGTGAGTCGATTAGTTGATGTAGATCAGCAGTGACAACTCAATCGGAATTATCTGGGAACTCCTCCTATTGTTGTTGGCAAGTGAGATGAAGACGACGGCACCCCAGTCGACGAAGACGACGGCACCCCAGTCGACGAAGACGCGCCGATCGTTGAGGAATCACCGGTTGTTGAGGAATCACCGGTTGTCGAGACTCCTCAAGCAACTAGTGAGCTCATAGAAGAAGCGCCCGCTGTTGAGGACACACCAGTCATCGAAGACGCACCAGTCATCGAAGACGCACCAGTTGTTGAGGTGACGTCTGCTGACGAGTTGCCTGAGCCCGCGACGACCCCTGGACTGGTTGAGGACGTCCCAGCTCGAATCACGCCGGGAGGCTCACAACTGACTCAACGTGCGGGTGTCCCATGGTGGACCTTCGCGACGATTCCGTTCGTCCTCATTCTCGTTGTCAAACGGCGGCAGCGTTGTGTTCATTGCGACAGGCAGCTCACCGAGGTGGATGGGATTCTCATCGATAGTGACAACAACGATGAATGCGCCCTCAATGACGGCGGAGTAAACCACCAATTGGGGCGGAGATAGTCAACTCTGGCGGACTAACCACAACACAGACGCCAGCTCGGTGTCCCGGTAGCCGACCATCATTGGTTGGCTTACTGGGACACCGGGCCGTTTGTATATGTTGCGGCAACCAGGTGCGTCGCTAGTCGTTGTCGGTCTACGTTGGGCGGGGTGAACGACCTTATTACCCTCCAACGCCACGATGACGTGAGCGTGATCACATTGACTAACGGCGAGAACCGCTGGACCACGAACCTGGTCCGCGACCTCAATGACGCGTTGGACGATGTTGAAGCCAATAACGGCCCTCACGCCCTTGTAACCGCTTCGTCGGACCCAAAGTTTTTTTCCAACGGCCTCAATTTGGAATGGTTCACAGGCAACGACGTTCACGGAGGCGGGGATTTGGAGCCCTTCGCCGAAGAATTCATGGCTCTCGCAGCGCGGTTGATTACCTTTCCAATGCCTACGGTCGGCGCGATCAACGGCCACGCATTCGGTGCTGGTTTCATGTGGGCACTCAGCCATGACCAACGCGTCATGAGAGTTGACCGGGGGTTGATGTGCGCCAACGAAATTGAGATCGGCATCGCGATGCCTGCTCCCGAATTGGCGATCTTTCGTCACAAAATGCCCCAAAACGCGTTCTACCAGACTGTTCAATTTGCCAAACGGTGGACCGGGGAAGAAGCGTTCGAAGTGGGAATCGTGCAAGAACTTGCCGATGAGTCGACGGTGACTGAGAACGCGATCCAACGGGCTCAGAGCCTGGCTCATCTGGGTGAACGCCGCGAGATCTTTGGTTGGATGAAGGAACAGATTTGGGGGGAGGACGCAGCTATCAACGGGCCCCATGGGCCTGCTCACATGCTTCGGAACATGCATGAATACCCGAGCGGTCCCGGTCTCATTTCTTGACTGTTGATGTTGCCTAGCAGCCTCCTAGGACACCCTATTTAAGAGGACCGACGACACGAGCTCGAACACGCCGAGCATCGCCAGGTAGATATGCAATGGGTAGGTCTTCCACCTCGATGACCTCAACCAGTGACGGATCAGCTCCCGAAGTCACGGCATCTTCAGTCGCTATACGAATAGCTTCGGCGACCGCGGCGTCGTGCCCCATACCTTGGAAAACTCGATCAACACCGCCACTGACTTCAGCCAAAGCAGCTCCAATTGCGTTCGCAGTGTCGCCGTAGTCAGGTCGCACCACCTCACTTATGCCCTGCATAGTGTCCGACACTGCAAAAGCTCCACCACCAACTGCTATTAAGGGCACTTCCTCGGAGGAAAGTTTCATCCGGTCAGCGCCGCCTACGATCATCGTTGCTGCGTGAGCAAGAATTTCGTCAGCATTCGGTAGATCTGGGCGTGACGTTCCGTCGATGTTCAATAGCCCTGCTGCTATCGCGGCGTCCGTAAGCGTTGGGACAGACCCGCCAAAGGCAAGTGCCTCGGTAGATAGCCGCTGCCCGACGCTGTCTGGGCCAAGCCCTAGGGGGTTCACATGTATTCGGCTTCCGCCACCCAGCCCAATCGAAAGGACGTCGGGAAGTTGAAATAAAGTGCGCACCCCACCCACTTCGACTGCGGCGTTGGCTTGTCGGGGGTAACCGGACACGAGTGCCCCGAAGTCCGCTGTAGTTCCACCAACGTCAACAACAAGTCCGTCACTTACACCTCCGAGGGCAGCTGCGCCTCTCATGGAGTTGGTCGGAC
>DUBN01000054.1:0-72026 GCA_012960315.1 Acidimicrobiia bacterium
TCCCCATGTGCATCGAAGTAAAGTTCGACGTCGCCGTTTCGTGCTGTTCCGGATGTTTGTGGCCCCATCATCGACCTCCATCGATCGAGGATTGTAGGCGCTCATCGAATCGGTCGATTGCGACAGAAGTCCTCGCTCCCCACCAAAAAAGATCTTGACCATCGACAAGCATCACAGGGGCGATGGATTTCAGTAGGTCCAAGTGTCGTTCGCCGAATGGGTAGGGCTCGCTAGGCGCCAGCACCACATCGATTTCAGCCTCCACCAATTGACGCTCTTCGACTACCGGGTAGGTGTCGTCTGAATTGGCAAAAAGCACGTCGATGCCTAGATGACTTAGCACCGTAGCCCCGTAGGTATCAGCACCGATGGTCATCCATGGACGTCTCCATATAGGAACGAATGCTCTTACGCCACGACTGGCGCGCCGTGGACTGAGTACGTGCGACCACTCAACACCAACGCGATCGGCCAAGCGCTGCACCTCCGAGCCGACATCGTTCAGCGACGCTACGTGCAACGACTCCACATTGATGCCTCGACTCCTTAACGCTTGATAATCCTCTAGACGGTTCTCTTCGCGGTCCACAACGACAAGGTCAGGGTTCAATTTTTCAATCGCGTCGAGGTCGGGGTCTTTCGTGCCTCCAACGTGATTAATGCTTGGCTGCTCACAGAACCGAGTGCAGGCGATCGGTTCAATTCCCCAAGAAAGCAAAGTCTCCGTAACGCTCGGTACCAGACTCACAACTCGGAGGGTTGACGCCATAGGTTGAGAGTAGACGTAAGGAACCCGCGGTCCCACCTAGGCGGTAGCGTCGGCTGGATGGGAACATCGCAAGGTAGTGAGGAACTCAGTTTTCTTGCCTCTGCTTCGCGCTCCCCGGGTCCCGAGTTTGATCGGTTAGATCCTGAGCAGCAAAAGGCGGTGGATTCCGATGATGCACCATTACGAATTCTTGCCGGCCCGGGTTCAGGAAAAACTCGTGTGCTCACTAATCGAATCGCGCGCAGGGTCGTTGACGGGAGCGTCGATGCGCGTCGCGTACTTGCCCTCACCTTCACCCGACGGGCTGCCAGCCAACTCCGATCACGACTTAACCGAATGGGAATTCGCGACTTAGGGGCGGTCGGCACGTTCCACGCGGTTGCTTTGGCACAAATCCGACAGCACCGATTGGATCGCGAAAAAAGACCACCGGTTGTCCTAGCCGGACGGCGCCCATTGATAAAGGAATTGATCGGCGATTTTCCCAATCTACGACTGAACGCGGCAGTGACAGAAATTGACTGGGCTTGTTCGCAAGCGTTGACTCCCGACGAATACAGAAACGGCCCCGGTCGGGGACGAGTTGGAGAGGCACAAGCGGGACGGATAGCACTACTACACCAGTCATATGTCGCCTACAAGCGTCGTCGCGGGCTCTTGGATTTCGATGACATTCTGGTCGAATGCACTCAGCTTTTAGGAACTGATCAAGCGTTCCGAGATGCCCAACATTGGGTGTTCCGACACTTTTTCGTAGACGAATACCAGGACCTCAACCAAACCCAGTTTGATCTTCTGCGGGCCTGGGTCGGGGAACGAACAGATTTGTGTGTAGTCGGTGACCCGGATCAAGCAATTTACGGTTGGAACGGTGCGAACGCAGAACATTTAATTAATTTCTCCGCTGACTTTCCTTCGGCGGGAACGGAAGTGCTGGCCACTAACCATCGAAGTCAACCGCAGATCATTCGTTCAGCAAATGCAGTTCTAGGCCGAACGTCAACTGAATCCGATAGCGAAGCCGTAGAGGCGCAACTGCCAACTACAAGCAACTTCAGCGACGATTGGGAAGAGGCACTTGGTATCGCTCGATATCTACGCGAGGAGCGACTCCCCGAAACACGATGGTCTAGACACGCGGTGCTAGCTCGCACAAACGAACAACTCCAAGTCATCTCTCGCGCGTTGACTCAATTTCAGGTACCGCACAGGCTTCGAGGTCAGGGTGGAATACTCAAGCTCCCTGAAGTTCAAGAAGTAATCGATCAGTTATGCGGCGCGGGCCACGAATTTGCAACATTAGCGGTGGATCTAGCTGACGAGTTCGATCACGGGCCGCAGAACCGGGTAGCTGAACTGGCCGTCCAATACACCGGGGAACATACCCACGCTGATGGGTCCGGCTTTCGTGATTGGCTTCGCACCTTGCGGCCCGGCGACCTTGACACTGACGAGGACGGCGTCGACCTTGTTACCTTTCACGCTGCGAAGGGTCTGGAGTGGCCTTTTGTGGTCATTGCCGGGGTTGAAAATGGTCTCATCCCAATTCGACCCGACGATCCTGAAGAACGACGCTTGTTCTACGTAGCCATTTCTCGCGCTCAACAGCACCTTCATTTAACATGGGCGCGGGCAAGACACAAGGGCGAAAGATTAGAAAGCCGCGAACCTTCCCCATGGCTTCAACTCATTGAAACAGCCAATCAGCGGCCACCGCGACCTTCTACAAAACAAGCAGCAAACTATTTGGCAGAAGCACGAAAAAATCTGGGCAAAGCAACCGATAGCGAAACAGATCTTCGCTATCAACGACTCCGAGAGTGGATTGATCGAACAGCGCGATCACGACGGATCCAGTCGGCTGCTCTGCTCCCCGATCATTTGATCGCCAAAGTGGCGACAGCAGCGCCAACCACAATTTCTCAGTTAGAGACGATTACAGGACTGGGAAGATCTCGCCTCGAACGCACCGGCCCAGAGATCTTGGCAGTAATCGCTGAGCCATAAAACTTGATTCCTACTGGCCTACCCCTACCCGAGGTAGCTAGAACAACCCACCCAAGTCAGGCGTTCAGCGGGCTAGGCCACAGAGTTGTTCTTAGGGGATCAACAATCAATATCAACATAAACCGGCGCGTGATCTGAGGGTTTTGTCCCTTTGCGCGCCGTCCGGTCCACCAGACAAAACATTGCCCGCTCTGCCAGCGCCTGGCTCGCCATCAATAAATCGATGCGGAGACCCATCTTCTTGTGGAAAGCACCATCTCGATAATCCCACCAGGAGTAGAGACCCTCATCCTCGTAGAACTTTCGAAACACGTCAACCAGTCCCCAATCCATCAATTTCGCTAACGCAGCTCGTTCTTTTGGCGTTACGTGGGTGCGCGGAGCCGGGTTCGCCGGATCCCAAACATCACGATCGTCCGGACAGATGTTGTAGTCACCTCCGACCAATACCCAACCATCGGGATCGCAACTCATGTCAAGATGCTTTCTTAGGCGAGATAGCCAACGCAACTTGTATTGATAATGGTCGTGGTCAACTGCTCGGCCATTCGGCACGTAGACCGATGAAACACGCACTCCGCCACAAGTCCCTGAAATAATTCTCGCCTCTGGATCGGCATCCTCGCCGTCTGCAAAGCCCATCAAGGGGTCTTCTATCCCAACTCGGGAAAGTATGGCGACCCCGTTCCATCTCCCTTCACCACAGTGAACGCTTTCGTACCCTTGACGCGAATAATGGTCATGAGGAAATTGCTCGTCGGACATTTTCGTCTCTTGCAACAAGAGCACGTCTGGGCACGCATAGTCGAGCCATTCATCTACTCGTTCTGTGCGTGCGTTGAGGCTGTTGACATTCCATGTAGCGATACGCACATTCTGAATCTAGCGCCCGCTAGTGTCACCGCTCGTGAAGAAGGAACCTTTAATCGACGCCGTGTTATTCGACTTCGGCGGGGTTGTTACAACCAGTCCATTCGAAGCATTTTCTCGTTACGAGAACGAGATAGGCGCACCTCTTGATTCTATCCGGCGAATCAATTCCACTAACCCCGATGACAACGCCTGGGCAAAAATGGAACGGAGCGAGGTCACCGTTTCGGAGTTCTGCAAACTGTTTGAGGCCGAAGCGACAGATTTGGGACTAAAGATGTCCGGCCAAAAAGTACTGGAGTGCCTTAGCGGAAACGTCCGGCCTCAAATGGTCCGCGCAATCGAGATTCTTCAAAAAAGAGTCCGTATCGGCTGCATCACCAACAATATGAAATCTGGCCATGGTGCAGGCATGGCGAGGACTTCGGAGCAGGCCGCATCCGTCGCTCAAATCATGCAAATGTTCGAAGTCGTAGTTGAATCAGCGAAGGTTGGCATTCGTAAGCCCGACGTTCGGATTTACGAACTGGCATGTTCAGAACTCGGCGTCGATCCACAAAACTGCGCATACCTCGATGATCTAGGTATCAACTGCAAACCGGCAGCAAATTTGGGCATGGTCGCCATCAAGGTTGTAGATCCCGAAGTGGCGCTAGACCATCTCGAAAGTGTGGTCGGCTTTTCGTTGCGTTAACGGCAAGTGGCCTTCCAACCCAACACCCTTATCCTCGGGGGCTCCTAGCGAAGCGAAACCAATACATGGCAATTGAGTTCATCTTCACAATGCGCAACCTCGGAAGGTTTTACCCTCCTGACCGCGAAGTACTTAAAGATGTGACCCTTGCGTTTTATCCGGGGGCAAAGATTGGGGTAATTGGGCACAACGGCGCCGGCAAATCGTCCGTGTTGAGAATCATGGCTGGTCTAGACGACGGTTTCACAGGTGAAGCCCGACTAGCACCGGGATTCTCCGTCGGCTTTTTGTCCCAGGAACCGAGTCTGGACGAATCCAAAAACGTCTACGAGAACGTGATGGACGGCGTTGCTGAGACACAATCCCTCATCGACCGATACAACGAAGTCTTAGCGATGTGGGGCGACTCCGACGCCGATCTAGATCAAGTCGGCGCTATGCAAGCAGAGTTAGAAGACCAGATCGAATCAACCAACGCATGGGACCTCGAGAGACAGGTCGAGATAGCGATGGATGCTCTTCGAGTCCCGACAGCGGATGCCAGCGTCGCGACCCTTTCCGGCGGCGAGAGGCGCAGAGTTGCGTTGTGCAGCTTGCTGTTATCTCATCCAGATCTTCTGTTATTGGACGAGCCCACCAACCATCTAGATGCCGAATCCGTCGCGTGGTTAGAACGATTCCTTAAGGAATACACCGGGACGGTCATGTCAGTAACTCATGATCGTTACTTCTTGGACAACGTTGCTGGCTGGATTCTTGAACTCGACCACGGGAATGCTTTCCCTTATGAGGGGAACTACAGCGGCTGGCTAGAGCAAAAACAAGCCAGGCTGGCATCAGAAGACCGCCAATCCAACGCTCGTCAACGTACCTTGGCACAGGAACTGGAGTGGGTACGGCTATCACCTCGAGCCAGACAGGCCAAGGGAAAAGCTCGGCTCGCTGCTTACGACCAACTCTTGGCCAAACACGAATCGGGTGGCCAACGCGACGAAAAACTAGAGCTAAGTATTCCCATGAACCGACGGCTAGGCGACCAGGTAATTGAACTGAACAATGTTGGCAAAGGTTTTGGTGATCGTCTTTTGATTGAAGATCTTTCATTCCTTTTGCCCCCAGCGGGAATTGTCGGCGTGGTCGGTGCAAATGGGGCCGGAAAAACAACCCTTTTCCGAATGATTACGGGAGAAGAGCAGCCAGACACCGGGACAATCACGATTGGAACGACGGTAGATCTGGCCTATGTAGATCAGTCTCGCGATGAACTCCACAATGAGCACACCGTCTATGAAGAAATCACTGGCGGGTTAGACATCGTTCAAGTCGGGAACAGAGAGGTCAACGGTCGCAGTTACGTTGCATCGTTCAATTTCAAGGGACCAGACCAGCAAAAGAAAGTCGGGGACCTTTCCGGGGGGGAGCGAAATCGGGTTCAACTGGCCAAGGTCCTCAAGACTGGCGGCAATGTGCTGCTACTCGATGAGCCCACCAATGACTTGGACGTGGACACCCTTAGAGCACTTGAGGCTGGTTTAGAGGCTTTCCCGGGATGCGCGGTAGTAATCAGCCATGACCGATGGTTCCTCGACCGAGTCGCTACGCACGTTCTTGCGTTCGAAGGAAATAGTCAGGTCCGGTGGTTTGAAGGAAACTTCTCGGAATACGAAGCCTTCCGCCATAGGGAACTAGGCGAAGACGCTGGGCCGAAACCTATCAAGTACAAGCCGTTAGCCAGATAATCGCGCGTTCCGCGCGAAATATCATCGGCTACGAGGTACTCCGCAGACAGTAAGAACACATTAAGCGCGAGTTCTATACGAATTCGCGCGACCCGCGCGATATACACGCGCGGATCGCGCGAATATCCACCATCTTCGCGCGGGTAGTGGCTAGATTGCCCGCAACGCTTAAAGTGATAAAGCCAACAGGAGACTAGCCATGGCCGCCAAATCAGCAACAAAAACTAAAAAGTTGCAAAGCCGAGCAGTCACCCGCACCGTTGACGCCGGCAATTCCGTCTACTGCGCCGTGTGTGACGAATTGATCAAGTTTCGAGCCCGAATCCGCGCAGACCAAATCATTTGCAATGTTTACGCCGGCAACAAGTGGGATCGAGTTGAGCACTATCACCCCGAGTGTTACAAAAAGGCTAAAGCGCCTTACGGCGCCCCTGCTGACTGAACATCCACCAAGGGCGACCACACCGACACGATGCCCAAACTCAGGCACGTAACACTCGTGTCTTTATAAAATTTGGCTCAGGAAGAGCTTGGTTCGATCCTCAGTTGGATTAGTAAAGAAATGTTCCGGAGTTCCAACCTCAACTATTTCGCCACCCTCCATGAAGATGATCCGGTCGGCCACCTCCCGCGCGAAACCCATTTCGTGGGTCACAACCATCATCGTGATTCCCGACCGCGCCAACTCTTTCATGACGTCGAGAACTTCCTTAATCATCTCAGGATCGAGAGCAGACGTGGGCTCATCAAAAAGCATCACTCTGGGCTCCATGGCTAACGACCGCGCAATTGCGACCCGCTGCTGTTGCCCCCCTGACAATTGTCCAGGGAATTTTTCCGCCTGCTCAGGAATCCCCATTTGTTCAAGTAACTCCGTTGCTAGGGACTCCGCTTCAGCACGCGGCTTTTTTCGTACCCAAATCGGGGCCAAAGTGATGTTGTCACGCACAGTCAAGTGAGGGAAAAGATTGAACTGTTGGAAGACCATACCGACTTCCGACCGGATCTTTTCGATGTTGCGAAGGTCATTACTCAGCTCAATACCGTCAACAACAATGTTTCCACCTTGATGAACTTCGAGGCGATTGATGCAACGAATCCAAGTACTCTTACCCGACCCTGAAGGACCGCAAACCACTGCGACTTCACCTTCTTTTATCGTCGCAGTTATGCCCTTCAAAGCCTGAAAATCTCCGTACCACTTATCGACATCTACACACACAATCATGTCTTCGCGGCCAGCCAACCTGTCATTGGCCACTGTCGTTCCATCATCGATGCTCATGAATCTCTGCTCCCGGTCTGAGAGTTACGTGGACGTATCATCATCTTTCCCCAAGACCCACCCGGCGTTCTAGGCGCTGACTGTATTTGGAGATCGTGAAGTTAAAGAAGAAATAGATCATCGCTACGAGGAGAATGCCCTCTCGTTTGACACCCATGAATTCGCTTTGAGCGGGAATGACCGAATTAGCAACTCTTAAGAAATCAAAGAGGCCAATGATCGCCAAAAGAGAGGTCTCTTTGAAAGTTGATATCACTTGACCTACAAGTTGTGGAATCGAAACCCTCAGGCCCTGTGGCAAGACAATGAAACCGGTTCGTTGAGCCGCCGTGAGGCCAAGAGCGTCGGCGGCCTCGTACTGGCCTTTGGTTACCGACTGCAATCCCCCTCTTACGTTCTCAGCCAGATACGCGGCAGAGAAGAGGGTGTACCCAGTCAGCACCGCTGCAAGTTCCGCTAGTTCCATCCCATCCGGCAAAAACAGCGGAACCATTACCGAGAAGAAAATCAGCACACTGATCAAAGGCACGCCACGGATTATTTCGATGTAGCTCGTCGACAACATCCGGAAAATGGGGAATTTGGAAGTGCGACCTAAAGCCAGCAAAACGCCGAGAGGAAACGAAAGGAGGACGACTATCACAGCGACAAAAAGGGTTAAACCCAAGCCGCCTAGAAACTCCGAGGACTGGATGTCAACCGTCGACGGAGTGTTCATCATGGTCGCCATGTAATGAACCAAAGCCATGGCAGACAACCAACCAAGGATCAACTGGCGACGCTTAGCGACCTCACCAATAAAGTTCGGTGCAAGTAGGGCCGCAAGGGCTACTAGCAGGAAGCTGATCCGGGCTTTTTGAAGCATCGGATACAAACCAAAGAACGCAGCAACCCAGTTAAAGACAGCAAACCCCAGTAGGCCAACCGCTGTAAGTCGTCCAGCTTCACCTAAATCAGAGCGAGTCAACGCCCATAGAAGCACTCCGCCCAACACTCCAAACGCCAGCCCCATAGGAAGGTCAGTTGATAGGACGTGGGCATAATCTAAAGCTGGGTCTCGTAGCACTACCCAGAACAACGCCATCGGGCTAATCAGCCAGAGAAAATTGCTTGAGCCTCTAACAATGCCCTGCCACCGCGTGTCGCGAAAACTTCTACCAACAAAGTACAAACCGAACAGCAATAACCACATAACTGTCCAAGGCATCTTCGTCGAAAACGCAACCGTTCGTCCCGGCACGGCGATATATGTGCCGTCGGCGAAAGCGTAGTGACCATAGGGCACGAGCCACAGACTCAACACCAACAACCCGAGTCCTGAGAAAACAACGGTGGTTACGGCAACACTGTTGTTTCGACGATCCGGTTCGCTGCACCAAGCCCAAATAGCGGCGCCCAGTGTTATGAGAACAACGGCAGCAATCCACCAGCCCAGCCGGTCCGTCATAGCTGCCCAAACGGATTCACGCTGCAGCGATCCTTCAACAGTGCGGAGCACTTTCCCTTCGCTGTCGAGAATGACGCTCGGTTCTCGTAACAAAACACAAAGAGCGAAAAGGCCACCAGAGCCCATCAGCCAGGTAGACATCCTTTTGACGGACACTCCGCCCCAATTAGCCCAGATGCCGGCGCTCATACCAGCCAAAGCCATCACGAAACCCACTGCTACCCAGACACGCACATATTGCGACTCCGGATAGGAGAGCGTCATTAAGGCTCGAAGGTTTGTGCGGACCGCGTCCCATTCGCGATTCTCACTGAAAGTGAAATTCAGAACGCCACGCAACATTAGGAGAGCGGCAAACACCCCTAGCAAAGTCAGAATAGCGTTGAACCAATTCGAAAAAAGGTTGGTTCGCAGCCATTGCCTCACGGAAAGATTGACGCCTTGTTGAGGTGGCCCCGTTTCGCCTATGCCTGCCTCAACGACGATGGGGTTCAGCTCCGGCATATCAGCGTTCCACGATTCGCATGCGAACATTAAAGAAGTTGACAATCACCGATATCGACAACGAACACGACAAGTAGAAAAACATCCATATCGACACGACGGGGAGTGTCTTTCCAGTTTGGTTGTACACCGTTTGCCCAACCTGGACAATGTCGCTATAGCCGACCGCTATAGCGAGCGAAGTGTTCTTCGTGAGATTCAAATATTGATTGCCCAACGGCGGCAGCATCACCCGCGCTGCTTGGGGAATTATCACCCTGCGCAACGCTGTCGAGCGGCGAAGCCCCAATGCGGCTGCCGCTTCCGTTTGGCCTTTTGGAACAGCGAGTATTCCCCCTCTAACAATTTCCGCTATGAACGCCGCTGTGTAGAAGACAACGCCGAAAAAGACCGCTGCGAACCCAATGGAAAAATTAAGACCTGATGGGCCATAGTTGGGAAATTTTCCGCTTTGAACTATCTCCGGCAAAGCGACGTCTATCGGTCGACCGGTCCGGCCGTCACCAAATTTATTGCCGAGAACGTCAAAGAAATCACTGCCTGAATTGATCATCCAGCTGGACAAACCGGGCCACAGAACCAAGAAGAATAGAGCTCCTAAAAGTCCTCCTACCGCAGCAAAGATCATGCGGAAGTAGTCATCATCAGTCAGTCTCGCCAGGCCAGCTGGGGTACGTCTGCTATTTAGAAATGATCGAATCCAATACACGCTGACCGTTATTGAGAGTGCCGCAATCAACAACTGAAGAACATTTTCAGGCAGCGCCGAAATAGCTGACGCCGCTGCATCGAAGATATTGCCTACGAATCCAAAGATCGGGTGAATGAACCACCCCACGATCGCGAAGAACACCACTACGCCGAAGGCGCTTAAAAGCGGATACGTCTCGTCACCTGTGGCATCTTGTTGCGCGTTACGTCGCTTGCGCATGAAGTTGGCGAAGACCAAGCCGATAGCCAAAACGACCACCCACTGGTAAAAGCCGTCGGCTATGTGGACCCTTGGCATCGACAGGCCCTTGTTGGAAATATGAAACCAGCCGTTAATCGGCCCCACATCTGTGGTTACGCGATCCAAGCTCGCAAAAACAGCGCCGTAAAAGAGAATTTGAACTAGCAGCGGCACATTTCGAAGCGATTCAACGTAGACACTTCCCAATTTACGTAACAGCCAGTTATTGGAGAGTCGAGAGAGTCCAACTAACACACCGAAGAGGGTTGCGACCACAATCCCCGCAGCGGCCATACGAAGTGTGTTCACCATGCCGACCCACAGGGCCCGGCCCCCGGTGTCGGGATCCGTGTCAATCCCTGAAGAAAGGTCAATTCCCGGGTTTATAGACAGGAAGCCGTAATCGGTCGGGACATTCGATGCGGTTAAGTTGTCTCCTGCTTGCTCAGCAAGGAACCAAAGAGCGCCTAGGACCATGAGCAGGGCAATAACCTGCACAACCCACTTGACGACTGTCACATCTCGATACAACGGGGGTCGATCGTGATGGATCGATGGCGGTGGGCTATTTGCCACTAAGTACTTCCCTCTCAAAGAAATATGGCAATTTGAAACTGAACGATGTTCAGCCTAGATGTGCTGAAAGGGCTGGAGGTCGATATGACCCCCAGCCCTTTTCAGAATCCCTGCACGGCAGCCTCAGGGGCCGCCTCACAGCAACAGTGCAATATCAGCGCGCCGGTGGAGCGTATACGAGACCACCGTCGGTCCAGGCGGCGTTTGCCGACCCTTCGCGGCTCAACCCAACAGGGTTGAGGCTTCGGCTGTAAATCTCGTCGTAGTTACCAACCTGCTTGATGACCTGGTAGAAGGCATCAGATGAAAGACCCATCTCGGTCTGAAGTTCGCCTTCGCCGCCAAGGAGACGGATGGTCTCAGTGTCGCCATTGGCGAGCATGTCGTCGACGTTGCTTGAGTTCACGCCTTTTTCGTCAGCGATGATCGTTGCATAGACAGCCCAGTTGACTGCATCAGCGAACGCTGAGTCATTCTGACCATAAGTCGGGCCCAGAGGCTCCTTCGAGATTGGTGTCGCTGGGAAGATCACCCAGTTCTCACCGTCGGGCTGTTGCTTTGCCTTTCGGCCAACAAGACCCGAACCGTCAGTCGTGATGATGTCACATGCGCCTGAGATGAAGTTGTTGGTGACCGTGTCGAAGTCTTCGAAAGTTTGAAGTTCGATACTTACCCCAGCTTCAGATGCGGCATCAGCAATGTTCTTTTCGGTCGTGGTACCAGCGCTGGTACAGATAACTGAACCACCGACATCCGATACCTGTGAAGAACCTGAGAACCCGTCGCTCGCGCGACCCATCAACTGCTGACCGTCGTAGTAAGTGGTCGGACCAAAGTCCATACCAACTGAGGAGTCACGGCTCTGAGTCCAAGTGGTGTTACGCATCAAGAGGTCAACGTCGCCCGTTTGAACTGCTGTAAAACGCTCAGCAGCAGTCAGTGACACAAAGTTCACCTTGTTGGCGTCGCCAAGAATGGCTGCAGCGACAACGCGGCAATAGTCGGCGTCAAAGCCAGCCATGCTGCCATCAGCCTGCAGTTCGGAGAACGCCACGGCAGAGCCCGAGACACCACAGTTAAGAGTGCCACGATCAATGATTGTTTCCAAGAGGCTTCCGCCGCTAGCGGCAAGCGTTACCTCGGTCTCTTCAGCGGTGCCAGCATCCGAAGCGGTGCTGTCATCGCTACTTGAGTCACTTCCACCACAGGCCGAAGCGGCCAAGGTGATCGCGAATAACGTGGCAAGTAATCGCCACATGGTCTTTTTCCGCATCTGTTGAGTCCCTCTCTGTTGCGGTTGCCGGTCCCGCGACCAGCTTTCTGCTCGGTTGTAAGTGCGTGCACGGTATACGGTCAGCTAGGCAAATAGTCACCTTGTGATCGTTTCGTCACAATCCCCCTACCGGGCGCAAACACTATCGGCTAAACGGTTGTTTAGCCAAAGTGGATCTCGCCCATGTCTAACGACAGATGGAGAAAGCATGGCCAACCCTGAGGATCACGCGATCGCAGCCCGAATCGCGACCCAGGCCGGAGAGTTGCTCGTGGACCTCCGAGAAAGGTTATTCGCCCAAGGTGCAGATAGTTGGACCGTCAAAGACACCGGCGATTTGGAAGCTCATCGCTTCATTGACCGCGCTCTTCGAGATGAGTTTCCAAATGACGGAATTCTTTCCGAAGAGGGCAAAGACGACTTAACTCGGCTGGACAAAGAACGCGTTTGGATCGTCGACCCTCTTGACGGAACCCGAGAGTTCGGTGAGCCCGGCCGATCGGACTGGGCCGTACACATCGCGTTAGCTGAAAACGGCGTACCCACAGCGGGAGCGGTCGCACTTCCCGCAGTTGGTACGACTCTCAGCACGGACCCTCCTCCCCAACTAACGCCGCCTCATGGTGGAAAGCCCAGAATGGTCGTTAGCCGTTCTCGTCCTCCAGCGGCCGCGATGATCGTGGCCGAAGCCATCGGAGCCGAACTCCTAGCTCTCGGCTCTGCTGGCGCAAAAGCTATGGCGGTAGTCCTCGGTCACGCAGACATTTACGCGCACAGCGGAGGGCAATACGAGTGGGATAATTGCGCCCCCGCAGCAGTTGCGCTGGCGGCAGGACTTCACGCGAGCCGTTGCGACGGCTCACCTCTCGACTACAACTACGAGGATCCGTGGCTTCCAGACTTAGTGATATGTCGACCCGAATTTGCCGATGATGCGCTCGCCGCGCTACGTCGCGCCATCGAAGGCTGACTTAGGGAAACTCATGGAACTAAAAGCAACGCTGTTCGAAGTCAAAGGCTCGGTCGCAACGGTGACATTGTGTCGTCCCCACCGCCACAACGCATGGACGGGTCGGATGCACACCGAACTCCGGCACCTCCTTGAACAGGCAGAAATCGACCCCCAAGTCCGAACGGTAGTCATCACAGGAATGGGAGAGGACTTCTGCGTTGGAGCTGATAGCCAGGCACTCGAAGGCCACATCGAAAAGGGAGGGTACGACTCTGGCACGGGTCCCGAGCTAGCCAATCCTGGATATGGCGTGGCACCTCAATTCGATCAAAATTTTGCGTTCATGTTCGGTTTAAACGTGACCACCATTGCAGCCGTTAACGGCCCCGCGGCGGGAGTTGGTTTCGTCCTTGCGTGCTATTGCGATCTGAGGTTCGCTGCAAATGACGCCAAACTAACCACGGCCCACGGACCGCTCGGCCTACCGGCTGAATTTGGTCTTTCTTGGCTACTACCCAGGCTGATCGGCCTAACCCGAGCTAACGACCTTTTACTCTCCAGCAGAATTTTATTGGCCCACGAAACCGATGGCTGGGGTCTCTTCAACGGCCTTCTTGAACGCGAAGACTTGCTACCCAAAGTCCATGACTACGCCCAGAACCTTGCCTCTCGTGTCGCTCCATCTGCACAACGAATGACGAAGCGACAAATCTATTTGGATCAACACCGAGACGTGGGTAGCGCTATATCTGATTCTGAAGACTTACTAGAAACCGCCATGACAGACCCCGACTATCGAGAAGGAGTGAGGGCGCTAATGGAGAAGCGCGCCCCGAGGTGGGATGAAAGCGATTAGGTGTTGCCTGTGACGTTCCACTCGTACCGTAGCGACCTAGACCTCAAGCACCGTCACAACACCAGTATCGCCATCCACTCGAACCCTCGCCCCGTCGGGTATGCGTTTAGTTGCATCCGTGGCTGATACCACGCACGGAATACCCAGCTCTCGACTCACGATGATTGCGTGACTCAAAGCGGCCCCTACGTCAACCACAACCCCTGCCGCGGGCACAAATAAAGGCGTCCACGACGGGTCGGTAAGGGGAACGACCAGAACATCTCCAGGCTCCAAAGCGGTCGGATCATGACTATCTAGAATTACGCGGGCTCGACCCTCCGACACCCCGGGGCACCCGGGCATACCTTGGATCGAATCGCCGTTGCCGACTGGTTCGACGGTTACGGCATCACGTCGAGTCCATGACGAAAGTGGTTCGGCTTCTCCGACGATCACGAAAGGTTCTTGTCGACTGCTTGCGGTGTCGAAAACTTCTTGGCGGCGTTCAATGATGTCCCGCCACCCCTCAGCATTGTCGATGGCTTGACGTTGTTCTGAGAAACGAAGCATCCCGAAACTGGTCACCTCGGGGAATACGCCTCTTTCAACCATCCGCCGGCCGAATTCGCGAGCTGCCATCCGTCCTTCTTGAATAAATTTCACACAGTTTGTCTTGGTGCGTTCTCTACCTGGCATCAGCACCGATGCTCCGTGCGCTCCAGCCAAGAATTGGCCCTGGGCCTCCGGGTCACCTTCAAGCATGGCGCTTATCTCACCAATGAGACGTTCGCGTTCTGCTGCGAGATCCGCCTGGTGGCCCTTCGGCGCCGCCGATCCTGGGGATACCCGCATGCGATCGATGGCGGCCAAAGCCAGATCAGGGTCTGTTTCCCAAGTTGGGCACGACATTTCCCACTCATTAGGCCCCCGCGACCCGTAGGAACGCAGGAATAGGTCAAAAGCGTCCACAAATCGCGCGCATTCGGGTTCCTCCGTTGCTCGCAGGCGAGCGTCTAAACCGCCGATGCCTGCATCGAAGACCACTGACACACTGTTCGAAGACGCCGCCAATCGACCCAAGTCCCACATCGCCATCGAAGGAGCCGCCGACTCCACGTCCCCTAGGCCCGCCATGATCTTCATCGCATCAGTCGGACGCCCCACGGCCTCACACACCGCCGACACGATACCCAATGGAACAGTGGTCAAAAAGCTGACGAATATGTGTTGAGCGAATAGCTCTCGGAATCCGTCACGAAAGAAATTTTCGATCCAATCAACAAGTTCGTGGTCTCCCAACGACGCAAAGTCAGGGCGATTATCGCGCAGCAAGTTGACTTGCTGCTCCTGTGCCAAGACTTCCGGAAGGTCAGGAGTTGTAAGAGCCCACCCAAAAACCTCAGCTATGCGAGCTTCAGCCTCAGGGCTGGGGTCGTCAGGGTGTTGTTCATAGGGAGGGATTCCAGGCTGCACACCAAAGAACGCGTCGTCAATATCTTGTGCAGAAAGCCCAGGTGCTCGCTCGCCGAAAATCCGCATCAAAGAAGCATTCAGGTAGGTGTAGCCTCCAAAAACTCCCAAGAACACAGGGTTGTCAGGGTCGAATTCGCTCTCTTCGAACGCGCCAATTCTGATGTAGGCATCGCGAAAACCCAGTTCGCTCATTTGAATTCCATCATCATTTTGGAACGCGAAATCAAAGGTTGACAAGGCGACTGGGTCGGGGAAGACCTCCCCAACATTCGCTCGCGTCCAAATTGGGTAACGATCCGACGTATTCGTTCCGACGAAGTACTCCTCGGCCATGACTTGCCCCTCCTAGTAAAGCGAACCAGCGTTTGGCCGATGGACCGGGTGACTACCTCCCCCTCTTGGCAGCCACCCGGCCAAATCAAGGCCTCTCACGCCAATCCCCCGGCAGAATTCAAACAATACGATTCGAGATACGAACGCACCACGACTGCCCGGCACTATAGGCATCGCTACCCCTAGTTATGCAAACGATCAGTAAGGAAATTGTTCGATCGCTATCGTTCCCCCACTATCGAGGCGGCATTGAGATACCTTCTAAGCGTGGTTAGGGACGAACGAAACAGTTTCGACTGGACCGAAGCTTGGCCCGATCTAGTTACCACCCCCGCGGCTGCGGCGGCTCAAGTCCGCGATGGGGACCTAGTCGGCGCGAGCTTGCCTGAACCAACAGCATTTCTCTATGCCCTTGCCGAACGTACCGACCTAAAAGGGGTCGCCGTCTTCGTACCTGCACCAAGAAAGGGTGGGGCCGCAATCGCTATGACCGCGAACCTTGAGTTACGCGCACCATTTCTTACCCAAATCCTTCGAGAGGCTGGCGCCCACGCTGAACTGGTGCCGGTACGACTCGAAGATTGGGGTCGGTTTAGTAAACGCAACCCGCCTCGCGTCGCATGTGTACAAGTTGGAGCTCCACTGCCTGACGGCACAGTTCCGCCGGGGTCGGCCATAGCAGGAAACGATGCTCTGATTCATCGCGCGCGCAAAGAAGGAGATCTAGTTTTTGGCCTGGTGAACCCTGTCGTGCCTTACATCCACGGTGATTCTTTTAGGATCGAAGATTTCGACGGTTTGATTCACGTACCTCTCAAGGGATCCATGCCGATCTTCGATGAACGAACGCCTCCCTCCGATCTCGATCCATTCGTCGACGCACTCGACGAATTGATCCCCGACGGTGCCACGGTGCAGTCAGGAGTCGGAGGCCTAACTGAAGTAGCGCTCGCTCGGTTAACCCACAAGAACGATTTGGGAATTCACACTGAGGTCATGGGTCAGGGTCTCATGGATTTGATGCGATCAGGCGCTGCGACAAACCGCTTGAAAACGGTCTTCCCTAACAAAACCGTTTTCACTATCGCTCTTCCCGAGACATTCGACTTTGTGGATGACAACCCGAACTGCCACATCGTCCCGGCGGACGTAGCCCTCAACCACAGTCAGATCGCCGCCAACCGGGATATGAGGTGTGTGAACGGCGCGTTGGAGATTGACCTTTGGGGCCAAGTCAACTCCGAGATGATCAACGGTGTACAGCACAGCGGTGTCGGGGGGGCTTTGGACTTCCTCCGAGGATGTCAAATGTCCGATTCAGCGATGTCGATTCATCTGATGCCGGCAACCGCTCGCCGCGGCGCCGCATCTCGAATCGTGCCCCAAATAAACGTGAACGCAGTTACCGCTACTCGATACGACGTCGACGTCGTCGTCACTGAATTTGGTATTGCGCGATTACAAGATGCGTCAGTAGGCCAAAAAGCCACTCGACTCATAGCAGTGGCCCACCCAGATCACCGTTCTGAACTAAAAGAGGCTGCCCATCGGATGGGAATTCTCTAAGCCTTAGCCAGATACCCCTTCGGCTCTTATAAAGGTAGGTTCGCTGGCGGTGCTCCTGTCGGGCGCATACCGGTAGCCCATTTCGCCGAAATCGACAATTGAACGTGGATTGTCAATCCGGTTAAGAATCAGCCACGAGGCCATCGCTCCCCGTGCCTGTTTGGCGTAGAAGCTGATGATTTTAAAATTCCCGTTTTTCTCATCGAGAAATCGTGGACTGACAACGCGGGCCGAAAGAACGCTTTCGTCTATTGCCGAGAAATACTCTTTGGAAGCCAAGTTGATTAACACCTGTGAGCGGTGACCTTCGAGATCTGTGTTGAGCATTGTGGTGATTTGATCACCCCAAAAATCGTAGAGATCAGTCCCTCGCTGAGTTGCGAGCCTTGTTCCCATCTCCAGTCGATAAGGCTGGATAAGGTCCAAGGGTCGAAGAACTCCATGTAAGCCAGACAAGATACGTAGCGTTTTTTGAGCTCGGGTGAAGTCTCGCTCGCTATAACGATTTACGTCCATGCCAACGTAGACATCACCCTTGAACGCTAGAAGGGCCGGTCGAGAATTTTCAATTGTAAATTCGCGCTCCCAATCCTGATATCGCTCCGCATTTAGATCGGCCAAAGCGGGTGATAGGTGCATAAGTTCACCTAAATCTGTGGGTGACTTTTGGACTAGGGCCGCTACAAGCTCCGCCGAGTCATTTACCAAAGTTGGTAACGAATGTTTACGGGTCCGAAGCTCCGAATCGAAGTCAAGGGTCTTAGCGGGTGATAGGACGATCAGCACGTTGGGTTCCTCCTACTTGGAGTTTAGGGAGTGCGGCGGCTTCACTCGGGATCAAACTAGAACCGAGGCATTTCTATCTGCTGGCATTCTCTCTCCTAACGATCTGACAGCGGCGTCAGAATTCGTTGAAGGGAACCTTGATCTGCCGTCGCGACTACCGTCCAGGCTGTGATTGAAGATCCTGAGCTTGAAGCGCTGCGAGCGGTTACCAAGAGCGACAATGAAGCCATCAAGCACATTCTTGGTACCCGAAGATTCTCTGAAGGTTCGGTCTCGGAAGCACGGACGGGTCTAAAAGGAGTTCCCCCGCAACCAATACTCGACCACGGAATAACAAAAACCATCCCGGTTCCCGGCGGAGAAATTGCGCTTCGTATGTTTATTCCAACAAACCCTCGGGGTGTCTATCTGCACTTACACGGAGGCGGGTGGGTCATCGGTTCCGCCTTCGAACGCGATCCGAAACTTAGCGCCGTGGCGTCTAACACCAACTCGGTAGCTATTTCAGTGGAATATCGGTTGGCTCCAGAATTTCCTTTTCCGACAGCGCTTGATGACTGTGAAGCTGCCGCTCAGTGGGTTCTAGAGAACTCTGAAGAGGAGTGGGGGGTGCGCGGATTGGTAGTTGGCGGTGAATCTGCCGGGGGGCACCTAAGTGCTACCACCGCCTTACGAATTCGGGACCGGCTCAGGGTGCCGGATCGATTAGTCGGCCTCAACCTCGTGTACGGAGTTTTTGATCTGAGCATGACCCCAAGCCAACTAAGAGGGCACGACCTACCGCTAATTCCCACTGAGACAATGCGTTGGTTCTACAAGCACTTCCTGCAAGGGGGGGAGGACCCCAAAGATCCTAAGATTTCGCCCCTTTATGCGGACCTAAAGGGTCTACCACCTTCGCTGATAACTGTTGGAACCAATGATCCATTGCTCGACGACAGCTTATTTATGGCAGCCCGACTGAGGTCCGCTGGCTGCGATGTGACCTTGGATATTTATCCGGAAGGTATTCATGCGTTTACAGTATTTCCGGGTGCAGCAGGAGAAATAGCGAATGATCGAGCCGATAATTTCATAACCTCGTGTTGGGATCGATCTGAGCAAGCGCTCTAAGCGGAGAACCATGGCAACGACTATTCAGCACTATCAGGATCTTGGCGACTTCGACTATGGGACGTGTGATCAGGTCACGCCTCTCGTTCGCAGAGTTATTTGCAAAAACCCAACGCCATTTACCTACAAGGGGACCGGCACGTATCTAATCGGCCAAGGCGAAGTCGCAGTTGTCGATCCCGGCCCTCCGCTTTTAAGCCACCTTGATGACATTTTGGGCGCGCTGGATCCAGGCGAAGTGGTCACTCACGCATTTATCACTCACACACACAGCGACCATTCGCCTCTCACCAAGCAACTAAAAGAACGCACCGGCGCGATTTCCTACGGATATGGCCCACACGGAGCGGTGAGGGAGGACGACCCTAATGATCGAGTCGATTTCTCTGAGTACATCTCTACCGAGGAACAGGACCAGTACCGGAAAGAATATGAAGAACTTCCAGAAGAGCTAAAGCGGGAAGGCGCCGACACTGAGTTTGCCCCAGACGTATTCCTTGCTGACGGCGACATCGTCCACGGATCCACCTGGACAATCGGAGCGATTCACACACCTGGGCATTGCTCAAATCATCTTTGCTTCGAACTCAAAGAAGAACGGAGCCTATTTTCTGGGGATCATGTGATGGGATGGGCTACAAGCGTTGTCGGCCCTCCCGATGGCTCCATGAAGAATTACATGGAGTCTTTAAGGAAACTGTTGCCCTTTAACCATGACCGGTATTGGCCGACGCACGGCCCGGCTATTCCAAACCCCGTTGACTACGTGAGAAGCTTCATCAGTCATCGCGAACAGCGCGAGGAACAAATCGTCAGCTTTCTTCGCAAAGGCCCACAAAAAATCGCTGACTTTGTACCGGAAATGTACGCAAAGTATGACAAAAGGCTCTGGTATCCCGCAGCGGGTTCCGTGCATGCCCATCTGCTGCACATGGTTGAGACTGGACGTGCAGAGGTTGTCGACGCTGCCGAGGAACCCAAACTAACTGCTACATATCGGCTTTCTTGATTACGTGGCGCCCATCCGCACGGGCAGACATTGTCGTGACTAGTTTCGGCCAGCAATGCGACTAGTTATCGCCAAATGCACCGTCGACTATTCAGGGCGTCTAGATGCTCACCTTTCAGAAGCGGTTCGCCTAATCATGGTGAAGGCCGACGGTTGTGTGGCAGTTCACGCCGATGGCGGTGCCTACAAACCTCTTAACTGGATGAACGCGCCAAATCATATTCGGGAGTACGAGGAAGATGGTGAGCTGAGGTGGACGGTTACCAATGAAAAGAAAGAGCAACTAACCATCAAACTTCACGAGATTCTTTCTGATTTCACAGAAGAAATGGGTCTAGACCCTGGGCTCCAGAAAGACGGGGTGGAAGCGCACCTACAAGAACTATTAGCTGCAAACGTGGAGAAAATTTCGGCTGGAATGGTGCTGGTGCGAAGGGAGTACCCAACCGATATCGGGCCAGTGGATCTCTTGTGTAGGGACGTTGCCGGGATCGCCGTCGCTGTCGAAATTAAGCGCCGAGGAGAGATTGATGGTGTCGAGCAATTAACCCGTTATCTGGAGTACCTCAATCGCGACGGAAACCTTCGTCCCGTTAGCGGCATTTTTGCAGCGCAGGAAATCAAACCACAAGCACGCGTGCTAGCTGAAGACCGCGGCATTAGATGTTTGATCATTGATTACGACGCGCTACGCGGCATCGAAAGCAACGAACTTAAGCTTTTCTAAACTTCTCAATGTTTGATTTGCTGATTACTGAACTCAGCTAAAGGTGCACATGCCGTTGTCGATAACAGTTCGTTCCTGCTCTGTGTCCTTTTGGGCGATGGTGCGGTAAATCGCGCTTCCATCCTCTACCCATATCTGGACTGTTAGAGAATCACCCGGAAAAACTGGGGCCGAGAACCGAGAGTCCATACTTCCAAATCGCGCTGGGTCTCCACCACAAAGTGCGTGTAGGAGTGCTCGACCCGTGAATCCATACGTGCACAGTCCGTGCAGGATTGGTGTGGGAAACCCACCTAGCTCAGTCGCGAACCAGGGATCGCTGTGCAATGGGTTGTAGTCGCCCGAAAGTCTGTATGTCAGAGCCTGGTCTTGTCTAGTTTGGTACGTAATCTCGTGATCTGGTGACACGTCAGGAGCATGTACCTGAGGAGCAGTGTTTCCCTCCTCACCGCCGAACCCGCCCGCACCTCGAACAACTAGTGACCCGCGCAAGTCGAACAGGGATTCACCTGTTTCTTTCAGAGCGGCGCTGGCTTCAGTATCGATGATTGCGTTCTTTCCTTCGCCCTTATCCCAAATACCGCTGACCTTCTCCTCAATAACCACAGTTCCTCCGACCGGAATGGGGCGATGCAAGGTGATGCCTTGAGAACCGTGGAGGACCCGACCCCAATCAATTTCTCCGACCTTTCCAATAGCACCGCCGGCGCCGAAGCCAATCACCACCCCCTGTGTCGGGAAAGTCTGATGCTCGACTCCTTTGGAGTTATGGGTGGTGAACTCAAGTTCCGAACCGAATGGATCTTCAGCACCTGCTCCGATGCCAACCGCATAGAGGAGGGAATCGCGGTACCCCCAAGAACGCTCGGTCGATTTACCTGCAGCACCTACAGCATTGGGGTCGATAGCCATAACGATCTCCTTCGGTTCAGTTGCACAACTAATGCCTAGCTCAGCTAAGCAGCCCTCCGTCAAACGGCCGACCGTCCATACCCGAGTTAAGTTGCGCTTCTGACACGAGTTGTCGGGCCACTTCTGCAATTTGGGTCGGATCGTCCACTGCTTCGACGACCGGACCACGATGCCATCCGTTCGCCACTCCCAGAAGCCGACCCGATGCCTCAAACACTCTGCCAGTCACATCTGCTGACTCCGCGCTTTGCAACCAGGTAACTATGGGCGCGATGTATCGAGGATGCATAAGGGCTCTGTCCTCTTCAGATGCGTCGCCCATCCCGAGATCTTCAGTCATTCGAGTCAGCGCCCCTGGCGCGATGGCGTTAACCCTGACGCCGTATCTTTTTAGTTCGCGCGCAGCTATCACGGTGAAGGCTGCAATTCCCATCTTTGCAGCTCCGTAGTTCGTCTGGCCGGGGTTGCCGTAGAGACCTGACACTGAACTGGTGTTGACGATCGACGCATTTACCGGTTCACCGGCTTTAGCTTTGTCTCGCCAATACGATGCCGCCCAACGCGCCGGCGCAAAGGTGCCTTTGAGGTGGACCTGAATGACAGCATCCCATTCCGCTTCGGTCATATTGACCAACATGCGATCGCGCAGAATACCTGCATTGCTCACAATGCCTGTTAGATCGCCGAAAGTCTCGATGGCTTGATTCACCATCCTTTGAGCACCTTCCCAATCCGAAACGTCATCTCCGTTGGCGACTGCCTCGCCGCCCATTAACTCGATCTCTGCAACAACGTCGTCAGCTGGCCCCTGATCGGAGCCCGAGCCGTCACGGGCACCACCCAAATCGTTGACAACAACTTTCGCCCCATGCTCAGCAAGCATCAAACAGTGCTCGCGTCCTATCCCTCGGGCACCACCTGTGACAATTACGACCCGTCCTTCACAGAGCTTGCTCATTGTTGACCCCTTTGTCAGCCTGTAAAAAGTTGCGAACTGATCGGGTGACCCTTTTTGATCTTTCAGAGCACCCGCTCAACTGTCTTGCCTAGCACACGCAGCGCCAATATTCCGAGGAGTCCAACCGCGCTCACTATGTGGCGCTATGCCCCTACCATCCATCTACGTGCGCGAGATACTTCGCCTTCCCCGGTGGACCCTGATGGTAGGACTCCCTCTATTTGTTGTCGCGTCTCTCTTCAGCGCTTGGGCTATTGATACTGCGATTCATCGCGACCGGGTCGTTCGCAACGTAAAAGTCGCTGGCGAGACCGTCGGCGGTTTAAGCGATATCGCGTTGCGAGCGCGAGTAGAAGCGATTGCTAATCGAATTACGGCCACGAGAATTGCCATAGAGAGCGAAACGGGATCTGGGGCTTGGACTGCGGGCGATTTGGGCGTTTCTATAGACGTTGCAGCAACTTACGACGCCGCGATGAGTACACGTCGCCATGGCACTCTCAGCCGGCCACTTAATTGGCTTTCAGCACTGACTTCCACCACTTCCGCCGAAATCAAGATCGACGTTGACATATCGAAACTTGAAGCAGTTCTGCATAGCTACCCAGGGTTCCGGAGCGAACCCGTTGAGCCCTCTGTGCAGGTGGTTCAGGGTCGTCTTGAAGCGGTGCCGAGTGTCGTCGGCAAGCTCATCGACCTCGAAGAGACATCACGGGTTCTTGCTGAGGCGATAAAGGGCGGTGGTTCACCAACTATTCGGGTGGGAACGGTAGAACTCTTACCAAGATTCAGCGATGAAGAGGTCGTTGATCTAGTCAGAACTGCAAACAAAGTTGTCGAAACACAACCGGAACTGCGTCTCAACGATTACCAGACGCTCTTACCGTCACATGTCGTCGCAAGCTGGTTCGCGCTAGACACAACAGGCCAAGAACCAACCCTTACTATCAACCAGCCCCTAGTGCTTCCATCGCTCGAAGAGTTGCTCATCCCGGGCAATACCGGCGCGGGTCAAGCCCAATTCGACGTTCATAGCGACGTTGTAAGCATTATTTCCTCGGACGGTGGAACCGCTTGCTGTGATACCTCCGCTGTCAACATCGTCTTGTCGGCGCTTGACGAAGGCCCGACGAACGAGATCTATGTTTTGCCCAACCGCCCTGCGGCACCGCGAGAAGCTGTTAACCGTCTTCAAGCCCTGGGGGTAGTCGAACGGGTGTCATCCTTTACGACGTATTACTCGTGCTGCCTAGGTCGGGTCACTAATATCCAAAAGTTCGCGGAAATCGTGAGCGGCAAATGGATCAAACCCGGAGGGCGGCTTTCGCTGAACGAAACCGTCGGACGCCGCACTGAAGAAAATGGGTTTGTTAACGGAGGTTTCATATCCAAGGGCCGCTTGGTCGAAGACATCGGCGGAGGAATCTCACAGTTCGCCACGACCATATTTAATGCCGCCGTTCGAGCTGGGCTGGATTTCGAGTACTACCAAGCCCACTCCATCTACTTTTCGCGTTATCCCTTCGGACTTGAGGCCACAATCTCATACCCTCGCCCGGATCTGATAATCACCAATCCGACGCCATTCGGAGTTTTGATTTGGAATAGTTGGACCGATGAGTCCATCACTGTCGACATTTACTCGACCGTAAATGTCGAAGTGACTCTTGACGAACCGGAAGTGATTCTTGACGAATCGACGGAGGAGGCCATCGATCTCTGTACACACGTAAAAACCCGGCGTAATAGACTCTGGAAAAACGGTACCGAGCAGGCTGACCATTTCTTCGCTACATACCGCCCCGAGGAAGGCCTCAACTGTGATGGCACACCCTCTGACCCAGATCAAACCACTACAACTATCGCCGCAGATGAAACTATGGAAGAGGTTTCGGATCCAGTAGGGGGCGATGATCCCCCGACAACGAGTTCCTCCACAACGACGTCGCTCGATAACGGCGGCTGAGACGTCTAGGCATAACTGATAGATACCCTCATGCGGGTGCCTTCTTGTGAAGTTCTAATCGTGGGCGCGGGACCGGCCGGCTGCGCCGCTGCGATCACGGGCCAACGGCTCGGACTACATGTCGTGGTAGTCGACAAAGCGACCTTCCCGCGAGACAAATGCTGCGGCGATGGTCTGACAACTTTGGCCTTGCGTGAACTTGAACGACTTGGCGTGCATCCGACAGCGACGCGCAGTTGGATGGAAGTAAGCGACATTTTTCTTCGTTCGCCTCGGGGCAAAGAAATTCAGCTACAGCTCCCCAAAACGCGGGGCCAATACGCGGCTGTCGTTGAGCGTCGCGAATTAGACGCCGAACTGGTGCAAGTAGCCATTGACGCAGGTGTCGAAATCCGCCAAGGAGCAGCCTTCCAACAGATTGACATTAAGGAGGACGGTGCACGCGTTCAACTCCAAGATGGAACAATTTTTTCGGCGAAAAATGTGATCGCTGCAGACGGCATGTGGTCACCCGTTCGTCGAGCGTTGGGATGCACTCCTGCTGGTTACCGAGGCGATTGGCATGCGTTCAGGCAATACTTTCGCGCCGATGGTAAACGAAGCCGAAAGCTGTGGGTTTGGTTCGAGAAGGATTTATTACCCGGTTATGCATGGTCATTCCCTCTACAGGGCGACCGAGTCAATGTTGGGTTCGGCGTAGTACGCAAAGAGGGAATCGATGGCAAACAGCTGGCTGCGATCTGGGATGGGCTGCTCCACCGGCCGCACCTGAGAGAGGTTCTCGGCAACATCAAGCCGGAAGGCTCTCACAAGGCGTGGCCCATTCCGGCACGACTTCCTAAGGCGCATCTGAGCCGAGGACCAGTGATGTTCGTTGGCGATGCTGCAACCGCTACGGATCCAATGACAGGCGAGGGTATTGGACAAGCTTTGGAAAGCGGCCGACTTGCAGCACAGGCCGTGACAGAGGAAAGTCAGGCGCATTTGGCAGCACGCCGATACGAAACATCGGTTCGAGTCGCTTTGCAGCTTGATCACCGTCTTGCCGGCTCTCTCAGCAAAGTGTTAGCGAAGCCAGGCTTAGCTGAGACGGCTCTTCGCATCGCAAATGTCAACGACTGGAGCCGACGGAACTTCGCGCGGTGGATGTTTGAGGACTATCCACGAGCTGCGCTGTTCACTCCCAGCCGCTGGAAGCGTGGGCTATTCAACACCCAAGGGGCGTGGGTAAACACGCCCTAAACGGTAGATCAGTTGCGCGAGGCTGGGCTGACGAGACAGTCTTGGGGGGTGTCCGACTGGAACCCGCCTAGTGAGCATCTCAGTTTCACCCGTGCCGAGTGGGCGGCGTTACGAGACGCCACACCTCTAACACTCACCGAAGACGAGTTGAACGAACTCGCTGGTCGCGTGGAACCGATCACAATTGCTGGGGTTCAAGATATTTATCTGCCTTTGTCTCGCCTGCTTAACCTCCGCGTAGAGGCCCAGCATCAAATCCAGAACACAACCGCAGATTTCTTCGGACGAGATTCCTTCAACCGTCCGTTTCTGATTGGGGTCGCGGGCAGCGTTTCCGCCGGCAAGAGCACCACCGCAAGGATTCTTCAAGCGATGCTCGCGAGATGGCCTCAACACCCCAGGGTGGACCTGATCACCACCGACGGCTTTCTTCAACCGAATGCGGAGCTCGAGGAAAAAGGCTTGCTTGGACGGAAGGGATTTCCCGAGTCCTATCGCCAAGGAGCGTTAGTTGAGTTCCTTCGAAACGTGACTAAAGGCTCGCCGAGCGTCTCGGCGCCCGTCTATTCACACGTCACCTATGACATCACAGACGAGATTCAGGTTGTGGAACAGCCAGATATTTTGATCGTCGAAGGCTTGAATGTCCTCCAAACCGGGTCTCCTTCAAACACGCCGTTTGTCTCGGACTATTTCGATTTCACGATTTATGTTGATGCCGATCCTGATGATCTCGAATCCTGGTATGTGGAACGATTTCAACAACTGCGATCCACCGCATTTCGCGAGCAAAGCGCCTATTTCAGCCAATTCGCTCATCTTCCCAAAGACGCGGCGGAAGCTGTTGCACGCACCATCTGGAGGTCAATCAACCTGGTGAACCTTCAAGAGAATATTTTGCCAACGCGGGCCCGGGCGGATCTCGTTCTTAAAAAAGACAGCAACCACCGGATACAAGCAGTCCAACTCCGAAGGGCTTAACACTCCTACCTTTCGACTCGAGGCAATTCTTTCTCTGAACCTCAACTACCCTCGCCGGTCGTGCACTGCCTGTTTTGTTCCATAGCCGAGGGTACGTCCTCCTCAAATACGGTCTACGAAGACACAAACACTTTGGCCTTCATGGACATCCTCCCAATGACACCCGGTCACTGCTTGGTCATCCCCAAACGTCACGTACGCGACATTTTTGAATTGGGAGATGAAGATGCCGCACACATGATGCTCGCGTGCCGAGAAGTAGCCAAGAGGGTCAAGGAAAAACTTGAGCCGTTGGGGATAAATTTACTCAACAACAATGGTCCCGCTGCCGACCAATCTCAGTTCCATTTCCATATTCATTTGATTCCTCGATACGGGCGGGACCGGTTGCTTCATCCATGGGAGAGGTCCTATGGCAATCCCGATCAGATTCGGGCAATTGCTGAGGTACTTCGCGGTGAAAGGGAACTTCCGAGATCTGAATAGAGGAAGGGGAACATTGATGGGGCTATGTTCGGGACCATGACTCACCGCTATGCAGACTTTTCAGCGCTATCCATTACCGGACCCGACGACGACGGCATCTTAGATATCTGTATCGATACGCCGGGCAAACTAAACGCAGTCGATGAGGCGAAACACTTGGCACTTGCCGATGTTTGGAAAGTCGTCGACGCCGACCCAGAAACTCGCGTGGTCGTCATCCACGGAGCCAACGGGACGTTTTCTGCCGGCGGCGACATGGGAATGATCGAGAAGATCATGAACGATTTCGATTACCGCGCCAACGCTCTCCGAGAAGCACGAGACATCGTCTACAACATGATCAATTGTTCCAAGGTGATTATTTCAGCGATCGAAGGTGTAGCCGTCGGTGCTGGGCTCGCAGCTGCGTTTATGGCAGACATTTCGGTAGTCGGACGCAACGCTCGTATTCTCGACGGTCACACGAAACTAGGAGTGGCCGCTGGCGACCACGCTGCCATTATTTGGCCCCTCCTATGCGGTATGGCAAAGGCGAAGTATTACTTGTTGACCTGCGATTCCATGTCCGGAGAAGAAGCAGAAGCGATGGGTCTTGTAAGCGTTTGCGTCGATGATGACCAAGTCATTGAGGAGGCTTACTCTGTGGCTCGCAAGCTAGCTAGCGGCAGTCAGTCAGCTATTCGATGGACCAAATACAGCCTCAATAATTGGCTGCGTTCGGCGGGACCGGCTTTTGACACTTCGGTGGCACTAGAAATGCTGGGATTTACCGGCCCCGATGTTCGAGAAGGACACGCCGCGATTATGGAGAAACGGAAACCAGATTTCGCCTGACTGAGGTTGCCCCTAACAACTTTCTAGTCTTCGTTCGAGCGTCCCCAACGCTGGAATGGGCTGTTTAACTTCAATCGCATGCATGCCGCATGCGACCGCAGCCTCCACATTGGTGCGATTGTCGTCAAGAAATAAGACACGTTCAACGGGAACACCCAGTTGGTCGACAATATGAAAATAAATCCTGTGTTCAGGCTTTCGCATACCCACAAAAGCCGAATTAACCACCACATCGAAAAGTTCGTCGAGAGCTAGCCCGCCAACCACGACTGGCCAAGCCTCGGCAATGTTGTTGCTCAAAAGCCCAATCAAGAAGCCGCGCGTGCGTAGTTCTGAGATGCGATCCACAACTTCAGATATGACCTTGAGCTGCGGAAAGAGGAAGTGAGGGCTTGACGGATCCCAGATCAGTTCAGCACCCGGCAAATCATTTCGAGACCAGTGGAGGTAGTCCTCGAGGGTTAATTCACCTCGTTCCAATTTCGCGAACTGGGAATCCGGATCATCATCCCTGTACCGATCCTGCCGATCTTTCAATTTCCCTTGGTCTACTCCGACTTCTCGGTGTAGCCGATTCACGATTGGGCCGGGAGGCACGGTGATAACACCTCCCCAATCGAAGACAATGGCATCAATTTGAGACTGATTTGCGGTAACCGCCACTCGCACTCAGACTTCGAGGGGGCGGTTTGGGTCAAGCAACCACTCGCTGAGCGAGCCGTCATATACCGACACATCTTTTTTACCCAAGAGTGCACTCAAGACAAAAGCATCCGAGGTAGCCGCGATTCCTCCACCGCAATAGGTGATGATCGGCCCCGACGTTCGGGTCGCGTCGTCCAAAAGCGCAGCTAGCTGGTCGATAGGGAGATAGCGATGAGATTCTGGGTCGAGTAAATCGACGGCGTAGACGTTGCCAGCGCCAGGAAGATGCCCCCGGCGTCCGTAACTAGCGTCGGTTCCGTCATGGTTGCTCTCTGACAACGCGTTGATAATGCATGTTCCGTCGTTCAATGCTGCTTTCATTCTTTCAAGGTCAGCAATTAACTCCGGTCGCGGCTCAGCATGAAACGTTGTTGATGCACGAGTTGGCGTCGGGTCTGAAGTAGTAGCAAAACCATCTGCTACCCAAGACGTCCAACCGCCGTCAAGTACTGCACAATTATCGAATCCGAACGTTTTCAGCATCCACCAAACGCGAGTTGCCCACATGGTGAATCGTCGATCGTAAAGCACCACACGGGTACCTGGGCCCACTCCGAGGTCTTCCATAGCGCTTGCGAAACGTTCCGCTGTGGGCATTGTGAACCGTAAATCACTGCGGGGCTCACTGAGATCGAAGGTCAGATCAGCGTACGCGGAATTGGGGATGTGATCATCCGCCCAAATTTGTCGCATCGAGACCGGGATATACCCCTCAGGCCCAGAGCGCAGGTTGACGGAGCACTCCAGTATGCGAAGTTGGGGATCCTCGATGTTCTGAGCGAGCCATTCAGTGCTAACAAGCGGTCTCAACTTCTTCCTCCAAATGGATTTGAGGTTGCAGAATAGGTTGTGCCTTCGCTAGGCGCTTCCCAAATGCGACCGGCACCAGATCTAACGCTCTTCGACTTCCACAGTGGGCGAAGTCATATCATTGATTACCACCTCTTGCACCCACCTCGGAGACGCAGGCGGAGTTTCGCCCAAAAGCACCGCGAGAGTTCTGATTCCCCGAGGTGCCGATGTGGGCCACGGAGTCCATCCGTCTGTTATCACCACAACCAGGTCGGGACGAGGCCTCGATCGGATTGCTGCATCTATCCCGACCGTCAGGTCCGTTCCACCGCCACCGACAAGTGTGATCTCAGAGGCGCTTCTAATGAGTTGAGCGGGTCCGGCTTCTGCGTCGCACGTAAAGACGCTCACTGCGTCAGGCCGCACTCCACTCGCTACAAGCAACCCGTCAATTTCGGTGAGAGCTTCGGTTAACAAGCTTTCGTTCATCGAAGCGCTGGTGTCACACACCACTGACAGACGCGGTACACGTTGCCGCAAACTGGGCAGTATCACGTCAGGTGAACAATATGCTCTGCGACTCGGACGCTGATAGCTGTAATTGACCGCTCCCGATATCTCTGCAACCCCCCGGCGCAACGTCGCTCCTAGCTCTCTTCGCCAATCCACCTGAGGGTAAAGAAGAGTATTCGCCCAACGCAGAAGACCTGCCGGGCTACTCCCATGCGTTCGCTGATGCGAAAGGATTTCAGATGCCACGCGACGTCGAATTAGATCAGTTTCCTCTTTCCGGACGCCATCTGTGTCCTTCATCGGCGGTGGCTCTTCCCAACGTCGCGGATCGCCATGGGCGGCGCTCCCACAATCTCGCCGTATTCCTATACGCCGTTCGCCGTTAACGAAGTACTCCTCCGCAAATAGTGACGGTGCGAGCCCAAGATCGACCGGAAATGCCGAATCGACAGGTGCCACATGGGTCTGGACAAGATCATCATTGATTTCTGCGTCTGCTGAGTCGACCCAATGTAAGAGGTCGTCTTCCACAAGTCCGATCTCGCGAGCCCGAGACGCATGTCCCCGCAACAAGTGACCTACTTGATGCACCATCTCAACACCAAGTAAGTCAGCGGTCCAACCAGAGATTTCGTGATGATCAACGTAAACACGGAAATGCTCGTCGGCTGCTAGACCACCAATGTTTGGGGCGGAAACGAACCGAATAGCAAACAGCGCAGAAGCCAAATAGGGATAGTGATGCGCAGCCCAGAGTCGGGCAGACGCTAATCGGTCCGCGTCAGTCACTCTAAGAGACCCGCCGCTTTCATTATCGGCACAAATATTGCTGCTTCAGGTGGAGCGCTCATACCTTTGGGCCGCACCTGGGCCAGTACTCGCGCTGCCATAGCTCCTACGTCTGGAGCGTTTCTGGCCGCTCGCTCCAAAACTTTCCACCCTGCGATCCACCTTTCAGGTGTGGGGTTCGCGGCAACCGCTCCCGCCAAGGCCGATAGAGCTGCATAGAGGCGGTCACCTCGATCAGGAAACTCAACGTCGTCTGGGTTTCTCAATGCTGACTCAGGGTCAGGAAGATCGAGCTCCTCGAGCCAAGTAAGAAACTCAAGACCTGCGCCATCCCCGACAGAACCGATTACTAGATTTCTTTTAGCTTCCATAGAGGCGTCAACTGCTTGCGCGGCAGCGAGCAGGCGGGACACCATTTCCCATGTTCGAGGACTAGGCCACGCACGCCCAGCCAAAGCACGCTCAGTTGGAGGCGCGATGACCAAAGATCTCCGCACTCCAAGAAAACCTCCAACTACCGCCGCCGCGATGGGAATTTGACTTTCCCATCCATCTGGAAGCACCGGAACATCAGGACTTCGAAACCCCGCGACGAGACCTGTGGCTACCGCAGAGGGATCGGTCTGCCAGTCAAGGTGACAGAACCTATTAGCAAGCGGTGCAGACAGGTCCCATCCATCCGCGGCCTGGTCGGGCGGATTCGCCGCCGCAACTATCGCTATGTTGTCAGGCAACGCCAAATCACCGACGACTCGTTCTAATACGACGCGAAGCAGAGCCGCCTGCACGGCAGGTGGGGCTGTTGATATTTCGTCGAGAAATAGAACCCCAGTCCCTGCCTCCGCTAGTCGGCGAGCCCATTGGGGTGGCGCGAACCTGACGTCGTCGCCATCTATTACTGGCAGACCACCAAAATCACTCGGTTCGCGGATGCTGGCAATAACGACCTCATGAGGGATGTCTAACGATTGGCACATAGCCGCAACCGCCGAGCTCTTGCCGGTTCCAGGCGGCCCCCACAACAAGACGGGAATTCGAGCCGCTACCGATAATGACAAGGCTTCAAGAACTGAGTCATCCTGTTTGCTCATAACGACAGTCTCCTCGAAATACCACTAATCGTCCGGCACTATCGCACTACGCCTATGCACGGGCCGGATAACGTGCGGGCTGATGGATGAACATCTGACTGCCCACGAGCACGTGACCCCTATGACACAAGGGCCCACAGGCCCTTTGCAAGGGATCCGCATTTTGGATTGCACACAAGCGATTGCGGGCCCCTGGTCGACCATGATGTTGGGTGATTTAGGCGCAGATGTAATAAAAATTGAAGCTCCGAGAGGCGACCTTCAGCGCTCCATGGCTCCTTATACGCGTGAGGACCAAGAGAGGTCTTATGGCGGTTCGTTTTCAACCTATAACCGCAACAAGCGTGGCGTGGTGCTTGATTTCAGCCAGGCTGCCGATAAAGAAAAATTTCTTGACCTTGTTGAAACAGCGGATGCTGTTGTCGAGAACATGCGCGCAGGGGTCATGGACGGGCTTGGCTTAGGTTGGGAAGTTCTCCAGAAGCGCAATCCCCGTCTCGTATACGGAGCGATTCGGGGTTTCGGCGATCCTCGAACCGGATCTAGCCCCCACGCCCACTGGCCCGCCTATGACGTCATCGCGCAGGCCATGGGTGGGTTGGTGGCACAAAACGGGAACGGGCCCGATAACCGGATTCAGGTTGGACCATTTGTCGGTGACATTTACCCGGGCACAATCGGAGCAATGGGCGTGTTGGCAGCTCTGTTTCACGCTCAACGAACTGGTCAAGGGCAGTTCGTTGATGTTGCGATGGTGGACTCAATAATGGCTCTTACCGAGATGGGAGTGATGCGCTACTCCTACTTGGGTAGACCCGACACTCCGCCAAGTGGAAACAGCAACGATTTTGCGGTGCCATTCGATGTATTCAAAACGGTGGATGGTTCGGTGGCTATCGCTGCCCCCACGGATAATCACTGGCGAGAACTCGCCGCCGCTATGGGCCATCCAGAGTGGGGAGAAGATGAAGACAAGGCAACTATTCGCGCGCGAGTACGAAACCGCGAACCCATTGATGAGGCGTTGACTGAATGGGCTCGTAATAAAACCAACGAGGAGATCTTGGACGCCATTGGCGGGAGGGTGCCGTGCGGCCCCGTCAACCTGCCCGGAGATCTATTTTCTGACCCTCACGTCGAAGCTCGCGAGATGCTGGTCGCTGTCGATCAACCAAGCGGACGTCCTATTGTTCAAGTGGCTTCACCGATCAAGATGACGGGCACGCCGACCGGAGTGCACCGCCGGGCTCCTCGACTCGGAGAGCACACCGAAGAAGTTCTCTCCGAAATAGAAGGGCTGCGCAACCGTTTCGATAGCTGACGCCGGCTCCTCACGGCGAGTACCTCGGACGGTTAAGTGAATTATGTGGCGCACCCATATGCCGCATCAACCAACGCCTCTCCCCTGGCATCGAGGAGCACAGATTTGCCCATCTGGTTCATCACATAACCCATCGAAAGACCAAGTTGTGGGTCCGCGAATCCGATGGATCCACCAGCGCCAACATGACCGAATGCACCTTCACGAATATTCACAGAATCCTGATCTCCCGTTCGAGAAGTACGATTCTCCATTCTCAACATAAAGCCTTCGGAAAAGCGTGTAGGCAACAACAACATCGCATCGCACTCGGTCCCAACAGATACTCGAGACATTCTCTCGAGTTGAGAAGCGCTCACAAATTGGCCAGTAGCGCAGGACTGGTAAATCTTGGCCAGGCCGCGTGCGTTCGCAATTCCCCCACCGCCACCTAATTCCGCTGACCACACCTCGGGTGAGTCTCCTTTTGCTCCTCCTCGATTGCGCCAGGCTCTCCCCTGCAGGCCTGTCGGGTCCGCCAGAAACGCGTCAGTAAACGCTGCGAACGTTTCATTCTTGCCAGGCCGGAATGGTCGCAGAGGCGAAACTCGGTGATGTTCTTCAGTCGGTAACCCAATCCAGAAGTCGGCACCTACTGGTTCTGCCACCTCTTTTCGAAAAAAAGCTCCCAGACTTTGTCCCGATGCTCGACGAACCAATTCCCCTGCTACCCACCCGAATGACATCAAGTGGTAGCCGTTGCGGGTACCAGGCTCCCACCAGGGTTCCTCTGCGGCCACTCGATCACACATGTAGTCCCAGTCCAGAGCCGAGTCGCCAGGAAGATCGTCGCGAAAAGCTGCGACACCCGTCGTATGGTTCAACATCATTCGGGTCGTAACGCCAGCCTTCGCTCCATGCGCAAATTCGGGCCAAATCTCAAAGACCGGTGCGTCAAGATCAAGAAGACCGCGGTCAGCTAAGAGGTGGCAAGCAAGCGCAACCCCGCCCTTCGTGCATGAGTTGATCACTGCAATGGTGTCCACCAACCAGGGATTGCCATCGGTGTCACGATCGCCAGCCCACAAATCAACAACCGTTCTACCTTCATAAGTGGCACATACGGAAGCACCTAACTCACCCCGATGAGCGAAGTTAAACGCGAATTGTTCGTACAGAGGTTCCCAACCGGCGGCAACAGAGCCGTGAATTTCGACAGTCATCCCTGCCAGATTGTCACGTCCCTGTCCCCTCTGTCTCCTCAATCACAGCGACCTCAGGTAGCTTCGCCGTAGTGGTGAAGCGTAAAAGACGACGTCCGGCGATGCGGCAGCCCCGGCAAAGCTCTGATCCCGTGACTCCGGGTGATGTATCGGTGATGCGGTCTGTGCCTGAAGACATTGCGCGTCCTGATTACGCAACAGACGGCGTGCCGATTCTTCAAGCACCCGCGAACTTAATAAAGGATGATGCGCAGCTAGCCCGGATGCGTATCGCTGGCGCTGCGTCCAGGAGAGTGCTCCGCGCAATCGCTGCCGAAATTACGTCAGGTGTCACGACTGACCACCTCGACGCAGTTTGCCACGAGGCGTGCATAGCGGAGGGCGGGTACCCCAGCCCTCTCAACTACAACGGGTATCCAAAATCGCTTTGCACTTCCATCAATGAAATTATCTGTCACGGCATTCCAGATAGTCGCGCCTTACGCGAAGGCGATATCGTCAATTGCGACGTCACGATTTTCCTCAACGGCGTCCACGGCGACCACAGCGAAACCTTTGCCGTCGGCCAGATCGATCAACGCTCCGAGGAGTTGATTCGAACAACTCGGGAATGTCTGTATCTAGGTATTGGCGCTGTCCGCTCTGGCGGGATCGTCAGCGACATAGGTAAAGCAATCCAGGGCCACGCTGAGGGCGCCGGTTTCGGAGTAGTGCGTGAGTTCATTGGTCACGGAGTAGGCGAAGTTTTCCATCATCAGCCAAATATTCCGCACTATTATGAGCCATCCGCTCGCTTCCAATTCGAACCTGGAATGACGTTCACGATCGAACCGATGATCACCATCGGTTCACCTCGAGCAAATTTATGGGATGACGGCTGGACAGCAGCTACTGCCGACTTAAGTCGTACCGCTCAATTCGAACACACAGTTCTGGTCCGAAAAGACGGGGTCGAAATTCTCACTCTTGAGGAACAAGAACCGCAACCATTCCTCGTCAACGCAGACCCGCAAACCTGGCCTTCAACTATTCCGCTGAATCAGAGCGACTTCAGAGCCCAAGGACCAGGATCTTGAAGGGCGCCAAATTTTTGTGTGTGGTTGCCGCGTTAGCGTTGGGTTTAACCGCATGTGCGAGTGAACCTAAAGTTCGACCCGTCCCTGCGTCGACTCCTGTTTTGACAACGCTGCGCCCTGAACTCACCACGACAACGACAGAAAAGATCGCCCAACGAATGGCCTATGTAGTGCAGCCTGGAGACACGCTCGGAAAAATAGCTAAGGGATTTGGTGTAACGGTCGCTGACCTAATGACAGAAAACGGGAAGGAAGACACGATCTTGGGAATCGGGGAGACCCTATTTATTCCCCCAGCATCAGACGGAACTTCTGAGTGACACCAATTCGGAACTTCGTCGCCGCACCGTTTGCCATTTTGATATTCGGCCCTCTTGTTGCTTGCACTCCGGAGATAAAACCCGAACCCGGCACTGTCAGTTCAAAGATGGTGATAGTTGGTGAGGTTAAACAAGCCGAAGAAGTGTTTCGCGCCACCTACGAAGTAGTTAGGGGGGACACGCTCATCGCTATTGCCGATCGTTTCGGTATTCATCTCAACGACCTAGTGCGCGAAAACAACATCGCCGATCCAACGATGATCTACGTAGGCCAGATCCTTCTGATCCCGCCTTCGCCTGATAAGGACGATGGCCCCTTGCTCACGATACCCCCACCAACTGATCCTCAACTACCGGTGCTCGAACCAACAACCTCCTTGGGGGAAGAGTGACGCCTTCCCCGAGCTGCCTGGCATTCATCGGTTTGGCATGCAACTGTGATTGGGTGCACGAGGATCAGCGTCGATGAACGGCAACAGTCCCCTCGGCCCATACGTTGATCAAATCGACGAGCAAATAGATCAATGGTGGGAACGTTGGCGGGGTCGACCATCTATTGATCGATTGTTCTACGCAGCGTCGAATCTCGGCGATTTCAGTCTTATTTGGCACATCGTTGGCGGCCTTCGCGCGTTACCCCCAGGGAGACAACCCCGCAGCTCCATCCGGTTCAGCGCCCTTATGGGGTTTGAGTCGCTCCTGATAAATCAGGGCATCAAAAAGTTTTTCAGTCGAGTGCGCCCTGCCGAAGCCGTAGACAACCCCACATCACATCAACTCCGTCAGCCGGTCACGTCGAGTTTCCCGTCAGGTCACGCCTCAGCGGCTTTTTGTGCATCAGCATTTCTTTCGCGCCGATCAAGTTTGGGATCGTTCTGGCACCTCATCGCTGGCCTCCTAGCTTGTTCACGCATACACGTCCGGTTGCATCACGCGTCAGACGTGGCGGCCGGCGCGGGAATAGGAATGATCCTCGGCAAATTAGCGGAACGGCTTTTTCCTAAGGACTAACCCGCCGGCTCGCGTAAGCGGACCAGCCCGACTCAGGCTTGAGCCGGAACTTCAAGCTCTGCCTCAACCTCGGAAATATCTACGGTGACGTCAACTTCCGGTTGACCAATTCGGTTGAGCACGGATCGAATATCGAGAAGTACATCAGTGACTTCGTTCGACGAGACCAGTTCTCGTTGCATAAAGGTGCCAAGGGCACGGTCAACTACTGCTAGAGCCTCATTGGCGTTAGCAGGGGCGACAATCTTTACGTCCGGGGTCTCGGTCACCAGATGCTCCTATCTGTAGGGATAGTAAAAGTTCCGACTCGCAATCTCACCCTATCGCTGCACGCCGCCCGATAACGAACATATTCGCCATAAGTCACATGTCCAAAGACCCGAGTAAGTTCCTAGCAATGAACGGTAATTCTAGAATTCCCCTCGGTGTGACCTACGGCAGTCTCGGAGTTCTTGGGCCATCGGCAGTAACAGAAGTTGCTCAATCGGCTGAGGCAGCTGGCTACCAATCTTTTTGGACAGTAGAAGCATCGGGCACTGACGCTTTCAGTCTCCTGGGGGCGGTGTCGCACGCTGCTCCCGGGCTTGACTTAGCGACCGGCATAGTGCCAATTCAGTTTCGCGGTCCCTCGTTGACTGCCATGACCGCCGCAACACTTCAAGCGCTCAACCCCATACGAAACGTATGGATTGGCTTGGGAGTATCGGCCCCAGGTGTTCTTCGCCAACATGGCATTCAGGCTCCTGACCGTCCGATAGCCATGATGCGCGAATACGTTGCCTTACTCCGCGAATGCCTGTCGGGAGAGTCTGTGACATTTGAGGGTGATTTTTGGCAACTTCGGCGGTTTAGGTTGGCGGTTCGGCTCGAAGAACAGTCACCCAAGATTGTCATCGCCGCGCTTAATCCTCAGATGCTCAAGCTCGGCGGAGAGATCGCCGATGCGGTCCTCTTGAACTACATCCCCGCGGCCCACGTGGGGGAAGCAGTGCAACACATCCGAGCTGGCGGAAACGCAACAATTATGAGTTACGTGCACGCAGCGGTGGGTGATCTGTCAGAGGTAGCTCGCTCCGCCCGAAAAGACTTGTTTAACTATGCAATGGCCGACGGGTACGCCAACATGTTTCGCTCCGCGGGATTTGGAAGTGAAGTCGATCAATTACGTTCACATCAAGCTGACCGTGACCGTGAAGGCGCACTCGCCTCGGTGACGGACCGAATGATTCAGGCCATCAACTTCGTCGGAAGCCAAGACGAGGTTGCAGATTTTATTCGAAATTACATCGAAGCTGGTGTCGAGTACCCCATCTTGATGCCAATGCCATGGGGCGCCGACCGTAGGTTGGTTACCCAGTTAACTTTGGAGGCCGCATCTGTCGCCGTTTCCTAACGACGAAATAGATCTTCGGAAGAGAAGGACCACCTGGATCCCTTCTCTGCTTCATTCTGTTCACCAGCAGTTTCCCGAAGGTCACTCGATCCATTTCGTATTTAACACCCGCTGGAAACCACAGCGGGTGTCAGATGTACTGGTCGGCGCCGGATTCTCGCTTCAGGCGCCAAGCCGTGGCGCTGACTCTATTCGCGTCACCGCCAAACCTCTCCGAACCTTGTCAGACACCGTCAACTCGGACATGCGGCTACTTCTCGTGGGATTAAATCCCAGTTTCCATGCGGCAGATGCTGGATATGGATTCGCAGGTCCCAGCAACCGCTTCTGGCCTGCTGCACTTGAAGCTCAAATTGTTAGTAAGGAACGCGATTCGATCCACGCCTTACAAGTTGACCGGGTCGGTATGACCGATCTTGTAAAGAAGCCAACTTCGAAAGCGTCTGAATTGACTGACAAACAGTTTCGTGTTGGATTGGCAAGAATCAGTCGTATGTGTAGTTGGTTACGCCCAAAGGCCGTATGCGTTCTTGGAATTACCGGGTGGCGAGCCGCTCTTGGAGACTCCAAACTTTCGCTTGGCGCGCAGATGACCCGATTGGGGGGTAGGCCGGTTTATGTGTTGCCCAACCCCAGTGGATTAAACGCGCATACAAACCACGGGGACATGGTGAAGCGATTCCGAGACCTATTGGATTCTGTCTAAGAGCTCAGCGTTCAGTCGAGCGAAGCGATTCCGGTCGGACAGGTGACGCCCGTTTCGCCAAGTCCGCAATAGCCGTTGGGTACCTTCTGCAAATATTGCTGGTGATAATGCTCCGCATAATAAAAATCGCCTACCCCTAAAATTTCGGTTGTTATGACGCCAAACCCGGCCTTCGTGAGCGCTGGCTGGAATTCTTGGCGACTTACCTCTGCAAGTAGGCGCTGTTGTTCGCTCGAAACATATATCCCGGATCGGTATTGAGTTCCCAAGTCATTTCCTTGTCGCATACCTTGAGTCGGGTCGTGGTTTTCCCAGAAAAGCTTAAGAATTTCGAAATAACTGATGGCGTCAGGATCAAAGACGGCAAGAACTACTTCGTTGTGCCCTGTAAGCCCACTACAAACTTCTTCGTAGGTTGGGTTGCGCGTGAATCCTCCGGCATAGCCAACCGCTGTTGTCAGTACTCCTGGCGCCTCCCAGAAAATTCTCTCAGCGCCCCAGAAACAGCCCATGCCGAGCACTATGTTTTCGCTGCCGTCAGGAAACGGAGGGATCAGAGGTTCCCCCAATACTTCATGGGCAGGCGGGACCGGCATTGCTAGGTCACGGCCTGGGAGCGCGTTCTCCGCCAGGGGGATTTCAAGTTTTCTCGACCACAGCGACATCGTTCTAACCTCTCCTCCAGATTAGATCATCGCGGGCAGACAAGGCATAGCCTCACCTACCCTTAGTACATGTCGACTTCCCTTATCCCACCAGAATCGTTGGCTCGCGTCGGCGAGGTTCTAGAAGGTCCTGTAACAGTCCCGATTGATCGTCGCGAAGCGCAGCGTTACGCCTATGCCGTAGGCGACGAAAATCCGGTTTATTTCGATGAGGTCTCCGCTCACGCGGCGGGATATCGAACGGTCACTGTTCCGCCACTATTTATCACTCACGCTCTCGTGCCCCCTAAGTCGGCACAAATGCTTCGCGAAGACGGGCTATATCAAGACGCCACGAGCATTCACCTGGAAGTGTCGAGGATGATGTTCGGTGGAGAAGAATGGGATTTCATTGAACCGGTTTGTGTCGGTGACGAGATCACAGCCACCACGCGGCTCGCAGATCTCGACCAAAAAGAAGGAAGCAAGGGTCCCTTCGTTCGGCTCGTTCGCGAAACAACCTTCGTGAACCAAGACGAACAAGTGGTCGCGAGGTCGCGGCAGATTGGTATTGCTCGATGAACAAATATCCGAGTTCTGGGTCAATAAGCGTCGGTGATCAACTGCCCGTAATGCGCAAAAAAGCCAACGAAGCCGAACTTTTCTTGTACAGCGCTGCAAGCTTCAACCCACATCGCATTCACTACGACCGCGGTTATGCACATCACGAAGGCCACCATGACACTGTCGTTCACGGACCACTTCAAGGTTCGTGGCTTACTCAATTCGTGACCGATTGGGCCGGTCCCAAGGCTCGGCTGATATCCATCGAATGGCAAAACCGCGCCAGCGCCTTTGTCGATGAAGAGGTTCAATTCTCAGGCACAGTCGTAGCTCTTGACACACTCGAGTCGATAGTCGAACTTGAGATTTTCGAACGAAAAGCTGACGGAACAATTCTGATGCCCGCCAAAGCCCTCGTCAGATTAGAGGAACGGTAGATGAAGATAGCCGTCGATTTTCCTTCAGTGGCCTACCGGGAAGGACCCGAGAAAGTTCTCGCCTTAGCGACAGCTATCGAAGAAATCGGTTACGACGAGATCGCGGCATTCGATCACGTTGTTATGGGTCACCCAGGAGAAGGTCGCCGGACCATTTATTCGGCAGAGATGCCCATTCTGGAAGCGTTGATGTTGCTCTCAAACGTTGCCGCTGTCACTACTCGAGTATCGCTCTCGACAGAGGTGCTCGTCTTACCTCAACGTCAACCCGTGCTGGTAGCGAAGCAAATCAGCACCTTAGACACACTCTCTAACGGGCGCGTTCGATTAGGCATCGGCGTCGGCTGGCAAGATAGCGAGTACGACGCTCTCGAAGAGAATTTCTCTAATCGGGGAAAGCGTATGGATGAAGCGATTGATCTCTTGAGAAGTTACTGGTCAGGTGGCCGTATCGCATTTCGTGGGAGCTATTACGACTCTCACGACATGGGCATGGAACCGGTTTCGCCTCAAGGAGCCGGGCTCCCGATATGGGTGGGGGGAGATAGCCCTGCGGCTTTGAGAAGAACAGCCGAAAAGGCAGACGGATGGATGGCCTCAGGGGTTACGGACGAACAAGCCTTGTTGTGCGTCGAAAACATACGACATCAAGCCGAGGAACTCGGTCGAGGCGCGAACGAAATCGGCTTCCAACTCATGTTGCAACCTCCACCACGTACCGACGAGGACAAAGTCTTCTACGCCGATCTCGACGCTGTAGCGGAGCGGGCCGCTGTGGTTCGCGCTATGGGGTTTGAGTGGACATCAGTAAACGCGACAGGGATTTTTCAGGCTGGTGCGCGGTCGGTTGATGCGATGATCGAACAGCTAGATGTCATTCACGGTCGTATCAGAAGCGAAGTTGGTTGAGTCATTCGTTTCCTGTTGTTGAAGAAATTTCACTAAAGCGATCAAGTCGGTCATCTCCTTAATCGTGTGGTCAGCGCGACTCAATGCTCCACGGTGATTTCCGATCGCAACCGTGATCGCGCCTGCTGCTTGGCCCGCGAGGATGTCGTGGACCGAATCACCGACCATCAAGTAACTGTCTTGAGTCGCGCCACATTCTTCGACGGCCGCCAGGATCATGCCAGGACTGGGTTTCGCTCCATGACCCGAGTCGTACCCTTTCACGGATGTAAACAGTTGGGTCCATCCGAGGGCGTTCACATGGTGACGCGCTACCGCTTCAGAGTCGTTGGTGGCTATAGCGAGCTTCACCCCGTTTGCCACCAGTGTTTTAAGTGTCGCGGTGGCTTCGCGACTCGAGACGACATTCAATCTTGAAACTTGATTAATGGTGCGCTCAAAGGTTTCTACATCAATGAGATCATTAACAAGACCCATCACAACATCGTTGCTCTCGCTGACGAAAGGCGAATGGGGCAACACTGTTCGCGAGGCCAGGTCATAGCCGAACATATCGGCGGAGGTCTCACGGGCATGTACATCACTTATCTGGTCGAAAGCCGCGCCGACCGCTTCGTTCCATGTTGCTTCAAAGTCAAGCAAGGTGCCGTCCTTGTCAAAGACGATTGCTTTAATCACGCTCGTCCGCGACCAGGACTTCACAACCAGTTCCCTCTATCAGTTGTCTCACCGACTCTTGGTCCTTAGACGAAAGGCTTGCGAAGGTCTCACGCAGCCATACCAAGCACTTGCGTTGATAAGAAAATGGAGCTTGACGGTATTCAGCTCCTTGAATCGAACAAATAACTTCTTCCTCTTCATAAGCAAACGCTCTGTCGTTGGCGACCATAAAGGGTGCATAAGTCTGCCCTATTTCACAGAGCAGATCATGAAATGTTGTCGGCAGGTTTTGACGCGTAAACCACCCTTGGTCTCCGCCCACGTCATGAGAAGACAGGTCGTCGACCTGATATGCCCAAATGATGCTGCGCGGGCTCTGCGAGGCCGCTATTAGCGCCGAATCGGGTTCCCAAAAACACAATTGGCTGAACTGACCAAATATTCCAAAGTCGCCACGACCCGGCCGATCTCCGAGAAGGAACTGGTGGTCGGTCAAATGCTTCTCCATAATCCTCAGTAGCCGAGTGAAGCTCTCTTCGATTATGGGCCGGTTTTGCTCAGTTGATCCCACCAAGGCTGCTCGATTCGTCTGCCTGTCGGTGATGAATGACTTCATCTGATGATGCTGATCAGGATCCATCTGATTGTTGGACATCAACGGCAGCATGCTGCCGGCTTTTGCGATCGCGTCGGGATATAAATGGTGCCATCGGTAGTGATACATCATCTTCGTTACCCACTCATCGCCATAATCCTCGATCACATGATCCAAAAAAGCGACCACGGGGTCGGTAGGCAACAAACTCCGGCCTTGGTACACATCTTCTAAGCGCATGATTTGCGGCGACGAATCCACCATGGCCTCTGAATAACCCCCGTCTTCATCATGAAAAACAAGGACGGGAATAATCGCGACTGGTGCTTCGGGAAGACCTCGGTCTTGGCTAGAGCTCCGCACTATCCACCGGTGTGCGATGTGTCGGTAGCGAAGTACGGCCCGCATTTTGATGGAATACGGTGAGCCGTAGGCACCCACCAGCGTTATTTGAGGAGAGTTCATCTAGTTATTCCAAGCGTTCAGTCTTCGGGGTGTTCACTAAATGCTGCCTTAAGGGTCTTCCTTAATTTGACAAAGCATGGCACGCAGACTGCCCAAGGTTGCAGCGATCGCCGCTACGGTTGGCCTATGAGCCAGCGCGAACTCACCATCAACAACCTTGACGCATGTTGGACCAGCGTCGTGGATTTTTTCAGCAATCTTGATAGCCCGCAGTGGAACACACAGTCGTTGTGCCCTGAATGGAGCATTAAAGGCGTAGCTGCTCACATGGTCTCGGTTGAGCAAGTGTTGTCGAACTGGATGCCGAGCGGACAAGACAATCCCCCGCCGTTCCAAGACGTTGAGGGTTACGTGAGCGCGGCACTGAATATGTCCGAGAACGATCTAGTTGCTCACATGCAAAGCACTTTCGCCGTTAGACGGGCAAACCTGGCCGAAACTACCGACGAGGACTTCGACACGGCCAGCATCACGCCGGTAGGCCCAGGTACTTACGGGCGCTTTATGGCGATTCGCGAGTTCGACTTTTGGATGCACGAACGCGACTGTCGGATTCCTCTTGGCATGGAAACCTACAACGGTGGGCCGACAGCGGAAATGGCGTTAAACGAAGTCCACCTGTCCATCGGGTACATAGCGGGTAAGAAAATCGGTTTGACGGAAGGACAGTCAATTCATTTCGACATCACTGGAGCGGTAAATCGCGACATCTATGTCGCTGTTGAGGGTCGCGCTTCCGAAACAGAAATGTTGAGCAATCCATCGGTCACTCTCCACTGCGACTCAATGGCGTTCATGAATCAGGCATGTGGTCGCATCGATCCTGAGATTCCTATTGCGGATGGTCAGATCACCTGGTCCGGAGATAAAGTTATAGGGGCGCACGCAGCGAGAAACCTGCGTTTCACGATGTAGGCGATCAATTCCGATTAATCGGTGAAGCTCGAAATTAATGTCGGATTCTCCAAATTTGCTAGCTGTTGGTTGCGATGCTCTACCTCGGCGAGTAATTCCGGGTGACTCAACACCCAGAACCTTCGTTGGTACATGGCGTCCACAACCTGAGATGCAACATCACTCGGGGCCATTCCCTTTTCTAATGCGGCCGCAATTGCGGCGTTGCGAAGCCGAGCTTCGTCGGGGGCCCGAGCACTTTCGCTCACGGGTTTGGCTCGTTCGCGTTGAAGATGCGTAGGACGATTTCTTTGCGCTGTCGCGATGTTCGTTTTGACCACGCCAGGACAAAGAACTGAAACGCCAACATCTAATTCCGCGTCTCGAGCCATTTCGTGATGCAAAGTTTCCATAACAGCCACAACCCCAAATTTCGCAGCGTTGTAAGGAGCAAGCCCTGGAACGGCCATTAGTCCTGCCACCGATGCAGTACTCATCACGTGGCTTTCTTCAGCCTCAATCAGGTGAGGCAAGAAGTGATGGAGCCCGTGGATGACTCCCCACAGGGAAACGTCAATGACCCATTTCCAATCCACTAATTGCAGATTCTTGACAAGGCCGCCTCCGCCAACTCCCGCGTTGTTGCAAAGAATGTTGACGCCACCAAAAGTTTCAAGCGTCATGGCGCATAATGCGGCGACGGAGTCGGAGTTCGTGACATCTGTTTTCACTGCGAGGGCGGGTACGCCGAGTGCCGCCACTTCTAGTCGTGCTGCTTCAAGTGCCTCCTCCTCAACGTCTGCGAGTACAACTTTTGCTCCCTCATTGGCAAAGGCGACAGCGAGCGCTTTACCAATGCCTGATCCAGCACCGGTCACCACCGCCACGCGTTCGGTCATTGTTTCCATATGATCCCCCTAACCTTCGGCGTCCCCGACATCAGGCACGCAAGTGATTCGAGAGCGACTCACGTGTTGAGCTGCTCGAAGCGATCCATTACGTCGAGGTATTCGGTAATCATGTCCTCAACTACCCGCGTTGCAGAAATTGACTCATTCATGGATCCCACTATCTGACCCACAAAATAGTTTGCGAGTTCCACAGCGCCTCGGTTCTCAGGATTGGTCGCTGCGCGGTCAACTCTCCGGCTCGCCTGAGCAATCAACATCGGTTGGAGCGGCATTGGCAAAGTGCCGGGTGAAGATTCTCCCTCCCACTCATCTGTCCAGGCTGAACGGAGCTGACGAGCGGGTTTACCGGTCCGTGACCTAGAGCGCAAGGTGTCCGAGGAGGTCGCTGTTAAGAACTTCTCTTTGACGATGGGGTGAGTTTCAGCTTCCTGAGTAGTGAGCCAGACTGACCCACACCAGACACCTTGTGCTCCCAATGCAAGTGAAGCCGCTACTTGGCGTCCGCTTCCGATTCCACCAGCCGCGAGCACCGGAGTCGGAGCAACTGCGTCAACGATTTCAGGCACTAAAACCATTGTGCCGATCTCTCCGGTGTGACCACCAGCTTCGTGGCCTTGGGCAATGATGATGTCAACGCCAGCTGCAACGTGACGCACGGCATGTGACTTCTTTCCGGCCAGCGCGCCGACAAGGACACCGCCGGCGTGGGCCCGCTCAATCATGTCCGGTGGTGGTGGTCCTAAAGCATTCACGATGAGTTTGATTGGATGTGAAAACGCGACGTCCATAAGAGGCACCGCTTGGGCGTATGTCATCGGCGGTTCCGAATCGACAGGTAAGCCTCCGCGACCCTCCTGATCATCATTTTTCGGTAGCGGTGGAACGGCGTAGCGTTCCATCATGTCTTCGACGAAATCTTTATGACCTTGCGGAATCATCTCAGTCAACTCACGTAACGATTTCCCACCTTCCGACGAACCCTCATATTTCGCGGGAACGATAATGTCGACACCGAACGGTTTCTCGCCGACCTCGTCTCGGATCCACTGCAAATCGATATCGAGCTGCTCTGGTGTGTGCCCTGCGGCACCGAGCACGCCGAAGCCGCCCGCCTTGGTCACAGCAGCAACCACATCGCGACAGTGAGTAAACGCGAGGATAGGAACATCCACGCCAAGCATTTCGCAGACAGATGTCTTCATAGCCGAGAACTTACGCCTTAGACCGCACTCGTGGCTACTGAAAGCGGCAACTCACTATTGATAGAAGAAATGTTTATCCGGCCCAAACGTGTCTAGATCTCGACGAATTCAACCATTAAATCGAAACCGGCTTGGGATCTGCCCTCAGCACTGCGAAAATGTAACTATGCGCATTACCGCCACTGGCCATAGCTACATAGATGTCGAGACGGGCACCCAACTGGACGTCTGGTATCCCGGAGAAGAAGTAGAGCCCGCGAGATCTTGTCTGGCCGAACAGCTCGGCATTATCCGAGGCCAACGGATTGAAAAGACGATCGAAGATCTCAACGCACCAGCTGTCGATCTAGCTGACGCTTATCTGCGTCTCCATCTCTTAAGTCGGCGCGAGATCCGTCCGCACGGCGCAAATTTAGACGGGATCTTCGGCTTGATGACCAACTGCGCATGGACGAACGCCGGGCCCGTCCTACCCGAACGCGTGGGTTATCTTCAAGCCCAGGCTGCTTCCAGGGGCATCAGCATTTCAGTAACTTCCTTGGACAAATTCCCTCGGATGACCGATTACGTCATTCCATCAGGTGTGCGAATTGCGGATGCTGATCGGGTAAGACTGGGAGCGCACCTTGCGGACGGAACTACGGTCATGCACGAAGGCTTTTGTAACTTCAATGCTGGAACTTTGGGCCCTTCAATGGTCGAAGGTCGAATCAGCGCCGGTGTGGTCGTGGGCGCGAACAGCGACCTCGGAGGTAGCGCGTCCATAATGGGCACCCTGTCAGGGGGCGGCAAAGAAACCATCGTCGTGGGCGAAAATTGTCTTTTAGGAGCAAATTCAGGTATCGGAATCTCTCTCGGGGACAACTGCACGGTAGAGGCCGGCTGCTACGTGACAGCCGGCAGTCGTGTCACCCTTCCCGACGGCTCCATTGTCAAAGGCAAAGATCTATCCGGAAAGTCAGGCATGCTGCTGATACGTAACAGCACGTCTGGCGCAATCGAAATGCGAGTTCTTGATCCCGCAAAGTGGGAAGGCATCAACAAAGCGCTCCACGACAACTAGCTTTCGACACGTAGATACTCGACACCACTACGATTCGGTCATTACGTGGAGGAGCCAGTCGTGCCGTACGTCGAAGACCGAGTTATTCACGATGCCGATTCGCACACTATGGAGCCGCCAGAATGGCTCGATGAATTCGCGTCTCGTGAGGTTCGAGAATACGCACAGGAAAATTTCTCGATAAGCGAACAGACACCAATTTTCAAAGAAATTGATCATTGCCGATCACTCCAGACGGATCCAGAATTTCGGGCGGCAGCCGAAGCAGAAATCATGTTGCGAAAAAACTACCGAGCCCATGGGGCTTGGGACGCCGCAGATCGCAGCGAGGCTCTAACCCACATGGGTTTCGCAAGCCAACTCGTCTTCCCAACCATGCCCAATACTCTCCTAGAGGTAATGGAGCATGATGCGCCAGCAAGACTTACCTACGAAACAGCTTCTGCGGCAAACCGAACGCAAATATCTTTTTGTAGTGATGATCCTCGCCTTCTTCCGGTTGCCTACATTCCTCTGCAGGATCTAGATCGAGCAGCTCCCTGCGCTACAGAGGCACTCGAGGAGGGCGCTTCTGCTCTCTTGATACCGAACCGCATGCCGAAGAATCATGCGCACAGCCACGTCGCGTTCGACAACGTCTGGGCTCAAGCTCAAGAGGCAGGCGTACCGGTCGTGATGCACGTAGCAACTCCGGAATTGGTGATGCCGCCCCAGCACCGCAACAACGGTCAACCACCTGAGCCAGACTTTCATGGTGGCGGCGAGAACTTCCGATCAGTGTCTTATATGGCGATCTCCTCGCCGCCCATTCAGGCACTTTCTACGTTGGTTTTCGATGGCGTCTTGGAACGGTTTCCCGAACTGAAGATCGGCGTGATTGAGCTTGGCGCAGCTTGGTTGCCTTCGTTTATGCGCCAACTCGAGGCAGCATTCGATGCTTTTGAACGGCACGAGCAACGGTTGAAAAATCTGAGTTTGCGGCCTTCTGAGTACGTGCGACGGCAAGTGAGAGTCACGCCTTTCCCGACCGAACCAACTAAGTGGATCATCGAAAACACCGGAAAGGAAATTTGTATGTTCAGTTCAGATTTCCCCCACGTCGAAGGGGGACGAAATCCCCTACGACGCTTCGACACAGAGGTCGAAACTCTTTCTATGGAGACACAGGACCGGTTTTTTCGAACGAACTTTGAGAATTTAATGGGCCAGGGAATACCGGAACTACTCGGCAACCAGGACTGAAATGGGTATACGGCTCGACAAACCTTGGGAGCGTCTTGATAGCGACTCCGTGTCATCTTTACAAGCCCAGCTAGGCGTGTACCAGGTCGCTGATGGCGACGGCAACGTTTTGTCAGTGGGTTATGCCGGCGCAAGACATCCTTTCGGTATACGAAGTGCTCTCGAACACGAAATCCGGTTGCACGGCAAGAAAGCAACGCTCTTTCGATACGAATTCACCTCCAACTACCGGAGTCGCTGGGACGAACTCTTGATGCTGCATTTACATGACCACGGCCAACTCCCTGACCATCAAAGAGATGAAGAGGGCCGAGTGGGCCGATTATCCCCCAACTGAGAGACCGAGATGGATTTCAGACTTAACGAAGAACAGCAAATGATCGTCGATACGACGAGACGTTTCGTCCAAACCGAGATCGTCCCGTTGGAGGATGAGCTTGATCCCGACGCGGGTTCACTAGCTCCAGATGACCAGGACCGACTTACAACAATGACTCGGTCAATGGGCTTCTACGGGCTTGACATTCCTGAGGAATACGGCGGTCCCGGTCTTAACACCACAACGCGCGCGTTGATGGCAATCGAAATGTCTCAACACCGGGCCGGCTTGTACAACCCATGTTACGGAGTCTTCGGTGGAGCAGGCCTTGCTCAGTTATATGAAGCTACCGAGACCCAAAAAGAGCGGTGGCTCTACCCGACGCTGCGGGGCGAGAAGAAGGGTTGCTTTGCACTGACCGAACCCTCGGGAGGTTCTGATCCAGCTCGCGCGATTCAAACCCGAGGCTTTCAGGATGGCGATGAATGGGTCCTCAACGGCTCAAAGCTTTATATTTCCGGCGCAGACAAAGCTGATTATGCGCTTGTGTTTGCGCGCACATCCGACGACCCGGGACGCAACGGTGTCACCGCTTTTATTATTGATACTGACACTCCGGGCTTCCACGTCCGCCGAGTGGTCCATACCTTGCGGGCCACCCATTACGCGACCGAGTTGCAGTTCGAAGAATTGCGGGTTCCTCAAGAAAATATTCTTGGAGAAGTCAACGGAGGCTTTGCCATCGCGAATGATCGGCTGAGCCGACAGCGGATTCCTTATGCCGCTGGCTGTATCGGGCCAGCGATTCGTGCCCAAGAAATGGCAATTGACTGGGCAAAGAATCGCGACGCATTTGGCTCCGCGCTAGCCGAGAAGCAAGCAATCCAATGGATGATCGTTGACAACGAGATCGATATCCGACACGCCCGGTATTGCGTCTTGGAAGCGGCGCAAAAGGCAGATAGTGGAGAGCGGTTTCGCACCGAAGCCGCTATGGCAAAACTGATCGCGAGCGAGGCGAGCAGCCGGGTTGTTGATAGATGCATCCAAATCCACGGTGGGATTGGAGTCACGAAAGATTTACCCCTTGAGCGTTGGTACCGCGAGTTACGAATCCGGCGAATTGGTGAAGGTCCTAGCGAAGTTCAACGACTAATCATGGCTCGGGACATTCTTGGTGGCAGCTTCAAGTGAATGCCAACAATCGCTCTCTCCCGCTGCACGGAGTCACCGTCCTCGACTTAGGTCAGATATATCAAGGGCCATATGCCGGCTTTCTCCTCGCGATGGCGGGCGCTCGCGTCATCAAAGTGGAGCAGACTCGAGGCGAACCGCTGAGGGCAAGAGGTGATTCTCTCCCTTATGCAACATTGAACTCTTCTAAAGAGGCAGTCACGCTAGACCTCAAGTCCGTTCAGGGACACGAAATGTTCCTTGGCTTAGTGGAGGCAGCGGACGTCGTTCTCGTCAACTACGCCCCAGGAGTTCCTGAGAAGTTGCAGATTGATGCTGAGTCACTCTGGAAGGTCAACCCGAGACTGGTTTTTGCCCATGCATCTGGCTTCGGGCTGAGTGGCCCCGACTCGGCTCAAACTGCCATGGACATAACGGTGCAAGCTCATATGGGCCCCATGAGCGTCACTGGACACCCCGACCAGCCGCCTGTTAAAGCCGGCGTAGCGTTCGTTGATTTCTTGGGTGGCGCTCATCTCTACGGGGCAATCGTCACGGCACTGTTAGACGTCGAACGAACGGGCGAGGGTCGGTTAGTTGAAACGTCAATGGCTGAAGCGGCCTATCACACGCTTTGCTCAAACATGCTTTCATGGCACCAGACTGGGACAGCCCCTCGAACTGGAAACAAACACGCGGCTATGGGTGTGGCCCCCTATGACGTGTACCAATGTTCCAACGGCCACGTCGCATTGATTTCTGTTACCAATCGACACTGGCGCTCAGTCCTCGAAGTGATCGACAGAACAGATCTACTAGAAGATCCACGATTTCGTCAGAACACGGACCGGGCCGAACACATGAGCGCTGTCGATGAACTTGTTGAAGAGTGGACTCGCCAAAGGTCGAAACAAGACGTCGCTGCGTCACTCGCAGCGGCTGGAGTTCCCATCGCCATAGTTCGGAGCGTAGACGAAGTAGTCAAAGACCCCCACCTAATTGAGCGGCAATTCTTACAGTGGGTTGACCATCCCACCCTCGGAGAGATACCTCTCCCCCACAGTCCTCTTCGATTTCACGGTTCAACGCTGCGCCAACTCGACCTCTTCCACGCCGTCGGCGAGGACAACGAAACCGTCTACGGCGAGTTCCTCAATCTCAACCCGTCTGAGATTGAGCTGCTCCGAGAACGCGGTGTGGTGTGACCTGTTTGACAGTTCTGCTCATTCGCTAGCAACGCCAACAAGCCAACCGAAGACTGGCTCAAGTTCGGCCAACATTTCTGGGTGCCATTGGACACCAAGCACCTTGCCGCTTTCATGTTCGACCCCCTCAACTGTTCCATCCTCGGACCGCGCTGTTATCTGTAGCGCTGTCCCAGGCTGATCTACAGCTTGATGATGGAACGAGTTAACCATCATTGTTGGCCCATACAAGTGGTGCAACATACTGCCGGGGTCACAGTCGACGCGATGGCGACGCTCGGTACGATCTCGAGTTCGCTTCGAGTGACCATCACCTTCGGCCCACTCAAGATGAGGCACCAGGGTGCCACCCAAAAACACATTGATGACTTGAAGGCCGCGGCAGATACCCAAAACAGGTACCCCGGCTTCCAGCGCGGCCTCAAGCAACGCGAATTCGAATTCGTCACGTTCCGCCGAAACCATCACTGAACTATCGCTAGGGCCTTTCCAGCGTTCGGGATCCACGTCGCCCCCTCCAGTGAGCAGTACGGCGTCGAGCCGTTCAACAAAAGAAACCGGATCATCAATCATCGGTAACTCCATAGGCAAACCGCCAGCTTCGCGAACACGACGCGCATACTCACCAAAGAACCAATCCACCGGGCTATCGGAGAGATGAAGGCCTCCGGGCGCCAGAACAGCTCCCAAAGAAGTTCGACCAGTAATACCCACAAGCGGTGCCACAAGAGGCACGGTACGCAAAACTGTACCCATGTATCGAATTTTGCATCTGGTGTCGCGACTAGAGGCGGCTAGTTATCTACTCCTTCTCGTCGCGACCGCATTGAAATACGGGGCGTCTTACGAAACAGGTGTAACCGTTGTGGGCCCCATCCACGGTGTTCTTTACCTGATATATATGGCGGCGCTCTTCCGTTGGTTTTCGCATATGCGTTGGAGCTTCTATCGCGCGTTAGCGGCCATGGCACTCGGCGCGCTCCCGCTCGGCGGATTTTTAGTTGACCGTTGGATCAGCGCAGCCAACCAAAGAATTTAAGTCAAAAGTCGCACTATTCGCCGATGAAGTTCGGGCTTCGCTTCTCCACGAAGGCCGCTATTCCTTCCCGCCCATCGTGGGTTCCCATCGCGGCGGCAATGGTCACTCCTTCAAGCTCGCCCGCTTGTTCGAGTGGGCTATCAAAACCCGCGTAAACGATCTGTTTTGCGTGACCAAGCGCCCAAGAAGGGCCATCAGCTAAAGATTGTGCGAGTTCGGCGGTCACGGTATCGACCTCATCATCTGGCACTACTCGATTCACTAAACCCCAAGCTTCAGCCTCTTCGGCGGAAAGCACGCGATTAGTAAGAGTGAGGTCCAACATTCGTCGGACTCCAATATGGCGGGCGACGAAATAAGTGGATGTGCCATCAGGGGTGACGCCAGCTCTCGTGTATGCCATCGTGAATTTCGCGGACTCGCCGGCGACGACTAAGTCGAATGCGCTCACGATCGAGAGCCCGGCTCCCCCTGCAGCGCCGTTCACGCCAGCCACGAAAGGTTTCGGCATACGGTTCATTTTGTATATGCCGCCGTGGAAGTCGGTGAGCATCCGGCTAGTAAGTTTAGGTAAGCCCGCTCCCGCTTGATTGAACTCCTTTAGGTCTCCCCCGGCGCAAAAGATTTTGCCCTCTGCAGTAACTGAAACGGCCTTGACCGCGTCGTCCCATTCGATCTCGAGCATCACGTCACGTAAGTCGCGAGAGAATTGAGGGTTGACCGCGTTAGCGCCAGCAGGTCGAGCAAGCCGAACGTGTCCTACTCCATCACTCACTTCGTAGTCGATGGTCTCTAGTTCCATGCCGTCTCCTTTTTCAGATTTTCTTGCATTCAGGTGAAGTATCTCAACGTGCTGCTGGAGCTAAATCTCTAGCAGCCTCGATTGGATCAATGCCTCCAAAAGGCATGATCGATATGGCAGACGTCGTGACGCCCATGGCGTGGTACCGATCAATGTGCTCGCGGCATTGTTCGGGAGTGCCGTGCACAATTAACTGGTCAACGACTCTGTCAGGAATGGCATCCAGAGCTGCCTTGCGATCACCGGCCGCCCAATAGTTCCACATTCCTTCGAGATCCTCGGAGCGTCCAAGCCAACGATGAAAATCCGCGTATACCGGGACATTCAAATAAGCGGCGATGGCTCGTTTCGCCTCTGCTCGAACAACCTCGGCGTCAGGATTCGGGCAACAAAAGATGCGCGCGACGATTTCTTTCTGGGCACCCCCTTCTTCAACGAAGGGCTTCACTGTCGCGACGTCTTCCGCCGATAGCCAATTGATTATGGCCCCATCCCCTTCCCTTCCAGCAAGTCGCAACATCCCCGGCCGGAGAGCGGCTATCAGAATGGGAGGCTGTTCTCGAGGCACTCGACGAAGAGTGAAACCGTTCACTTCGAATCCATCGTATTTTTCTGAGACTTTCTCTCCGGTTAAAGCTTTCCGCAAAAAACGAGTCACGTCGCGCGTTCGTTTGTAGGGCTCTTCGAAGGGAATCCCATTCCAATTTTCGACGATGACATTCGATGACGAACCTATTCCCATCACAAAACGCCCCGGGGCTGCCTCACATATTGAAGCAATGTGTTGCGCCATCAGCGCAGGTCCCCTCGTGTATGCCGGAATGATCGCTATCCCAAGGCGCAACGTGGGAGCCCATTGGGACGCGAGAATCAGGGGGGTGAACCCATCCGTTCCGTCGGCTTCGGAACTCCAAAGATCGGTATAACCCAAGTCTGCGAATTCCTGATAGAGATCCGCTTGTTCGTTAAGAGGAGCATCAAAGGGAACGGTGATGCCGTAACGATCAGTCATACTTCCTCATTTCCTTGGTTCATCAGACGTCCCCTCCTGACACTAGCCACCAAGCCCAACACGACACGTGACAACAGCGCACCTAGCTACAACCGGAGATCTCGATGTCTCACCCCAGTCGCAGACTTGATCCATGACCCGGCAACTCCGACTCATCGAACACCCAAAAAATAGCGGATCAACTTCTGGAAGTCGGAAGCTGAACAACCAGACTCGCTATCTGGGGCGAAAAGGAATAGCCGCAGCAAGAGCTGCTCTTGCCGCAGCGAGACAATTACCCGACATAGATTTAGACGCCGCGTAGCGATACCTCAAAAACATAGGCAGCTCGAATTACCCTGACTTGCTCGTTTCGCGCTGTGGTTTAGCGCAACCTTCGGTATCACCTCGCGAGGGTGACTAAGGTCAAGATATGTCCGACATCGTCATCGTTGAAGCTGTCCGTTCGCCAGTTGGCCGACGCGGCGGCGAATTGAGCAACATCCACCCATCTGACCTCCTTAGCGAAATACAGACTGCGCTTATCGAACGAAGCGGCGTCGACCCGGCGACGATTGGTCAGGTAGTAGGGGGCTGTGTAAGCCAAGCGGGTGAACAAACCGCCAATATCGCGCGCACAGCGTGGCTCGCCGCTGGCATGCCATTGAATGTCGCAGCAACGACAGTCGACGCTCAATGCGGCTCGAGTCAACAGGCAATCTCGTTGGCTTACGGATTAGTGGCGTCGGGAGTCGTCGATAGTGCGGTCGGATGTGGCGTTGAGTCAATGACCCGCAACCCGATGGGTTCCTCATATAAGAAGGGCCAACTTACGGCGACCCCTCGCTACAAAGAGAACTACGAGTACACGACTCAATTTCAGGGCGCCGAGCTACTTGCAAAAAAGTGGAGTATCACGCGAGAGGAATGCGACGAGTTTGGTCTTCGCAGCCAAGAAAATGCCGCTCGTGCTTGGGACGAAGACCGCTTTGCTACCCAAATAGTCGAAGTTGATGTTCCGGTGTTCGATGACGAGGGAACCGCTACTGGTGAACACCATCGAGTAACCAAGGACGGCGGGCTCCGCCCGACCACTCTTGAAGCTCTTACCCAACTCAGTCCTGTTCTTGAAGATGGCGTGCATACAGCGGGCGCGTCGTCGCAGATTAGCGATGGCAGCGGAGCTGTTCTTTTGATGACTGCAGACAAAGCACGAGAGCAAGGGCTGGAGCCGATTGGCCGTGTCATCGACACGTGCCTCGTCGGCAGTGACCCTGTGTTAATGCTGACAGGTCCCATTGAGGCGACTCATCATTTACTTGAACGCAACAAAATGGCAATGAGCGACATTGATGTAGTGGAAATCAACGAAGCGTTTGCTTCAGTTGTGTTGGCTTGGGCGCGGGAAATGAGCCCGGATATGGAGACCGTGAATCCCAATGGAGGGGCTATCGCTCTAGGTCACCCCCTCGGTGGCACTGGTTCGATCTTGATGACCAAAGCCGTGCATGAGTTACATCGCTCCGACAAGGAATTCGGGCTAGTGACGATGTGCTGTGGTGGCGGTCTTGGAACCGGCACAATAATTCAACGCTTGTAGATCCGACCACGTTTGGCTGGAACGCCGTTAATACGTTTCTTCGAACATTTAGGCTGGACCGCGGACTAGAACGTCGTGTCGCCTGCGAGTTTCGACTCTCCACCATCTGTGATGAGTTTCCGCCATGCGGGCAACAAGTCGAGCCACAGCGCCATATCTCCGCTCATTTTGAGCCGGCCCTTCATATATTCCGCGGCAGGGTCCGCTCGGCGCAGGAACAGTTCAACAGCTAGCTCGTAGGGAATTTTCAGTTCTAGATCCCGACCGCGCCCCGAACCTAAGTATGCACTCACTATCAAGCCTTTGGCGAACTCGAGAGTCAATGAAATTTTCTCGTCCGGGCCACCATCGATTTTGATTACAACAAGCCCTGATCCCTTTCCCAATGCAGGGCGGTCGCCTGCTCCCCATTTCGAAACAAACTCATCACTTAAGAACCGCATCAGTCTGTAGCGGGATCAAGATGTCGTAGCCCTGCGAAAAGGTCGTCCTCGATCTCATCGGTCGGGATTCGTGAGCGAAGCAACATGTACTCCTCATAAGGATGTATTCCATCTTGCACTTCATCTGGCAACCCAAACCAAAACGGAGATTTGGGATCGACTTGGGTTGCATGAGCAAGCAAAGCTTTTCTCCGCACTGCGTTATCAACCGGAATCATCGCTGAAATACGGTCATCGCGGTCTTTGCCCGACAACCATTTTTCATCGAACGGTGACTTGAGATCACTATCGAGAAAAGCCTGATGGGTTAGCAGTAGCCGCTGCTTCGACCAGATCGGAGCGTAGAGCTTTATCGGCTCGTGCGGAGGGCCTGTCTCGGGGTACCAATCTGGATCTCCGGCCCTCTCAAAAGCTGGGATGCTGATGGCAGTGACCTGAAGGTGGTCTGGATGCGGGTAGCGGTTCTGCACCTCGGGGTAGGTCATGATTACCTGAGGTCGAACACGACGAATTATTTTGACGAGCCGAGCTACTGCGACATCCGGTTCCGCGTTGGCGAAGGCTTCCGGGTGATTGTTGTCGTCGCTGTCGGGCATACCTGAATCTCGGTAACCGAGCATGACCACTTCGTCATAGCCAATAATCGCCGCAGCAGAATCAAGTTCAGATCGACGAACTGAGGTCAAATTCTTTTTCACTTCGTCGCGATTCATCGCTGGATTGAGAATATCTCCCACCTCTCCGCCGGTGCAGCACACCAATGTGGTTCGAATGCCTTGCGATGAATACAAGCTGATAGTTCCCGGCCCTTTTGAGGACTCATCATCCGGGTGGGCGTGAATTGTAAGGATCGACAGCGACATCAAAGCCAAGCTAGCAACCAGTTTGCCTTGGGCCCATCTATAACTCGTTCGATTTAGCGTGACGGAGTTAAGTCAACCATTCCTGTTTCTTCATCCACTGCGATGGAGTAGCCACACAAAGCAGCCAGCCGTTCTCGGCCTTCTTCGGGACCCGACGCAAGTAATTCGTCTCCAGCTTTCAGCGTGACGGTTTTTCGTGGATTGTAAATGTAGCCAGTTGCCCTGCGAACGGCCAGAACGTGATAGCCCGGGTCGACAGCGAGGCCTAGTGAACCCAGTGTCGCATCGTCGGCGGTGGAGCCTGGAGCGACTGGGACCTGGACCACGACATCGTCGGTGTCGCCTAGAGCAAGCGCTAAGACTGCATGCACATCTTCTTGATCAAGTACCAGGGAAACGATTTGAAGTGCCTGATCGCCAATATCTGCAGCTGCCTCGGCCAAATGCAGTAAGCCTCGAAGCTGGGAAGGATCCACGTCGTCAGCCGCCGCGCGAAGAACCCACGTCTGTAAGGAAACTTTCATCCCATCGAGGCGCTCTTCCAGCGCTCTCACTTCTCGAGCGAGGGAGAGATCTTGAAGCACTAGTGCTGAGTAAGCAAGACCAATGGCGGTCTCGGAAATGTTCTTCATTTCGACAAGAGTGTCGACTGCGCGATCTAGGTCGGTGAGAAGGTCAGAAGTGTCAGCCTCTGGTGGAACCCAAGGTGGAGCCGCTGCCAGTTCTCTGAGTCGAACGATGCCTGCGGGCTCGCCCCTCATAAATAGCGCATCCCCAGGCTCCACAATGTCTTCACCCCCAACGTCGGTCAACCAACGTCTGCCCCGCTGAATAGCCACTACGCGCATTCCGACAACGATCGGCAACTCCATGTCCGCTAGTGGACGGTTCGCTAAATGGCTACCATCAGCCACAACGAGTCTGTGCGAAACTTCGGCAGCTTGGGCGAGGTCGACGACGAGAGCTCGAGGTATGCCGATTTGTCGGAGAACGATCTGCGCTATGTCGACTGCCGCGTTCGCAATTTGTTCGATAGAAGAAACAACCTGTAGGACTGAGCTCATCCCGTCAACTTCGCGCGGATGTCGAACCGCAAGCATTGCTAACGATCGCATCTCGTGAACGAGATCGGACATTTCCTCTTCGAGACCGAGGACTGATTCAGCTATACCTTCGTCGTCGAAATACAAAGCTGTGTAAGCAAGATCAACCATTAATTCCGAGGCATCTTTGGCTTCGGCTAGCAGAGTCTTAAGATTCCGTGGTTTGTCATCCATGACGTGTCTCACAGGCTAGGCAATAGAGAAGGGGTGCAGTAACAAAATTCGGTTGGGGAGCATGGCACAGTCATAATTTTTTGAGGTTCCGTTGGATCATGACAAACCAAACCAACCGATCGTAAGGATCAGCGCAGCTGCCCCTCCCAAGTCAACGGAGCTCGTTACTAGGGGCATGCCGTATGTATCGGGATCGACGCCCGCTCGAACTGCCAGCGCCGTGCCGTAATAACCAATCGCTCCCGCTAACAGCGTGGCGATGCTTCCTCCGATCACCGAAATCCATAGGAGAGAGACAAATCCCGGTGACTCAAATCCAAATAAGGCGCTCACAACGTGCGCCAATAACCCATTGAAGATAAGTACGGGCACTGCAAAGGCCAATCCTGCTATGAGATCTCGTCGCGCTGGGCGTCCGGGGACTGCTGTTGGTTCGATAACGCCAAGATGGAACTTTGAAGAAAGCCGACCTGAAAGAATCCCGCCAATAGCTCCAGCGGATGCGAGGCAAGCGGGAACTAGGACAAGCACCGCACGATTAGCGACAAAGGTAGCTAACTCGTGTTCGATGACCACCCCGGCTATTACTAAAAGAATCCCAGTTGCAAAAAGGATTGGAAGCGACTCGGAAAGCACTTGGCGCATAGTGGTCAACAAACTGCGGCGGCTCCACCAAAGGCTCAACAAACCCAAAAGGATGAAAAGCACCGCAAGACTCGTCGTCAGTACATCTATTTCGAGCAGGAAACTAGAGATAAATAAAGCTGGAAGCGTGACCACGTCACCCACCGCCGAGACAAGCGGAGCATTGACGTCGTCTAAATCCCAGCCACGATGCGCAGACCGAGCTGCAAGACCAAGGGTGACAACAATCAAAATTAAGAACGAGAGAAGGGAACCGACAACAGAGAGAACAATTAAGTCAGATACTGCAATTACAGAATCAAGGCCGAAGATTGGGGAAAGAACTTTCGCGAGCAACGCGAGCATCACCGCTGTCACTAACGACAAAACTCCGGCGGCAAGCACATTTTGGGTCACTAAAGCCTCGGACCGACGCGACATACGGAAGGTGCCTGCGTGAATGGAGGTGGCAAGACGGCTTCCAAGCGCCCCGAAAATATTTCCTCGCATTCCAATCGCTGCCGGAACCAGCACCAGAAGACCGGGATACCGTTCAAGAGTGCCCGTCATGGCTGCGAGGAATCCCCCGGCCACTACCGCTGTAAGGCTGCAAAAACCCAGGGCGACCAAGCTCTGTCGTATACCGACGCTATCTGGACCGAGAAGATCCCGTCCGCGTGCCAATCTCCGAGCTCGAAAATAAGATCCTTCTTTACGGACGCGGCCCGAGTGGCGCGACAGTTTGGGAAGGCGAGGCATAGCCCTAGGGTGGCACCTGACTGGCCCCGAGGCGGGACTCCTTTTGGTTTAGATGTCTAAGCGATCAAATAGAAGTGCCAGCCAAACGCTTCATGGCCGATGAAAGTTGATCGGGACCGAGGTTCCCGCTCATCCGAAAAGCCACCGTTCCATCAGCCTCAATGAACACGAAATACGGAACAGACGTAGCGCCGAAGGCTTCTGCGATCGTCGTAGACGCCGTGTCTGAAATGACAGGATGTCTCCAACCTTCGTCCGACAGCCACTTAGCCGGGGGGTGATTTCCGCGTTCTGGCGCTTCAAAAGTCGAAATGGCAACGAGGTCCACCGTTGTTGGCAATTTGTTTGCCAAAAGCCATTCTGTGAGCACTGCGACTTCTCGCTGACAGTGCGGGCACCAATGGGCAAAAAATGCGACCACAAGCGGTCGCCCAGAAGGCGCCACGAGAACGCTTTCACCGGTCAAAAGATCAAGTCCGCTAACGGATGGAGCCGGTTGACCAATAGCAGGGTCTTCCTCAGCGCCATCAAAAGGAGCAAGCGCCTTTCCCTCTACCCACGACTCATTATTGGGATTCTCGTTATTGACAGTTGATGGCTGCTCAGAACCTCCACGGCAAGCTCCTGCAATGACCATGGGGACCAGCACAGCGGGGATTAACCAGCGCTTCACATCCACGACCGTAACTGAGGAACTGGCTCAGGCCCAAAGTCGTTCGAATTTTCTTTCACCGGTTACTCCATCAGGCGCTGGGAGCAGTATGCCGATCTGGCGCGAAAGGACTAGCAGTTGACCGTCAGGAGACCAGATTTCTCCCGATTCATCGAGGAACCCTTCCCGGCCTGATAGCTGACGAAACACCACCGCACAATAACTATCCGCAGACAAATCAATAGTTCTGGGGTCAGTCCGAAAGTGGACGGTTAATTCCAGCGTCGGCGTGTGCACCGGCAAGCCGCTATGCACCATTACCGCTGGAACCCACGCATCTGACATGGCTGCTAGCACCGCTTCGTCATAGATCTCAGGTTCCGACAGCCGAAGCCAACCACCTGCCTCGTATCCCCCATTTATGGTCGAAGTTTCCGGTACACCCGGAACACCTAAACCCCAACGTTGGTCCCATCGACGATGCAGCGGAACGTCCACTGATTCCGAGCTCATGATCCACGTGTCATCGAGAGCAGGAAGGTCAGGGAAGCGACGTTGTTCCCACTCGTGTAAAGAGGATGGCACCTCGGCGGTGGCAACGAGCGCCGTAGCTATGTTTCGGCCATCCTGAACCATTCGAACCGTCGCAAAACCGGCAACTCGTCCGAGTCGGTCAACACTTACTTCTATTTCAGCCGACCCTTCGGTCGGAACCGCTAGGAAGTGCGTGGTAACGGTACGTACACACCTTTGAGTTCCTAGGCGAGCCTGAGCAGCCCGAACCAGGAGCGCCACAATGATCCCGCCGTTAGGCCCATTAACAACCCACCAAGAGCGATCGAAGGTGACAGTGAACCGGCCATCGCCGCCTTCGGCCATCGTCATTGCTTCGGAAAAGCGCATCGAATTCCTCTTAGAGGGAACAAATCACGAGCACGTTATCGTTCCAACTGCGAACATTGCAGCGAAGCGACCCGTGCGAAGGGCATCTCAAGTGGCACAATTCATTCGTGGAGATTAAGCAACTCGAATCGACTCGGGGTTTCGTCATTTATGACCTACCAGGGGCCGATACCTACGTAGGGCCAAGCCGACTCGGAGCCAAGTTGGTACCTGGTAATGCCGAAATGCTGGTCCGACACCAGACGTACCTGTTTGCGTTGACTGAACAACGTAAGAGTGGCGCGACCATCGGCCTGAAAGTCGCCCCGGAAGAAGCCGACATCGCTATTGAAGCGCTTGCCTCAGAGCTATCGGATGAGTTTTCGTCCCATCGATTACTCACGAGTCCTGGTCTACGACTCAACCCGACATCGCTTGAGCCTGTGCTTCGTTACGACAATCGCAACCCAGTCGCTGGCGAAGATCGAGACGGTGTCACATTCGAGCAAGAATTAGTGGCCGTGGGGGCGGCGACCTGCGCGTCCTATTTAGCGAAGCCATCCGATGGTTGGCGAGTTGCTATCGAAGGTTTCAACGAAACAGGCCTCGCTATTGCACGAGAAATCGAGACTCGTGGCGGCAAAGTCGCCAAAGTCTCAACTGCGAAAGGGTGTGTGGTGGGAGATTTTGATAGTTCCACTCTCGCCGATGCATGGATGGACGCAGGTCCGAGCTGCGTAGACAGCTTGGGATCTGCCAGCAAGCCTTGGGAGATCTGGAAGTCAGACGTGGATGCCATATTTGTAGGTTCGAAGCCTGGCGCTATGTCTGGCGAAGGTGCAGGCAGTGTGGGTACCACCCCTGTCGTTGCCACTTCTGCAGCGGCGATTTCTTCGAAGGCTCTCGCTATTTTGCGACGAAACAATACCCCGGTCGGTGCAGATTTCTTGAGCGCAGTTGGCCCAACACTGATGTGGTGGTCACCGGAGGAAACGAGTCTCGATGATCTACGTTCCTCAACGGCTAACGCTGTGTTGGCGTTGCTTGAAGAGACCGCTAATCACGAAGACGGAGCTTTTATGGCAGCCTGTTATAAAGCTGAAGCTTTCCTTGAGAGTTGGCAAGACGAACGCCCATTCGGGCGTCCGCTTGGCTAACGCAGACTGAGTTGTTTAACGAAACTCTCGGCTAGGTATACCTGACTCGATCTCAAGTTTCTCGATTCGTTCAGCGATCACATTGGTTACACCTTCATGCCGTTCAAGTCTGCCTTGTACTACAAGCGCAGGCTCAGAACGAACGACGGCCCGGAACCGTAACCAGCACCCGCGCGAAACCACAACATTGATCAGGCCTGTTTCGTCTTCAAGGTTGACGAATACAATCCCTGCTGCGGTGGCTGGACGTTGACGGTGGGTGACGACGCCTGCCACCTTCACCTTGCCAAGGTTGCAACTTGAAAGCTCTTCAGCGGTTATTACACCTACTTGCTTAAGTTCTTCTCGTAGAAAGCGAGTTGGGTGCCCATTAGGCGCTACGCCAGTCGCCCACAGATCGGAAACCGCCTCTTCTTGTAACGACATCCCTGGCAGAGTTGGAGCTGAAGCCCCAGTAACAATGCCGCGGAGGCGCCCCGGACGAGACTGGGCAGTCGCCCCTACCGCCCACAAAGCTTCGCGACGCTCCAAACCAAAGCAAGCAAAAGCACCTGATGTGGCCAGCGCCTCAAGTTGCTTTTGCGATATCGGCGTGCGGCGTGAAAGTTGCTCTAAATCTTCATAAGGTCCAGAAGCGGCAATTTGGAATGCTAAATCTTCGCTGAACCCTCTAATAGATACAAAACCCAGCCGCACAGCTACGCCACTCGCTGACCCATCGAAAACTTCAAGTGTGGCTTTATCTGACGAAGCGTTGACGTCTGGGGTCAAGACCTTCACACCATGGCGTCGCGCATCTTGCACTAAGGAGTGCGGTGAATAGAAACCCATGGGTTGAGAGTTAAGCAAGGCTGCGCAAAATGCAGCCGGGTAGTGATATTTGATCCAAGACGAAGCGTAAACAAGGTGCGCAAATGACACCGAATGGCTTTCAGGGAACCCATAATTGGCAAAAGCAACCATCTTCTCCCAGATCTGGTCGGCGACCTTTTGCTTAATTCCACGTTCAGACATGCCTTCGTAAAGTCGATATCGAAGGCGGTCCATTCGTTCACGCGATCGTTTAGAACCCATAGCTTGACGCAGTTCATCAGCCTCTGAGGGAGTAAACCCAGCCACGTCAATCGCCATCTGCATGAGCTGTTCCTGGAAAAGAGGAATGCCTAGAGTTTTAGAAAGAGCAGGCTTGAGCAGTGGGTGGAGGTACGTAACAGCTTCTTCTCCGTTTCGACGTCGAATGTAAGGGTGAACTGAACCCCCTTGGATAGGACCCGGACGAATAAGCGCCACTTCTACCACCAAGTCATAAAAGCAACGTGGACGAAGCCTGGGAAGAGTCGCCATCTGCGCTCGTGACTCCACCTGAAACACACCGATTGAATCAGCTCGGCACAACATCTCATAGACCTCGTCTTCTTGAGGTAGCGCACCGAGATCAACTTCAACATCATGACCACCGGCAATGAGATCAACGGCGTTGTGCAGGGCTGACAACATCCCCAAGCCGAGCAGATCGAACTTCACTAACCCAACTGAAGCGCAGTCGTCCTTATCCCATTGCAATACTGATCTATTAGCCATTCGCGCCCACTCAACTGGGCAAACTTCGACTATGGGACGGTCACAGATCACCATACCGCCCGAATGAATACCTAGATGCCGTGGTGTATTTTCAATCTCAGAAGCCAACTGGAGAACATCTTCAGGTATGAAGTCACTGTCTTGCTCACCAGCCTCTGGTTGAGAACGAGACCGAATCGACTCATGCCGATCAAGTGACTTAGACCATGCGTCCTGTTGGCCAGAGGCATACCCCAAAGCCCGAGCAGCGTCACGTATTGCAGATCGAGTCCGATATGTAATGACATTGGCGACCTGCGCTGTGTGTTCACGGCCATAACGATCAAATACATACTGGATAACTTCTTCACGCCTACTACTTTCAATATCAAGGTCGATATCAGGAGGTCCGTCTCTCTCCGGTGAGAGAAACCGTTCAAACAACAATCCAAGTGACACGGCGTCAACATTGGTAATACCGAGGGCGTAGCAGACAGCAGAATTAGCCGCTGATCCCCTCCCTTGACAGAGAATGTTGCGAGTTCGACAAAAAGAAACAATGTCCCAGACAACGAGGAAATACCCGGGAAAGCCGAGTTGTTCAATTAACACAAGCTCATAGGCAATTTGTTGCCAGGCTCCCGCGATTGTTTCAGCAAACTGAGGGCCATATCGACGTTCAGCCCCTTCGTGCACGATTTTGCGCAGGTAAGACATTTCGTTCATGCCGTTAGGACACGGATATGGAGGAAGATTCGGAGCCACTAGCGACAAATCAAAGGCGCATTCGCGTCCTAGTTCCGCTGCTGCTTCGACAACTCCGGGATAACGAGAAAACCAACGAGCCTGTTCAGAGCCTGACCGTAGATGAGCAGAGCCATGTCCTGGAAGCCAGCCATCTATCTGGTCAAGAGATCGGCGACTCCGGATTGCCGACATCGCCCAAGCCAAGTGACGGCGAGAAGGGGTCGCGTAGTGAACACCGTTAGTGCAAAGCAGCCCAACTTTTTGTTCACGTGCTAAATCTGCCAGATAATCATTACGAGCGTCGTCGGAAGGGTCGCCATGGTGCCACAACTCCACAAACACATTGTCATTTCCAGCGGCTTCAACCAGTCGGAAAAGTTCTCGCTTTGCCCCCGAAATTCCTTCCACCTTTAACGCAGCCGGCACTGAACCTCGACGTCCTGAAGTAAGTAAAGCCCAATCTCCACGATGACGGTCCACTGCACTAAGTAACTCGGGCATTGATATACGCGGCGCGCCTTTTTTCCCTGCCATCTGACTTTGCGAAAGAAGAGCAGCTAGCGATGCATACCCATCAGGGTGACGAGCCAAGATGATAAGACGTTTACCTGGTGGGTCAGCCGTACCGACACGCGAAGGATCCTGAAGGTCTCTATCAAGAGCCGACTTGCCCTCAGGCTGCCAGGCATCGACAGTAAGTTCAGCACCAAAAACCGTAGGAAGGCCAACTTCTCGAGCAGCTTCTGCGAAACGCACGACACCGTAGAAACCTCCGTGGTCAGTAAGAGCCAGAGTTTCCAACCCAAGTCGTGCAGCTTCGAGTACTAACTCTTCAGGGCTCGAAGCACCATCAAGGAAGCTGAAGTGCGAATGAGTATGCAGTTCGGCGTACGGGACAACTCCCGCAGAGCGACGAACGCCATGATATTCAAAAGGAGTTCTTCTCCTCGACCAGGCCTTGCTGTCACTTTGATCTGACTGACGAGAAGAACTACTGGTGAGTTCTGGCTCTCGGTCTGAAAGCCGTTGCTCAAGTTCACGCCATGGCATGGCCGGGTTATTAAAGCCCATGCTATAGATGATCGAACATATGTTCGGTGTTCGTCAAGAGCAGAAGCTTCTTTCGGGGTACCTTTCCTCTATGCAAAACGCGATGATGGACGGCGTCGAACTCGCAGGTCTCATAAAAGCAGGTAAGGCCTCGCCGATTGAATTACTTGAGGACGCAATCACCCGCGCCAATACCCTAAATCCCCAGTTAAACGCGATTATTCACCGTTTGGATGAACAGGCTCGAGACAGAGCTCAACGAATGGTTGACTTGTCTGCCCCCAAAGAGGCGAGTCTGTGGGGAGTGCCGTTCCTTACGAAGGATCTGACCGTCATGACCAAAGGCGATCCTTACCATGCAGGCAACGTGGCTCTCCGCAATTCGGATTACCGAGCTGAACATACGACGCATCTAGCGACGATGTTTGATCGTTTAGGGCTGGTGAACTTTGGTCGAACCAACACACCTGAGTTCGGCGGCACCATCACAACTGAACCTACTGCTTATGGGGCCTGTAAAAATCCATGGGATTTGAGTCATTCGACCGGTGGTTCAAGTGGCGGGTCCGCCGCTGCCGTAGCTGCAGGGATCGTTCCTATCGCTCATGCAAATGATGGTGGGGGGTCTATCAGAATTCCCGCTTCGGAATGCGGTTTAGTGGGTCTAAAACCCAGTCGGGGCCGGGTTTCATTTGGTCCCAAGATCGGAGAATCGTGGGCGGGTGCAGCGATTGATGGCGTTGTTACTCGAACGATTCGCGACAGTGCACGAGTATTGGATGGGATCTCTCGACATTGGCCAGGCGACCCATATTGGGCTCCAATGCCTACGGTGCCATTCGAGGAAGCTTCTTCGATTGACCCAAGTCCACTAAGAATCGGATTCGCTACGCGTTCAGCCTGGGGGCCAGTTCACTCTGATTGCGTAGACGCCGTCGAAAGGACAGCGCTACTACTTGAGGGTCTTGGTCACAAAGTTGAGTCCAACAACCCTGTCGGCCTTTTTGATGACGATCTATTTGAACACTTCAAGATTGTGATGGCATCGAATGAGGCTCACTCGGTGGCCAAGCTGAGCGAAGCGATAGGAAGGACGTTCGAGCCCGACGACATGGAGGCTGATACGAGAGCTCTAGTGGAGTTCGGGCGAAGCCGCACGGCAGCCGACTATTTAGCTTCGGTTGAGTGGTTTAACTTGTACACAAGGCGCATGGCGGAGTGGTGGAACGAGTTCGACATCTTGTTGACTCCCGTCCTAGCTGAGCCACCGCCAAAACTCGGAGAGCTTCGGGACCCCAAGCTAGGCACCAAACGGTTGCGGGCAATGCTTCTCTTCACCGCTCAGTTCAATATCACCGGGCAACCAGCAATTTCGCTCCCCATCCATATGAATGACAAAGGGCTACCAGTGGGGGTCCAGTTAGTTGGTCCGATGCACGGCGAAATTTCGTTACTGCAACTGGGCAAGCAACTCGAACTCGCTGCACCATGGCATCACCGAACACCGGGCGTGTGTGCGCAGTGAGGCAGTCTTGGGAGGAACTCGATGAGCATGCCGGCCGGGCACGTTCATGAGTCGCCGCTCTTTCGCCGACAGCGCCTTGTTATCTCGTGTCCTAGGCACGGAGATTCGGGCTGGTGTCACAGTTAGCGATCCCTGCTTAGTACCTGTGCAACGTAGAGAACTGGTAGCGAGATGCGCTCTGTGCGCCGCTGGGTTTGTACTGGCGTCCTTATGGGAAACTCTTTTACCTTTAGCCGTATCAGTGCTAGCGGGATGGGATCATTTTGCGCGCCGAAGACGTTCGGTTCTGGCGGCGACGGCAAGTGGGCTTCACCTCGTTTCCATCCGCGGCCAGAGGGCAGAGTTAGTTCGCGAGTGGAAGGTCAATGTCGAAGCTCGACTGATTCTACGTACCGATAGACCCGAGGTTCCCCTAGAGCTTCCGGAGTGGGTCGGCATCATTCATGGAGCGGACATTGAACGCGCCGAACGCACGATCAGAGCAGGGGGCGGCGAGCCAGTCCGGTTGATTCGTGACGATTAGAGACGCTCTCGAACCTTGATCGCTGCGGTTGCGAAATCTTCGGTTACCTGCAGAGCATCCAACCCGGCCGCCAACGCTGCTTCGACATTTCCGGGGTAATCATCAAGAAAGAGGCAACCGCTGGGAGCTACACCCATGCGGTTGCAGATAAGCGAATAGATCGCAGGATCGGGTTTTCGCACACCAACTTCGCACGAGTCAATCACCGGATCGAAGTGCTCGATCGGTATACGGTCTCGCCACTTCCGCCACTCTTTGACATTGTTGGTAAGAATTGCAGTACGAATACCGCTGTCCCTTATCTCCTCAGCCAGTTCGATCATGATCGGAATAGGTTCCGCCTCGGCGAATGGGTCAAAGTCGGACGCCGTCAGCCCTCTGGCTTTGTGACCTTTAGGTAATTCAGGTCCCAGGATTAGCCCCATATGTTCTACGAACTCGGCAAGCGAAACGCGACCACATTCCACTTCGTGCCACATCGGAGGCTGTTCACCCGGTTGGACGCTTCGAGAATATTCCCCGAACAGCTTTTCTAGCGCTGCTTGGGGAAGGTCCCAATCTTTCGCCCATTGCAGAGCAGCAAGAAATGGCGACCCTACAAGAACTCCGCCAACATCGAAGATCACAGCTTGTGGACTCACCACTGGAACGTTAGCCACAACAACCTCAGGCCCTTCGTCATCGCTAGGGTCATGAACGTGAGACTTCTCAGTTTTCGAATCAATGATGAACGTCACTACGGCATTGGAACAACCGAGGGGGTGATCAATCTAGGCCAACGAATGAAAGCAACTAATTTGAGAGACGCGATCGGGGAAATGGACCACATACGCGCTTTCGAGAATGTGCCGGTTGATCACTCTTGGGACTCCATTTCTTTTGATTTGCCAATTGCAGATCAACATCGCTTGCTTTGTGCCGGTCTCAATTATCACAAGAAGTATCCACTCGGCGGAGAGGTAAAAACCCCGAACCAACCGGTGTACTTCAACAAACCACCGGGGTCTTTAGTTCCTCACAACGGCGAATTACTCCGCCCGATCGCGTCAGTACAGCTTGATTATGAAGTTGAACTTGCGGTGGTAATTGGTCGTTCAGGCAGACACATTTCTGAGTCTCAGGCATTGGAGCATGTTGCCGGGTACACAGTTTTGAATGACGGTTCGGTTCGAGATTGGCAAAGGCATGCTGTAGCAGCGGGAAAGAACTTTTATCGGTCAGGGTCATGTGGTCCGTGGATTATCACCAACGATGTAATCCCCGATCCCACGAAGCTTTCAGTGATGACTCGAGTTAACGGGGAAGAGCGACAGAACGCGAGTGTTAAAGAAATGATCTTTAGCGTTCAGGAAATCATCGCGTACCTGTCACAGATAATGCCGTTGGAACCAGGCGACATAATCGCGACCGGCTCACCTGAAGGCACGGGTGGATCTATGGAACCTCAGGTGTGGTTATCCCACGGTGACACAGTCGAATTCGAGGTTACGGATCTAGGCATTCTCGCCAACACGGTTATAGACGAGATTATTTAGTTAAGGGCGATACCCAAAACCGACCATTGATAGGTACCTTTGGTCGACAACCGTAAGAAAAAGGATTTTCGACCTGCCACATGCATTTCGCTTCGCTGCATCGGCAATCGCCGTATTGCTAATGGGCACTGTTCTTGCTGTTCCTAGCGCCAACGGCGCTGGTAAGAGCAGTGCTCAGTTAAGAAAAGACAAGTCAGCGCTTGAGCAGCAGGTGAGGCAACTCAGAAAAGAACGTGACGTCTTTCAGAAAGAAATTCTTAGCCACGCTCAGGTAATGGACACCGCTACGGCCGAGGTCTCCGAGGTAGAGCAGGCTTTAGCTGATCTTGAACTGCTGGTCGCTGGACAACGAGACGATGTCACTCGCGCTGAAATAGCGCTACAGGGAGCGGTCCTCGCTGTCACCGCAGCGGAACGTAAATCTGTGGAGCTCGCCGACCAACAGACAACGCTGAGGGCTCAAATTAATGATCTGGCTTTTCAGACGTACATCGGCCGAGATTCCACAGTTGAGGGATCTTTTGGCTTGGCACGTACGGGAGATATCTATAAGGCAGCTCGCGTGCAGACGTTGATCGGAGCCGCGTTCGGAGACATCAACAACACTTCTGATCGACTTCGAGCCCTTCAGATCGATACGCAGGTGGCCACTAAAGCTTTGGATGAAGCCGCTGTTCGGCGTGAGTTACTTCGGTCCGAAGCAGAAGCCCAGCTGGAACAACTCTTGGAGGCGGTCGGCTTGCAAGCACGCGTCGTCCTTGAAGCAGAGGAACGCCTTGAGGTTCGTCTCTATGAGGCTGCAGCTTTAGCGGAACTTGATGCTGAGATGGCAAAAGAAATCGAAGCGGAGAACAATAATCTGTCTCGAGTGATTAAGGCCGAAAAAGCGAAGCGAGCTGAAGAAGAACGTTTACGTCTCGAGGCTGAACGCAAGCGCAGAGAAGCTGAGGAAGCGCGCCAACGAAGATTGCTGGGTATTGCTGGTGCCCCGACTTCCATCAATTTCGACAGGTCTGAACTCTCGACAGTTTGGGGCATCCGAGTCCATGAGTCGATCGCCGACAAACTCCTCGCTCTTTTGAAGGCCTCTTCCCGGGACGGTATCCGCCTGGGTGGAGGCGGGTACCGTAGCTCGACGTCGCAAATTTCCTTGAGGCGAGCCCATTGTGGTACCAGTAACTGGGCCATTTACCGCAAGCCTTCTTACCAATGTCGTCCACCAACTGCGCGACCTGGGGCCTCAATGCATGAGCGCGGTTTGGCGGTGGACTTCACGCAAAATGGGCGAGCCCTTTGGAGTAATACGTCGGGCTACCGGTGGTTGAAGCGAAACGCTGCCAAATACGGATTCCGTAATTTGCCAAGTGAACCTTGGCACTGGTCTGTTAACGGTCGATAATCGCTTGGCAAAGGGTGACTACCGTGTTGTTCTTGGTCACTCATAGGACGCCTCAAGCCACCACTTTTCGCTCTGAACCACACAAAGATGGGCTGTTCCATCGGCAAGCAATAACTGAAATCTTGCCTGTCGGTGTTTCTTAGCAGAATCCCACCACCTCTCATCGAGGAACCAGGGGCCTCCCCAACCAACAATCGAATGTGATCCCAATAGTTCTCCTTGGGTATAAGCCGGATCTCCTCCGATTTGGCCTCGGCCATTCACTCGGACTGGTTGTCCGTCAGCATCTGTCACAATCAGTTGCTGGGCTTGTTGGAAAACTACGGCGGGTAGAGGTGCAGGTAGTCGACCCGGCCATGGCGCAGCCATTGCCTCAGGCGTAGCGACACTTCGGTCGGGATCGAATCCAGTAACTGTCAGCGAAACTCGCTGTTCGATATCTGGTAAACGTCGGCCTTCTCGATGTTCAACTACCGTTACCGCATCTGGGCCCAACATTCCTTGGATACGCGCTAAAGATCGCACTACGCGCTCGTCGCTAGGTGTTTCTCCTCCCCAAAACCCTAACTGGCGACCATCATCTGGGACCACTTCATCGGCTACCAATCGCACCAAGGACAGCCGTCCTGTAGGGCCACTTGTTGGATGACACCATCCTTCAAGCTGCCAACGAACCCGGTCGGTTATAGCTGTTGGAGTGAACTGGTGTTCATTTCGCCAATATCGACTGCAAGTTTCACCATGTTCGGATTCCACTTCGATCAATATCCGAGCGCACGCTAACCCTTCGCTGGATAGACGTTTGTGAATTGCATCGGCCAGTGTTTTCGCGAGGAACACAGCTGTTTCTGTACCTTCAGCTGGGGGTTCAATTTCGCTTTCCTCTATCACTACATCTGAAATCAGATGGGTTTGCGAAATCCGACTATCTACCCCTAGAGATAACCGGTGCGCCAGTAATCCAGGCGAACCGAACCGTGCAAGTAAGTGGTCAGCCGGTAAAGAAGCAACGTCACCAAGCGTGCGCAAGCCAAGCCGCCGAAACACATCAACAAGGTCCGCAGCCTCAGCCAGCGGTGACTCTTTATTACCAAGAGTGTCCAC
>DUBN01000054.1:72077-94344 GCA_012960315.1 Acidimicrobiia bacterium
TGAGCGGAAAATTTTTGGGGAAAGCTGCCAAACACGCTGTGAAATGACTATCAGCTACGCCAACTCGGGGTCTAATGACTCTAGGGATCTCAGCCACACCCAACGTGTTACGTAAAGCCTCCAGGGCTCGTTCGGCAACTAGCTGAGCGAGAGTCTCATCACCACCGAAATAACGCGATGGGCCCCGAGTTGGAAACGAACACCACCCGCCTGTTGAGACCTCAACACGAGGAGTTATCGACTCAAGTGCTGCCACGATCAAATGAAACTTACGGGCATTGCGAGCTTCATCGTCGTCGATCATTTCTAAATCCGGGCAAAGTCTTTGAGCTTCGCGACGGCGAATGCCTGCTACGACCCCCTGCTCAACTGCAGCAGGGGTCGCATCAACAACTCGATTCATGTGCGTTACAGCTGCAGGGCAGTTGTAAGCGACTCCAGCGGCAATTACTGACCAATGGGGAATTACCAGCACCAATGTTCGAGCATCTGTCATCGCTATTCCCGAAGTGACCTAACCAGCCCGGAGAGTTGGCTCAGCTAACTCGGAGAACACTTTTCTATTCTCAGCGCGTATGGATCTTGATGAATTTCTTGGTCCTTCGCTTCGATCGATGATGCTTAATCGACCTTTCCTATCGGGGAGCCACAGAAGTTGTTGGCGAGGGCTCGCGTTAGCACCTCGACCAGTGGCTTCTATCTCTACCCTGCGAGAAATTAAACGACCATGGCCACTACCGATACCAGTCCACGCAGCTTGTTTAATTCTCAAACTGATATCAACGCGCGAATCGAAAAGGTGAGGATTGCCAACAGCAATGACTGAAGTTCCCCGTTCACGCATGCGTGCAACGATTCTGCGACCATGACCAGTACGCAATTTGATGCCAGGGCCAACCAAAACCAGATCAACGCTTGCCGCTAAAGCATGTATGACATCTCCCGCTTGGTTGCCAGGTCTGTCTATGAACGCCCACCTTGAAAGTTCAGCCCCTAGCTCAGATGCCGCCAGCGAACCGACAGATGGAAGCCCAACTGCTACCACCCATCCTCCAGAACGAGATACCCCAACACTTAAAGCAACAGCAAGACTGACTGCTGCATTCCCAGCAACTCCAATAGTGGATCCTCGCCGTATCCCCCTGTCCGCAAATAACCCAGATAATTCATCAACTATTGGGAAAGTTCGGTCACGAGCCAAAACTATGGGCTCAACTAGTTGGTTTACCTTGCCCAGGGAAGAAACAACAGAGGCTGAACGAGTCACTCTTCAACTTTAACCGAACATATGTTCGATCAAAACATCAAAGGGAGATACCTCTCAAAAGCTCAAGTTTAGTAATGGGCGAATAAGCCAGTGATGACGTCGACGATTCCTTCGGACGTGTATCCCTTTGCTAGGTCGACTGTTGCTACGTTGCCGTAAACGTGCAGGTAGTCAATGCCTCCACGCTCAAACAGTCGGGCCGCGAGAACATCAGCCGGATCTTCATCACTTAAAGCATCTGACGCGCTGCGGTAGTAACGATGACCCATCCCAGTCAGTGGTCGGTTGGTTTCGAACCGGATGATACCGGGACTAGTGGGAGATATTTTTTCGGCAACTCGAACGGGTTGACCCATGACTATGAAGAGTAGTCGTGTCACGGGCTAGGTTGAGAATATAACCACCACTTCTGAACCGCTCTGGAGATTTCAGATGCCTGAGATGACCGAAGAACAATTCACAGCAAAAGCTGCAGCCTTTCTCGACACCCATGGGTCTCGCAAGGCTGAGCAGAAAGCTTTCGTTTGGGGAGAAGGCCCAGACAACGCGGCAATGTTTGAGGAGGTGGACCGAGAGAAGGAGCAACTAGATCTTGCATCTGCAAAGGAGTGGCGCGCCAAAAAATTTGATGCAGGTTTTGGCTGGATTTCGGGTCCGGCTGAACTTGGCGGAGGTGGTCACCCTCGCCGCTTCGAACGTATGTGGGCGAATCTAGAAAGCCAGTACGACGTTCCGGATAGCGGTTTCTTTGGCATCGGTCTGGGCATGGTAGCGCCGACAATTCTTGCTCATGGAAACCCTGAGGTTGTCGCTGACCTTTTACCGAAGATGTACCGAGCAGATCTGATTTCTTGCCAGTTGTTCTCAGAGCCAGGAGCTGGATCAGACTTGGCCAGTCTGCAAATGCGGGCCGACAGAGATGGGGAGGAATGGATCCTCAACGGACAAAAAGTGTGGACCTCAGGTGCTCAATACAGCGATGTGGGAGAGGTAATCGCACGATCGGACTTTGATCTACCCAAACATCAAGGATTAACCGGGTTTGTTGTTGATATGCACGCACCTGGCGTCGAAGTGAAACCGTTACGTCAAATGACAGGCGGCGCAAACTTTAACGAGGTCTTCTTTAACGATGTCCGCGTTCCAGACTCTCACCGCTTAGGCGACGTTAACCAGGGTTGGAGCGTCGCACTCACGACGCTAATGAACGAACGTGCCTCTATTGGTTCAGGTAGTGGGGGTACCGGGGGCAGTTACACCAAATTGAGTGCGATGCTGAATCACTTCGGACTTGAGAAGGACGCTCTGAGTCGTCAACAGTTGATGAACATTTTCATATACGGAAAAGTTCTTGGATGGTCAAACCAACGAACTTTAGATGCTCTGAAATCCGGAAAAACTCCCGGCCCTGAAATGTCGTTAGCGAAGATGGGTCTAACTCGACAGATGCAAGCAACCTGCAATTTTGTTTCAGACGTACTTGAGGCCCGATTGATTGCTGACACAGGCGAATGGGGGACTTTCTCATGGGCAGGTTATGTACTCGGCCAACCTGCAATGCGCATCGCCGGGGGATCAGACGAAGTGATGAGGAATATTGTTGGTGAACGCGTTTTAGGACTTCCCAAAGAACCGGGCATAGACACCACTAGTCCATTTCGAGAACTCAAAGTCGGAACTCAAAGGACGGACTGACTAACTTTTTCTCGACGGCGTCATGCGCCGCTAATTCTGAGCGGTCACGACCCAAACCGCCCCAGGTAGTCGAACAATGCCGTTTTGCTCATATGGGGCCAAGGCCTTCGCTATTACATCGATTACTTCATCGCTATCAACTGTGGGAGCAAAGTCAAGTGCTGCTTTCACCGGGCTGAATTCGAACGCGTGCAGCGCAGCGGAACACACATCCACCCCTCCCCCGAGGGGCACTTCCGTCTGGAAACTTCGTATGTCAATGTTTTCCCAACCAGCTTCACTCAAAATTCCCTCGACAGCGCCCGGGTTGCTAAAGGCAAAAGGATCTGCTGCTTGTGGTGCCCGAGGCGGTAGGTCCACAAGCGCCATCCCTGCTCTATTTGGCACTGTGATCCAGGGGTTTTCTTCGGGACCCTGCCAACATACGAAGCTCAACTGGCCAGACTTGATAGTCGAGGCGCGCAAATTGGCAAAAGCCGCAACGGGTTCGCTAAAAAACATGACTCCGAACCTTGAGTACACGGCGTCGTACGGACCGCTTAACGAATCAACCTGGGCATCTGCCTCTAAGAACTCAACCGATCCCCCGCTCCGAGTTCGGGCAACTTCAAGTAGCGTCTCGCTGATGTCGATTCCGAGGACATGACCATCGCCAACTCGTTCATGTAGTTGGAGGGTCGTGTGGCCGCATCCGCAACCGACGTCTAGAACATTTGCTCCCGAGACATCACCGAGCGCCTCCATAGCTGCGACGCCAAATGAATTGAGTTGCATGTCCATTTGCTGTTGTCGCTCAACCCAAGCTTGGCGGCTGCGCCAGTAATTACGTTGATACTCATTTGGGCTAGTCATGCGTCAAACAAGGTGCTTTGGTTGATTTTGGAGCGGTCATAACGGGGAGAATCGGTCCATGGTAAATCATCCATAAACGCCCAACTCTTCCGATGAATGACGCAGGGACCGTAGCCAGCCAGAGCCATACGGTGCTGGGGTGCTGGGTATCCTTTATTCTTTTCGAAGACGTAAGCAGGGAAGTCAGCCGCAGATGTCGACATAATGCGATCGCGAACGACCTTGGCCATTATCGAAGCCGCCGCTATCGAAAGGCAGGTCTGATCTCCTTTTACGATCACGGTGCTCGGAAGCCAATCTATGTAGTTCCAGCTACCGTCGAGCAGCACGCGATCTGGGGTGACTGAAAGTCGACCTAAAGCCCGGCGAGTTGCAAGTCGTTGCGCATCGGACATTCCTAATTCGTCACATTCTCGGGCGCTTGCATGTCCAACCGACCATGTCGTTGCCCAGTCTCGAATTCGGGCGAAGAGCCGTTCGCGGGCCGCTGGGCGAAGCATCTTTGAGTCTCGGATCCCATTGACCCGCCCTTTCGAAGCCAACACGACCGCTCCGACGGTGAGCGGTCCAGCCCAAGCTCCCTTACCTACTTCATCAACACCTACGATGGTTGATTCGCCGCGCTCCCAGCATTGGCGTTCTTCATTCAAATTTGGCGGATCGCTGACGGCCACAAACGAACCGTACTCCGCGAGTGGAGGTTCTTTGGCGATCTCGCCTTACATGAAAGACCCGGAAGAGGGAGCGTCAGGTGCGTCACCGTTTTCCGGCGCGTGGGCACTTCGGTGCGGCACTGACGCGAGCAGTTCTTCGCCCACCGGTCCTTCCCCTTGAAAGTTTGCATCCAAACCGGGTGCCTTCACTACCAAATCGGAAGGGCCTTCTTCCACTTCCCACAGCAACGCTGGGCGGTCTCCATGCCAACGAACAGCCCAGGAAACAGACCCATAACGCGATGGCACTCGATGGACTTCAACTCCTTGCGCGTGCCATTCATTAGGCCATACCGCTGCAACGCGGAGGCAGTCTTCTCTGTCATCTACCAAAAGACGGAGCACTGATCGGACAAACCACGCCGTAACAGACAGGTCATGGCCAGCGCCGCCGGTTCCCATTCGCGTGCTTGGGTTAATGCGCGAGGGCCAGTTCAACGTAGGCGACGCAAAAGAAGCCAGTTCTTCAAGAGTGGCCAAAGCCTTGCTCGGATCGATTGCTGATAGCTCAAAGGCCGACCTAGCCAACTTCACTACATCAATATTTTCGCCATAGGCGACGGCCGGCGTATCCGATTCCACGTTCCATGGGAGCAACTCAGATAGCTCATGGGCGGCTTTTTGCGCACCTACGCGCACTAACAGGTTGCGAGCTGCGACAAGCGCCTCGGACACACCATCAGCAGGGTTCGCGAGCATCCACCGGGCTCCGTCCGCAACAAACTCTGATAATGCGTGGGCTAAAGCTGGGTCAGGTGCGATTTCTAACGCGCGGTCCGCAGCGGTAATAGTTGCTGCTGTGACGTCCAGGTTTTGATGAGTAACTGCGCCAAGTCGGTCTTGCCGCTTTGCGCGAGAAATGAGTATCTCTCGGACGGTGGCGCGGTAACCCGACTCTGCCAGCGCCATCAGGACCGCTGCCTCGTCGACCGCTCTATGGGGAGGGCCACCCGGGGCGGGATCCACATCTTCGCCAGTGGAAGCTAAAAGGATGGACTGCCGAGACGCGTCAAATAGATCGTTGATGCGCCCTGGAGGCAATACAAACCGACAAGCATTGACAGCATGGTTGCCCCAACCGGCTGCAACCTGTTGCCCAGATGGAAGCCGAGAAATTACCTCATGATTGCTCGCGTCCTCTAGGGGAATCGCTCCTCGAAAAGTCGATCCGTGAACGAGCGGCACGATGATGGCCGCACTGGCCATCCCCACCTCGCATTTGACCGAGAAATCTCCGGCAATTACGTCGTCTAGCGATCCGGCAGGATCGATTCCACCTGCACCAACGATTAGTCGTCCAGGGGTACGCCCACATACAAAGGCAACCCTGCCATCTACAGAAAGAACTTGATTATTGAGTTCGATTTGTTCAACTCTCCCGCCACCCAAAAGGTCGTATGGTCGGACAGCGAACCCGAGAGCAACGGGTCTCGACGCCTGATTTTCTACCTCAACCACGGTGTAATCAGTCTGGAGTCTCGCCCCGTACACGCGATGAATAACATCACCACCTGCAACTCGAATAACAGTCTCGACCACTGGAGCGCCATCAACAACACGCTGTCGGACTGCTCCGTGCTGCGCTGGAAAGATCCAACTTTCATCTACACGCAGCCACCAGTCAAGTGACCAAAATCCTGGTCGAACCGATATCAGACCACGCGGATCCACAGCGACTCTGAAGATGCTCTCAAGGTTGCCTGTCAGGGTCCAAGACCTCGCTACGTCATTTGATTGAGGGAGTTCAATTTCCGGATTTTGTGTTTGTTGCCTGAAGCGTTCGATCCACCACGGCTGGACCCAGTCGCTAGGCGGAAGTTGACGTCGCACTTTTATTTGGCGAGAGCGGAAAGATCGGCGCAGAATCTTCATCAGTACGGTCAGCGTAGAGCGCTAAGTTGCAGAGACCGACATTCGCCCGACCATCGCCACAAGGTGTCGCCAAGAGGAACAATAGAATCGCTTCTGATGGCAAACCCGATTGCGTTCGATGACCAAGTCACAGTGGTACTTGTACCGATAAAGGACTTTCGGCAGGCAAAAAACCGTCTGAGCCAACGCCTAAATGCCGACGCTAGAGAAACTTTGGCGCGATCAATGGCTCAACGCGTCGTTCAAGCTGCAGGCGATCTTTCGATTTATGTTGTTTGCAACGATCGGGAGGTCGCCAATTGGGCGCAGTCCGTGGGAGCCGAAGTGGTTTGGGTCCAACGGGATGGCTTAAACCCAGCAATCACTGAAGCAGCGGCACAGGTAGCAGATCTGTATCCCCACATGATTATCGCTCACGCGGATCTACCGCATGCTGAATCGTTAGGCGGAATAGCGCGCGCAAATACAGTGTCCATCGTTCCTGATCGACATCGGCAAGGCACAAACGTTCTCAGCCTGCCGACTGGCACAGCGTTCGAGTTTCAATATGGTTCGGGGTCCCTCTACCGTCACATGGCCGAAGCTGTGAGCTGCAAACTCAATCTGAAGGTGCTGCAGATCCCTGAACTTCAGTGGGATATTGATACCCCCGAAGATCTTGACGCATTACAAGAAATGTCCGATCCAGGGCAGTCATCATGAGAAGCAACCTTCCAATATCGAAATCTGTTTTAGTTATTGCCGCGCACCCTGACGACGCCGAATTTCAATGCGGTTCCACGCTTGCGAAGTGGGCAGCAGCCGGAACGATCGTCCATCACCTTGTTTGTACCGATGGATCTAAAGGGACATGGGATCCCGATGCTGATCAGTTGCGCCTGGTCGAAACTCGAAAGTCAGAACAACGCGCTGCGGCTGCCCGTCTTGGAGCTACAGGCCAGGTGGTCTTCCTCGACCAAATAGATGGCGAACTGACAAGCGATTTGATCACCAGGTCGGCTGTAGCAAAAGTGATACGGGAACTCAAACCACAGGTTGTCCTCGGCCATGATCCATGGAAGAGATATCGCCTTCACCCAGATCATCGTCATGCTGGATTACTCGCAATTGAAGGAGTAGTGGCCGCTAGGGACCCATTCTTTTTTCCTGAGCATGGTCTCCAACCGCATCGCCCAGAAATTTTGTTGTTATTTGAGGCCGATGAACCCGATCACGCGGAGGACGCCGACGGGTGGGGGGCGGCCAAAGCTGCGGCGTTGCTGGAACACAAAAGTCAGTTTCTCACCACACATAAGATTGACGATCCCCAGGATGAAACTCAAATCAAGGCGTTTAAAAAACGGGTCGAAGAAGATTTGGCTGCTGCCGGAGAATCGAGCGGCATGAAATCAGCGGAGCTCTTCAAAGCCATTTTCGACCTCTAGAAACCCTGCCAGCCATTATCGACACTGTGACGCGAACGATGGGCCGGGTCACACCCGGCCCATCTAAGTTCGGTTTTATCTGAGGCGTTGCCTCAGCCGTTCATTCGATCTTTAAGCGCTTTGGCAGCTGAAAATTTAACGCTGCTGCTGGCCCTTATGTGGATCGTCGCTCCAGTTTGTGGGTTCCGTCCCATTCGCGCAGCGCGATCTGAGCGTGAGAACTTACCCACACCAGGCCATGCGACTGCATCACCCGCTTTCGCAGCGCCTTCCACGCATCCAAAGAATGCTTCGATAACCGCCTCTGCGTCCGCTTTGGTGCAGCCAGCACTACCAGCTACGTCGGAAAGCACATCGGACTTGGACATGTTGGCCATGCGAGTCTCCTCATCGCCGGACATCCGCGCAGCACACGCGAATGTCATCAGTGTTATTTGACCCTCCCCAGAGCCCTAGGTCAAGCATTTCCGGGCTTTTAGGTATCTAAACATTCGATGCCTTCATTTAGGTACAGTGCCACCTAGCCTCTCCTGCGACCGGCATTTGGGGCCCTAGAACACTTTGGAGTCAGGGAAGTAGTGTCCGGCGTAGAGCTACTTATCGTGGGCTTAGCGGCTCTATTTGGTTCGGCGATCACGGCGGTCGCAGGACTAGGTGGCGGAATATTGCTCCTGTCGGTCTTGCTGCAATTCTTAGATCCTCTCGAGGCAATCCCAATACACGCAGTAATTCAACTGGCATCGAATTCGTCAAGAGGACTGATTTTGCGGCGCGACGTTGATTGGGGCGTTGTAGCTAGGTTCTCGTTACTTTTGTTGCCCTTTGGCGTCCTTGGGCTGTTCGTCGCCGGCGCATTTCCAGTGACGTTAGGGCGAATCTTTGTTGCCCTCTTCGCCTTAGTTCTTGTTTGGTGGCCGCAGGGACTAGCGAAGATCAGTTCCCTTTTAGGTGGTGGCCGTCGCTCGTTCGTCCCACTTGGAGCGATCGCCGGATTCCTGAACATTCCGTTCGGCGTGACAGGTCCCGCGATTGCACCGGTCTTTCGACGTGAACTCCCCGTGCGGACCGCGATGGTCGCGACTTTCGCAATGGCCCAAACCTCCGGGCACCTGGCCAAAATTGTTCTTTTTGCAGGTACCGGGTTCGTCTATGGGGATCAGCTCGGTTTGATAGCTGTAGGGGTGACGTCGGTGGTTGTCGGCACTTGGTGTGGAACCCGCGTTCTTAAGCAGCTAAGCGAAGTATTTTTCGGTCGCTTATTTCGCTTCGCGTTAACTGCGATCGCCCTTCGAGTTCTTTTCGTCGCACTGTTGGATTAAGTGGCGAAGGGTCAACTCTCGCGAAACAGCGGAGCGAATTGGATCTGAGCACCAATTAGATCAGCGGGAAGGTCATCTGCTGTGTACACGTGCAAATGCGTATAGACGTCAACTTCGATACCCATGAGGTCGATCCAACCAAGCACAGCATCGCCCCAACGTTCATCTAGAAGAGCTGCCCGAACGAACTTCATATCGCTATCAGCTAGAGCATTTGCTGGAGTTCGAGCTACCAGTTCAGCAGCAAGCACTCGATGTAATACGTCCACATCAGTGGCTAAGAAAACTTGTGGGGGTTCTGACCTCACGACCGCGTACGCAACTCCGGGCATTAGCTCAGACCAGATGTAATTTCTTTAGCTTTCCAAAAACCCGGTAAGGGTTCAGTCATGCCACCTGCGGCATAACGGGTTAAACGCTCTACAGCCTCTTCGTCGAACATGGGAACTGCGTCGAACACCGTGTATGGCCCCACCGCGCGCAGGGCCTTATCCCCCTCGCTGCCTGGCCGAGGCAAGTGAGACGTCAGGACGACGATGCGAGCCCTGGAATCGTGTGCCTTTAGAACTGAAGCGCGTCCCAAGGTCTTCCAGACCGTATCGATTCGTAAAAGCCCAGGACGCACTGTCGTAAATGCGCCCGATACATCTATCCACCATTCGGCACCTCCTGCGTCTTCGACTTTGAAGTTGTATTGAACGCCCGCCCGGGGAACCTTCGCGTCTTTCTGCAACAAGGAAAAACCGCAGCGCTCTAATAGGTCAATCGCTATGTCTTGAGCCTTTTTCCCTTCTTGAGTAGCCCGTCGCTGAAAATCATCAGCGGCGATTTCTTCGTCCGTGACTTCCAACAACGCTTCCGCAATTTCGGGGAGCGGTGGTTGTTCTCCTGCGGGTTGCCTATGCGCCCATACTCTGGCATGCGCTGCGTTGACTCGCTCACGGGCCACTTCAACATAACTCGGATCTAAGTCGTATCCGATACCACGCCGCTCAGTCAGCACAGCGGCGACCAGTGTTGTCCCCGAACCCATAAACGGGTCGAGGACGGTATCTCCTTCGAAGGTGTAAAGGTCAATGAGCCGACGGGGTAATTCAACCGGAAAGGGCGCTGGGTGCCGAACCCGTCGTGCACTTTCAGCATGCATGTCCCATACGTCGAGCGTCGCTTCCATAAACTCGTCGGTTGGTAATGTGCTTCGGTGCGGAAGCCCAAGTTCAGCTCTCGAAGCGGGTGACTTCGCTCGATCAAAACGGCCTTTGCTAGCCACAATGATGCGCTCGGTGGTGTCACGCAGCGCCGGGTTGGCAGCGCTACGAAACGATCCCCAGGCGCAGGACCCACTACTGCCCCGACTTTTCTGCCAAATGATCTCGCCCCGTAGGAGCAAACCTAAATCTTCCAAGATTCGGATTACATCAGCGGAAAGGCTCCGATACGGTTTTCTGCCCAAATTCGCCACATTGACCGCAATCCGGCCACCGGGCTCAAGAACTCGGACACATTCGGCGAAAACCGAGTCAAGCATGCTGAGATACTCGAAATAAGTAGCAGGAACCCGATCATCGGTGTCCGCCGCCAGGGCATCCTCATACTCCTTCCCTACGAAGTAAGGAGGGGAGGTGACGACCAGTGCCACACTCGAGTCCGGAAGGTGGTCCATCGCACGCGAGTCGCCTTCCAGACAACCATGTCCGAGCTCTGGGGCAGAATTAACCGTCTCGTCATTGGAGAGTACAGGCGGACTAAAACGAGCATAAAAGGCTGAAGCGTCATGCCCTTCGCGTCGAGACACGCCAAAGGTTGAGGTTGAGGTGCGTTGCCGATTCTCGGTCACGTCAGCTACTCCCTTCAGTTCCTCACTAGTTTGGCCTCACGACCCACTCAACGTCGCTATAACGAGTGTACGGGGACGATGAGACAGCGAACAGCGACTCATACCCCGGCGATACGCAATCAAAGATCGAACGCGGGGTCATTACCGTATTCTCAACGTTCATGAACCCCAGGCCACAAGCGCCGGTTACGGTGGCTGTGTGCGAGTAGTGACTTGGAACGTGTGGTGGCGATTCGGAGATTGGGAACCTCGCCAGGCCGCAATTTTGCGCAGTTTAGAGAACCTCGAAGCTGATGTCGTGTGCTTACAAGAGGTTTGGAGTGCCGAGACTGGTGAGGACCAGGCCAAGGAACTTGCGATGGCATTAGGCATGCACTACGTAAGGACCCCGGAACGTTGGTGGAAGGGCTACTCCTTCGGTAACGCAATCTTGAGTAAGTACCCCATCATCGAATCGGAATCTACTCAACTGCCCCCTATCGACGGGCCTGGCGCAAGATGGGCTTTATCAGCTTTACTTGACCGCTGTGACGCAGAGATCCCTGTCATCTGTACCCACTTAGATCACAGGTTCGATCAAAGTCAACGCCGTCAAGAACAGATAACAGCCATCTTCGACTTAATCGCTGCTCGTCACGTTCCCGAACAACACCCAGTGGTTTTGGCTGGAGATTTCAACTCGACGCCGAACTCAGATGAAATTCGGATGATCACAGGCGAAGCACCCACTCCTGTCCAAGGTCTAGCCATGACCGATGCATGGCCCCAGTGCAACGACTCACCTGGTTGGACATGGGAGAAGAGCAACCCCTATCTGAGTGCTGCAGCATGGCCTCAGAGGCGACTTGATTACGTTTTTGTGTCATGGCCGAGACCCGTCCCACTCGGAAACATTTCGTCCGCATTTCTCGCGGGGATCGAACCTATAGCCGGAGTGACCCCCTCCGATCATTGGGCCGTGGTGGTGGATTTGGTGGAATCAGGGCTCTGACGATGCCTAGTTCTCGGGGCGCGTCCAACCGGCGCCGTTATGGAGCCGAACCACTTTCGCGGGGACACCGGCGACAACTGAATACGACGGAAATTCACCTCTAACCACTGAATTAGCAGCCACCACGCAATTTTTTCCCAAGCGAGCCCCTGGTAACACGACTGCTCCAGATCCAATCCAGCTGCCAGACCCTATGACTACCGGATCATCTTCAGGATCTTGGATGCCGATCGGTGCCTCTATGTCCTCGTATCCATGGTTTTGATCAGTGATGTACACATTCATGCCTGTAAAAACGTCGTCACCAATATCGATGCGGTAGTGACCAACGATCGCGCTCCCCCGTCCTATCAGGCATCGGTCCCCGATTATGACTACGGGGTCAGTCATCATTTGTTGCCCGGGCATCATGCCCGCCGACAAGGTCACCTGACCGGCAATCATCGTGTCATCACCGATGCTTATCCACCGCTCCCCGTACATGTTTCCCGTAGGCCAGTTAATGATTGAACCTTGCCCAAACCGTTTATAACGACGAGCAGGCGGGTCATAAGGGCCAATTGATGCGGCTCGGTTCAAAGATCTGGAGAGGCTTCGGACCACGCGCCCAACCGTTGATCGGCATCGGGAACGGAGTCGAAGCATGGCCGGACCCTAGTCGCGGCTCAGGATTTCTTATAACGAAGCAGGAGACGTCCGGCCACGCCCGAAGCCACATCTTTGAACGGACCGTCACTAACTATTCGAGCTTCAGGCCCAAGTCTAAGCATGAGGCTTTCCAAGAAAACTATGCTCGAAACTGGCACATCGATCACCAATTTTTCGGCATCCTCGACTATTTCGACTGGCAGCGGTTCGATCATCCAGCGAGCGTTGGCGGGTATTTCGATCCGGGCAACCGGAGCTTCGTTTCCTACCGTAAATGGCTGATTTCCGGGATCTGTCCGCGAGTGTGTTGCGCCTGTCAGTTCAACTGTTTCGATCCGATCGATTCGAAACGTTCGGTGATCATCGCGAAGTTGGCAGTGGGCTCGAAGGTACCAATCACCCGCAATGTTGATCGTTTCGTACGGTTCAACGGTGCGAATCGACACTTCATCCGTCCATTGTGCGTAATACTCAATTCGCATTCTTTCTAGGTCTCTAGTTGCGCGACGAATGATGTCGAGGTGCTTAGGGTCCGTAATTTCAACGGCGAGATTGGAACCAATTCCCAGCGCGTCTTCCAACTTCGATACCGCAGTCTTCAGAGAGTCGATATCAGTGCCGGGAAGTCGCAGGGCAGCGTTCGCTGCGGCTAGAAGCCCCAGAGCTTCGCCGCGCTCAAGGCGTCTGGGACGACCAAAAAGAGGATTCATATCGAAGAATATTTCGCCATCGTCTTCTACGACAACACCTAAATTGTGAAACTCGTCGTTTACGGAAACCTCAATGCCTTGAAGGGGATATAGCTCGCTATATGCGTCGTCAGCATCAAGGCCAAATTGAGCGGCGACCTCTGCAACGGCGACAGGTTGATGCTCGTGCGCCCAAAGAATCATCGCTAACTGCAGGGCTAGCCGCTCTTCATTTGTTCGCCTCTTCCTCACGTCGTCCTCGCTAACGTCTGAAGCCAAGAAATCACATCTTCCACTACCTGTGGAGGGCTAAGAACCACGGCGTGATCTCGCATACCAAAAAGCCAAGAACGAAAAGCTCCTGGACTGCGAACATCAACTTCAACCACGACCGATCCGTCATCTCGCCGCTCAACTACACCACCTCGATCGCGTTCGACCTGTCGAGCTAAGACGGCATCGACTAACACGCGAGCAAGAATCCCCTTGTCAGGTCCGTACAAAAGGGGGTCTTTTGACATTGCTTCCACAGAATCTGGCACCTCATAGCTCGAAGCCGAGTTATCTGGGCCCTCTATAACGTCGCTCTGGAACCGGTCGACTTTAAAGTTCTTTGCGATTCCATTTTGGTAACCGTGGAGGTACCAGCTACCCCGACGCCAAAACACCAAAGTGGGTTCGACCTCACGGGAGTCACCTCCGTACATGAAACTGATTTTGCGCCTCCGGTCCACGGCGTTGTGTAGAGGTACGAGCTCGTCGGGCGCACTTAATTGAGCTCGCAGAGGGGGTGGCGATGGCGAGGCACCAGCGCCCAATTTTGCCAGCGCATCCATTTCCCATGCTGCGTCAAATTGAACCATCGTCGCGGCCATTTCTAGGGCGAGACCTTCACTAACTGAAAGTTGGAGGTTCAAAAAAAGATCGGCATCTCGGATGGCATATCGCGTTCCGCCTGCAGCCTCATCGCTACCACCAATGTTTTCAGTGTGGATTGCTATTCCGCAGTTCCGCAGATCTTTCTTATCGCGTTCAAAAGTCTTTCTGGAACTCGGACCGTCGTCCACGTACAGGTCGGTGTCTCTGACGATTTCCGCCCAACTCACAGGGGCCAGGCCGGCCCGCAGATACATAAGTAATTTCCATATACGTTCGTTCTTATCCACTGCACATGACTCTAGATTCGAACGAGATCAGATTGTTCGATCTATGAAAGCCGTAACCTTTAGTCGTGAAAGATGGTCGGATACATCGGGACCGGAGCGACCCGGCAAATGACCGTTTAGGTCCCGCGCACCGACGAAGTGCTCTGAGTCGATTATCGACTGAACACGTGGACGTGCTGGTCGTTGGTGGCGGTATTACGGGCATCGGATGCGCGTTAGATGCTGTGACACGCGGACTGACGGTCGCTGTTGTGGAGCAACGAGACTTAGCGTCTGGCACTTCGAGCCGCTCCAGCAAGCTCATCCATGGTGGACTGCGATACCTCGAACAATTGAAATTTGGTTTAGTTAAAGAAGCTTTAGCTGAACGCGGACTGCTCGTGTCACAACTGGCACCTCATTTGGTTCGGCCAATTAACTTTCTGTACCCCCTCACAAAGTTCTGGGAGAGGCTCTACGTCGGTCTAGGGATCGGCCTTTACGATCTAATGGCAAACCGCAGCGGCAACCCACTGCCTCGACACAAGCATTTGAGTCGCAAAGAAGTCCGCCGTCGAGCTCCCGCTTTAGCGCCTCACTTATATCGAGGCGCCGTTATCTATTCGGATGCCTCTGTTGACGATGCCAGGTATGTCGTTTCAGCGGCGCGCACGGCAGCTGGACTGGGAGCGCTAGTGCTGACATCAACAAAGGTCACGGGAATTGTCCGCACCGAAAGCCGGGTATCTGGAGCGGAAGTCGAATGTTTGGAAACGGGTAACAAATTCGAGATTTTGTGTGGGACCGTGGTCAATGCGACCGGAGTTTGGAGCGGTGACATCGAAGAATACGCGGGTGGACATGGTGCAAAAGTCCGAGCGTCAAAGGGAATTCACCTCCTTATTCCAAGGAACCGGATCGAACTTGAGACCGGTTTAATACTCCGCACCAGTGAGAGTGTCTTATTTGTCATTCCTTGGGATCAACATTGGATCGTTGGCACCACCGACACGGATTGGGATCTAGATCGAGCTCATCCGGCGGCGAGCCAAAAAGACATTCGCTATTTGCTTTCCACCTTGAATGAGGTTCTCAACACTCCGCTGCATTACAACGACATCGTCGGGGTGTATGCCGGTCTTCGCCCTCTCCTCGCTGGTGAATCAGAAAAAACAAGCAAGCTCAGCCGCGAACATGCAGTCTCAATATCAGCTCCGGGACTGGTGTCAATTTCTGGTGGCAAGTACACCACTTATCGGGTCATGGCTGCCGACACTATCGACGCCGTCGGAATTGACCAGAACCTCGATCTACCGGCTTCTAAAACTGCGTCTGTTCCCCTGATAGGCGCTGTGGGCTACCACCGGACCCGGTCCGATGCGGAGAAACTCTCTGAAGACACCGGCCTGAGTTTGAAGGTGATCGATCATCTCATTTCCCGTCACGGAGATCGGGTCGGTGAAATCTTGGAACTCATTTCCGTCGATCCGAAACTAGGTGAACCTCTCGCATCCAACCATCCTTATCTCCGCGCCGAAGTGGTACACGCTGTGACAAGCGAAGCAGCTCTCCATCTAGAAGACGTCCTAACCCGTCGCACCAGGCTGTCCGTTGAGACCAGCGACCGAGGCACCGAGTCGGCTCGTGAAGTCGCCGAATTAATGGCTCCAGAACTCGGTTGGAGCGAAGCCACGGTCAACCATGAAGTGGACCATTACCTGAGAAGGGTCGCTAGCGAAAGAGAAAGCAACAACGAGCTCAACGATCAGACTGCGGACGCTAGGCGTCTAGGAGCACGCGACATTCGTAAAGGCATGTCTTAAAAGATTGGTTGTTCCTGCAATCGGTGTTTCTGAACTTTTCCTAGAGCATTTCGAGGAAGCGCACCGATTCGGTACGTACGTCGCGGGCGTTTGTAATGAGATAATCGTTCACCGACGAAATTCTTGATTTCATCGTTCGTAAGATCTCGATCAGCCACAACAAAAGCGACGACGGTTTCTCCCCATTCATCATCAGCCTCGCCCACCACTGCGCATTCTCGGATTGCTTCGTGTTGGGAAATCACGTCTTCGACCTCTCTCGGATAAACATTAAATCCGCCAGAAATGATCAGTTCTTTTGCCCGGCCAACGATGGAGAGATAACCATCAGCATCAAGCGCACCTAAGTCTCCAGTACGAAACCAGCCGCCATCGAAGGCTTGGCTATTGGCTTCAGGTCGTTCCCAATAACCTTCAAAAACATTGGGGCCTTTCACCAGTATCTCCGGCGGTTCACCCTTGAGTAGCACTTCCACTCCAGGTAATGGGAAGCCCACTGAGCCAGGACGTCGTTCCCCCTCATAGGGGTTAGAGACGAGCATTGCGGTTTCGGTCATGCCGTAACGTTCTAAGACTCGTTGACCGCTCACTTCTTGAATCCGTTGATGCAACTCGGCAGCCAACGGCGCTGAACCTGATACGCAAAGCCGCAGTTGACTGAGCTCTTGTGCTCTGGGCGACTCAACCAAACGGTTGTACATCGTTGGCACTCCGAAGAACATACTCGCGTCATATTTCTCGATGGAATCGAGAACCTCGTTGACTTCGAATTCAGGTAGCAGCACCGCTCGGGCCCCCACTGCTAACGACCCGTGAAGTCCGACTCCTAAACCGTGCATGTGAAACAGGGGTAGTGCGAGAATCAGAGTGTCTTCAGCCTGCCAACGCCAGGCAATCTCTAACGCGCGAACTGAAGACAGCAGGTTTCCGTGTGAAAGTACAGCTCCTTTCGGGCGGCCGGTAGTGCCCGACGTGTACCCGATGAGCGCAGACGCTCGACCGCCTATCCGGTCTAATTGGACACTCGGTCCGTCCTCCAGGTCCACTGATGGATTCGTCACTAGTACGGTCGGGTCGCAAGACCGGATCCATTCACTCCACTCAGGTCGATCTACAATCGCAATCTTTGGTCGGGCATCAGAAATCACATGGGTCACCTCGTCGGCTCGGAACGCGCCGTTGGTTGGCACGACAACGGCACCCAACCGAAGTGCGGCCGCGTGGGCCGCGACAAGTTCGACCGAACTTGCTGCACTTAGAAGCACTCGATCCCCGAGTTCGACACCGACGTTCGCTAATCGCCTAGCTATGACTTCAGACCTATCCAACAGATCGCCAGCACTAATCCAACCTAGAGAGGGGTCGTGGATCACGGTTCGTTCGGGTTGGTTTTTCCAATTGGAAACCCAGACAGCCGGAAGCGTTTCACCCGATGCGAGTTCGATTTCGGACGGGTCTAACTGTTTAGGAAGGTGTCGATGCCAATTGCTCATAAGTGCGGGGCTTTCCTATCAACTTAGACACTGACCGTAGCGCCTTCCAGTTCCCTCGAACCTGAAGATGACGTAATCGACAACCGCGAATTTGTCATTAAGTTTTTGTCCCAGTTGCAGAAAAAACTATGTAGTACCCCCAACGGGATTTGAACCCGTGCCGCCACCTTGAGAGGGTGGTGTCCTAGGCCGCTAGACGATGGGGGCCGGGTCGGAGACCGAGACCCCCGAGCGAAGGGTCAGCATAGCGAACCCCTGAGTTAGGACAAAGAGGAGTGCTGAATCCCTTGCTTAACATCTTAGGAAATCAGGGGTAAATCGCGATGAATTCTCCAATGTTGGATAGAACCAAGCAACGTTTTTGGATATCAGCAACTTTATTGACTTCCGATTTGCTGTTCCGCGTTAGGGACAGTAGATAATCGAATTACCCGGTGGTTCGTTTTGGGCGCTTGATTCCAGCGAGTCCCCGAGGAAACAAGAACGTCAAGAGGATCAGTCCGAGACCGAAGACAAACGCCGCTTCGTCGAGGAGATCAAAAAATTCCCCGATGGGGCCGAAGCCATCAGCGCCAGCTGCTGCCTTGCCAGCCGCTCCCACAGCGGTGCGAGCGATTACTCCTAATATCGAACCCCAAATGGTACCCAGGCCACCTATAACTGCGGTGGCGTATATGACCAGTGACTGTTGGGGAGTATATATTTCTTGCGACACGAACGGCACCAGAAGTACCTGAAGCGCCCCACACAATCCAGCCAAACCAGCGCTGACCGCGAAAGTCTGCAACCGTGCAGAAATTAGGTCCACTCCGTAAACGGCGGCGGCGGTGTCGTTGTCCCGGAGAGCTCTCATAGAGCGGCCGAACCTACTGTTCACAAGGTTCCAAGTGGCCCATAGCGCAAGCACTACGATCACAATGCAGAAGAGATACCGGTACACGGCTGTGGCCATTCGAGTGTCGCCGGGCCACCATGAAGGCGCCACAAACCTAGCTTCGATGCCTTTGCCGCTGACACCGCCCGTGAATTTGGGGAAGCGTTTACTCAGGGGCTGAAAGACGATAGCCAGACCCAATGTTACGAGTGCGAGGTGGATTCCTTTGATGCGAAGAGCTGGCAGTCCTACTAGCGCTCCAGATAACGCCGCAGTCGCCGCTCCCAGTGCTATCGCCAGTAACCAGGGAAGGCCTAGACCGTCCACGTAATATCCCGTTGCGAAGGCACCGACTCCAATAAAAACACCATGCCCAAGACTGATCATCCCGCCGTAGCCGGTGGCCACGTTGACTCCCAGAACTGCAAGAACTGAGATGATGATCTGGCTGGCCTGACGGAGACCGGTAGTGGAGGTAACAAAGGGGATGATGGCAAGGCCAACCATTATGAGCACTACGCCAAATATCCCCAGTCGGCCGAACCTCTGTGGGGCGAGACTCGTCACACTCGCTCTATTCGCTTGGTTCCGTATAGGCCTGCGGGTCGAACTAACAGGATCGCTACCATTGCGATCAACGCCGGTAATACGCTCAACTCAAATCCGATAAACGGCACGTACGCGGGAATGAGCGTCTGGCTTAAGCCGATAATAAGTCCCCCGATTAGCGCACCTTTAGGCGAGTCGAGGCCACCAAGTGTCGCCGCGGCAAATGCGTACACGAGGACTCTCAACATCATGTTGGGCTCTAAAAGCACTGAGTTGGCGCTCAAGCACGCGGCGAGGGCTCCAAAGCCAGACGCCAAGGCCCAGCCGTACATAAGAGTAGGCCCGACACGCACTCCGACCAGCTCAGCACTCGATGGGCTAATGGATACCGCACGGAACGCCAATCCGGTTCGAGTGTGGCGCAATAACAAAACGAGGAGCACGAGTACGGTTAGCAAGACGGCCCATACCCCAATGGTGGAATAGCGAAGTCGGGCGCCCAGGATGATGAAGTTTTGTCCTGCTCCGCTGGGAAAGACTGCCGGAAACATCCGCGGACCCGTGCCCCACCACTGTGCCATGAGGGAGTTAGTTGCTAACAAAATGCCAATGGTGATGTTTACTAAAGCTAAATCTGGTGCCCGTCCTAAGGGCCGAATTAAGGCTCTTTCGGTTACCGCGCCACCTGCCATGCCGCAAATCACAGCGCCGATAATTGCCAACGGAATGGGAAAAGGCACTCCTGGTACAAGACCCGCAAGCCCACCTCCGGTTAGACGCGGTTGCGGCCCGGAGAGAAAAACGAAAGCGATATACGCGGTAAACGTGGCCATTTCGCCTTGTGCGAAATTGAGGAGTCCCGTGGATCGAAAAATGATGACGAGCGCTAGAGCCAACGACGAGTAGATCGCGCTGTTGAACAGCGCGTCAAAGATGCGTTGGAGTAAGAGAACCAGGTCCATATTTAATTAGGACTTGAGACTAGCAAGTACCCCGAAAGAGTGGCGGGTATCCGGGGGGCGGATGCCACCCCGGATACCTCCACTTTCGAGAATCCGAATCGCTGCTCTATTAGTAGGTGAGGATGAATCGTTGAAGGGCGTATCCAATTACGAACAGGAAGCCAAGAGCACCGAGATTTCGAGCCATGGATGCCGGGCCCTTCACTGAATCGGGGCGGTTGCCTTCGGCGTGTGCCTTCAATTCGTTGGAACCTACGAGCATGGCGACGGGTGCCACCAGGATCGTCATGCGCAGACCAAATGCAAGCACACCAACCATCAGGTTGTTCACATTCATCAGCAACCAGCCAACCCCTAGCAGGACTGGTCCGGCGATAGATAATTTCATCGCTGAGTCGGCGCGTGTTGATTCCATACCCGGGTCGAAACCTTCCATCGGTTCGATTGGAGCACCTGCAGGAGTCAACGGAACAACCTTGATGAGTTTGTTGCTGATCATCCGTCCCAGCGACACGATCCCGCCCGGTGCGAAGAACGTGAAGAGGATAAGGATCAGACCGAAGATAGCTTTCGCCAATGGGCCATCACCGTTAAGGGTGTACAAACCAAGAGGTACTGAAATTCTCTTTGTGAGGTCATTGACCCAGACGACAAAGAGCCCTCCAACTAGCCCGCCTTGGAGAGTTCCGACGCCTCCAATAACTAGACCAATGATCAAGTCAACCGCTAAGAGGAACGTGAAGTCCTGGCCAGCTACGAAGCCTTTGTCCAGGCACCACATGAGACCTGCCAGAGATCCAACGGCTGCACTGATCGCGAAGTTCATGGTTTTGACGATCGGAAGGTTGACGCCGTAGACCGCTGCACCTGCTTCGTTGTCACGAATTGCCAGCACTGCGCGGCCTGGGCGACTACGCAGGTAGTTGGTAATTAATAACATCGTGATACCCACCATCAGGATGATGATCCAGTACCGGTAGGCGGAACCACCGCGAGCGCCGTCGACTCCGGGAAGCCATTCGAGATAACTCGGGGCAATAACTTCTTCGGATACGCCTTTGCCGTTCGGTCCACCTGTGCGTTTAGCGATACCAAGTTCGTCAATATTGACCAACGTTGGGAATACCGCTGCCTGTGCGATCGTTACTAGAGCGAGATAGAGACCTTTTACTCTTAACGCTGGAAGGCCAACAATCACGCCCATCAAGAAGCCGACGATTACGACAACCGGTATTACCTGCCAATAGTCCCAATTTTCGTCTTGCACCATGGACGCTGTAACGAAGGCTCCGATACCCATGAACGCCGAATGACCAAGCGCCAACATCCCGTTGAAACCGACGACCAAGTTGACCGCCAAAATGGCGACACCCATGATCAGGGCCCGGTTCATTTTTCCGATTTCGAACGGCTGTAAAACCAGAGGTGTTAGGAGCAAAAAGCCTGCCAAGTAAGCCCATTGGACGTACTTCCATTTTTTATGTTCTGCGCTGTTTTTTGCAACAACAACTAGTGATCCACTCATTTTTGAAACTCCTCTTGTTGTTGTGTCAGACGCGTTCGACTCGGCGGGTACCAAAAAGGCCCGAGGGTCGGAACAGTAGGACGATAAGAATGACAATGAATGCTGCAGCAAGCTGCAGAATCGACATGTACAGCTGGCCGAATACCACAACGCCAACCCAGGTAACTGCGACAGCCTGAATCAATCCAACCAAGATACCGCCGAGAACGGCGCCCCCAAGGCTGTCGAGACCACCAAGCGCCGCTCCAGCGAGCGCGTAAATCAAGATGGTCGCCATCATGTTGGGATTTACGCCGCCAAGTTGCGGTGCTACCAGCACTGCACCCAAGGTGCCAAATGCTGAAGCTATAGCCCAACCGAACCCGAGGGTGCGACCAGTGTGAACTCCAACTAGTCGTGCCGACTCAACGTTCGATGAAACGGCTCGGAAGGCCAACCCTGCTTTAGTTCGGTTCAGGATCAATCCGAGAACGACCAGGGCAACCGCGAGAGTCGCCCATATACCTAGGGATTGATACTTCAGTCGGCTTCCAAAGACCATGATGAAACGGTCGCCGCCGACGCTGGGAACCCAAGATGGGAACTTCCC
>DUBN01000055.1:0-4072 GCA_012960315.1 Acidimicrobiia bacterium
CGTTATGCGCGTGGCATCGACAGAATGGATTTTGAGTTAGTTCGGTCCTGCTACCACCCCGATGCGTACGACGATCATGGTTCGTTCAAAGGCACCGTTGATGAGTTCATTGACATGGCTCAAGACTTCATGCCTCGTTGGACTGCCACCATGCACTTCATGGGTAACGTTCTCGTTGACGAAGTTGATGGAGATTCCGCTCGCGCCGAAACTTACGCTGTGGCATACCACCGTCGAGAGTTCCCCGACAAAGAAGGCAAAGACGACGTTTTCGGTATCCGATATGTAGATCGTTTCGAAAAACGAAATGACCAATGGCTAATCGCTCACAGAGTCGTAGCTACCGAATGGCGACGAGTGGAAGCTGTCCCTTCAGGCAGTTCTCGCGGAGCCGTTGGTGTGTGGGGCACCCGAGACGGCAATGACGTTATCGATTGGATCATGGACGCGAAAGATCCAACCCTGAACTGACAGAGCTCATTGGCTGAAGATCCTCACCTCCAAGTGAGCGGACGCTAAGCCCGCACGGAGTCCATCGATCCCGATGTTGTGGGTCGGCTCAACCGGTCCACGGTGACCGTTTCCGTGAGGTTAGCTAGGTAGCTCAACCACCACTGTCGGACACGAATTCCCCTGCTGGTGAGGAACCAAGGCCAGATGTATCTGTATCCCTCAAATGCAACGCTTCGTGCTGCTGCTTGATAAGACCCGCCAGTTCGGCCGATCGAGTGTTTTGATCCTGAGCGCAGGCCGACTCCATCCAACGAGCACGATCAGCGATAATCACAACCTCAGTCGAGCCTGAATCGCCGCGAACAATCTCGGGCTCGACGGTCCCGGCGGGCACGAACCGAAAATCACCCGCGTGGTACAGACGCTCGCCGATATAGCAACTACCGCCAGTCAGGAGCCAGAATTTATCGGTCTGGCCAGGAGATTTGGCTGACTCCGATGCCCCACTAGGCCAATGGGTCATCTCGACCAGCGTCCCCGAAGATGGGTCGCCCATCAGTACCATCGCCACATCAGAGCCGTCCGACATGCGATGCCAGCTGGTCTGATCGTGCAGGTCCCCGTATAGCTCAGGTCGTTTGGGGTCAAGGTTTGCAAAAGTCGCCGCAAGTCCACTCGCGGTGTCCTCGTCGTGCTCATGGAAATGCGGTTGCTCAGCGCCGAACACGATTGACGCGGATTCGTCCAGCGTTGCCTCCGCTTCCGCTCGATCGCGATCGGAGTAGACCGGATGGTAGCCACGGCGATCTGCGCTCACGAGGAGGAGCAACGCTCCGTGGCCGCCTTCAAGCGATTCGACATACACATCGTTCGCACCGCGCAACAAGAACTCCCCATGACCCATCCAACGGCCCGACACCCGGGTCTGTTGAGAATGAGCGGCGAGAGCAATTCGAAACGTGTCAGTTCGGTGGTGGTGCGCATATGCCCGCCCGTTCGCGCGAACACTCCCCCGACCCGGAGGGAAGCTGAGCACGCGTGCCATCGGGCCCGACTCAGAATCACCCATCAGGAAAGAAACCTCACGGTAGTCACCATCTTCACTAAGACTGTTCCAACGCTGGGGAAACGCAATGTTTCCTTCCTCAACGGGTTCACTTGCCGGTTGTGCGTCATCCATCATGCTCAATGCACCTTTCTGATCTGCTCAAGCAGACTGACTCAATCATTTGTCAAACCGACACCGCGAAATGCGACTTTACCAGTCCTCTATATACGCGGACCGAGTGAGCCAATTACCCACCCAACATCGGATCGGCGAACAGGAACTCTCTCTATTAATCAACTGTTGCTTATCGGTCGATTAGCGACGATAACGAGCGCTCCGCTCCCAGTTTCTTCGTCGTTCTTCAGGGTGAGAGAGACTCAACCAATCACGCTACTGAAGTGAGGCTCATGGGTGCCGGGTCCAGTCGTTGAATCTCGGGCATGGCCTGCTCAGCGAACAACGCCATGCTTCTAGCTGCCTCGGCGTGACCCATCCCGCCGTAGCGAAACACCCCCATGATCTCGGAAGTTCCGAACTGTTCGGCCAATTCGCTGATCTTCTCAACCACCATCTTGGGAGTACCCCATGGATGACGATCGAAGAATCCATCAAGGAATGGTGTGGGATCAGACCGAAGTGCTGCCGCCCGTTGGGCATAACCCTCATAGCCGCGGATGCCATCGAAATGCGTGCCCGTCATCTCATAGTGTCGTAGCGCACTATCGGCATATTCCCGCATGTAAAGCTCTGCCCCTGCCCGGGCCTCTTTTTCTGATTCAGCGCAGTAGATCCATAGCGCCAACTTGGTGTCAGTCGGGGGCAGTCCAGCTTCGCTTCGGAGACGCATGAACTCTCGAGCCCCTTGCAACGTAAGGTCAAGACTGACAGTAGGAATCATCAGTGGTTTCACGTCGTTTTTGGCGATGACCGCCATTGTCTCGGGCGACCCTGCGGCGCAATAGAGGGCACCGGAGAGGTCGCTCGCCAACTGCGGGCGAAGCTTCACGTCGTCGACCTGGAAATGTTCGCCGTGGAAAGTGCATGTTCCGGTGCTCAAAAGTTCGCGGAGGATGTGGATACTCTCATCGAACCGGCCTCGTGCTTCGTTCTGGTCGACGCCAAGACCGCCGTACTCACGTCGACCCAAGCCCCGTCCCACACCAGCAATGATTTGTCGATCACCTAAAAGGGCGTCAAGCATGGCGATGTCCTCCGCCACTCGAACCGGATTGTGCCAGGGCAAAACAATCACCATGGTGCCTAGGTCAACATTGTCGGTGACGCCCGCCAGATAAGTGAGTAACTGCAAAGGATTGGTAACCATGGTGTACGGCGTGAAGTGGTGCTCGATGGTCCATACGCTGTCGAACCCTGAACGGTCGGCGAGTTTCGCGATCTCGATTTCTTCATAAAAGATTGACCGATCATCGGTCTCGGGGCGCACGGGTACTGACTCACCTCGTTCGGCCGCTTCATAGCGATCCCAGTCGGCATAATTTTGGCAAAAAATCGTTGCTCCGACTCGCATGACGTCTCCTTGCTTGTTGACCACAGAAATTAGCCGCTGTTGAGGAGTTGATGCCGACGTCCACCAAACAGACAGATCGAGGCAATTTCGTTGGCGCCGAGGTTCACTTTGTGTGACGCGGGTCTGAATGCCTCGAGGCAGGGATCGGAGTGTTCACGGAGACCGGGAACCAGGCCCTCCTCAATCCATGTCTGCTACCCCACATTCGGCCGGGTGACCGTGGCTATGAGGTGATTCCCAAAAAATGAAAACCCTCACCGTCAGATGAACGAGATCATCGAGCGAGGGTCTTCAGTGACCCCAGCGCTATGCAGCCGCACACGCTGGGATCGGTGGCACTCTATGCGGCTTCATACCCAACCCCTTCGAAAACCGGGAGTTTTACTTATCTATTTGAGCGCTACCAGACGTACCCCGAAAGTGGGAACTAGAAAATCCTGAACCACGTCAGGCAGATTCGACCCAAAACGATAATCGGACCCCGAAGCTTCAGGTGATGGTGGACATCAGTTGGTTTCCGAAAGCAGCGGCTTGGTGTACCGCATCGTTGAGATCGATTGAAAATTTTGATACATCCACAAACGCGTCGGCTTGGATTTCCCAAGTGTTTCGCCCGTCGGTCAACTCGCCGTGGAGGCCGCCGGCGGTCGTACTGGCTTCGTTGACGTGCATGTCGTCGTAGACGGTGACCAACATGTCGGCAACGCAATGGTGTTTAAGAGCGTTCTCGAAGGCAAGCGAAGCGATCGTAAAGGGATTTTGCGCCACAGCATAGGGTCGTAATACTGCGAGGACGCCGTGAGGTTCGAGGATCGCTACCGACTCCGAGTCGAGCGCAACGGGCTCGGTGTTATCTGCGGCTTGGTGGCCAACGATGAGACAAGGCAACCCCCGCCCACTGACCACTTTTGCGATCACCAACCCAGCCGGGCCAGGCCCGACGATAAGTAGGGGGGTCTCGATCGTTTGTGGATTAGCCCCCATCAATGGTCTAGAAAATCGCTAGCGGGTTCACCGGACTGCCAGTCACACCCTGAAAGCGG
>DUBN01000055.1:4091-15675 GCA_012960315.1 Acidimicrobiia bacterium
ACTCCCAGCGACTCTTTTGGCTGCACGCATCGGCCAAATCCTCAAGTTGGCAATTGTCGATAAGCCAAAGACCCATGGCGACAATGCCGACCATGTGGATCGGCATGCTCACGTTCTTGTAACCCGATGGAGTGGGGTCTTGGGCGACATCAGAACCGATCATTGAGATACCGCGTTCTGCGAGCCATGGAAGACATGCTGCTTGATAGCCCGAGCGTGGCTTGTTCGCGTTGTAGTTCTTTTTTTCTCGAATACGCGCTCCCCCTTCCCCCGTGCGGACAAGCAGAACGTCGCCCGGCTCGCATCGGACCCCAGCAGCTTCCTCCGCTGCCTGTAGATCCTCGGGGTAGATGTGATCGTCAGCGTCAAGCACATCGACGCCACGCAGCCTGGCGATGTCGAGCAGCACACCGCGAGTGGTCACCCCGTCTCGTACCGCCAGTACGTCGTGTTTCAAAGCACCGTGACGGTCTGAGACCAAAGATGACGGGGCGCCGCCGTACATTTTTCCATCCCAGAACAGGTGGGCGAGCGAATCGAGATGGGTGACATCAAGTCCGTGGAACACCATCCCAATGAACTCCTGTGCCCCACCAGCGCGACCGCCACCCATGAGACCGCGGCGGCCTTCTTCGTCGAGGCCCAAGCCAGTCGAGAGCATGTAACGCTGAGATTCGACGGTCGCGCCTGGCTGCTGACCTGTACGAATGTCCCAACTGCATGAGATTGAGAGACCTTCACGTACCAGTTTGGCGGCAGAAACTCGCTTCGCAGCTGTCAAATGATTCAGGGTGCCGAGACGGTCATCGTCACCCCACCGCCCCCAATTCGACAGGTCTTCGAACCAGTCAAGTATCTGTTCTTCTGATGGTGGATTCGGCATATCCCCTCGGGCGTGTTACGTGACGTGGTCAACCTTTTGCTCCATTCTATGCGGCGCTACTGGTCCGAGTAGAGACGCGTAGGAGGAAACCCCCGAACCGTGAAACCCCGAGAGGGAGACCGTCGCCATACAGGCCATGGGGGCCGCTCTTAACTGTTCAGCAAAGCCTCGATCTCAGTTCGAGATCGGAGACGAAGGACCTCAGCATGCGACCATGACCCATTCGCAAGACATCCCTGATACTGCTGCTTTTTCGAGGGGAAGTGCTTCCAACTCCACAAAATCACGTTCTTTTCCGGATCAAAACTGTAGAGATTGCTAAAGGGTTCTCGATTTCCGCCCCACAGCTTCTTCCTAGTCAACACGCGAAACAAGGTTCGAGGAACGAGTTGTCGCATAACCGCGCGGCGAGGCAAATCGAGCCAGATGATCTTTTCGGCGAGGTGTAGCTGAATCCCTCCCATGGATTCCCAGTTACCGTCTGTGACCCATCCCAGCGTTGCTTTCTCAAGTCGGTTTTCGAGGTCGGCCCTAAAATTTTCGACCGGTCGCAAAGTCCATCCAGGCTCAAATGCCATCGAATCCATTTCGATGTGTTCCAGTCCGTATCGTTCAGCCAACCGCTTCGCGACGAAGGTCTTTCCGCATCCGGAAGAACCGACCACTGCAATCTTCATGGCCACAATTTAGATCACTCCCAAGGTCCGCCCAATTCATGCTCGCTAGCCCCTATCGGGGCGAAACTCTGAACGCCTGCCGGTAGCTTCCATTGCATCTGGGTTGTCAATCTCGAACGGCCAGCGTCCCTCTATGTCATCTGGAGAAGGGCTCCGGGGAAGGGCTGAAGTCGTCCCAAGGGTCAGTCTTGTGGGACGCTGGCGGGAATGAAGAAATTGGGCGAGATGTTGGCGTGTGTGGCGGTTCTGACAGTTGCCTGCGGAAGTGCCGACGGCTCGGGAACCTCGGCCACTGTTGCTCCGACCACGACTGCCGCTCCGACCACGACTGCCGCTCCGACCACGACTGTGTGGGTGGTGCATACCACCACCCTCGAAACATTCGGCGACGTGGGCGGGTCCGGTTCGCCAACGATTGGCGTCGACGGCTACCCCTTGATCTCCCACACGGACATAACGATTGGCGTCGACGGCAACCCCTTGATCTCCCACACGGACATCCCGAACTCTGATTTGGAGTTGTATGTGTGTGACGACCCGGCATGTTCGTCAGGTACCAACGTGACTCTCGAAACCACTGGCGATGTCGGCTGGGCACATTCGATCGCGATAGGCGTGGACGGCAATCCAATCATCTCCCACACCGACGCCACGAGGGATGCTTGGGAACTGGATGGGTGTGAGGACCCAGCGTGTGGCGGTGACCTGGTGTTGTATGTGTGTGACGACCCGGCATGTTCGTCGGGTACCAACGTGACTCTCGAAACCACTGGTTCCGTCGGTTGGGATACGTCTATCGCGATAGGCGTGGACGGCAGTCCAGTCATCTCCCACTACGACGACACCAATGAAGATTTGGAGTTGTATGTGTGTGACGATCCGGCATGTTCGTCGGGCACCAACGTGACTCTCGAAACCACGGGCGATGTCGGTTGGGATACGTCAATCGCGATAGGCGTGGACGGCAGTCCAGTCATCTCCCACTACGACGCCACAAACGGTGACCTGGAGTTGTATGTGTGTGACGATCCGGCATGTTCGTCAGGCACCAACGTGACTCTCGAAACCACGGGCGATGTCGGTTTCCGCGCATCGTTAGTGATCGGCGTTACCGGCAACCCGGTCATTGCCCACATGGACCGCGCTAATGAGGATTTGGAGTTGTATGTGTGTGACAACCTGGCATGTTCGTCAGGCACCAACGTAGAACTCGAAACCACCGGTTCCGTCGGTTGGGACCCGGCGATCACCATCAGCGATAACGGTTACCCGGTTATCTCACATACACGCTGGAACTGGGACGAAGCGGACGGCGATTTGGAGTTGTATGTGTGTGACAACCTGGCATGTTCGTCAGGCACCAACGTCACCCTCGTGACCACCGGCTCAGTGGGCGTCTTCTCCTCGATCACGATTGGTGATGACGGCAACCCGGTCATTGCGCATCAAGAATACGCCAAGGGTGATTTGGAGTTCGCTCAAGTGATGATGCCTGTCTCCGTCGTGGCCGACCAGTAGCCGAAACCGCCGCCCGTCGACATCTGCAACTGTTTCCCCGGGGGAGCCACGCAGACAGCCACGGGGGTAACTGCGGTCTGTTAGGACGGGTTGAGCTCTGTAGATGTGCCATAGGGTCTCAGGGCACACACCAACCGGTCCCTTCAGGTTGACGTGACGGCAAATCCTTGCTCGTCCCAGGCCTGTGTGCCTCCGGTGATACTTTTCGCGTTTCGGTAGCCGAGGCTGTTCAGGAACAACACACCAGATAGTGAAAGGTTCCCGCGCTCGCACACGCTGAGCAACGGCGCGTCGAGGTCCTCTGGAAGGAATGCAGCGAGGTCGGCTAGGTCGTCGAGTGGCATATTTATCGCACCGGGGATGTGACGCTGGTGGTGGGCGTCGGGCTCGCGCACGTCAATCACCAAGGGTTCGTGCTGTTGCCAGAAGTCGTGAGCGTCGTCGACGTCGACGGCCAGATTCGAGTTGACCCGAGCGTTCTCGATCATCGAATCCAACAACTGTTCGCGTTTGGTTCCCGACGGGGGCGCTGTTCCCAGGCCGGCAACATTGCGCAGAATCGATGAGGCGTACTTGAAAACGCTGTCAGGGAAGATCACGACCACAATGTTGCCTGGCTCGTCTGGTACCAAGCTCAACGCACCTGCCAGCGCCATTCCCGAACTGGGCCCAGCAGTGAGGCTCTCTTCTTGGTTGATTCGCCGACACATCTCGAAGGCCAGCTTGTTATCCACCTCGACGAGCCCGTCGTATTTCTCCGGTGTGAAGAACTCGGTCTGGGTCAGCTGGGCGAGGCTGCGAACACCAGGAATGTCGTGACCCGCGGCCGGATGCACACCAAGTACCTGAACACCTTGGTCCTGTTCCTTCAAGAAACGTCCCGAACCGTTGATGGTCCCGCAAGTACCCAGACCTGCAACAAAGTGGGTGACAAGACCGGCGGTCTGATGCCACACCTCAGGTCCCGTGGTGCGATAGTGCGCGTCCGGGTTGGCGCCGTTCGTGTACTGGTTCAACATTTCGAACTCTGGCTGCTGCGCGATCTCGTTAGCCCTGGCAATGGCACCTTCGGGTGCCCCTGGAGCCGGACACAACGAATCCTCGAGCTCGACCACATCGACCCCTGCGAGACGCAGAACCGTGCGCTTCTCGAGCGGGATCTGGTTCGAGAGAGGAGTGGTCAGGGAATAACCCTTCGCATTGGAGACCATGGCGAGAGCGAGGCCCGTGTTACCTGAAGTTGGCTCCACCAGCTTTTGGGCCGAACTCACCCGCCCGGACTCTTCCGCGTCACGCACCATGTTCCACGCGACCCGGTCCTTGACAGCGCCAAACGGGTTGTACCACTCCAGCTTCGCGTACACCTCGGTGTGCTCGAAGGGAACTAGGCGCGACAAACGGACCATCGGAGTGGGGTTGTCGACGTTCGACAGCAATCCGAGAACCGAGTCGTAAATACGTCGAGAACTGTCGTTCACGTCCAACACCTCCGTTAGTCCAAGCGGGAAAGACCTACACATGATCGGTCCCTCAGTGTTGAATTGTATCCAAGACCGATCTCCACATGTCGGCTCACTCAGGGGCCCGATACCGCCACCAGCCACCGTTGCTAGCCTCCATCGAGGCCAGCGATCATGGAGTCCGCGAGTGATCGCCTTCTTCGGTTTCTTTTGAGGTGTGGGCGCTACAGGACTCGCATCTCGAAGTATGACAAAGAAATAGGGTGCTCCCTGAAACCAAACAGGGAGCACCGTCCATGTATAAGAGTATGGAAACCGACCTGATGGGCAAGCTCGCACCGATCGAGGCTGAGCTGGCAACCATCCCTGAAACCAACAGCGACATCTCTCCCCTCTTCGACCTCGTCGGATGCGGCCGAGACTTTGACGCCGACATCACTGGCGAAGGTTCGGCCTGGGCAGCACTTGACCACCACGTTCGTCGCTCAATCATTCGCTGCATCATCGACACTGTCGAAGTGCGACCAGGTGAGAAGGGCAAGCCGGGCGAGAACATCCCCGAGCGCTGCACCATCACCCTCATCACACCGGACAACGTGACCGAGATGGGCAACCGTAGCCAGGGCAAGCACCTGGTCCACACCCCCAAGGTGCTCGCCTCTAACTGAGATTGATGTTGTTGCAGGCTTCACAGGTTGATTCGGGCACCAGGCCGGTTCGCATGAGGGCGCGGAACACCAAGCATCCGGCACAGAACCCGGCAGCAGCCTCAAGGAAGGCGAATCCGGCTAGCGCGCTGACCAGGATCAGGACGACGCCGTCGGCATCGAAGGCTAAGGCGATCAGCGCAGACATCGAGAAGGCCGCCCCGATGCCCTGGGCGAACCGCTTGGGTGGGCCGGGGGCCAGCCGCTCGGACCAGGCCAAACGCGGTCTGATCACCCGGGTGACTAACTGGCCAAGCGGGCTGAGCGTCGGGCCGGTAGCTACCCGGGCCACGAACCCCCACGCGAGCACGACCAGGACCCACGGCCACCGGGTCGCCAGGTAGAGACTGCAGGTGATCACCACTCCGGTGGCCACCAACCGGGCCGACACCTCGTCGACCGGATGGGGAAAGTCGAAGAGGGTGGTCCTCATCGGGGCTGAGGCACCACTGACGGCTTCGGGCTTCTCGATCACGAACTGAGATTAGCGCCAACGCCGCACAGGCTCTCCCAAACAATGCTCGCTAACCCCCATCGAGGCGAGCGATCATCGACCCCAGGGCCGGATGTCTCACTGTCGTTGTGGGCGCTACAGAGCCCGGCACTTAACGACAATACAAAATCGGCCTTTCGTGGGACAACCACGAAAAGGGAACCGATATCTAACGGTGAAGAACCAATCAGCCATCTACATCAGGAAGAGCTCAGACGATGGAACGTCGAGCTCAGACGGCAACTGCGCGAGCTAGACGTGATCGGGTACGCAATCACCCTCAGCCAAATTCGCCGGACACCGAAATTCGAAGAAGACAAGGACCAGGCCGTGGCTTAGCCCGTAATAGGGTGACCTCTATGGGATGGGACGACCTCACTGGGCCGAGCTCCGATGATTTGAAAAAGGAATGGTGGGTTGTCCCGGTGATTCTTCTTGGGATGCTCATCATCGTCTTATATTTGGGGATTAGATGAAGACGTGGCAGCTAATGGCGATCGGATTCATCATCGTGGCAATCGCCAAATTGGTCCTCTAACAGCAAGAAACCCCCACTTAAAACGACAAAAGACCGCCCGCTAGGGGCGGCCTGTAGCTGTCTTTGCCCCCCCCCACTCCTTCTGGCGACGATCAACTCTGGGAGGTAGTCCTAATATTGATCTATCAAAGTTGTAAGGACTGTCTCAGTTGGGTTGCTGGTCTTGGGTGGCGTCGTTGGATTCATCCCGAGAGGTCAATGGTTTCCGTATGGCCCAGACGGCGACGTGGTGATTTCATGCGGATTCATATTCAACCTCGATCGCCATTGCTATGGGAACTATCGGACAATGACGTTCCTGGTTTGGGCATGCGTAATCGTAGGAGCAGCAGGCTTTCTCCTGACGTATCTACAGAAAACCTCAAAGGCACTCTAGAGCGATCCCGAAAACGACAAAAGACCGCCCCCGAAGGAGCGGCCATTGTCAGGTTGAATAGTTGTCTGAGCCTTCACTCACCAGATGTAGCCCGAGAGACACAACTTCGGCCCAAAAAGGAAGAAGGCTGCAAGCCCCGTCCATAGAGCCACTATGCGCCAGTCTAGTTTTTGCTTCAGCTTCTCAGTAACTTCAGGCACCGCTGCTCCCCTTCTTAGAGATCAGGCTACTGCGCTACCAGCCCTGAGGGCCGATCTGTTGTTATCCGGCTTCAATAAAGATGCACTCGCCGGGGCATTCCTCAGCCGCGTCGATGACCGCACCGAAGGGCGACCAACTTTGTACTAGAGCAAGTCTTTGACGATTTCGTAATAGTGCCGCATAGCTTCCAGGTGGGCTTCCGCCCCACGCTCTGCCATTCGTTTGTGTGGCGGCCGGTTGTACCAGTTGTTCAAACAGATATGACTGACACCGGCATCTTTCCAGAATTGAAAATCGGCTCGTAGCTTGTCGTCGTCACCGTCGCCCAATGAGGTCCAAACTTCCAAACCGACGTCGTCTGGTTGTCTACCGGCGTCTCGGATATAGGTGCGCATCGTCTCGAACGCCTGGAGCGCAGTTTCGTCAGGCGGATAGGCCAGCGGCATCCAGCCGTCAGCAAGCTTCGCGATGCGACGGAGCATACGGTCCTCGTGGCCGCCAAACCAGAGCGGAATTGATCGTCTAGTAGGCAACGGATTGATGCCGGCGTCGTCGATCTGGTGATAATCGCCACGAAATGTGACATGTGGTTCTGCCCACAGTCGGCGCATGACCTGGACTTGTTCCTCAAGCCGTGTGCCGCGATTCGTGAAGTCTTCGTTTAAAGCTTCGTATTCGACTGCATTCCAGCCGCTTCCAATACCGAAGCGAAATCTTCCCTCGCACAACACATCGAGCGAGGCTGCTTGCTTCGCCACTAGCGCCGTCTGCCGCTGAGGCAAAATCATTACTTGTGTTGAAAACTCGATCTTGGAGGTGGAAGCCGCCAGGAAGCCAAAAAGAACAAAGGGATCGTGGAAAAAGTCACTCGATGTGTTTCTATCTCCCCACTCCGGGCGATTTTCGATGTTCGCACCTAAGACGTGGTCAGGTAATGCGAGGCCCCGGTACCCCAGATCTTCCGCCGCTTGGGCGAAATCCTTTACGAACGCCGGGGAGCCCCCGGTGTCCATCAACGGCAAATTCACGGCAAGGCTTATAGTCACGGCGTGAGTCTATAAAACAAAAAAGATCGCCCCGAAGGGCGGCCAATGCCCGTTGATAGTGTTTCAAAACAATAGCGGCAGCACCGCATGGCCTAACGTTCGAAGCGAGGTACGGAAGCTTCGGCTTTGACCCAAATCCTTATAGACATGCGCTTGGCTTGACTGGTCGTTAATCAAACCGGGGCCGGGCCCAGGACTTGGAGGCGATGTATCAAGCGCTGCTTCTCTCCGTGATCATGCACAGCGAAGTGCTGGACGCTTCGGTTGTCCCACATGACCAGGTCTTCTGGACTCCATTGATGTCTGACCTGAAATTCAGGTCTTGTCGAATGCTCGAATAGGAATTTGAGCAAGGGTCCACTTTCTGAACGCGTCCAATTTGCGAATCGTCTGGTGAAGGCGCCACACACGTAGAGCGCCTCGTTTCCTGTTTGATCGTGAGATCGTATGACCGGATGTTCAGCACGCGGGGCTGTCTGCGGATCGGCGCCGTAAAGTGCTGCGAGATCTTCTGCTGTGTGTAAAGCCGAAATTTCGGCGAGCGTAATTTTCAGGCCCTCGGAAAGCTCGGTGAAGGCAAGGTGTTGATTGGCAAATGCGGTTTCACCACCGAGGTCGGGTGCCTCTAGGCAGTACAACATAGTGAGCTTGGGCGGGCACGTTTCGTAGGTCATATCAGAGTGCCAATGCTGGTTAACGTCCTGCACCTTGCCTCTGTTCTGAAGAACAATGATCTCGGGGTGTTCTGATAAGCCGCCATAAGGGAAAGGCATAAGTTCTCCCCAGCGACGGGCAAATGACTTGTGATCCTCAGGCGTCAAATCTTGTTGTGGGAACACGAGCACGTGATACCGAAGGAACATTGCCTCCAACTGCGAAAACGTGGTGTCGTCGACGTCTCGGATGTCCAACCCCAGAACTTTGGCTCCCATGGGGGCTCCGATTTGTTCTACGACTAGTTCGCTCACGGTGAAGAGGCTACGACAGCCGTCACTCGCCCATGACACCTATTCCTTGGTTGCTACCGCATTCGGGGTGACGTTCATCTCCCACAAATGACCAGGACAGAGCAGCTTTCGGCTATGAGTACGAAGAACAGCAGTGCGGCTGGGCCAACCACTTCGACTGTTAGTCGGTCGCTGTTCCCACTTCATGCTTGCTAAGCCTCATCGAGGCCAGCGATCATGGAGCTACCGAAGTTGGGCTTCTCTTATCGAGGTGAGCGCTATAGGACTCGAACCTGTGGCCTCCTCCTTGGCTAGGAAGAAGCACCGATCCTTAGAAGTTTCGCAGCGTTTTCGCGAAGGAACTTGGGCCACACCTCATCGCGCAGCGGCAGGTTCTGCATGTCGGTCATTATCCGCTCAAGTGAGAGGCCCATAGGGAAATAACCCGCGTAGATAACCTTGTCAGCGCCTCTTGAATTCGCGTAGTCAATCACAGCTTTGGGGTAGTGCTTTGGAGCGAATGCTGATGTTGAATAGTAAAGGTTCGGCCACTTCAACATCAGTTTGACAGCCAAGTCTTCCCACGGCTCACAGCCATGACGCGTCACGAAAACGAGTTCTGGAAAGTCATACATGATTTGGTCAAGGCGCTCCACATGCTGTGGCCACATTGGAAAGCGTGGTCCGGGAACACCGACACATGAGAAAATAGGTACGTCAAGTTCAACACACTTGGCGTAGATCGGATACATGAGAGCCTCATCAAGGCCCACCTGAGGGTTGTAGCCGGCGTTAAAGGCAGTGAAAGCCCGAACCCCGAACTCCTCATACTGGCGGACCATGGTTCGAATTCCTTTCATACCCCGATTCGGGTCCACCCAACCTGAACCCACGAACCGATCAGGATGGTCCCGCAAGGCTTGGCGACTTACCTCATCGCCCACTCCTACGACACCAACCTCAACCCCGAAACGATCCATCTCGTGCAACGTCGCCGAAATTGGGTTGTCACTTCCGTAAAGCTCTTTAGGGACATCCTTGAACATGTACTCAACTGGAAACTCGAATTCAGTGGAGTCGTCTTTTAGCTGTTTACGTATGAAGTCATATTGCGAGAAATCGTCGGCGGGAAAGCCAATCATCGTGTCAATGATCCCGATGTCTGAAGGCATTGCCATTGGCCTTCTCCTAGCCAGCTGTTTGAGCGATCGCGGCGTGGAAGATTCCACACGAAGAATCCCGGGGGATTTCGTCCCGGCTCAATGGTTCGTCAACCTCTTCAGGAGTGGGGCCATGCATATCGGCTAGCGGACGCAGCTTTTCTATATCGAAGCCGTACAACTTCGCCGCATTCTCCCCTAATAGCAACCGTCGAGTTGACTCGGGAATATCTGAGAACGTGAGCCGAAGTGATTCCAGGTTGTACGGGAAGGTCCCCTCATAATGTGGATAATCGTTTCCCCACAAAACCCGATCTGCGCCAATTCGGTCGATTCCTTCAAGTTCGGATTTTCCAGGGAAGCTCGCTCCATACCAGCAGCTTCGAGCAGCAGACTCGCTCGGTAGGTCATTAAGCACCCACCCATCTTCATATTTCATTTCACCGATCGCTCCACGCTTCATCCCCATGTGGAGTCGATCAAGCTGATCTAGCAGCGGCCCAACCCAAGCACAACCAGATTCGGTCATGATGTATCGAAGCCGTGGAAACCTCTCAAATGCACCACTCATGAGGAGATGCCGAAACCCCGACTGTGAATAAAATATGACTTCGGTGATCCATATAGCCTCCCCGACAATGGTTTCTTGGTATGTGGGTGAACCTTGCCCTGAATGCTGATTGATCACCAGATCGTGGTCTTGAATGGCAGCAAACACCCGGTCCCAGACAGGATCGTAGATGGGCGGTACCCATTTACAATCAGGTGGGACAATCGGAAGCAGGACACCGCCTCGAAGCCCAGATTCAGCAATAAATTGGATGTCTTTAACGGCTTCATCGAGGTCATTGGGCAAAATCAAACCGACGCCTGCTCGTCGGTCGGGATCTTCTCCACAAAAGTCGACGAGCCAGCGGTTGTGAGCCCTTATGCCTGCGAGATAAAGCTCGTATTCTTTGGCGGATGGCGGATGTGCCGTGACGACACTCTTGTTGTAGAAGGGCGGGACGGTGTTCGGGAATACAACTTCGCCCACCACTCCCTGAGAGTTTTGGTCGGCGGTCCGTATATCTAGATCCCAGTTTCTAAGCTTCTTCGCGCCGTAGTGCTCTTCGGAGGGGTTTACATACCCGCCCCTCCAGTCATCGAATTGGTCTCGATATTTGGGCTCTAAGTAGTCGCGGTATTGAGAATGACTTCCACCCGCATGGGTATCGGCTGTGATGAGAACGTACGGGTCGTTGTTCATTTTGAAATATTCGGTCGAGATGCCACGGTTATGAGTCTTCCAGAAGTGAACGGCCCTCGGTACAGTCCCTTCGCTAATTCAAATTATGCATGATATTCACCGAGTTGCCTCCCCAAAAACAGTGTGGTAGTCGCCGACGAAGGGTCTGAGGGACACCAGTGGGCTGGCGGTGGCTAATTTCGAGTGACGAACTTAAACCAGAGGGCCTGTTCGCGTAGTGCTGTGGCAAGTTGGGGTACGCGCAGGATTCATGTCTCTTCGTCTTTGACGACTACTGAGTTCGGGTCTGACAGAGGTTCCTTGGGCAGGCTCAGGATTCGTTCGGCGAG
>DUBN01000055.1:15763-18473 GCA_012960315.1 Acidimicrobiia bacterium
CACCGGCTATGGAGATTGCTGGCGAGCTTAAGAAAAAGTGATGAAACTGCCCCGATGCGCCATGTTCGTCTGAGAGCATCCCGTGCGGCCCCTGGGTTTCCAAACCCAGGTCCCGTTGTTCGCGGGTGATTGTTGAGACAGTGAGCTTCGACATCGGCCCTTCGAATCCAGGCAGCGGGTTTCCTTGACGCCGAGAGGCACGTACCCGCTGGTTCGTGTAACCCATGACCCGTCGCCAGGTATGTAGCTGGGCGCGCCGAGCGCGGGTCAATTCGGTGATGCCATGGCCGTGTTTGTCAATCAGATCTGCAATGAGTTGTCCCGCTCCTCGCCCTTGAGCGGCAGCTGATCGGCGGCCTTGTTCTCGTTCTTGGAGTTGGGCGCACGTTTGGTTTAGGTCAACCTTGCCGAATGGTCCGCCTTCATGGGCATCTGGGTTGTAGGAGTTTTTCTCCAAGGCAAGAAATGTGCGAGTAACTGTCCAACCGTCTTCAGGGATTCCGATGACATTGTCGACTGGTATTCGTGCTTCGTCAAAGAAGACCTGATTGAAGCTGGCTGCACCGGTCATGGTTCGCAAGGGTCGGATGTCGATACCGGGCTGGTCTCTGGCTATCAGGAAAAACGTTAGTCCGCTATGTTTCGGGGCTTTCGGGTCGGTGCGGGCAAGAAGCATTCCGTAGTCCACTTCGTTCGCCTTCGAGGTCCAGATCTTTGATCCGTTGATCACCCACTCATCCCCGTCGAGGGTCGCTGTGGTGGTGACACCGGCCAAATCTGAACCTGCTTCTGGCTCGCTGAGCATTTGGCAAAACGTTTCGCCCTTCCACGCCATAGCGGGGAGGAACCGACGCATTTGGTCGTCAGTGCCGTGCCGAAATAACATCGGGGCGAGCAAACTCGGCCCAATGCCCGAAGGGGGCGCGAGGGCGCCTAGCTTTTTTCGTTCTTCGCGCACTGCCCTGACATCTACTCGATCCATTCCTCGTCCGAACCACTCGGTGGGCCAGCCGGGATATCCCCAGCCTGAATTCGCGAGAAGTGCGAACCAGTCCCCCACCGTCCGGTCAGGGTCCCACGTCTTCTGGTACCAACGTTTGGCTTCACTGCGCGTGCCTGCTGCCACGGGTATGAACGCTAGCGTCCGCGCCAGTCACTCGACTGCAAGAAGCAAGCGATGGCCTGGGTAAAGGCCACCGAGACGTTCAAATGAGGTCGTCCCCTGAGAGGTGCTTGGGTGTGCTGGACTAGCAGTTGGTTCTAGTAACCACGGAGAAATATGGGCGCGATCCGCGCCCCATTTCTTGTGGGCAATCGGAAAGGTGCGGCGTTATGTTGATTCAGGATCTACGAGTCTTGGACCTCACCGACCATCGAGGCGAACTGGGACCTTGGCTCCTTGCGCGACTAGGAGCCGAAGTCATAAAGGTCGAGCCCCCGGGAGGTTCATCGGCACGGCAGGAGCCGCCGTTAGCGACTGGAGTTCCAGACGGTCTCCGAAGCCTCCAATTCGCTGCCTATAACGACAATAAGAAGTCAGTGGAGCTTGATCTCAACTCAGACGCTGGCCGCGAGGCGTTACTGCGCTTGGCAGCAGGATCCGAGATCATCTTCGACAGCGGCCCACCCGGCTACCTAGCGTCGGCTGGAATATCTGAAGCGGACCTCACCTCGGCTAACCCGGAACTTGTGTATGTCTTGGTCACCGCATTCGGGGCCGATGGGCCGCGTTCTAACGATCCGGCATCAGAACTTTCCATCGCGGCGCTTGGCGGTCCAATGAGCCTCCAAGGAGTCCGCGAAAGAAGCCCTCTCAAGGTGTCGGTTCCTCAGGCCTGGCGGCACGCCGGAGCCGAGGCAGCCCTTGCGAGCCTCGTCGGTTATACACGAATGCAAACGACCGGCGAACCGCAGTGGATTGACGTGTCAGCTCAGGCGGCTATGACGTGGACCTTGCTCAACTCAATGGAGGCATACGAAGTTCAGGGTTACGACTTCGAAAGGGCGGGTTCAAAAGTGTCGTTAGCTGTCACGATCGATCTCCGACGCTCAACACGCGATGGATACGTCATCAACGCTCCCATAGGAGCTACCTACGGTCCGTTGATTCCGTGGCTGATTGCTGAAGGCATCGTCGACGAATCCTGGGGAGACGAAGACTGGTCTACTTATGATCACCGCGCCCTATCAGGTGAGCGCACCGCTATGAGTTACGACGACATGCTCGTCGCTCTCGACGAACTCTGTTCGCGCTACACGCGACAAGAACTACTAATGCGCGGCATCGAAATTGGGGCCACGTTCGCTCCGGTCAACTCGATACAAGACCTACTCAACGTCAACCACCTCGAAATTCGCGACTTTTGGCGACCCTTTGAGTTTCCTGCAGCAAATGAACCGGTGCGTCGCGCCGGTGGTCCCCTTACCGTTGACGGAGAACGATGCGATCAACCATCGAAGGTGCCGGCCTCCGATTCAAGCGGAACAGAACTGCGCTCAGAACCACCACGGGTGCGACGTACTCGCAACATCGCTCAACAAGACAGCGATCTTCCCTTCTCCGGGCTAAAGATCGCCGACTTTAGTTGGATCGGAGTGGGTCCCATCACCGCGAAGTGCTTTGCTGACCATGGAGCCACAGTGGTGAGAGTCGAGACCGAGAAACGTCTCGACACCCTCCGCGCGCAACAACCATTTAAAGACGCTGAGT
>DUBN01000056.1 GCA_012960315.1 Acidimicrobiia bacterium
GCGATGTTAAAAATTGGTGGGCATTTGGTGGGCATTTCTCGGTTGTCGACTCTGCGATCTTCAGAAATCTGCTTGATTCAGCTTTAAAAAATGGAGCCGGTGATAGGAATTGAACCCACGACCTGCTGTTTACAAAACAGCTGCTCTACCACTGAGCTACACCGGCGTGAGCAATAGTTTCTCACTTTTAGTAGCGGGATGTCACCTGTTGCACGAGACTACGCTGCTCAAAAAAAGACGTGTCAGGCAGACCTGTAACAGTTTGGCCATTAGGCAACGAGGTAAATTGTTGTGTGATTGGTTAGGTGCGACCGCGTAAAGGATTGGCTTTCGTGCGTAGGCAGTTGGCAAATGGAGTGCGCGATCGGTGGGATTAGGCTTATGTCTTTGAAAGTGATCACATCGCTATTGGTGCTGCTGCTGGTTTTGGCTACTTGTCGTTTGACCGACGAGTCGGAAGTGCAGTCATCGGCCACTCCGCCCCCAAGCGCGACAAAGGTCGCGCCGCTTGCGACGAAAATCCCGCCGACTGGTACGCCGACTGTGGCTCCCAGCAGTATATTCACTCCCCCCCCGATTTTACGTCGGTGCCGGATTTGTCTAACTCGGAGGTTGAACAGGTGGTTTTTGATGAGCTGGAGCCGTGCAAAATCGCTCGTGATGAGCAGTTGGAAAACGAAAGTACCATTACCTACGAGATCGAATATGCGGGCAGCGACGTTTGGTTGATCCACGTGAGCTCAGAGCAGCAGGCTTTGTCCTACGGTAATTGCAAAGTGGACACCCGCACCGCGTCTGAAATAACCCCGCTGGACGTGGAGGCTGATGACGTGGTGTTCAACGGTTCAAGATGCGCTACTTCAGAAGCAGCACCAGCGATAGCGCTGTAACAGAACCCAGCAGGTGTTTTCCATGAAAATGCTTATCGACAGGAAATCATCGAGCCCTGCGCTAGAAACTGTGGGGAGACCAGGGCTGAAATTGACTGGCAAACATACAGTCAGCCCGTAGCAGGGCGTTGGGAGTGCATTCTTCGATCAAGTTTGCCCCTGCCAGTGTGCTGAAACTAACGGCGCCCATGAAGACTGAGGCCAGGTGAGTCACATTTAGCACCAGGTCCGGCGATTTGTTGGAAACACGACAACTGGCGCCATCCGGAGAGCCCTCCAGTTCAAATCGGTCCTGGTTCCACGGGCAGTTATCGTCTTTCACTTCCAAGACCAAGCGGTCTTCTCGCAAGTATCTCCGTAGTGCCAGGGCAGCCCTGGCATCCACAACGCGCACCCACACGCCATCACGGGTGGAACGCCGCAGTCGGCGTGGGTCGGCCAGCATCCAAGGCAACGGGTCGTCGACCGGGCGTTTCAGGGCCTCGGTGGTGCTCATCCGATCAACATCGAAGCAGAATCGCCACAGTGCTGCCGTTGCCTCTTGGGTGGCTGCCATCAGCTCGTTTACCACCAAGGTGGTGCCGGTGCTGCGGTAGGTGGCGTACCCGTCTACCCGGTCGTTTTCTTCGTAGGCAACGTAGAAGAGTCCACCCGGCCCTCCTTGGCTGTGTTCTTGGGCTTGGGAATCCCTCTCCCAATGGTGCAATTCACGCTGGAACACGCCTGGGCGATTCTTGGTGCTCCTGCGGAAAACCTCGGGGAGTTCCTTTGGAGTGTCTTCCGGATCAACGAAAAAAACTTTTCCGGGAGATTTCTTAGGGTGCGTGTAAGCGGTATATGGTCGTTCAATGGTCCACCTTTCGTAGAGTGAGCCAATGCCGTAGCCAAACCTACCGTAGATGATGCTCTCGGTTGAGAACAGGGCGGCCAATGCCTCGTCGCGCTGGTGGAAGTCGTTCAGCTGGTGCTGCATCATCTGAGTCATCACGCCCCGCCGGGTGTGGGTTGGCTGCACGGAGACGTTGCAGACGCCTGAGATGATTGTGGTGGCTCCGGGCAAGGACATCTCAACCCGGCGTGAGTGAGAGCCGCCGACGATGTTGCTCTTTTCCAGAATGACAACGGTGCGATCAAGGTCAAAGTGCGGCCTGAGCGCTTCCGGGTCGTCGGCCAGCCGGTTGCCATGAGCACGAGACTCAGCGCTGAGCCATTTGGCAAACTCGTCGGCGGTTACGGTCCTCATCTCCAGCATTGGCTTAACTCTCTCCGTTCATTTGTTATATGTGAGTGACATGCCGGGACATATTTGGCGTTGCCCGGTGATTTCAGATTATGAAACCCTTAAGGTTGGTCAGTCTTGCTGAGGCCGCGCTCGATGAACTCTGGATCCAATATCAGATCAATTAGGAAATGCCTCTCCAATATTGTAACGATTTCGCCTGCGTCCATCTGATAGGGATCAAACACCTTGCGTAGGCAATCTTCGTTGCCGATTATTAGAGTCCCTTCAGCGTTGATGCTCAACGAACATTCGATGATGGCCTCATCCTCGTACTTTTTAAGCCCAGCCAAGAAGACATCGTTGTAGTCGTCGATGGTCGTGTTGGGCTTTCACATGGAATAGCATGGTGGTCTCCAAATTAGATATAGTATTGGCGAATACTAAGCCATCACGTCTTGCTGGACAACCATTTGGTGATTACCATCAACGTGAACCAAGTTGAGCCGTTAGACAGTCTGTAACTATCGCCAAATACCTATGTTTAATTTTGACTCGCATCATGACCGGTAAAAAACCAATCCGAACGGTCCATACTGCTGTGGTTGTTGTTGGAGACATAGCTGTTTTCCTAGCGTTCGTAATCCTAGGTAGGGCCGAGCATGAAATTACCCTTGGGCAAGCATTATTTCGTACCGCACTGCCATTCGGGTTTGTATGGGTCGTTAGTTCTCCGTGGTTAGGCGCGTACAGAGCATCCACGCTCTACAATCTGAGAACCATGGTATGGAAAATACCGTTAATCTGGCTTTTGTGCGGCCTAGTCGCGCTTGGTGTTAGAGCCTTACTAACCGACCAGTCCT
>DUBN01000057.1 GCA_012960315.1 Acidimicrobiia bacterium
CGGGTTGAGGAAATTCACATTCACCCAGTGAAGTCGTGTCGCCGCATCGAAGTAGACGAAATCGAAATCGTGGCGACTGGGTTAGCTCACGATCGTGAATGGCAGATAGTCGACGCCGAGGGCGCTTGCGTGACTCAGCGTAAATACGCATCCCTAGCAACGATCGAGACGGCCTTGGATGGCGACACGGTCGTTTTGTCGGCACCAGGGCGCGATTCGACGACCTTGAGTCGAGACGGAGCGTTACCTGTAACCGTGTTGCCACTGGTGGGGAGACGACCTGTAAATGGCGTCGATGCGGGGGACGCGGCTGCAGCATGGATCTCAGATTTTCTCGGCGATGAACACCGTTTCACGGCCATTACCGATGAATCAAACCACCATGCACCTTCTTCTATTGACCTCTTTGAGCAGCCACTGAGTTTCGTTGACCTTGCACCCATTCTTCTGACCAACGCTGCATCGCTGCGCTGGCTCCAGGAGCGAGCGGTCGAGCCGTTCGGTATGGACCGGTTCCGTGCCAATGTGATTGTTGATGCAGGTGATCCATGGGTCGAAGACACTTGGCGCGATATGAGCATCGGTTCAGCGAACATGACTGCCGAGCTTCCATGGCCGCGCTGCGCGATTCCTCAAATCGATCAAGACTCCGGCGAACGACATCGCGAGCCCGCTGTGGCACTTCGCGCCTATCGCTGGTGCAGTGAAGCTCCCACCCTTGAGGGAAACGTGCGCTCAATGATGGAAGGTAACGGAGTGTTCGGCATGGGCTGTCGGATTGGTCCCACCGGAGCGACCCTCGCATTGGGTGACGTCTTAACTGTGCAATCGTGGCAAGAGCCAATAATGGTGCCCCCAGCCTGACAATCGGGGCGAATAAGTCGAGTCAGGGTCTTTCGAATGGTCGTCTAGGAACTAAGAGGCCGCGCCCTGGGGCGCCTTCCACTGACGATCCTTCAGCGACAATGTCTCCCCTGCTAATGGTGAATTTGGGCCAACCTGTAATTTCCCAGCCGTCGTAGGGCGAGTACCCCGAAGCCGAATGCATGTCGGCGCCGTCGATGACCCGCGTTTCGGTGGGGTCCAAAACGACCAAATCGGCGTCGGAGCCCGGCGCTATACACCCTTTTTGTGGGTACATGCCAAACAGCTTGGCCGGGTTGCTGCTCGTCACTTCAACGAATCTTGCTAGTGAAATACGGTGACGCGCCACACCCAAGGACCAGAGCATCGGCATGCTGGTTTCTAGCTCAGCCATACCCTGACGCAACTCTGCGGGACCCAAACTCGGATCCAGCTTTTGCTCCAAGGTCCAAGGGGCGTGATCAGTAGCGACCGTGCTTACGGTCCCGTCAGCGACCCCTGCCCACAAAGCATCGCGGTCTTGTTCTTCTCTCAATGGTGGCGCGCCCGCGTATTTAGCGCCGTCGGGTTCATCGAAACGAGACCGTTCAAGGTGAAGGTAGATCGGTCGTGTCTCAACGTACAGCGGAAGTCCCCGTGCCCGGCCGCCTCGGCAGGTGTCAAGAGCGGCTTGACTTGATAGGTGAACGATGTAGGTGGCTGCGCCACTGATTTCACAGAATCCAACCGCCCGTTCAGTTGCTATTCGTTCCGCTACCACTGGCCGCGTCTCGGGATAATGCCGATGTTCGGTTAGGCCCGCTTCGCGTACTAATTCTCCGCAACAACCCATGAGGGCAGCGTCCTCGCAATGCAAGAGCACCACTGATCCCACATCTGCGGCTATGCGCATTGCCCGAAGAAATCCATCAACATTGCGATCGAAACGTTTAAAAGAAAGAAAAATTTTGATACTCGGGTGCCCTGATGCAGCTAACTCAGGGATCTGAGCCATTGCCGTTTCGTCAGGGTCTAACAGAACCGGATGCTGGAAGAAGTCCGCTAAGGAGTTGGCTTGTGCGTCGTCGATGTCACGGCGTAGGCCTTCAGCCATCTGTTCGCCCTTACGAGGAAAGGACATGTTTCCCACCGTTGTTACACCGCCTGCCAACGCTGCCCGGCTACCGATCTCAAAATCGTCAGTCCAACTGTGGATACCTGGGCCCGTTCGGGGCGATGAAAGATGGACATGGGCATCGACCCCGCCTGGCAGAACGAACATTCCTTCGGCATCGATCTCTCGCGTAGCAGACATGATCCCGCCGAGTTGCACGATTCGACCACCATCGATGCCTATATCTGTGACAGAAGCACCACTTGCGGTTGCGACGGTGCCGTGCTTGATGACTAGATCCATGTGTTCCATTATCGCCCATCTATCGACAATGAATCAGTGTGAACATCAATCAAGCGAGTTCAGGTCGTAGTCGTAACTAATCTGGCGCCATGATGATGCTTGAGGGACGAGTCGCGTTGGTCACGGGTGCACAGCAAGGAATCGGAAAGGCCGTTGCTGAAGCGATGGGGCGTGAAGGTGCGTCGGTGGTGGTGCAGTATTTCGACGACATCGACGCTGCCAATGAGGTCGCTGCGTTAGTTCGTTCTCACGGGCCAGACGCTGTCGTTGTACAGGGCGATGTTGGGGTCCGAGGGGACTGCGAGGCTGCTCTGCATGCAGGAAGAGAACTAGGCGGCGTCAATTTACTCGTCAACAATGCTGGGATCTTTCCACGCCGCTCATTCGTAGATATGACTGACGATGATTGGAACAACGTTCAGAACGTGAACGTCGTGGGGGGATTTCGTTGTTTGCAGTTAATGGCGCGCGACCTAATCACAGACGGACGCCAGGGAACGGCTGTCAACCTTTCGTCTGTCGCCTTTTTTCGTAATTCAGCTCGAGGTGCTCACTACGCGGCAAGCAAAGGAGCAATTATCGGATTTACCCGAGCAGTATCCACTGAACTTGCGCCACATGGAATTCGGGTGAACGCTATCGCTCCTGGAATTGTCGACACAGCCCAACCTCGTGACGGGATGACCGAGCAACAAATTGCCGCCGCGAGCGCTCTTGTACCGCTCGGTGCCATGGCCACCCCAGATGAGGTCGCCGACGTCGCAGTATTCCTTAGCTCCGATCTATCTCGGCACATCACCGGCCAGACCCTTCAAGTCAATGGCGGCACGAACTTCAGTTGATCCGTCGACGCGATACTGCCCTTCGTTTGTTAATGAGCAGTGACGCGTCAGAGTGAGCCATGATGAGGAGGTGAGCACTCATCGTCACGTAAAACAACAACTAGATCGCATATCCAAGCGAGACGGGACCGTAAGGGCTTGGGTTCATCGCCATGACGACGAGACCATATTGAGTGCACTAGCAACCGCTCCGAGGGGGCCGCTCTCGGGCTGGACGCTCGGAGTGAAAGATGTCATTGATACTTTTGATCTCCCCACTGAACGCGGCTCTCCTATTTACGCCGGTCGCACCACGTTGAATGATGCTGCCTGTGTGGCTTTAGCCCGCGAGGCCGGCGCTGTTGTCATGGGCAAGACAGTGACTACGGAGTTCGCCCTATTCACACCCAACGTCACGACGAATCCTCACAATTCCGCACACACTCCGGGTGGCAGCTCAAGTGGATCGGCCGCAGCGGTAGCCGACGGACAAGTTCGTGCGGCGTTTGGGACCCAGACGGTGGGATCGGTGGTTCGACCAGCTGCCTATTGCGGCGTGGTGGGTTTCAAACCCACGCATCAGTTGGTACCACTGACTGGCGTTGCAACTTTGTCTCACGCATTCGACACTGTTGGGTGGTTCACCCAAGGTGTGGACGATGCCGCCACAATGTTTTCAGCGCTCACTGGTACAGCAGTATTAACGACCGAACAGCCGCTGCGAATTGGCCGCTACCGCTCACACCAATGGGATGCTGCGACCTCTGAAACGGTCGCGGTGATGGATTCGGCATGTGATGCCCTGTGCCAGCGATCCACGGAAGTAGTCGAACTCGACCCCCTCCCACACCTCGAATCAGTTTTTGAGGCGGCTAACACGATTCTTCATTATGAGATCGTGAGGGTTTTCGCCTGGGAGCAAACCCACCATTACGAACTGATCAGCGATCTTGCGCGCAAGATGTTAGTTAGGGCCAAAGACGTGACTCACGAACAATATACAGCGGCTCATTTGACACTCATTGCGGCAAGACGCGAACACGACGAGTTCATGGCTGTCAACGCTTTTGATGCCCTTTTGACACCAAGCACACCTGGTGAAGCACCACTCATCAAGACCACAGGTGATTCGGTCTTTAATAGAGTTTGGACAGCACTCGGTGTGCCGGCTATTCACCTCCCGCTAGCGATGGGTCCGACAGGACTTCCCTTGGGCGTCCAATTGACAGGGCGGTCATGGAGAGATGGTGACCTTCTCGCTTCCGCCGCACTAGGTGAAGCAGCGTTCAATGGTGCCACATGAGTAAGTTGGCGCCGCTAGCGGGGATTCGCGTACTCGATGTTTCTAGTGTGTTGTCAGGACCATTGGCGTCGATGTTGCTCGCTGACCTGGGTGCTGATGTCATCAAAGTGGAGCCGCCAGCGGCCCCGGATTTCACTCGAGGCACCGGTGACGCCCACAATGCGATGACTGCCTACTTTTACAACACCAATCGCGGGAAACGAGCAATCGCTGTCGACGGGCGGCGGCCGGCGGGTCAACGAATCTTGCAAGAGCTTGCAGATCAAGCCGATGTTTTGGTGCAGAACATGCGCCCGGGGAAGGCTGCGGGTATTGGGCTTGACCCCGATGAGTGTCTACTTCGGAACCAGTCATTGATCTACGCCTCAATCAGTGGTTACGGCAGTGACGGCCCCAGCGCTTCAGAACCGGTGTACGACTACGTGATTCAAGCCGTGACTGGCATGGTCGACGTGCAACGCGATCCAACCACCGGCCTTACCGAACTCACGCGTCACTTTGTGGCGGACAAGGTCACCTCGCACGCTACCTTCGAAGCAATTCTTGCTGCTCTATTCGCCCGGGAACGCGACCCACAACGCCGAGGTCAACATGTCGAGGTCAGCATGCATGAGGCAAGCCTGGCGTTTATGTGGCCGGACTCGATGATGCAGCACAGCCTCATCGAAGAGCCCGACGCTCCTACCGTCTACCCCGGTGATTACTACCGGGTATATCCCACTAGCGACGGAGCAATAGTGATGATGGCGCTCATGGGACCGCTAGACGGTATCTGTGCCGCGATCGGCCGCCCTGAACTCGCGACCGATCCTCGTTTCGCTGTCTTGGGATCTGAAAACTTACACCAATTCCAAGATCTACTCGCCGAACAAATCGGTCATTGGACCACTAAGGAAGCCCTAACCATCTTTAGTAGGCACGACGTCGCTGCTGGCCCAGTCGTTTCGCGGTCTGAGGTTCACCGACATCCTCAGGCCGTCGCACGCGACTCTATTCCAGAGCACCAAGTTCCCGTCATCGGCAGGATCCGTAGCGCCCGCCCTGCTTGGCGTCTTAGTGGCACCCCCGAGGTCCTCAATGAAGGAGCACCAAATTTCGGGGAACACACTGATGTCGTCCTTGCCGAACTTGGCTACAGCCCAGAAGAAATTGAGAATTTGCGTCAAGAAGGCTCAGTCGCGTAACTCGAACAGTTGGTTCCCATTACCAAAAGGGGCAAACCGGACAGCCTGCGGGTATGTGAACGTCACCTCCCGGGATCTCAGGACGGAGGTTGAACTCTGTGGCTGAAATTAGATTTCAACGGACTACTGAGGTGGCACTAACCCCAACGGCCTATAACCGGTGTGCTCACTCGCATCTGGTCCTGTGCGTTCAGCGAACCCCAGTGAAATCACGACGTAGATAGCGGACATCAACCCGGTGACACACCCAGCAAACAAGAGGAAGCGGGAAAGGAATACTCTATTGGCAATGAACAATTCACCTGATGACCCAAAGCCAGACACCCTCAACGACATCGGTGTGCTGAAAAGACGCGAGGTTGAGGCGCGAATTGTGGCGCCACTCATCGAACGCTTCGCTCAAGAATTTGGAGAGGAACGAGTCACAGAACTCGCCAGAGAAACCGTAATTAATGTCGCACGAGACCAAGGCGCCGTTTTAGCCGAAGCGATGGGTGGCAACGGGCTCACAGAGTTCGCGAACTCCATGACCAATTGGACTAAAGGCGGCGCCCTTGAAATAGAAGTGCGTGAACAAACCGAAACGACGTTCGCGTTCGACGTAGTCGGATGTCGTTACGCCGACATGTACCGCGAACTCGACATCGCGGAACTCGGATCTCTGCTCTCGTGTAACCGCGACGGAACAATGGTCCAAGGATTTAATCCCGACATTAAATTCGAACGGAGTCAAACCATCATGGGAGGAGCCGACCACTGCGACTTCCGTTATTCACTAGATTCAAGCGAAACCCCAGTGGAGATCAGTGACCAATAGGGTCTCCTATCGCCACTAGCCCCTGCGAGATCGCCAGATTTAAGCTTGTCGTGCTGCCGGGTTCAGGTCGCTGTACCACCGCCATCGGCCATCGCAGTTGTACCAGTCATGAACGTGTCTTATCTGACTACAAGAACCCTACGACTGCCGTCTGCTCCTCCGGGTCACTCATTCGAGGAATAAGTGTCTTGATATTTTGGCGAGACAGCCGCTCACTCTCAGGGACTGGTGTCGTGTGGTGACTGTTGCCCTCAGCGGATCGCTCCGCCACCTGTAACAATTACCCGCCTCCCATCAAGTCGTTTCGGTGTGTCAGTCATGTCAAAAAGTTGAGTTTCAACATTTCACTCCGCTACCTGCGCAATAGATGCACCCGCCTCGTCCTTGTTTTATTGACGAATGTCGCGGTGTTACTTCGCGTCCACAAGCGTCGCATCTGCATCGCCACGAGATCTTCGACCCTGGATAAGGCTCTAAGGGTGTCACTCCAGCCGCGACCATTAACTCTCTCGCTTCCTTTTCGTTGACCTTTCGAGACATCGAACGTTTCTTGTTGGCGCAGGTTTGACAACCGCCACCGTTCCTTTTCACATTGTGAAACGAGGGCGAACAACTCGTTCCACAGATCGTGCATTTACACAGCCACGCGGCCTTGGCCCCTGGGTAAGGTTCCAGAGGTAGGAGCCCGGCTGCTCGCATCACCGGCACCGTTTCAACGTCAGTGAAGCGACGAGAAGATGACCTTTGTTCAACGCCACAGAAACGGCACCCACTTCCGCTCTTAACAGACGTGTAGAGCGGCGTAACTTCATGGGCGCAGGTATCACATTTACATCTCCACGGGGTATCGGCACCCGGATACGGCTCGAGCGGTGTGAGTCCAGCCCTTCTCATGACGGGCACGGTTTCGGCGTCGGTTAAACGGCGACGCATAAGGCCGTTTTCAGCTTGGTTTCACTTCGGCGTGGGTTGCTTTTCATCTGCTGGATACCACCACATGGCGATCGCTGAGATCAAATAGCCCCCTGCGGCAAAGGCCCAAGCCCACCGAAACGCTGCGAAGCTAGATGCGTCACGGTTACCAAGGATGGCGAGCGCTGTGGCTGCCCCGAGGCCCTGCACGAGTCGGCGGTTGGTTTGCAAAGCGGCGTTGCCTTCTGCAAGAAGGTCATCGTTTAGGGAGTTAAGAGCGGCGCCCATGCCAATGACTCCAACCTGGCCACTTCCCCAGCCAAAGACGACAAGACCAATCGCTAGAGCTAAGTACGAAGGCTCGTTGTCAAGAGCGATCATCCACCATCCCAGTCCGGCTGCTGCGATCAAGCCACCTGTGCTGAGAACCATTCGGTAGCCGTGACGGTCAGCGTAACGGCCGACTAACACTGAATTGAACGAGAGAAGCATGGGAACAGCCATCACTAAGCCAGTTTCGATGGTTGACCACCCCCAGATATTCGCAAGAAAGAGAGGCATCGAGAAAAACCATGCAAAAACCGCAGTTTGGGTTCCAGTTTGGCTGATCAACGCCCAGAGGTACCGTTGATCAGCGAACAATTCCGGGCGGATAAGCGGATAGCGGTGTCGCGCTACTCGAACACCGAACAAAAGCAACAGCACCACTGCCGCTGGAGTTGCAAGCCACCAACGCTGCAGAATCACCAACGCCAACGCGGACGCTCCTGAGCCCCCAAGCAGGAACCCGAGGAAATCGATAGGGCGTTTTTCGCCCTTGCGCTCGTCGAATACTTTGGGAGCAAAACCTGCTGCGAGTATGCAAAGTGGGACCGGGAGCAGTAACCCGGCTCTCCAACTAGTGAGGGTGATCAGTGTGCCACCGACTACTGGACCCAGCAGCGCTGATGTGGCGCCCCCCACTCCTATCCACCCCACCGCTGTTCCGCGACGATCAAGTGGGAAGGCGGGTAGGGCAAGCGGAAACGCAGTAACCGTGAACAGAGCAGCGCAGACCCCCTGCGCTACACGTGCCCCGATGAGCACACCTACGTTTGGTGCGCTCGCACCAATGAGGGCGAAACAAACGAAGGCTCCCATCCCGATCATAAATGTGCGTCTCCAGCCGATTCGGTCTGCGAGCTGGCCTACGAGCAACATCACAGCAGCAATGGCAATGGTGAAACCAGTCGTGATCCAGGCCAGCGTCGTCCGAGCGCTATTGGAAAACGCATCTTCTATTTCTGGAAATGCAACAGCGATGGCAAGAGCGTCGAGAACCAGGACGTAGCTCATCGACGCGACGAGTAGTCCCAACCAGGCCCGGGTCGTCGATCGCTCCGAGATATCCACATCTGGCAATGACCCAACGGTCGGGGTGATCGCAAAGACGGTCGCTCGAAGTGATCTGTCAGTCGATCGAGGCTGATCCACGGGGCTTAAGTCGTTCGGTAGAGGTGAGTTAAGTAAGAGGCGAACTGACGGCGGCGTGTTGATCCAGCAACGAACCAAGGGTGTCGAGCGATCGACGTCCAAGGCCACACTCAGTGGCCACACCAAATCGCGTCAACACCTGAGAGGCAGCGTCAATACGGCGGCGGGTGCCCTCTTCTCCTCCGGTCTCATGAACAAGGCCGAGATAGAGTTCGGTGGCCTCGGGAACGTTGAGCTCCGCTAGCGGTTGAAAGTATTCGACGTCGCCGCGAGTGCGCGGTACCGGCAGATGAATCCACTCCACCGAGCGGCCAAGGCGCTCGAACACGATGCCCGCCGCCCAAGCAAGATGGCTGGCGTCGGAGGGCTCCGTAAAGTGTTGATGACCCGCGTCCCCGTAACAAAAGTGGTAGCCAAGCTCCACCGAATCGGGGATCAGACCCCCTAAGTGCAACACGTGTTCGGCGATCTCGGAACGAGTGGCGATACCGCTCTCCCCCGAGTCGAGGTAGGTCCAGATGCCCTCAAGAATCCCAAACTCAATGACCACTTCCCACTGGATTGCCAATGAATCATTCGGGATGCTGTCAACGATGCGAGAGACTTCCTTCTCCATCACAGCGGTCCAGGCTTCAAGAACAGCTGGCCGGGCGGCAGGGGCGACGTACATGGTGACGACGCTAAGCGGTGAGGGTAAACCCACCATGAACCGCTGATGAGCAGCGATGGTCCCCGTGTCGCGAGCACGTTGAAACAGTTCCCACGAAGCCAACGCCGCGTCTGCATACCCAAGGTCGGCTAGGTCCAGCCGACGACCGTCGTCGCGAAGCATGAATAGTTGAATTTCTCGACCCAGGTAACTCGAATCGGGCTCCTCGGCGACGAGTTGAGGGCATTGGGCAAGTTTGGCGTACTGCCAACGAATCCATGTATCGCGTTCTCCCACTTCCCCGTCAGGCACCCGTCGGAGGTGGTCGCTCAGGTGATCATGGACAAGTTGAAATAATTGGTTTGGCTCAGCGACAGGCGCACTACCCACTAGATGGGCGCCGACAATTTCAGTCATAACCAGCCAAGATCTCCTTCGGGCTCTACACATGAGAACCCATCGCCGGGGACACCTCTTCGCCGCTTCCTGTAACGGCGACTCAACCCGCACCCTATCTAGGTCATCGTAAGTGCTGCATTAGTAACACGACGCGAATCAGACAATCTCAACTGGCAGTTCGCAGGCGGAAGCGATGGCCGCCAGTTTCGCCAACACGACAGTTATCTAAGACTCCGTTCAGCGACCAGGAGGGGAGGCACCTTTCTTTCTCCTGTCGCCAAGGAGGTCTCGCAAACCCAGAACCAGTCCGACAGTAAGAATCGTTGCCGCGATTTTGCCGAGACGCTTCAAGGTCCGCTTAGCTGCCATCATTGCCTCACCTCATGCGACAGACCGAAGAGCAGTACTTTCTGTCAGATCTGACTGTAGGCGAAAATTTTATCCCACAAACGGCACGCCTAAGTGGCGACTCCATCCTTTCCCAGGAACACTCTTCTCGTGCTTTCATATTTCGCGCATTTACGTGAATGTTGTTTGTGATTCTGGGAGGAGTTGCTCGGTTTGGGAAGCACCACAAATACTTCTATGACACCTCCAAAACACAAATTAGGATCGCTTTATGACCGACTCCCCTACGACGGCACCAAATGAAACGTTGGGAATCTCCCTTCGAATAGGCGTCTTCTCCGGCGACGGGTCGAGTCATGGCTGATTCCCATAACTCTGAAGGCACTCACCTTGATGCCTTTAACATTTTTGACCCGGAAATACAGCAATGCCCTCACATGTATTACGCCCTAATGCGCGAAGAAACAGCCGCATATGAGACACAAGCGATGGGTAGCTCACTCTTTTTAGTCACACGACAAGGAGATGTGGCCGAAGCCGCCCTAGATCACGCTCACTTTTCATCGCGATTCGACACCGGATCTATGGATGGAGACTCCGAATACTCGCGGCGTCTCAAGAAACTTTACGAGGACGAGGGCGGGTATGAGCCCATAGGAACGATGCTCACCGTCGACCCGCCCGTCCATACGCGTTATCGACGCTTGGTAGCTCAAGCCTTCACGCCTAGGGCGATCGCCAACATGGAGCCGGTGGTCCGCGAACTCACTTCAGAGTTAATGGACAATCTCATCGAAACAACGTCAGATGGCGTTTCCGTCGATTTCGTCGAAGCTTTCGCTATACCCCTGCCGGTTCGAGCGATAGCCAAAGCACTCAACGTTCCCGACGATCGGCTAGCAGACTTTAAGAGATGGAGCGATGCGTCCGTAGCTGGAATCGGCACAAACATCTCGATCGAAGAACGATTGGATGCTCAACGAGAGGTGATCGAATTTCAAAAATATTTCGCGGATCAACTCGATCAGCGACGGTTCGAACCACAAGATGACATCTTAACGGCGTTGGTGAACGCCACCGTTGAAAAAGACACTTCCGATGCCGATAGCCAGTTTGAAGGAGTACCTCTCAACGTCAGCGAGATGTTGAGCATCATCCAGCAGTTACTTGTCGCTGGCAATCAGACAACAACTCACTTGCTCGGAGAAATGTTTCGCCTGCTTGCCGAAAACCAAAACGAATGGGAGTCCCTGAGGTCTCATCCCGAGCGCAGCGGCGACGTCGCCGAAGAGGCATTGCGTCTTGCCGCACCAACACAAGGCATGTTCCGTATCGCTACTCAGGACATGACTATTGGCTCGAAGTTCATCCCGGCGGGTTCGCGAATCGTGCTGATGTATGCAGCGGCCAATCGCGATCCGGATGTTTGGGAAAAACCTGACGTCTTCCGACCTGGCCGCGCAAACAAGTCAGCCCACCTCAGCTTTGGCCGTGGTCCGCACTTTTGTGTCGGTGCTGGACTCGCGAGGCTCGAAACGCGAATCGTGGCTGAAGAGATGAGTCGCAGACTTCAAAGTATTGAGGTCACGACCGCCGAACAGCTTCGTTATCAACCGAGCTTCGTGCTGCGGGGACTCAAGCGCTTAGATGTGACGGTTACTGCCAAGGAGGTAGTAGGCCATGGTTGAGACCGTGACGGGAACGAACCGATCGGAAGGAATCAGTTACACCGAAATTCTTCACTTGGACTCTCGACCCGTACCCGTCTTCTTGAGTGAAGAGTCACCAATGCCGCCCGGTCCGTCTGAGATTCCGGCGTGGGTTTACTATTCGAGAACCTTCCATGACCTTGAGGTTGAAAAACTGTGGTCCAAGGTGTGGCAACTTGCCTGCCACGAAGACGAGCTACAAGACGTCGGCGATCATGTCGTGTACGACATCGCTCACCTGTCATTCCTGCTTGTACGAACCGGAACTGATCCCGATGACATTCGCGCCTACCGAAACTCATGCCTTCACCGGGGACGGAAACTTCGGGAAATCAACGGAAAATGCTTCCCAAACCTTCGCTGCTCATTCCACGGATGGTGCTGGAATCTTGACGGTTCCGTAAAAGAAATCCCCGGCCAATGGGACTTTCCCCACCTCGATCCAAAAAATTTAAATCTCCCTGAAGCTCAGGTCGCGAGGTACGGCGGTTTCGTCTTTATCAACCCGGATCCCTCATGCGAACCGTTGAGCGATTACTTGGGTGAATTTCCCAACCACCAAACAACTCTCCCACTCCACCGGCGATACAAGGCTGTCCACGTCGCGAAAATCATTGAATGCAACTGGAAGGTGGGCCAAGAAGCGTTCATGGAGTCGTACCACGTCATAGCAACCCATCCGACCCTGTTGGAATCAATAGGGGATGCAAACAGCCGTTACGACGTTTATGGCAACTTCTCTCGGGCCATTTCACCATCAGAGATACCAAGCCCACACCTTGCCGACGTCGTCGATTGGGAACCCGACCCAAATGGGCGGCTCTATACGAGATTTCGCCATCCACTTAACGGACATATCTACGAACGCATCGACGAAGACCTCGTGCAAGTAGTCGATACAGATGGAAATGAAAGCAAATTCCATTCGGACGGCCGCTGGATAGAGGGCGAATTAACTCACGCCGATCCGCATCTTTGCCTGTGGGTGGGCGGCAAACAGTTACCCAATTTCACAGAAGTACCAACCCCACCTACTTCTCGCACCAATCTCGCTGAGCAGCGAACTCAACTCGCGGAACGAAAACGGTCAGAATTTCGGCGTCTCCTAGGCGAACAAGCCGAGGTTGTGGACGTAGATGCCATCTGCGACGCGGAGATGATTGACTCGATTTTCTTTTCCGTCTTCCCCAACTGGCACCCGTGGGGCTGCGTCAATCCCATTCAGTACCGTTTCAGACCCCAAGGAGACAACCCAGATCAATGCATCTTTGAATGCATGTTGTTCTTGCCGTCACCCAACGGAGAAGACCGACCAGCACCAGCGCCCGTCCAATGGTTAGAAGCGGATGAAGATTGGACAGAAGCTCCACAATTAGGACTTCTCGCCAAGGTCTTCAATCAGGATTTCCACAATCTCAATAAGGTCCAGCAGGGACTCAAAAACCTTGCCAGTCAACGAGTTCACCTAGCTGACTATCAAGAAACCAAACTCCGCCATTTCCACGAACTGCTCCAACAACACTTAGAAGTCGACTACAACGACATGCTCAGCGGCGATCAACCTGGAGATTTACTGCGCTAAACCCCAAAGAGCTGCTCCACCGACGTTCCGACTCGATACCTCAACTAGGGTCAAATCGAAGCTTAGGCAAAGGGACTGATAATGACGGATCGTAAATCGTTCTGGGCGTGGTGCACGGAGTCCGAAGAGCCGACTGATGCCGAGAGAGCCCAGCTCGCTCAAGAGCTCTCTGAGCGGTACGGAACCGCGATTACAGCGCGCCCTGTTCCCAAAGCCGAAGACGCTGAGCTACGAGCAACACGAATCAAGGTTCCTGAGGCCGTAAGCGCCTGGTGTTCTACCTCAGATCAAGAACGTGTCGCTTACACATACGGGGCCCATTTCACTGAACGAGTCCGGGCATTCAACCTCGAATTTCCTAACCCCCCCGACGTTGTGGCGCACCCACGCAATGAAGACGAAGTCGCTGCAACATTGGATTGGTGTAACGAGAATCAGTATGTGGCGGTCCCTTATGGAGGAGGGTCTTCTGTCGTGTGGGGGTTAAACCCTCCTGAAGACCGCGGCCCGACAGTAGTGATATCGCTGGATGGTCTCGATCAAGTCCTTGAGGTTGACGAAGTATCGCGGGCGGCACGCATTCAGGCCGGAGTGTTTGGACCCCACCTCGAAGATCAGCTACGGCCCCACGGGTACACCCTGCGTCACTTCCCTCAATCATTTCGCTTTTCAACGTTGGGAGGATGGATCGCGACTCGCTCGGGTGGCCACTATGCAACAAATCACACCCACATTGATGAATTTGTCGAATCGACAAGGATGATCACCCCTGCTGGATGGTGGGAATCGCGGCGTTTACCTGGGTCAGGTGCTGGCCCGAGCCCTGATCGCATGGTCATCGGCTCGGAAGGGATTCTCGGCATCATCACAGAAGCATGGATGCGCATTCAAAAACGGCCGTCATTTAGAGCGACAGCGGGAATTTTGTTCCCCTCCTGGGAAGCCGGATATGAAGCAGTTAGAAACATTGTTCAGGCAAAGCTGTGGCCAGCGAACCTGCGTATCCTTGATCCAGCAGAAGCTCAAAGAGCGGCAGGTCTTGACGGAATTAGCTCGTTAGTGATCGTTGCTTTCGAAAGCGCAGAACTCAGTCAGCGCCACAACATCGCACAAGCCGTCGAAATCGCCCGTTACGCGGGTGGACTTATAGCAGACGACGAAATTCAGATCGATGACGGAACTGGAAACCCGACCGGTCGAGCGGGAGCGGTTGGCGCCTGGCGAGATGCCTTTATCGGTGTCGGTAACGGCGTCGAGACCTCGCTGGGAGTCGTTGCAGACACCTTTGAGACGGCCATCACTTGGGATCGATGGCCTGAATTCGATCATGCCGTCAGAGCAGCGGTTGGTGATGCCCTCAAGGCGACATTTGGCGAACACCACTCACTGTCCTGTCGCTTCACCCACGTGTACCCCGACGGGCCGGCACCGTATTACAGCTGGTCGGGTATGGGTTCCCAAGGGGCCGAGATCAAGCAATGGCAAACAATCAAAGACGCAGCGAACGAGGCCTTAGTCGCCGCCGGGGGAACATCGACTCATCACCACGCCGTCGGCAGGATGCACCGACCTAACGCCTACGACGTTCAACGCCCCGAGTTGTTTGCTCAATCTTTAAGAGCGGTAAAAAAACACCTTGACCCCAACGGCATTCTCAACCCCGGCGTTCTGATTGATCCATAACGAGGCGAATCCAGAATTGAGCCTGACGAACAGTCATCGTCCGTCAACCAACAATTAGTGGGCGCTAGTGTCCCACCATGACTGTGACATTAGTTACTGGCGCAAACTCGGGCCTCGGACGCGCAACCGCCTTATTACTTGCACAAAAAGGACACAAGGTTTACGCCGGAATGCGCGACCTTCAAAAAGGCTCGAAACTACTAGAACTAGCCAAGGACTACGACCTCTCCGCTATAGAGATAGACGTCAGCGATGATGATTCGGTTCTTGCGTGCGCCGATGAGATCGATGGACACGGCGATTCAGTGGATGTTCTCGTCAATAACGCGGGTGTCGCTTTAAATTCAGTTACCGAAGACATCGATATCGAAAAGGCCAAAGAGGTGATGGATGTCAATGTCTGGGGTCCCGTTCGGTGTGTGAAAGCTTTTGTTCCAGCTATGCGCGAGCGCGGCAGTGGTCACGTTTTTCAGGTTTCTTCCATCGCAGGCCTTATAGGCCACATCGGACAAACCGTTTATGTGGGGTCAAAATTCGCCTTGGAGGGAATGAGTGAGGCGCTAGCTCAGGAACTTATTGGTTTCGGAGTTCGAGTACACATTGTCGAACCCGGAGTAACGCGCACAGCAATCTTGCCAAAGAACGAAGGCAACCCTCAACCGACCGCTTACCAAGACCATTACGACAGAATGTTTCAGTTCTACAGTGCGGGGATAGCGGCATCGGTGCAAGCGGAGTCCGTAGCGGAAACCATTTACGGGGCGCTGACAAGCTCGAAATACCGTCTGCGTTATGTGTGTGGGTGGGGCGGCGAAGAAATCGCTAACGGACGGAAATCGATGAGCGACGAAGACTTTGTCGGCATGGGATCGCTGGTTTCATCTGCAGAGGAATACGGCCATGCTTTCTCTGATCTATTTAGCCTCAAGATTTGAAAGAACTAGGGCTCGATAATTTGCGTCAATCTTGCATGCTGATGGCGCCCATTACATCTTGGTCACCGTCGGTAGGGGCTGCCACTTCGACGATGCGTTCGTCTACATCATCGAATTCAAGCCGAAGCGCTCGACACATCGTCGCGTGGAGTTGATACATGGCCACCGCGTAGGTGAGTTCAATCACCGCTGTTTCACTGAGTTCTTCTCGGAGCGCTTCGTAAGTGCCGTCCTGCACTCGTCCGCCAGCTAACACGAGGTCATCGGTATACGCCAGAACTGCTCTTTCCCCAGGCGTATAGACGTCAGCTACAGACCACGCCGGTATCGCCGCCACCTTTTGTTCGCTCAGACCAGCATTTCGCGCGGCTTTACAGTGCTGACTAAAAACGAATTGACTAGCGGCCGCGAACCCCACTCGTGTGAGAGCAAGTTCTCTCAGTTCTGGAGGCAGAGCTCTTCGGGGATCGTTAAAAAGACCGAAGCCGGAAATCATATGGTCCAGTAATGGCGGGGTCTGAGCGAACACGGTCCACCAATTTCCTGGCGTTCCTGTAGCGGTACCAGGTTCAGCGACCGGGTCGCGACTGCCGAACAGCCGCTCATATACGGGCAGAACGGAATCGGGGGCTTCGGAGCGAGGAATCTGTCGAGTGCGTGTCATGTGCATACCATATTGACAGAAAGCTAACCTTGTCTGAGGAGGCGACGATGGGCGACACTGGTGATGAGTTCGAATTCAGAGGTATAAATCATTTAGCTCTGGTGTGTAGCGATATGGCTCGGACTGTTGATTTCTATACCAACGTCCTTGAAATGCCTCTCACAAAGACACTGGAGATTCCTGGCGGAGGCCAGCATTTCTTTTTCGACTGCGGGGGCGGAGACCAGGTTGCGTTTTTTTGGTTTCCTCACGCTCCTAGTCAGGCACTCGGTGTCGCCGCCGCGGCCGAAATGCCGGGCGGTGGCGACATCGTCTCGGCCCATGGTTCCATGAACCACGTCGCCTTCGATGTGGCGCCAGAAAGATTTGAGGCGGCTGTGCAGCGGTTGCGGGACAAGGGAGTCGAAGTAACGCGCATCATTAATCACGATGACAGCGAAACCACGGTTAGCGATGGAATGCATGATGGTGTGTGGATTCGTTCAGCATATTTTCGTGACCCAGACGGCATCCTTTTGGAATTTGCTTGCTGGCTTCGAGACATGACCCCTGACGATGTCTCACACGCGCCAGCAGATGCCGCAGGTAGGCGCGTGGTCAACTCGGCGCCCTAACATTTGAGTGAACTCCAGCGGCCACTCAATTGAAGCGCTATCTCCAAGCGTGACGATCT
>DUBN01000058.1:0-1333 GCA_012960315.1 Acidimicrobiia bacterium
CACGCGATGCGTGAGCGATATTTAGTAACCGGAGCGAACGGGTGCATTGGCGCCTGGACAGTCAAACTTCTCTTAGCTGACGACTGCGACGTGATCTCATTTGACCTGGGTGCCGACGAACACCGCCACCGACTCATCAACTCGGGGCAGCTACCTGACATCGAATGGTGCCAAGGCGACATCACTGACCCGCAAGCCGTCGCAGAGGCAGTCGCCCGCTGCGATCGAATTATTCACCTGGCCGCACTGCAGGTGCCGTTTTGTCGAGCAGATCCTTCTCGCGGAGCCGAAGTCAATGTGAAAGGAACCGTCAATGTTTTCGAAGCGGCGCTAGCTCACGACGTCCCACATCTCGTCCAGGCCAGCAGCATCGCCGTGTACGGAGCCAACAACGATTATCCCAACGCAATTGTGCCCGCCGACGCTCCTCGTCTACCGCGCACCTTGTACGGCGTCTACAAGACCGCGTGTGAAGATCTTGCTCGAATTTACTGGTGGGATCACGGGCTCTCCTCCATTGCGTTGCGACCCCACACGGTCCACGGCCCCGGCAGAGACCAAGGTATGACCTCCCAACCCACCGTCGCGGTAGAACGAGCGGCACGCGGTGAGAGTTTCACGGTCGAATATGGTGGCTCGTTGGGATTTCAATACGCACCAGATATCGCTCGAGCGTTCATCGAAGCCAGCCGGCGACCAACTCAAGCAGCCCCTGCGTTCAATCTCCCTGCCGACACAATGCAAGTACGAAGCTTCCTCGATCTTGTTACCGATATCACTGGAATTGAACTCTCTTGTGGTGACGATGGCCTTGATCTTGTGGACGAAGGCGCAGCTGACACGTGGAACGAATGGATCACGGAATGGTCAACCACTCCGCTCGTTGACGCCATTCGCGAATCGATCGATATTTTCTCAACTCAGAACTGAGTTAAGGAGCGTCACTTTTCAAGTTGTTGGTGGTCACGCCGATCGGGTCGTTACTCGCGATGACATCGATCACCCCGCTGCCGGTACCCAACAGATGCAAGACATGGTTGACAGTTGCATCTCCTTCAATGTGAGTGACCGTTCCCTCATTGTCGATAGCGGCTGTATATGAATATCGTTGCCGTACCCATGCCAAAAGGTCCTGAGGCAAAGTGCGCCCATACCGCCAAAGACAAAACACGTTTACTTCAAACAGCAGCAACGGCTGGTGACGTAACAGTGTGGTTTCGGCGCCTTGAAGAACTCCTAATTCTCCTCCCTCGACGTCGATTTTTATGAAATCAACACGATCAAGGAGCAATTCAGCCACTATCTCATCGACTGTCACCACCGGAACCGAGAC
>DUBN01000058.1:1343-11633 GCA_012960315.1 Acidimicrobiia bacterium
ATAAGAACCCCCAACCGCTTCCGTTTCCATCTTCGTGAAACCGCATCGTCCCCGACTCGGCCCCGACCCCCTGCTCAACGACAGTGACTGGGGCGCCACTCGCTCGGCGAACTGTTTCCCGCAACGACGAATGCACTGACGGGGCGGCTTCAAAGGCGATCAAACGGCCCGAAGGGAACCTTTTCGCAAGCGCTGCGGTGACACCCCCGATCGAAGCTCCGATGTCGAGAATGACCGGGTCGTCGGGAAGCACAAGATCGGCAACTCGAACCGACGGCTCAAATATTTCACCTTGTTCAAGGCACTGCCGGAAATAAAGGTCGTTGGCCTCGCCCGCAACCTCAACTTCGATGCCTGACACGCGAATGGTGCCTATCTGCAGATCGTTTTCCACTGCCGTGAGGGTAGCCAACAGCAGTAGCGTGTCGGTTTCGGTGCACCAACGGAAGGTCGCTATGCCGATCGTCCTAGGGCTAATTGGATCAATGGCTATTGGGGTATCCGACTTCTTAGCTCGATACGTCGCGCGGCGAAATCATGCTGCAACTACCGCAGCGACCGGTCTGATTTTCGCGACCATCGTCGCCGTCATCGTCGCCGCCCTCGGGCCTGGGAGACTCCTTGGGTCTGATTACTTACTGGGTTGCCTATCCGGGCTAGCAAGCGGATGTGCCCTCGGGCTTCTGTACCGAGGCCTCGCAATTTCGTCAGTTGCGGTCGTGTCACCCATCGTTGCGGTCATGCTCGGCGCTGTTCCCATGTTCTGGGAAGTCATTACCGGAACAGCACTGAGCGCCGGCGTAATCGTTGGGGTGGTAGTGGCGCTTTTGGGATTAGTAGTCACAACGTTCGACCCCGCCCTTGGTGACCGAATTAAACAGGGCATCATTTTGGGGTTCTCTTCAGGACTTGCGTTTGGCATCGGCATGGTTTTCATGGCGCAAACCAGTGTCGCTGGAGGGCTCTGGCCCGTGGTTGGCCAACGAACCACAGCACTGATCATCCTCACTACCTTTTGCACGATCCGAGGACTACCGAGATTTGTGCGTGGCTACGCGTTGCGTTTCTCGGCCGCGGCAGGAGCGCTAGGTGCTGTAGGTGTCCTTTGTTACACCGCTGGTTTTCAACGAGGTTCGGTGACCGCTGTCGCAGTGGCGGCCTCAGTGTTCCCCATACCAACAGCGTTGCTCGCAGCGACCTTCGACAATGACTCGCTGCGATGGTGGCAAATACTGGGTATCGGCGTCGTTTTGGTCGGGATTGGTTTGATCGCTAGAGGTTGATCGGCCTCACGAAATGACTTTGTCCCGAGACAAATACGGCATGACCTCATTTGCGAACAACTCCATTGAACGCATCACTTTGCCGTGAGGCATATCCCCGACTTGGAATTGAGCCATCAAAGTGCCAGCGCCACAAGCTGCAAGGTTCCTCTCGAGGCGTTCACCTACCTGTTCGGGCGTGCCAATTAACGGCTCACCTGCTGTGAGGGTCGGACCGCCGGTATTGGCGAGCTCCCTGGCTATCTCAATGCGGGTCTTATACGACTCCGGCGCGGTGTACCCCGGGGGGAAGAAAGTAGGCAGAGGCAAGGTGAAAGCGCGTTCTTTGAAATATTTGATGTGGGGCTCTATCTCCGCCGCCGCTGCCTCTTCACCATCAGGGTGAACATAAACAATTGAGGTAAACCCGAACTTCTCCGGACCCGCCTCGTAACCAAAATCTTCACTCGCGTACTGGCGGTACCTGTCGTAAAACTGTTTGAGACGTTCCATAGGCACAAAGGTGCACGCCAGCGGGTATCGATGTTGAGCGGCCCACTTCAAAGTTTCAGATGATCCCTGCGACGGAACAAAAATAGGGGGGTGTGGTTGTTGAAGGGGTCGAGGCCACACATTGACGTAGCGAAACTGGAAGTTGTCGCCGTCCCACTCAAATGGTCCGGGTTCCGTCCAGGCTTTAATGATGAGATCGTGTGCCTCAAAAAATCTGCTCCGACTGCGTGTGGGGTCCAAACCCATCGAGTGGTACTCGGCACCGATTCCTCTCACGAAACCAGATAGCACCCGCCCGCCCGACATGACGTCAAGCATTGCGACTTCTTCAGCAACTCTTAATGGGTTGTCTCGAAGAGCAATTCCGTTTCCCAAAATTGCGATCTTCGCGTTTTGGGTTCGACTAATCAGTGCCGACGCCATGATGTTCGGTGACGGCATAAGACCGTAAGCATTTTGGTGGTGCTCGTTCACCACCACAGCATCGAACCCGATCTGATCAGCGAACGCGAGCTGGTCTAAATATTCCGAATAGAGACTTTGCCCTAACACCGGGTCATATTCACTGTTGGGGTACACAACCCAAGCAGATGAATACTTTTCGCGAACTTCCGGATCGATGTTGGGGTACGGCATCAAGTGGAACGCAAATAACTCCATTTCACTTCTCCAAAGTTAAATAGAAAGAATTCACCAACGCTGCGGCAGCAGCGGGATCATCAAGGGGAACAAGGTGGCCTGCGCCAGCAATTGTCGTCAACGACGCGTCGAATAATTCGGCGTACGCCTCGGCGTAACTCAATGGGGTCAATCGGTCTTGATCGCCGACTGCCACCATGATCGGGCAATCTGCGTGATGGGCGCGTCCTCGAAGCCGAGGGTCATAATTTCTTTTCCACATCAATCGGGCTTGCGTTGCCAGATCAGTCCACACAGCGGTAGCCAGTTCCGCGTCGCCAGTCATGGGGTCCACCTGGCTGCCATCAAGACTGTTAGCCAAATATTCAAGTACTTCCGGCAGCTGCTTTATAAACAAATCGGGAAGAGGTTCAGGGGATCTCAGCCCGATCGGTCCGAACAACACCATCCCCTTGATGAGCGACGAAAAATGAATCGCCAAATCGCTTGCAATCCATGCCCCGATGCTGGTGCCCACCACCAATGGACGATCCAGTTCCAGACATTTCAGTAAATCTTTATAGTGGAATGCCAGATCGCTCATATCGACGAGCCAATCCGGCGTCTCCTCACCCCCAAAGCCGGGGTGGATCGGCGCGAATACCTCGAAGTTGGCTGCAAGACGCTCATGAAATTCAGACCAAGCCGAGGTGTTGGCTTCAGAATGGAGAAGCAGAAGAGGTGGACCTTCACCCCCGTGCTGCACCCGCACAGGCTGCGACGGCAAATCGACACTAAATATTTCGGACATATCACCCAACACTCACGGAGGCACCCTCGCAGCGCCGTTCCCCTACGAGCCAGCCTAGTGTTGTAGCGAGAGTCATGGATTGTGTGTCAAATGTCACTAATCAATCATCTAAACGTGTTCGCCGGACGCAATAATTAGGAGCACTCCGCTTTTATGAACCACGGCTGGAACTTTTGGATTGACAGAGGCGGCACCTTTACCGACATCGTCGGCCGGTTACCTGATGGGACGTTAGCCACCCACAAACTTCTCTCTGACAACCCGCGCCGTTACTCAGATGCAGCAGTTCAAGGCATTCGAGACCTTCTCGAACTTTCTTCGGAGGAACCCTTACCTCTCAACAAAATCGAGTCAGTGAAGATGGGCACCACTGTCGCCACCAACGCCCTTCTTGAACGCAAAGGCGAACCGACCCTCCTGGTCGCGACCGAAGGATTCGGTGACGTGCTGCGAATCGGATATCAGACCCGACCCGATCTTTTCGCGCTGGACATCGTGGTTCCAGAAATGCTCTATATCGATGTCCTGGAAGTCAACGAACGGGTAAGCGCGGACGGCGAAGTCCTCGTCCCATTAGATGAAAAAGCAACTCGTGCCGGTCTTCTACAAGCCCAAGCGCAGGGAATTAACTCGGTAGCCATCGTTCTTCTCCATGGATACCGTCACACAGCCCACGAGGTCCGCGTCGGGGCCATTGCTCGCGAACTGGGATTCGATCAGGTTTCAGTCAGCCACGAAGTCAGCGCGTTGATGAAAATTGTTCCGCGAGGCGACACCACAGTCGTCGACGCTTACCTATCACCCATCTTGCGACGTTACGTTGCCCAAATAGATCAGCATCTCCGTGAAGATGACCTCAGTCCACGTCTGATGTTCATGCAATCAAACGGTGGACTTACTGACGCCTACACGTTTCACGGCAAGGACGCCCTTTTGTCAGGTCCAGCTGGAGGTGTCGTGGGAATGGTACGCACCGCTCAAAACGCTGGCTTCGACAAACTCATCGGATTCGACATGGGAGGAACCTCCACCGACGTCAGCCACTACGCCGGAGAATTCGAACGCGCCTACGAAACTGAAGTGGCGGGGGTGCGTGTCAGATCACCGATGATGGATATCCACACCGTCGCGGCTGGAGGCGGATCGGTTCTTCACTTCGACGGGAGTCGCTTGCGAGTAGGCCCCGACTCCGCGGGTGCCGATCCCGGACCCACCTGTTACGGCAACGGGGGCCCACTCGCCATCACTGACTGCAACGTCGTCCTTGGCAAACTACGACCAGAGTTCTTTCCCGCTGTGTTCGGACCGGAAGGGAATGAGCCACTTGATGAGCAAACCACCCTCGCAGCGTTCACATCGTTGGCACGCGAAATCGCTGATTCAACTGCAACTCATCAAACCGAAACAACTGTCGCGCAAGGCTTTCTCGACATCGCCGCGGACAATATGGCAAACGCCATCAAAAAGATCAGTATCGAACGCGGCCACGATGTAAGCGACTACACCCTGGTGTGTTTCGGCGGTGCAGGCGGACAACATGCCTGCATGGTCGCCGACCGCTTAAATATCAAAAACATATTCGTACACCCACAGGCTGGTGTTCTCTCAGCATTGGGTATCGGTCTCGCGGACATCCGTCACTTACGAGATGAAGCTGTCGAAGAACCGCTCAATAGTCAAACACTTCAACGCCTCGATGGGCGATGGAAAGAACTGGAACGCGCAGGTGGGGACCACCTCGTCACTGAAGGCGTTAACTCTGACGCACAACAACTCATTCGCCGCCTATCGCTTCGCTACCAAGGGTCCGATACTGCGCTACTCGTGCCAGCTGGAACTTTCGACGAAGTAGCGACAGCTTTCGAAACACATCACCAAACTCGGTTCGGGTTCGTCTCCCCTGACACCCAGGTCATCATCGAATCAATGCAACTTGAATCTGTCGGACTTGCCGATCAAGTTTCAGTTGCCGAACCGATATCAGATGCTCGCGACCCTCTTCTAGGGGTCTTTTCGACGACCATGGCCGGAGTTCAAGCTGACACTCCGTTCCTGGAAAGAAAGCATCTCATCCCAGGTGCACCCATCAATGGTCCCGCAGTTCTGGTTGAACCAAACGCAACCACGGTGATCGAACCAGATTGGCAAGGCCGGATTGTCGACAACGGGGACCTGGTAATCGAACGCGTCGCAGCGCAAACATTGCGCTCCGCAGTTGGCACCGACGTCAACCCAGTCCAATTAGAGATCTTTAACAACCTCTTTATGAACATCGCTGAACAAATGGGTGTTGTTCTCGAAAACACTGCGGTATCGGTGAACATCAAAGAACGCCTCGACTTTAGTTGCGCAGTGTTCGACCCTTCGGGAGAACTCATCGCCAACGCCCCCCACCTCCCGATCCACCTCGGATCGATGAGCGAAGCGATTAAATCCGTCATCTCCCACAACCCCAATATGGAACCCGGGGACGCGTATGTCCTCAACGCTCCATACAACGGTGGAACGCATCTACCCGACATCACAGTGGTGAAACCTGTCTTTGACGACACCACAGGCCACCGAATCTTTTATGTGGCTGCCCGCGGTCACCACTCCGATATAGGTGGAATCGTGCCAGGTTCAGCCCCCGCCGATTCGACGACCATTGACCAAGAAGGCCTTGTCTTAGACAACGTGCTGCTCGTCAAAAACGGCCGTTTCTTAGAACAAGAAATGAGAGACCTGTTGACGTCGGGACCGTGGCCGGCAAGAAATCCAACTCAAAATGTTGCCGACCTCAAAGCCCAAGTAGCGGCATGTGAACGAGGAACTACTGAACTTCACAAAGTCATTGACCATTACGGACTCAATGTTGTTCACGCCTACATGAATCACGTAATGCAAAACGCGGAAGAGTCAGTACGGCGAGTGATTGCCGCACTGACTGATTGTGATTTTGTTGGAAAAATGGACGACGGAAACCAAATATCGGTGAGTATCCGAGTCAATTTGGAGGAGCGGTCAGCCGTTATTGACTTCGCGGGAACCAGTGGGCAGCACCCTGGTAACTTCAATGCCCCCAAAGCGGTGTGCCGGTCTGCTGTGCTCTACGTGTTTCGTTGCATGGTTGACGACGCCATTCCTCTTAACGCTGGATGTTTAGTTCCACTGGACATACGAATCCCTGATCCTTCAATGATTAGCCCGCACCCTCCCGCCGCGGTCATCGCCGGCAACGTGGAAACCAGCCAACTTCTTGTTGACACACTGTTTGGCGCCTTGGGTGTGATCGCAGGGTCCCAAGGAACAATGAACAATTTTATTTGGGGCAACGACGAACACCAGTACTACGAAACTATTTGTGGTGGCGCGGGAGCAACACCAAATGCTGACGGTGCAAGTGCAGTCCACACCCACATGACCAACACCCGATTAACTGATCCTGAAATTCTTGAATGGCGGCACCCTGTGAGGGTTGAACATTTTTTGGTGCGCGCAAACTCTGGTGGCGAAGGCGCCCATCGAGGAGGAGACGGAGTGATTCGACGCCTCCGATTTCTGGAACCGATGACAGTCAACGTGTTGTCATCGCGCCGAAAGGTCGCTCCCTTTGGAGTCGACGGTGGGGAGGACGGCCTTGTGGGCGTTAATCGACTTTTTCGGGCAGACGGAACCAGTGTGAAGTTGCCCGGCAGCACTCGTGTCGACGTCGGCATTGACGACTGTTTCGAAATCGAAACCCCCGGTGGGGGAGGGTTTGGTCTCCATAGCTGACATGTATTAACTATCTGGTGTGCGGCAATAGCTAAATCGAAACGCGTGGCGGCGCCGCCAAGTTGGGTTACTCGACGTGCAGTGCCCTAATCGCTTCTTGGGTTGTGAGGACATCGCCGAACACCGAAATGAAAGTGCTGAGCGCCCCGACATGATCTTCGTCGCTACGAGCAGCGTTGGCGTCTTCAACCATTACAGCTCGATAATCGAGCATCATCGCGTCTCGAGCGGTCGAATCACAGCACACGTTGGTCATGGTTCCCGTGACGAAAACGGTGTCAATGCCAAGCTCCTTTAGTGCCTCGTCAAGATGTGACGCGCCGGGAGAGAAGGGACTGAACCGGTCCTTATCTATGACCAGTTCGCCGCTGCCTATATCGAGTTCGGAGAAAAACTCGTGACCCCACGTCCCGGCCATCAAACCGGCGCGTGCATCTCGAACCCGCTCGGGAGCAATGAAGTTCTCAAAAAACATGGGCCAAGCCCCACGTCCTTCCATTGACATCGTGGAGCGAATCCACACCACTGTTCCACCAGTTGCTCGAAAGGTGTCGACCAGAGCATTGATGTTGGCGACGATCCCGCGTGCGATTGGCACCTCGCTTAAACCGCCTTCTGCGACAAAATGATTCTGCATGTCAACAATGATCAAGGCAGTGCTTATGGGGTCGTAACCTTCGAAAGCGTGAGATCGTCCTCGTCGCTCAACCACTGCGGAACGAAACTCGTCGGGAATTGACGCGTCATGCATGAACAAGAGCTTCGCGTAAGAGTCGGTTACCAAGAGGACTTCCCACCGTTTGTAGGGTCTGGCCCTGCTGGCCCACAAGGATTAGCAGTCGACATCTTGACGGCTGCTTTTGAAAAACTCGGAATCGATGCCGGATGGGTACATCTTTCGCTCGCGGGACAGATCCCGGCGCTCCGCAACGGCGACGTCGACATGTTGGCGTGTCTGGGAGTAACAGCCGAACGCCAAAACGAAGTCGTCTTTGGGGAGCCGATCATCCAAACCGGGGGAGCACTCTTCACCCTTCAGGAACGACCAACTGAGTTGGCTCGAATTGTCACACCATCAACCGGACCATTGGTCGCCGCCACTCAAGCTGCGTACCCAACATGTTCGGTCCTCGAAGCCGACAACTACCCCCACGCCCTAAGCCTTGTTATTGAGGGGCGGGCCGACGCCGCCGCATTGAACTTCCACGTGGGTAGCCAAATAGCTGAACGAGAGTTTCCTCAGAGGTTCACCCTCCCCGACACCACCTTCCACACCGTGCATCTTGCACCAGCCTGGGCACCATCACATGACGACGCTTTTCGGAATGCGATCACTGGTGTCCTAGCAGCTATGAGGCCGTTGAAGAATCCGTGATGGTGTTCGCAATTAGTGGGGGTGGGTGCTGACTTTTGGATGAGTGGCCACCCAAACCAGTGCGACAAGGATCACCAAACCACCAATCAGGGTATTTAATCCTGGGGTTTCATCGACGATCAACCAGACCCAAAACGGCGCCAACACAATCTCGCTGAGCAGAAGCAAACTCGTGCGAGCCGCGGGCACGTAACGTCCAGCTGCGTTGAAGATCGGTAAACCAACACCTAACAAAACCCCACCACTTGCTAGCGCCAGAACAACATCACGGACCGGCAGACCGAACCCACCGGTTGTGAACGCGGCAACTGATCCAATCAACATTCCGATCAATCCGGTGAAAACCACCTGAACGCGGAGGTCACGGCCTTTTGAGTCCCTCAACAACACCGTGTACGCGCCAAGCATCAGCGGAATACATGCAGCAGCACAAAGCCCTAGAGCGTTGCTGACATCCCAACTTGTGCCCATTATCGCTACGCCGGCGACCGCTGTGCCCATAGCTGCCCACGCGTGCCCGTCAACTCTTTCACGCAATAACAGCCAACCCAGCAGGGCTGCTGAGAACGGCGCCAAACTCTGCAAAAAAAGTGTCGTGGCTGCATCGATCCGAGCGATAGACACAATGAAAGCGGTTGACATACCCGCCATCAGAGCCCCGGCGAGCAAATTTTTAGAGAAACCAGCCCGCAAAATATTGACGCGGCGCGAACTAGGCCCGACACCCAACGCGACTAACGAAGCGATAAGAATTCCAACCGAACGCCAAAATAGAAACAGCCATTCAGAGCCTTCGTCTGAAGTCCAGCGAAACAGCAACGGGCTAAAACTGAAAAGCGTCCCCGCTAAAAGAACGAACAACGACCCGTTCCTATCGTTGAGACGCTGCCGCACGAGTAGAGACTGCCATGATTGGTGGTTCAAACCGACGAGAATGTGAAGATGACAGTAGGCAACGAATCTGCAGCCCAATGGCGAGCGATAGATGACGTTCGGATTCTTGCCGCTTCAACCCGCCGCCCATTTGCTGAACTAGGCACAGCCACCATCAAAGCATTCCAACGAGATGGCGTAGTTGTGCTCCGCCAAGCGTTCCCCTCGTGGGTCGAACCATTGCGCAGTGGCCTCGAACGCAACCTGAACAACCCTGATAAGTACGCGTTCCCTTGCGAAAGCATCCAAGGTACCGAAACGGGACGGTTCTTCGATAGTTACTGCAACTGGCAATTGATCCCCGAATACCTCCTGTTTGTTCTCACATCTGACGCGGCGTCAATCGCAGCGCAGCTAATGGCAAGCGACACAGCCCAGTTTTTCCACGACCACGCCTTCTCAAAAGAACAAGGCACAGAGAAAGCAACTCCATGGCATCACGATCTCCCCTACTACTGCCTAGATGGGACTCAAACTGTGTCGATTTATGTCGCTCTTGACAGAACTCCAACCCAAACAGGTGTCAGGTTCGTGAAGGGATCTCACCAAAACGGCAAAACTTATCGACCGCGCAACTTCGGTGCTGGCGATGAGTACACCCAAGACGATCCAACGCTTCTTCCGATTCCCGAAATTGACCCCCACGGCGCCGATATTTTCGTTGAAGCCTTAGAGCCCGGTGATGCTGTCTGTTTTGACTTCCGAACCCTCCACGGCACCACCGCCGAACCAATAGCCAGCCGTCGACGCGCGTTCTCGACGCGCTGGTTAGGTGACGACGTCCGCTACCTTGAACGCCAAGGTGAGACCTCACCACCCCTGGATGGTTTGGGGCTCCAATCGGGCGAAGTTATGCGCCACGACTGGTTCCCCCTACTCTGGCCGCCTTCCAACGATTGAGGAATCGACGTGGTTGACCCAATCCAAACACCGGAACGCATGGAGCTAGTCGAGCGGATCGCCGCGATCGGACCCCAATTCAGCGAACGAGCCGCAACCCACGATCGGGAAGCATCCTTCCC
>DUBN01000058.1:11695-86432 GCA_012960315.1 Acidimicrobiia bacterium
TACGGCGGTCTTGGCGGCGACTTCGTGACGTACGCCCTCGTAAGTGAAGAATTAGGCCGTCACTGCGCGACGACCGCCCTCACCTTCAACATGCACACGGCCACGGCCCTCCTCGCTGGATGGATAGCCGACGAACTGGGCGTCAATGATGAACAACAAGCTCACCTTGACCGGACACGGCCCCAACTGTGGACCGGAATGTGTCGCGACCATGTCATCCACAGCCAACCGTTTTCTGAAGGTCGAACCCCTAGCAGTGGCAGCCCAATTGGCACCTCTGCCGCTGCTGTAAAGGGGGGTTATGAGGTCACCGGCAAAAAGATCTTTGCCTCGCTCAGCGGCATCGCCGACATCCATAACGTGGTCGCGCTGGTTGAAGGTGACCACCGGACCCGACTTCTCGGAGTGCCCGCCAACAGCGAAGGCGTAGAAATTGTCGGTGATTGGGATCCCCTCGGTATGCGAGGCACCGACTCCCGCGACCTCTTACTCACTAAAGCATTCGTCCCCGAAGACAACGAAGTGCTTCCGCCTGGGGTGTTCGATGCCATGGCCCAGCGGTTCCCGTACTTCTACATGACGTTGAGCTTCAGCTACCTGGGGTTAATGCGAGCAATATTAGACCTGACCCGTCAATATCTGCGAGGTGAGCTCGGTGTCGAATCTCGCCGTGACAATCACGTCAAACAGTCAGGGTGGGCCGAAATGCAAATGATCTACGACAAGGCCCAATCGCTGATCTACCGAGTGTTGGGTGAAGCATCAGTTGATCCAACGCCCGTCGCTTTGCGACGCGCTTGGACAGCCACGGTCGCTGTCATGGAAGGCGCCCCGGAAATGGCGTCGCTAGCAATTCGTGTTTGTGGGGGCAGGTCAATGCTTCGACCTAACAAACTCGAACAGCACTATCGCGACGCTCGTTGCGGAGCGACAATGTTGCCTTGGAGCGTTGAAGTCAGTCTCGACCGACTCGGTAAGTACGGTCTGTACGACGAAAACTAAACCTGACGGTCTCTCCAGAGGCCACAGCTGGTGGGCGTTAGAGTTACGCGGTGCGACGTATCCAACATTTCATTGACGGCGAATTGCGAGCGGGAACGAGCGGACGTTCAAGCGACGTGTACAACCCCGCAACTGGCGAGGTGCAGGCTCAAGTTGATTTGGCTTCTGTAGCTGAGGTTGACCAAGCTGTCGTTTCAGCGTCCGCAGCCGCAGTTGAATGGGCTGAGAGTTCTCTGACGCAACGAACCCAAATCATGTTCCGGTTTCGCGAACTGCTCGCTGGTCGCGTTGACGAACTCGCTCGAATCATTAGCAGCGAACACGGCAAGGTGATCTCAGATGCCGCCGGCGAAGTGGCACGGGGACTCGAAAACGTTGAATTTGCTTGCGGCATCGCTCATCACCTCAAGGGTGAGATCAACGAACAAGTATCGGCAGGGATAGAGGTTTATAGCTTGCGTCAACCTCTGGGAGTAGTAGCGGGTATCACCCCATTCAATTTCCCCGCCATGGTTCCCTCGTGGATGTTCGCAACGGCAATTGCGTGCGGTAACGCGTTTATATGCAAGCCGTCCGAACGAGATCCGTCAGCATCAATGCTGATCGCCGAATGGTTCATCGAAGCTGGTCTACCTCCGGGTGTGTTTTCGGTAGTCAACGGTGACAAAGTTGCTGTTGATGCGCTCATCGACCATGAAGATGTCGCGGCGATCAGCTTCGTGGGTTCAACACCTATAGCCAGCTATGTCTATAACCGGGGTACTGCGATGGGTAAGAGGGTGCAAGCTCTGGGTGGCGCGAAAAACCACATGCTGGTGTTACCTGACGCTGATATCGACATGGCAGCGGACGCTGCGGTGAGCGCTGCCTACGGTTCAGCAGGTGAGCGGTGTATGGCGATCAGCGCTCTGATAGCAGTTGGATCCGTTGCTGATGAACTCGTCGAAGCGATCTCAACGCGAATCCCTGGCATCAAGGTGGGTGCAGGCGACGAACCCGACGCCGAAATGGGGCCACTGATTACTGAAGAACATTGCGCGCGAGTCGCCGGGTACGTAGAACGTGCGCAAGAAGCCGGAGCAGTTGCCGTCGTCGACGGCAGCCAAGCCGATGTTCCAAAGAACGGGTTCTTCTATGGCCCTACCCTTTTAGATGACGTGACGCCTGAAATGGAGTGCTACCGCGACGAAATCTTTGGTCCGGTACTGGTTGTTGTTCGAGTAGAAACCTTCAGAGAAGCGATTGATCTCATTAACTCGAATCCGTTTGGAAATGGCACAGCAATCTTCACCCGCGACGGGGGAGCAGCACGTCAGTTCCAACACGAGGTTCAAGTGGGGATGGTCGGCATTAATGTCCCCATCCCTGTTCCTGTGGCGTATCACTCCTTCGGAGGGTGGAAGTCGTCGCTTTTTGGTGACACCCACATGTATGGCCCAGAAGGCGTGCGTTTTTATACCCGTGCCAAAGCGGTGACTGCACGCTGGCCTGACCCATCCTCTAGCCAGATTGATTTGGGGTTCCCCCGTAATAACTGACCACTTACCGGCCGAACGCGACGACCGTCGCTGGTTCGGCCGTTTCTTGTTGGCTAGTCCTTGCGTAATACGTGAACGACGCAAACTGCCCCAATGCCAACCATATGGGCAAGCCCGATACGGGCGTTTGGTTGTTGGCGAGAGCCTGCTTCGTCGCGTAACTGGCGCACCACTTCAGCGATCTGCCCCGTGCCTGTGGGACCGATTGGGTGACCCATCGCAAGCAGGCCTCCTGATGGACTCAATGCGCAACGCCCACCTATATCGAATTCACCCGACTCCACCAGAGCAGCGGCTTCGCCAGGCGCGCACAGGCCCAACGCCTCGGCATACAACAGCTCCTCGATAGCAAACGCGTCGTGAACTTCGAGCACATCGATGTCAGAAGATTCGATGCCGGCTTCGTCAAAAGCCGCTGCACCGGTTTCGGTAGTGAGCGCAGCATCAATACCTACTCCCTCGTCATACAGCCCTTCAGTTCTCGTGACGGAGGCGACAACTCGAACTGCTCGAGAGCGATCCAAATTATGGCGCCGGATGCCGTCTTCTGAAGCGATCACCACTGCCGCAGCGCCCTCCCCGACTGGGCAGCACTGCAAACGTGTCATCGCTCCCGATATTGGTTCGGCGAGAATCTCTTCCAATGTTCGAACTTTTTGTCGTTGCGCGTACTGGTTGCTTGCACCGTTTCGATGGTTCTTCAGAGCTACCCTCGCAACTTGTTCCGCGGTCACCCCGTGTAAATGCATGTACTCCGAAGCAAGCAACGCGAAATGCGTAAACGGCACAACGGCCCCACCCTCAAGATTGTCGATTCCCGCCTGGCCGGGAGCAGCGCCTAGACCCCCGCGAGGTTTATCGACCCCCAAGGCAAGCACCACGTCGGAACGACCTGCCGCGACTTCCAGGCACGCTTGGGCAACAGCCGAAGATCCTGAAGCCGAAGCGTTCTCAACCTGCGTCATAGGAATCCCAGTCGCCCCCAGGCGACTCAGCATGACTCTGCTTGACCCCATACCAAGCAGAGCGGTGCCGGTGTAGGCAGCTTCCACATCGGGCCAGGCAATATCTGCGTCGCGTAAAGCTGACCGCACCGCTGTCACACCCAGCGTGACATAGGTGGTGTCGCTTCGTCGTTGATAGGGATGTAACCCGATCCCAACGACGTACACGGGCCTATCGGCAAGCACATTGCCGCCGCTCACGTGACCACCTGAAACTGTAAGTCGACCATTACGGTGCCCTCAGGGTCTTCGACGTCTTCAACTAAGACTCCTTCGACTGCAACTCCAACGCGAACCTCACCGCCAGCCACAATCGCTTTGATGACCGGTCCCCCAACTAGATCAATGACAGCGACAGTGAATGGAGTAGGCGGCGACGCATGATGGTGCCGATGCACAGTCGCGACTGCCCGCACCGTTCCCTTCGCCTCAAGATCTAACTCCTCAAGGTCGTCGTGTTGGGATCCACACTTTTCGCACCCATATGGATCCGGTGGGAACGCCACGCGACGACATCGGGTGCACCGGTGCCCCAACATGATCGGAGGATCGGTCAGCTTCAATAAATGGGGATGTCGCGCCTGGGTAGTCATACAACCTTCAAATACAGAACCGTAGTCACAGAAGGGCCTGCACCGCAGCAGTGACCGCCGCATAGGCGAGAGTGGCTGTTGCGGAGTTCACTAACAGCGTGACAGCAACAATCACCCACCGAGGTGTTCCCGCCGTGCTGTGGAGCAACGACATAGTGATCGCCACCGTGAAGTCTGTGAATGCGATCGTCCACGCCTCACCATTCGTTAGCAACGTCCCCCTAGGCACATGACGCACGAGGGCATGATGTCAGGTGGGAGAGCCAAAGATCTCGCTAGCTTGGCGGGTATGTCTGATGTTTCAGATATCGCCCAATGGTGTGTCGGTCGAGGTCACCGCGAAGTGATGCTTCACACGCGTCGCCCCAACCTCGTTCACGCGCTTCGCGAAGCAGGAATTGAAATCACCGATGGACCTGCGTCGTTAGTCCTATGGCTCGACGACGCGATCGGTGATTCTTTTCCCTGGTCGCATGTGATCACCCACGGTGAAGTTGTGGTGGAAGGCTGTCTACCTATAAGCCGCGGCGTGCATGCAATCGCTGTAGAGACAGATCGAGCCGTCATTGTCACGTCCGATGGCTCGGAATGTCGCCGTATCGAATTTATTGACGGGAGTGTCGCTGCTGTACCCGTGCATCCCGTCGCCTTAGAAACTCTTGACGAGTCGGCAAGAAAATCGGGGTTCGATCTCGATGATCGATGGGTTGACTGGTCGTGGGAGCCAACGACCCCTACCGACCCATGCCACTTGTCATTGTTCCGTAACTTGCAAAAGGGAACTGAATAGGTGTCCCTGTCGTTCTCTAAACAGTTGACACCACATCGGAGGTTCGTGTGCGACGACTCATAGCGTCCGTGTTGGCGGTCGGGATTTTGTGTGCCTGTAGCGCCGATGGGCGCGATGACATCAGTGACTCGGACCGAACGGTGCCGTTGCCCCCGTCGCAGGTTCAGTTAACGGCTGCCCTTACCTTGTTTGAGTCTTGTGAACCATTCCTTCGACAGATAAAGACCAATGCCTTAGAGATGGTTGGCCCGTGGGGACTTGACGGGGGTTATGGGATTGAAATTCTGGAATCCTCAGAAATGCTGCGTGATGGGAGCACACCAGTTGCTGAGTCAGCTCAAGTGGGGTTAACGCCCGGCGTGGACTACAGCACCACCAACGTTCAAGAGGTGGGTGTCGATGAACCCGACATTTTGAAAACCGATGGGAGGCGCATTGTCGCCTTAGTCAACGAAGAGCTCCGCGTTGTTGATGTTGCAGGTGATCAGCCTCGGTTGCTGGGGAAGCTGCGTTTCGAAAACTTTTGGCTACAAGAAATGTTTCTGGTTGGGGATCGAATTCTCGTGTTTGGACAGAGCCACGGCGAAATGAAACTTGCGCCGCAGACCCTCGTTCCAAGACATGGCCGGTACAGCGCCATCAGCACTCTCGTAGAGGTCGATATCAGTGGTTCGACGCCACGAATTAAACGCCGGCTACATCTGGACGGCGAGTATCTCAGCAGCCGAATGGTTGACGATGTTGTGCGTATTGTCCTGCAAAGCCACCCAACAGGCCTCGAATGGTCGTATCCGAGTGGATCAGGGTTACGCGCTGAGCGCCGAGCTGAAGAAGAGAACCGTCAACTCATAGAACAATCAACGATCGACAATTGGATTCCATGGTTTGCTCTGGAAAATGCTCAAGGGGGCCTTATCCGAGAAGGCACCTTGACACCGTGCGAACAGATTTACCACCCAGCGTCGAATAGCGGCCTGAGGATGTTGAACATCATCACAGTTGATCTCGCGGGAAAGCAGCTCGGAGAAGAACTCGCTAGCACGTCAGTGCTCGCCGATGGGCGAACTGTTTATTCCTCTCAAGACAACCTCTATGTCGGTACCACTGAGTGGTTGGATCGGCGTGAATTGGAAGCTAACGAAGATCAAACTTCTGACGCGCGACGGTCGGTAACAACGCGAATCCACAAATTCGACATCAGTAACCCAAACAGGACCCTGTACAGAACTTCAGGCCAGGTCAGTGGCACGATCCTCAACCAGTATTCGATGTCGGAACACGACGGCTACCTCCGTGTCGCGACCACCGACCACGGCTGGTGGTCACCCGGAGGGGCGATAAACAGTGAGAGTTACGTGACGGTACTCGCTGAAGGTAACGGCGAAATGAACCAGATCGGTCGCGTGGGCGACCTTGGTCATGGTGAACGCATCTACGCTGTGCGATTCCTAGGCGATTTTGCGACTGTTGTGACCTTTCGTCAAACCGATCCGCTTTACACGATCGATCTTTCAAATCCCCGATTGCCAAAAGTTTTGGGGGAACTAAAGATTCTGGGGTACTCCGCGTACCTTCACCCGGTCACTGACACGTTGCTGCTAGGGATCGGCCAAGATGCTCGTGATGATGGACGAACCTTGGGTACCCAGGTGTCTTTATTTGATATCAGTGATCTGTCTGACCCGATTCGGATTGATCAATGGCGTCTCCCCGGTGGCCACACTGAAGTTGAATACAACGCGCGAGCTTTTCTTCATTGGCCTCCAGAAAATCTTTTCGTGTTGCCGGTCACGACCCATCGGGTCGAGACGCCTGAATCTGGACCTTTTTCTGGTGCAGTTGCCCTTGAACTGAGCGGCCAATCTCTCACGGAACGCGGGCGACTTACCCACCTAAAAACACCGCCTAAAGTTCATTGCGAACAATGGATTGAAGAAAGTGAAGATGGCAGCGAAATATCGGGCCGCCACTGCTGGCCCGAGATGGACTGGCGCGCAACGATCCAACGATCTGTCGTGATTCGCGACCAGATTTACACGCTTTCTTCGCTCGGGCTCCTTGCCAGCAACCTCCAGACCCTTGAACCTCAAGCATTCTTATCGTTCTGAGCAGCCTTGTTTCTGGCTGTTGATCACTTCCTGAAACAAAAACCTGTTTCGACTGAGACATGACCGCTCATTAGATCGCACGGTAGGCAATAGTGGAGTCATGAGCGAAGTCACTTGGGGCGAGGCGCCCAGCCTGCAAAACCCGCTGTTAGTTGTGGCATTCGAGGGTTGGTTCGACGCGGGGGAGTGCGCAACAGGTGCGATCCAATGGATCGTCGATCAATACGAGGCTCGACAGGTCGCCCAAATCGACCCTGAAGAGTTCTTCGACTTTCAAGAAAATCGCCCACATGTCGAAATTGCTGATGATGGTGAACGACGAATTAGATGGCCGTCTCTTGATGCGCACGTGATCGAAAATGATTTCCCTCACGATCTAGTGCTGCTGTCAGGTATGGAGCCCCGAATGCGGTGGAGAACGTTTTGTGATTCGGTTGTAGAGATCGCGCGTGACACGGGGTGCGAAATGGTGGTGACGCTCGGAGCAATGGTCGCAGGAGTGCCGCACTCTCGCCCTTCAGCGGTAAAGGGCAGCGCGGCAAACGCGGACTTGGCGCACAGACTGGGATTGGACAGGCCCAGCTATCAAGGCCCTACCGGCATCATCGGTACCCTGCACGATGCCCTTGACAATGCAGAACTGCCCGTTATCTCGCTCCGGGTTGGGGTACCCCATTACGTTGCCGGGCCACCGAACCCCAAGGGAACGAGAGCGTTACTGGCAGAGTTCGAAAAGGTCACTGGCGTCCCGACCGGCTACCGCGACCTTGACCACAGCGTCCTTGAATGGGAACAACGAGTGAGCGACGCAGTGGAACAAGACTCTGAGATCATCGGATATGTACGCCAACTAGAAGAGGAAGTAGATCGTGCGTTACCGACGGATCTTCCGTCTGGAGATGACCTAGCCGCGGAATTCCAAAAATTCCTGCGAGACCAACGTGATGAATGACCGATCGTTTCGGTTAGACGACGTCTGTGGACTGCTGACGTAACAGATGGTCTGCTAAGACCAAACACACCATCGCTTCGACCATGGGAACCGCTCGAGGAAGAACGCAAGGGTCATGTCTTCCCTTGGCTTCCAAGGTTTTAGCTTCGTTGTTGCGATTCACGGTTTGTTGAGCCGAACTAATTGTCGCGGTTGGTTTGAATGCAACTCTCACCACGAGGTCTTCGCCGTTGCTGATCCCGCCTTGGATTCCGCCACTGTGATTGCTGGTCGTTGTCGGTCGGCCGTCGGCTCCTGGCACGAATGGGTCGTTGTGTTCTCTGCCCGTCATTAACGTTCCAGCGAACCCGCTGCCGATTTCGACTCCCTTCGCTGCGGGGAGCGAGATTAAGGCTCGAGCGAGTTCAGCATCCAACTTGTCGAATACTGGCTCGCCGAGTCCAGCGGCCATATTTCGGGCCACGCAAGTAACGATCCCGCCTAAGGAATCGCCGTCTTTTCTGGCAGCCTCAATCGCCGTGGTCATTAATTGCGCTGCCGCGACATCGGGACAGCGAGTGGGGTCACTTTCCACTTGATCGCGAGACACGAGATGCATATCGACGTCGGCGTTGATGCTGCGAACAGCGCTGACCCAGCCGAGCACTTCTATGCCAGCTACGTGCTCAATTACCTTCCGAGCGACCGCGCCGCCTGCGACACGTCCAATGGTTTCTCGAGCTGAAGCTCGTCCCCCGCCTTGCCAATTTCTGATGCCGTATTTGGCTTCAGTTGTCCAATCCGCGTGACTTGGCCGATACAGGTCGCGCATATCCTCGTACGCGCCCGGTTTGGCGTCCTCGTTTCGTACAAGCATGCCGATCGAAGACCCTAAGGTTCTCCCTTCGAAAATTCCGCTAAAGATTTCGACGCGATCATCTTCTTTTCGCTGCGTCACGAGCCGACTCTGTCCAGGGCGCCTTCGGTCAAGTTCGATCTGAATGTCGGCCACCTCGAGTTCGAGCCTTGGTGGGCAGCCGTCTACAACAACCCCAACTCCGCCTCCATGTGATTCACCGAACGTCGTAATACGGAATTGCTCTCCAAAGGTGCTGCCGGCCATAACACCGAGAGTAGAGGTCGCGACGACGGTCTCACGAAGAGATTGCCCAATCCGACTGATTTCTGGTGCGTTCACCGGCAATGATGGCAGGGATGGAGCTGATCGACGCACTTCTTGTTGCCGGAGCTGGCGTCATCGCAGGAATAGTGAACGCGATGGCAGGTGGCGGGTCGTTGCTAACGGTTGCCTTACTCAATGTGTTCGTCGGATTACCCGGATTGGTTGCTAACGGCACGAACCGCGTGGGGGTTCTGGTACAAAACGCCTCTTCAGTCGCCGGTTACCGCAAAGAAGGCATCTCGGGTTTGAAGCGAGCGCTTCCAGTCATTGTTCCGGTGACGGCAGGGTCTCTTATCGGATCGCTCCTTGTGTCCAGCGTCACTGACGCCGCCTTCGAAAGAATTTTTGGGATCCTAATGATCCCCTTGGTGTTCCTCAGCTTGCGCACCCCTCGCTCAACGGGCAAACACATCAGCTGGCATCCAGCTCTCACCGCCGCTGTGTTTTTCGGGATTGGGCTGTATGGCGGGGCTTTTCAAGCCGGAGTTGGACTCCTCATAGTGATCGCGTTATCGAGATCAGGCCTTGACTTGGTCAACGCTAACGCGGTCAAAGTGGTCGTGATCCTGGTCCTCACGGCCATCGCAGTTCCTGTGTTTATTGCTCGAGGTCAAGTCGATTGGGGTTTCGCTGCGGTATTGGCTGTCGGGTTTGCGATTGGGGGCTGGGTGGGTGCTCGGATAGCAGTTCGCGGTGGCGATCGGGTTATTAGACCGGTGCTAATTTCAGCAGTAATCGCGCTTGCTGGCCGAATGATTGGGCTTTACTGACGGCCAACATCTAGCCTCCGCACATGATCTTCGACCTTGATCTTGAGCGCGTCCGCAACCGGCCAGGGATTAAATGGGAACGGCACGGTAGCGATGTGTTGTCTGCATGGGTTGCAGACATGGATGTGGAAGTCCCCCAATTCATCACTGACGCTGTTGTGTCACGAATCGAATCTGGGGGTCTGGGCTACGGGTTCTACGACGAACCGATACCGGTTTTAGAAGCCTTCAAAAATCGGATGCAAAAAGCATTCAACTGGGAAATTCAAACATCTGAAGTGCTACGAGTTCATGATGTCATCCAAGGGTTGGAGTGGGTCATACGCACCCTTACCCCTGACGGATCAGGGATCGTCGTCCAAACCCCGGTGTATCCCCCATTTTATTCAACCATTGAAGCATCAGGTCGACACTGGGTCTCCAATCCCCTGATAGAAACCGAAGAAGGCTGGGCGCTTGATTTCGACCATCTCGAAAGCATCGCGGCTGATCCGGATGTCTCGACACTGCTTTTGTGTCACCCCCACAACCCTTGCGGGTTGGTGATGACAAGGGAAGATCTCACAAGGGTTGTCGATATTGCCGAACGTAACGACCTGCTCGTGATTTCAGACGAAATTCACTGCGACTTGGTGTTCGAACCACTGCGACATATACCAGCCGCATCGATTAGTGAATTGGCGTCGGAACGAACCGTCACAATTACTGCGGCCACCAAAACTTTCAATATGGCGGGTCTGCGGATGGCGTTCGTCCACACCGCATCGGAGCGGTACGGACCGCAACTCAAGGAAATTTCAACTCGGATGCTCGGAGGCATTAACGGCCTAGGCCAAATAGCAACCGTCGCTGGGTGGGAGCACGGCGATGACTGGATATCGGAACTCGTCGCAGGTCTAGACCACAATCGCCACCTTCTCTTTGACTTGTTAGCTGAACAGCTTCCTGGTGTCAGGTACCGACTTCCACAGGCCACGTATCTTTCTTGGCTGGATTGTCGCGAACTTGATCTGGGTGAGAACCCGGCGGAGATCTTCTTGTCACGGTGCCAGGTCGCTTTGAACTCTGGGTTGGATTTTGGACCCGAGGGAGCGGGTCACGTTCGACTGAACTTTGCGACCTCACCTGAGATGCTCACCATGATTGTTGAGCGAATGGCGTCCGTGGTCTAACCGACTATCTCTTCAAGAGTTTCAGCTTCGCCGCGACGCGCTTGGCGTCGCAACACCAGTGGGTACCCAACTGCTCCGACCCCAAAAAATAGGAACCACTGCACGCTGTAACCCAAATGTGGTCCCACGTCAGTGGGCGGCCGGTCAACAGGGATCGCTCGTTCGATCGGGGGAGTGCTCTGGATTAACTCCACGTATACAGGGGCGAGCACCAAATTTACCTGCTGGTCAACTCGGGCAACGTCGGTTCGAGCGAGGGTACGAAGCACTCCAGTTGAACGATCGCTCGCGCCGATAGCACCCCGTGTCTGACTTAACCGGATTCGACCGGTAAGTGATACGGCACCAGCGGGAGCGGCTTGAATCTTGGCCTGACACTCGGCCTCGTGAATCCAGCCGATGACGACGAGTACACCCTCGAGTTCGCTCGTTGCCAGGGGCGCAGCAAGATGACATCCCGCTGCTTGTTGGTGGCTGCGGTTACGTATCAACACCGCGTCGTCGGTGGACCACGTTCCTTCCAGTTGCGCTTCACGGAACTCAATGTCTGTGGATGGTCCGAACAGATCTTGTGCGTTGAGCATCGGGGCGGTCGCTCGATTTAAGACCGCTTCATTGCGTTGCCCGCGATCTTGGTGGCGGCCAAATTGCCAAAAACCTGCCCAAATAAACGTAGTTAGCAACAACAACGTGAGGAGATGTGCCGCTATCCATTTAGGTTGGCGAACAAAGCCGTACATCGCGAGCACGCTAGCCGCGGCCTTAGACTCGTCCCCGGTGTTACGACGCTGCATCCTCTCCGTATTCGTGGGACTAGGCCTGCTAGTTCCATCTGGATGCGCTGACCCTGAACCCGAGAGAGCCATCTTCGTTGTGCGCGAAACCACCGCAACGCATAACCCCCAATATGTGCCTCAGACCTCTCCAACTTCGGACAGCACCTCCTCCACAGTGGACGCGTCGACTCAACAAGAAGATGAGACGAGTCCCTCTACTACTGAACAAGTAACGACCACCGCTACCACCGCTGCCACCGTTGACCCCCCACGAATATGGACCCTCCTAGCAGGTGGAGATGTGCTGTTGGATCGCACCGAGCCCGAAGGCATCGATCCCTTCACCAAGGTCCAACCTGATCTCGCATCAGCAGATGTCGCCATCGTGAATCTTGAAATGGCAATAACCGAACGAGGTGAGCCCTATGACAAGGAATACGTCTTCCGTGCACCGGGGTCAGCAGCGCTAACTCTGGTTGGAGCCGGAATCGATGTGGTCTCCTTGGCTAATAACCACGTCTTCGATTTTGGGCGCGAAGGGCTGGAAGACACCATTTCGGTGTTGGACGAAGTAGGCATTCTTCGACCTGGAGCCGGATTGAACAACGCGGAGGCCTACGCCCCCAGAATTCTCACTCTCGACAATGGGGTTCGTGTCGCGTTTGTGTCTGCGACCGCTGTTGTGCCAGGTGGCTTCGCATCAGGTGCTGACCGCCCAGGAGTTGCTGACGCTAAGTGGGCGACCCCGCGGGTGTTGGCCGCGGTTCGAGCAGCTGCGGCAGGGAATGACGTAGTAGTGGTGAGTTTGCATTGGGGGGTTGAGCGCGAACCTTGCCCGAATGAAGAGCAACGCACTCTCGCACAACAAATAATTGAAGCTGGAGCTGATCTAATTCTTGGGCACCATCCACACGTTTTGCAACCGATCGAAACCTTCGATCGCAGTGTTATCGCGTATTCGCTAGGAAATTTTGCTTGGCATCCTCGTTACGGCATCACTGGCGACACCGGAGTATTGGAAGTTGTGTTCGATGGTTCGCGCATAGAGGGGTATCGATTTTACCCCCATGTGTTGAATTACATCGGTGGGGCTTCCCCAATAGCCAGTGGCGACCGTTACGATCGAATCACTGACATTGTCGAAGGTCGATGCGAACAATACGCTCCAGAGCCGACGCCCACCACTGAGGTTTCAACTGGCTCTGAAGGAGTTACGACAGCGCCACCGGCAAGAACGGATTGAAGTCACTGCAATTCGATTCGCGCGATTAGATCGGCCGGTTCAAAGTTCAGAACCTGCCCTAGGAATGAAAGTTCGGCCTCAAGAGCGTTGGCTATGGTTTCGGCTTTGCGAAATCCATGGCTCTCGCCGTCGAAAAGTACGTAAGCATGTGGAATGCCTGCCCCAGCCAGAGCATTAACAAGTTGATCTGCCTGAGATGGTGGCACCACCGGATCTTCGGAACCTTGTAACACAATCATGGGGGTTGAAAGTCGCTCAGTGTGATGGATGGGTGAGCGTTCCCTGTAAATGTGTTCCTCATCTGGCCACGCTCCGACTAAAGAGTCAAGGTATCGAGCTTCAAATTTGTGGGTCTCTTGTGCTAGTGACGACAGATCAGCGACTCCGTAGCGAGATATGCCTGCAGCAAAAATGTCGCTGTTACTTAGTGCGCATAACGTCGTGAAACCACCCGCAGAACCGCCTTTTATAGCGAGACGAGAAGGATCGACAGCTCCGCATTCGGCGAGGTATGTGGCGGCTCCTATGCAGTCTTCGGTATCTGCTATGCCCCACTGCCCTTTGAGCTTGTTGCGGTATGTCGTTCCAAAGCCGGTACTGCCTCGATAATTCACGTCGACTACAGCGATTCCGCGGCTAGTCCAATACTGAATACCGGCATCGAACGATGAGCGTGCTCCTGCTGTTGGGCCTCCGTGGCTCAGCACAAGCAGAGGTGGCACACCAGACGATGAGAAACAACTGGAATTAGTGGGTGGGAAGTGGAACGCATGGGTTGGTTGTCCATGTGGATCACTGACGACAATCGGTTGGGGAACTGAAATATCTTCCGACGCGAGGGGAACTGCGTCTGAAACACTGAGTTGCTCTGCTGAGCCTGCGCTATCTAAGGCGTAGACAGCGGCGCTCTTTTCCCAACTGGCAGCGATGGTGACGGCACGGCCATCAGCCAGGATGTCAAGGCCGTTGAATTCGGTGAACCCAGTGTCAAGTTCACACAAGTCTCCGTTGACAATTTGGCCTATGTGACCCACACCTCGGTTGGCCCAAGTACACCAAATGTTTTCAGCGCTCCAGGCGTATGTTCTTTGACCAAAAACCCAAGAGGGAAGGCCGAACTCGAGATCAACGTCGACGATGGGTCGCGAGCGTCGAGTGTTGACGTCAACTTCGTGTATGTTCCACCACCCCGTAGCGTCACTAATGACGTGAAGTAGCCCTTCTGGTGAGAAGCGGGGTTGCTGTAACGCTGGGCCGTCGAGGACCACCTGATGATCGACCCACCCTTCCTTGCTGCGACGAGCAACGTGTAATCGCACGTGATCCCAAGGCATAGAAGGGTGATCCCAGGACAGATACGCCAACGTGCGACCATCAGGTGAGGTCGTTGGCGAAGAGTAGAAATCTGCTCCTGAGGCGATCTTGGTGACTGCGCCATCGACGCTGACTGTCGCCAAGAAATTTTGAGGTTGTGGGTCGTGGAGGTGGTGTTGCTCAACGACCCAAATAGTGTCGTCGCTGTCTACCACGGTGGTTCCGTCGGAGAATCGTTGCGATTTGGGAGAACTCGGTTCGGCAGTTATTGGGCGGAGGTCATCATGGAGCAGCCATATGCGTTGATCTTCGAACCGCGAAACCAAGATTCCGTGATCGGTTGGTAGCCACCCACCACCGCCGTACTCGTGAACAAGGGTACGTATGTTCAGATCGGTTGGTCCCAACGTTTGAGACTCGGTCCCGTTGAACTTCACGAGGGCAGTCCGACCCAACTCTGCGGGCCGACTCTCTAACCAGAGAACGTCGTTGTCGAAAACTCGGGGCTCTGATCGACGGATCGCACCGCTCGCCAACTCGTGAGAACTGAGTTGTGACGGCCAACTGCCGTAGGGGCGATCCTTTTTCAAAACGGGCCTCAATTTTCTTTTTAGACGAGTGGTCGAACCGTAGCCGGGTATTAGCCTGAGCATCATGTGGGACGTCTTTGTCCCCGAACCGGCTCAAATCAGTTGGTCCCACGTTCAACTTGGCGACGCATTTTTTGTGGTCTGCGCGGTTTGCGTCCCGGATCGCCCACCGATCCGCGGGCGTTCCGTGAGCTGGGGGAGTACCACCGACTCCCCCAGCTCACACCTTTTTCAGCAAGGGGCGAGGGTTCCGGTCCGAAAAGCTAGTCATCGCTCTTCAAGGTCAGCGACTATTCGTTCAACGTCAACTCTTGTTGATTCCAACCGGCTGCGGCACCACTCGATCAACTCTGAAGCACGTTGCAAGTCAACGGTTAACGAGTCGATGTTGACTTCATCGCTGTCTAGCTTCTGGAGGATCAATTCAAGTTCTTCCATAGCTGTTTGGAATGTCAGGTTTTCCTTAGTCATTTGTCTCCTCGATCTGACGAAGGTGTGACTCGGTAACTGTGCTCAGTATGAGCGAAGAAGCGGTTTCACTCGATATTGCACTCCCAGGCGGAACCGGGCCCTGGACAATTTCGCCGTTTTTGTTTCGGGTAATGGAAAACCCTCGAGCGAGAACTCGGTCAGGGTGAAGGGCTTGAGCCAGATCGCTAACGCGATCGATGCGTTGACTCTCCCGGTTGATGACTATTTGAGCCAAACCCTGTAAGCGAACCTTTGTGGTCCCCAGCCGTTCCTCGTTGACATCCAACGTTCGCCGTGTTCGATCGTTAATGGTTCTCGCCGCCGAAGAAACCAGTGCCATGGCCCGGTCGTGGCGACTCATGGCAAGAGCGGCAAGTTTTTTGGAACCATCAGATAGACGTTGGTTAAAGGCTGCGACGCGTTGAACTAGGGCGGCGGCGCAAGCAGTGGGTGTTTTGAATGCTGTGTGTGCCACTTCGTCGACCACAGATCGGTCGATCTCGTGGCCGATTCCAGAAAAGATGGGCACGGGTGATCCAGCGACGGCCCGAGCGACACTTTCGAGATCGAATGCCATCAGGTCGGTGCGCGCTCCTCCGCCGCGAACAACCGCAATCACGTCGACGGGATGTTTCGACATTGTGGTGACGGCGTTGACTAGGCCGGCTTCGGCGTCTGCGCCCTGCACCGATGAATGAATGAGCGAAATCTTGAATGGGTAAGTACTCAACGCGATTTCGTTGACGAAATCGTTGTAGGCGGCGCTTCCGTCAGAAGTGATCAAACCGATGTGGAGAGGAACTGTAGGGAGGGGGACTGCGCTGTTGGCTTCGAGTAACCCGGAAAGAGAAAGGGTTCGGAGAACCTTTTCTTTATCTACTGCCAATTGGCCCAGAGTGTGATGGGGGTCGATAGCGGTCATTTGCAACTGCACTCGGCCTTGAGGCGCATAAAAACTTAGTTCGCCTTTGATCCGAACTTTGATGCCGTCGACAAGTGGCCCAGATTCGGCTCGACTTAAAACGGATTCAACTGCTGGACGGCGTCCCTTCCATAAGGTCACCGACATTTTGTCTACGCGACTTCCAGTGGTATCGGGTTCGATGAGGTCAAAGTAGACGTGCCCAGAAGAGTGGCTTTTTAGACCGACAATTTCGCCTTCAATCCACAACTCGTCGGGGAAAACGGCATTGAGGGTATCCCGTACTGCTTCGCAGAGGTCTCCTACCGACCAAGTGTGTGTGTTGGTCACGTGGCCTCTTGCAGATTGTTCCGTTTGATGTGGCTGAGTTGAGCAACACAATATTGGGATGTTGGATCTGATGTGATGCGCAACAACTCAAGGGTGGGGTGTCTCCTCATGTGGCGAGACTATGTCTGGCGCGTGGTGGGTAAGCCGATGGTGCATCGAGAGATGAATTCGCGTTCATGTTGGAACGCGAGTCGCTAGGTAGAATCAAAGGTGGAAGGTTGCCAGAGCGGACGAATGGGGCGGCCTCGAAAGCCGTTGTGGCCTCCGGGTCACCGTGGGTTCGAATCCCACACCTTCCGCCACCAATGATTTGGTGCACTGCTTCCTTGGTTGACGTCACCGTCGTTCAGCAAAAAAACTTGTGAGAATTTCCCCGCATTCGTCAGCTAAGACTCCGCTCGTGATTTGAGCTTCGTGGTTCAACCTCGGATCTGCGAGCAAGTTATAGAGCGTCTCAGTAGCGCCAGCTTTTGGGTCGTGTGCCCCGAAAATGACGTGCTTGATGCGTGCGTTGACTGCGGCGCCAGCGCACATGGGGCACGGTTCTAATGTCGTAACCAAGGTTGCCGCATCTAGGCGCCATGTACCTAAATGGGTTGCCGCGTCTCGTAGAGCCAAAATTTCTGCGTGGGCAGTCGGGTCGCCGGTGAGTTGACGTTCGTTGTGGCGTGAGGACACCACTTCGTTTTCAACGATTACCAGCGCGCCTACAGGAACATCCTCATGTTCCATCGCTGCCCTTGCTTCCTCAAGGGCTAGGTGCATGGCTTGGTCGTCGTTCATGGCGGAGAGTGTGGGATTCGAACCCACGGAGGCCGGTTAGACCTCACACGCTTTCCAAGCGAGCCCATTCGTCCGCTCTGGCAACTCTCCTCGATCATCGCCCCACGAGGCGGCCAGGCAATCTGCGGCACACAGCGGAATCCGCTGAGAGCTGCTGCCTCCCGGCCCTGACTCGATTCACGGGCCACTGTTGCACAGGACCCGGCCGCCACGTAGAACGATGATGCGCTCTCAGGCTACTTGCCGCTAAGCGTCGCAGCACACCAGTAGCATCAGCCTGCGATGGTCTATCAGTCCCTATACCGGCGGTTCCGCCCGCAAACCTTTGCAGAGATAATCGGTCAAGATCATTTGGTTGCAGCCCTTCGCAACGCCGTGGCCGAAGAGAGGGTGGGCCACGCATATCTACTCAGTGGTCCACGCGGTACCGGGAAGACGTCTACGGCGAGAATTTTGGCGAAGGCTTTGAACTGCATCCAGCCTCCTGGTGACGGAGAGCCATGCGGGAAATGCGAAAGTTGCGGAGCATTCGAGTTGGGGAATTCGATGGACCTTGTCGAGCTTGATGCAGCCTCGAACAATAAGGTCGAAAACATCCGCGAAATTACCGGGAACGCAGCTCTAGGGAGCCCGGGGAAACGCAAGGTGTATCTCCTCGACGAGGTTCACATGCTGACGACGGCAGCTTCGAACGCGCTACTCAAAACGTTGGAGGAACCACCCGACCATGTGATTTTTGTTCTTGCAACAACCGATCCGCAGAAGGTGCTGCCGACAATTAGAAGTCGGACTCAACACGTTGAGTTGAACCTGATACCGGCTGAAATCTTGATGAGGCATGTCCAAGACATCGGGGAACGGGCCAGCATGGAGCTTGATCCAGCGGTCGTTGATTATGTCGTTGAACGGGGTGCAGGTTCAGTACGCGACGCTCTTTCGGCATTGGACCAAGTTGTGACCGCTGGGGGTATTCCTGATACTCGAGTTTCGGTCGACGCATTAGTTGACGGTATCGCTGGGCATGATTTGACTGCCTCGATGGCAGCTATCGCTGAAACTGTCGCTGCTGGCGTAGACCCGAGGGATTTAGCGCACCGAACCGCCCGAAAATTACGAGATATTTTCTTGGCGGGCGCGGGAGTTAATCCAGGTCAAGCAACTTTGGAGGAGTTACCGCAACTGGCTGAGAAAGCCGCCCAAATGGGCCGGGCTACCAATGTTCGAGCGTTGGAACTTTTGGGAGACGCCCTCATTGGTATGCGCCAGGCTCCGGATCCGCGGTTGGTCCTTGATTTGGCCGTCGTGCGACTTTTTGCCGAATTTTCTGAAGAGCGTCCTGCCGCGGAACCTGCCCAGTCGGCTCCCGCGGAACCTGCCCAGTCGGCTCCCGCGGAACCTGCCCAGTCGGCTCCCGCGGAACCTGCCCAGTCGGCTCCCTCACCTAGCCAGCGGGCATCGAAGCCCGCGGCGGCCGCTCGAGCAGCGCTGGCTGCGACACCGGAGATTGTTCCTTTAGAGACCGCCGTGGTCGGAGCTGATGCTCCGCTGCCCCCACCACCCTCGTCGCCAAACATTGAGGAGGACACGTCTCGCGAGCCTCCCAATGATGAAACTGCACTGGATCAACAAGAACCGGCTCCTAAATCAGTGCAGCTCTCCGCAACTGAAATATCGGAGTTGTGGCAGCAGCGGGCCCTTCCCGGACTGAGTGCACGTGCTCGAGCTCGGTTCCAAGCCGCAAAATTGATCGACGTTCAAGAACACACTGTGCGGTTCGAGTTACCGAATGAAACTCACCGGCAGCGATGCGAACAACTCAAGAGCGATGTTGAGGAATCTCTGAGCAATCTGACCGGCACCAACGTTCAAATTGAACTCGTTGTTTCGTCTGGCGCCCAAGTTGACGACGTACAAAAACCTCTCGAATCACCTGAGGAAGTGGTTGACCCGGCAGACTTCAAAACAACAAACGACAGCGGCCCTTCAAGCGTTGAACGGGTGTTGGAAGCTTTTCCTGGCGCGGTCGCGTCCGATGATGATGGCACCATGTGAGAGTGATTGACCGATGACTGAGAATTGGGCTGCCGGGCCGACCCTCTCGCAGGCACAGGATCTACAAAATCAGATCTCGGAACAACGCCAAGAAATTTCCTTGACCTCGGTTGAAGGCTCGGCGGGTGGTGGAGCAGTCAAAGTCTCAATGCAGGCTGACGGAACAGTGGTGGGCGTTGCGATTGATGCCGATGTTGTCCTCAGCGACGAGGTCACCATGCTTGAAGATTTAGTGACCGCCGCTTTTCGTGATGCGCTGAAAGAATGTGGCAATGCGCAGGCCGCGGTAATTGCTCGACTAAACGCACTAACGCGGTCAGATCAAGGAGGTTAGGGAAAGGTGTATGACGGCCCAGTCCAAGACGTCATTGATGAACTCGGTAGATTGCCTGGAATCGGTCCCAAATCCGCGCAACGAATAGCGTTCCATCTTCTGAAGTTGCCAAAAACAGAGGCCCAGCGATTAGCGGCGGCAATAATTGAAGTTAAGGAGCGGATCGGATTTTGTGACCGATGCTGCAATATCTCAGAAAACGAACTCTGCGTTACGTGTACTGACCCGCAGAGACAAACCGGTGCGTTGTGTGTTGTAGAAGAGCCTAAAGACGTTATCGCTCTTGAAAAAGCGGGATTTCGTGGTACGTATCACGTCTTGCAAGGTGCGTTAAATCCAATGGAAGGAATCGGACCCGAACAGCTTCGGATACGTGAGCTACTCGCCCGCATTCCAGAAGAAGAAGTCGATGAGTTGATTTTGTGTACTAATCCAAATATTGAGGGTGAAGCAACCGCAATGTATTTAGCTAGGCAAATGCAGCCACTGGGCCTCAAAGTGACACGCATTGCTAGTGGCCTGCCGGTAGGTGGTGACCTTGAATACGCCGATGAGTTGACGTTAGGTCGAGCCTTAGAAGGTCGGCGCGAACTTCAACCTTGATCGGCAACGTTGGTGGGAGGGCGGATGTCGGAGCTGAGAGCCACTCGCCTTGGTGTATCGCGGGCACACCGTACATAAGCCGATTAGCTGCCAACTCCGACATCCAAAGAGTTGGGACTCTTTGCATTTATGTTACAAACATTTCAGTTTAATGACAAATCACCCTGTGTGTTCGAGATTTAGGTGACTTCAATCACTAGAGCGTCCCCTTGACCTCCGCCGCCGCACAGAGCAGCAGCGCCCAACCCACCACCGCGCCGGTGGAGCTCATTCATCAAGGTGAGAGCTACGCGGCTTCCTGACATACCAATTGGGTGACCAAGGGCAATGGCGCCGCCATTGACGTTGACGATCTCATCGCTCACCCCAAGGTCCTCTGTGGCTGCTAACCCCACTGCCGCGAACGCTTCGTTTAGCTCAAACAGCGACAAATCTTCGACGGTGAACTCAGTTTTGGAAAGTGCGTGACGAATGGCTCGAGAAGGCTGCGTTAGAAGGGAAGTACCAGGGCCCGACACCATGCCATAGCTCACTACCTGCGCTAACACATCAAGCTCAAGTTCTTTGGCCTTTGCTGCTGACACCAGTATTAGCGCACATCCGCCGTCGGAGATTTGGGAGGCATTGCCAGCGGTCACTGCGCCGTCGGCTGCGAACGCGGGCCGAAGATTCCCAAGGCTCAGGGCGGATGTCCCTGGGCGTACCCCTTCGTCAATGTCAACCAAAAGTGGGTCTCCACCTCGCTGGGGTATCGGCACAGGAGATATCTCAACTTCTAGACGACCCTCTTTTTGTGCCGCTACGGCTCTGTCGTGTGATTGAGCGGAGAACTCATCCATTGCCGACCGATTAATCGAAGCTGCAGCTGCGTCTCGTTCGGTGCCGTCACCCATGTGGCCGTCGTCAAATGCGCACCATAACCCATCGTGGATCATTGCGTCACGGACTTCGCCGTGGCCCATTTTGAACCCGCCGCGACCTTCAGCCATGAGGTATGGAGCGTTGGTCATTGATTCCATCCCGCCAGCGACGACCACGTCGGCGTCACCGGCGGCGATCATCTGATCGGCTAGATATATGGCGTTGAGGCCAGACAAACAAACTTTGTTAATCGTAAGAGCGGGGACATCCATTGGTATGCCAGCGGCCACCGCAGCTTGGCGCGCGGTGATCTGGCCTTGACCGGCTTGAAGAACCTGCCCCATGACGACATGGTCGACTTGATCGCCGGTCAATCCAGCCCGCTCTAATGCCGCTGAGATGGCGTGCGCCCCTAATTGAGCACCCGTTAAACTCGCTAGGCCTCCGTTGAAACGACCGATGGGTGTGCGTGCTCCCGAAACTATTACCGAGCCAGGCATGGCGTTCCTTTTCGTCAGAGTTTTTCGTCTTCTAACTCTGTGAGTGTAGATTTCGTGGCCGGTCAGTGCTTAGGCGAACTGACCAACCCTCGCTAGGATTAACCAAACCTACGTTACCGGAGAGTAACTTGTCCTCCATGCAACACATCCTTGAGGCCATACAGGCAGACGCATCGGGCGAAGATATCGCCGCTCTTCCAATTCCCGATAGCTATAGGGCTGCGTTTGTGCGACGCGACGAACAAAACATGTTCGAAGACCGTGAATCCTTTGAAAAAGACCCACGGGAGTCAATACGCGTGGCAGAAGTGCCTACCCCTGAACTTGCGCCCGATGAGGTCTATATCGCAGTGATGGCAAGTTCGATCAACTTCAACACGGTGTGGACCTCGATCTTTGAACCACTACCAACCTTCGGATTTCTTGACCGCCTCGGTCGCGAAAGTAGTTGGGGGGCCCGCCATGCACTCGATTATCACGTCATAGGGTCTGATGCTTCGGGAGTGGTGCTGAAAGCTGGATCCGCCGTACGCAACTGGAACCCCGGCGATCGGGTCGCGGTCCACTGCAACTACGTCGATGATCAAGACCCAGCCGCCCATGAAGATTCGATGCTTGCCTCAAATCAAAGAATATGGGGATTTGAAAGTAATTTCGGCGGGCTCGCTGACCTTTCGATCGTGAAAGCGAACCAGTTGATGCCCAAACCAGCTCACCTGACATGGGAAGAATCATCCGTCAACGCTCTGTGTGGGTCAACGTCCTATCGCATGCTTGTCGGCGACAACGCAGCCAGGATGAAACAAGGTGACAGCGTCCTGATTTGGGGCGCGTCGGGTGGGCTTGGCAGCTACGCCTGTCAACTCGTTCAAAACGGGGGAGGCACACCCATAGGGGTGGTCAGCTCACCAGAAAAGGTCGACCTATTACACCAACTCGGTGTTGAGCATGTGATTGACCGCAGCGAAGAGGACTATCAATTCTGGACAGACGAGCACACTCAAGACGAAAGAGAATGGCGTCGTCTAGGTAAGCGGGTGCGTGGCTTTATCGGAGACGACCCAAACATCGTGTTCGAACATCCCGGCCGGTCAACAATGGGTGCTTCGGTGTTCGTCACTAAACGAGGTGGCAAAATCGTGACGTGTGCCGCAACTACCGGTTACATGATCGAATATGACAACCGCCACCTCTGGATGCGGCTCAAACAAATCGTTTCCAGCCACTTCGCGAACTACGCGGAAGCTTGGGAAATGAACCGGCTTATTGACCAGGGACGAATCCAACCCACCCTTTCGAAGACGTTCTCGCTAGTCGACGTTGGCGAAGCGGCATACCAAGTGCATCACAATCAGCACGAAGGCAAGCTCGGAGTGTTGTGCTTGGCTCCCGAGGCCGGGCTCGGAATAAGCAATCCCGAAAAGCGCGAAGCTATTGGTGAGAACAAAATCACCTTGTTCCAACGTCATGCTGAGTCGCTTGAGAAGACGGTAGGGGGTTGACATGATCCTTACCGAAATTGATCACGTCGCAATAGCTGTTCATGATCTCGAAGCGGCCATCGCCTACTACGAGCAAGCGTTCGGCGCCGCAGTGCACCATCGCGAGACGGTCGACAGTGATGGGGTGGAAGAAGCACTCCTAAAAGTTGCAGACAGCTATATTCAACTCACCGCCGCAACCCGTCCAGATTCTCCCATTGCAAAACACCTCGAAAAAAGAGGTGAAGGCCTGCACCACATCGGGTATCGAGTTGATGATTGTCAAGCTGCCATGGACGCAATGATTGCCGCAGGGGCAACCCCGATCGACAAGGCGCCCCGTCCTGGGTCACGCGGCACGACGGTTGCTTTTATCCACCCCAAAGGCAGTTTTGGGACATTGATCGAACTGGTTGAGGAATAGAACCTAAGGGGACTAAGAGAAATGGCCGATTACCTCGACGCAGAAGTTGGGCTTGGCCCGCACCCTCTTCCATGGCCCCAAGGTGATCACTACGACCCTGAACTCTTACGCGACGGCGACCGGCGCAACGTTTTGGACACCTACCGATATTGGCGACGTGAAGCTATCGTCGCCGACCTTGATTCAAGACGGCACCCATTCCATGTGGCGATTGAGAACTGGCAACACGACCTCAACATCGGGACCGTCGTTCGCAACGCCAATGCCTTCTTGGCATCAGCCGTCCATATTGTTGGTCAGCGAAAGTGGAACCGTCGAGGAGCGATGGTCACTGATCGATATCAACACTTAGAGCACCACCCGACGGTGGAAGACTTCGTTGGATCTATGGCTGACCGAGATATCTTGGTTGTAGGCGTCGATAACCTCCCCGGAGCACAGCCAATCGAAACCACTGCACTCCCACGAAAATGTGTGTTGGTTTTCGGTCAAGAAGGACCGGGATTATCTCCTGAAGTGCGAGAGAGCGCCGAATTAGTGCTGTCAATCACCCAATTTGGCTCGACGCGATCGATCAACGCTGGAGTTGCTTCGGGTATAGCAATGCACACCTGGATTCGCCAACACGCGATCTGACCACGAAACTTCACGTTGGTCCTCAGAAGGCACCCGTACACAACTAGGGTCAGGGCGGCAATTGTTTCGGGACGAGACGATGCCCCAAGACCTAAGGATGTAAACATGGCTTCGAAGTGGCGACATCTCCTCGCCGTATTGGCGATATTCGGACTTTTCACTGCTGCTGCATGCAGTAGCGATGATGGAGGCGGAGTATCTGGCGGATACACAATTGGGCTGGTCACTGACACCGGCAAAGTTGATGACAAAAGTTTTAACCAGTCGGCATGGGAAGGCGCTCAAAATGGCGCCGGAAATATTCTCGGTGCGACTGCTAGCTATATCGAAACCGAAGAATCTAAGGATTACGCAAACAACATCCAGCTTTTCCTTGACGACGGGGCGAAAATCATCGTTACCGTCGGTTTCGGCTTGGGTGGAGCAACCATCGAAGCCGCCCAAGCTAACCCCGACGTGCTGTTCATCGGTGTTGACCAGTGGCAGAACGAAGCCCTTCCCAATCTCGTAGGGCTGATGTTCCCCGAAGCCAACGCCGGATTTATGGCAGGGGCGCTCGCCGGAATGTTGACAGAAACCAACATCGTTGGAGCTGTTCTGGGAACCGACCTAGTTCCCCCAGTTGTGTTCTTCAAAGAGGGTTGGGAAAACGGTGCCCGCTACACCAACCCCGAAGTACAAACCATCTCGACCTATCACCCAGGTGGTCTTGACGTAGCGTTTGGTGACCCAGAATGGGGAGCCACAACCGCCCGTCAAGCGCTTGACCAAGGCGCCGACATCATCTTCGGTGCGGGCGGCGCCACCGGCAACGGTGCGCTTATTGAGGTAGCTGGCGAAGCCGGAGCCCTTTGTGTAGGCGTCGACCAGGATCAATGGTTCACTGTGCCTGAAGCCCATCCGTGCCTGGTAACCAGCGCGATGAAGCTCATCAACATAGGCGTAGCGCATCTGATCGCGGAAGCGTACGCAGGGACTATGGAAGGCGGAAACTACTTTGGTGAAGTTGGTCTCGCCCCGTTCCATGATTTCGACGGCGTTGTGACCAGTGAAATGCGATCCACACTTGAAGAGGTCATGGCGGGACTCGCCGATGGTTCCATAAATCCCATGCCTTGATAGAAAACTGGACTTGAATGGGGGCACCATCCACTCCGGATGGTGCCCCCGAGTCGTTTAATGAGCCGTTCCACACTCCGTAGCGTTGCCGTTCCTTTGGCAGCAGTAATTCTTGGGCTTTTGATTGGGGCCCTCCTGATCGTGTCTCAAGGCGCGTCACCTGTCACCGCCTATTCCTCGCTCATCCAAGGCGGGTTAGGCGATGGAGACGCGCTATTACGAACACTGCAAAAAGCCACACCCTTGATCTTCGGTGGACTAGCTGTTGCGTTCGCTTTCAAAGCCGGGTTATTCAATATCGGAGGTCAAGGCCAATTACTGGTGGGCGCAGTGTTCGCCGCCGCTGTTGGGTTCGGCGTCGACGGATTGCCTACCTTCATTCATTTGCCTGCCGCACTCATAGCCGGAGCACTTGCTGGGGCCATATGGGGCGGTATCGCTGGAGCGTTAAAAGCAACTACCGGTGCTCACGAAGTCATTGTCACCATCATGCTCAACTTCGTCGCCGGAAACCTCACCGATTGGCTATCCGCCAATCCCTGGAAAGATAACTCGGGTAACAACATTGTCGCCCGAACCCCATTGGTTGAAGATTCGGCCACTATTCCCACGCTTGGGGCCGTACCGGTGGGGTTTCTGTTGGCAGTAATTACCGCTATCGGATGTTGGATGATCCTTGAACGATCTACTTACGGATTTGAAGTTCGTAGCGTGGGCCAAAACAGAAACGCCGCACATTACGCAGGTATCAAAGTGGGCTGGACTATGGCCTCCACCATGGCAGTAGCGGGAACGCTCGCAGCGTTAGGCGGCGCCGTAGAGAGTCTCGGTGTAGATGGCCGATTCGAGGCCGGAGTGAACGTCGGCCTCGGATTTGAAGGCATCACGATCGCGCTGTTAGCTCGAGCCAACCCACTAGGTGTCATACCTGCAGCTTTGCTGGTGGGATTGATGGAAGCCGGTGCGTCGAGAATGCAGTTTAAAGCCGGGGTCGCTCCTGAGCTTATTGACGTTATTCAGGCCCTGATCCTCTTTTTCGTCGCCGCTCCGATGATTGTGCGTTGGCTCCTTCGTATGCGCCAAGGGGACTCAGAACAACTCCGATTGGGCGCTGGATGGGGCAACTCATGAAGGCCCGCCAACGCCAACTGCTATGGATCGCAGTCGTGCTGATCGTTGTTCTCGCCTGCAGTTTCTACTCAGCCAATGGTCCACAAACCACGGCTGTGTTAGCAGGAACAGTTCGCGCCGCAACGCTGCTGACCTTAGGGGCGCTGTGCGGCATGATCGGCGAACGTTCGGGCGTAGTGAACATCGGGATCGAAGGTCAGTTCTTGATGTCGGCGTTCTTCGCGTTCACTGTTACCTCAATCACGGGCTCACTGTTCATGGGAGCTATGGCGGGTATAGCAACTGGACTCACTATGGGTTGGATGTTGGCTGCGATGGCGGTCGGCCTCAAGGTGGACCAAATCATCGCCGGTACGGTATTGAACATCGGAGCCCTAGGTCTGACCTCGTTCTTCTACGACGGCAGTCGATCGTTAGGCGTCGGCAAATACACAAATATTGATCTCGGATCACTCGCCGATCTTCCGCTTGTCGGAACAGTGTTTTTCAGTCGACCACCGATTACCTATCTCACAATGGTTTTGCTAGTCGTAGTCCACGTTGCACTATTTCGATCGGTGTGGGGAATGCGAACCCGTGCGATTGGCGAACACCCCGGCGCAGCAGACACCGTCGGAATTGACGTGTTGCGGTTGCGGTACATCAATGTCACTCTTGCCGGCGGATTCGCAGGTCTTGGAGGCTCATACCTTGCACTAGAAGCCGTCGGCACCTTCAGTCGCGGAATGTCTGGAGGACGGGGATTTTTGGCCCTGGCGGTCATGATTTTCGGTCGGCGTAGCCCCTTTGGGGCATACGCGGCGGCATTGTTCTTTGGTTTCACCACCGCGCTGCAAAATCACTTTCAGCTCAACAGCGTCTTTGACATCCCACCTCAATTTGTCGGGATGTTGCCATTCGTCGTAACGATCATCGTTGTCGCGCTCAGTGGCCTGATGGGATCCATGCGAGACCCAGCGGCACTTGGACAAACCTACGAGAAGGGCTGAACGTGACCGATCTTCTCCTCGCAGCGCGAAACGTAACCAAACAGTTTCCGGGCGTTCTTGCCAATGACGACGTATCCGTTGAACTGAAACCGGGCCGGATTTTAGCTCTGTTGGGTGAAAACGGGGCAGGCAAAAGCACGCTCGTGAACGTCTTATTTGGCATGTATCGACCCGACGGTGGTCAGATCATCATCAAAGACGAAGTCGTCGACTTACGCGGACCTGATGATGCCATTTCTCGGGGCATTGGGATGGTGCATCAGCACTTTCAATTGGTGCCTCCCATGCGCGTTGTTGAGAACATTGTCTTAGGTGCAGAGCCAACTAAGCGGGGTCTGGTAGATCTTGACGAAGCACGTCTTCGCGTCGTTGAACTTTCCACAAAATACGGTCTAGAAGTTGATCCGGACGCGCTAGTCGAAGATCTCCCCGTTGGTATGCAACAACGAGTCGAGATACTAAAAGCGCTGTATCGAAACGCTGATGTTCTGATTTTGGATGAACCAACTGGAGTTTTGACTCCACAAGAAGCAGACCACTTATTGCGAGTTCTTCGGGGTTTGACTGAAACGGGCGTAGGTATCGTCTTCATTACCCACAAGCTGCGAGAGGTTCTCGCAATCGCTGACGACATCGTGGTTTTGCGCGAAGGTCGAGTGGTGGGAACTACGACACCTGATCAGGCCACCGAAAGCGGTCTGGCCGAAATGATGGTTGGACGTAGCGTCGTGCTCCGCGTTGAAAAACAGGCTGCGCAACCAGGGGATGTTGTGCTGCAAGTCGATGACTTGAAAGTCAACGACGATCGAGGTCAGCTAGCCGTCGATGGGGTAAGCCTCCAAGTGCGGGCCGGTGAAATAGTGGGCGTGGCTGGGGTCGAAGGAAATGGTCAACGAGAATTGGTGGAAGCAATCACCGGTCTACGGCACGCTTCGTCTGGTGCGATGGCAATAGGGGGCAAACCATTAACAAATAGTTCGACCCGACAGATCGCAGCAAATGGCGTTGGGCATATTCCTGAAGACCGTGAAAAGCACGGCATAATCGCCGCCTACTCACTAGCTGAAAATTCTGTTCTCAACCGGTACCACCGCACACCCTTCTCGAGCCGAGGCATCATGCATCGAGAAGTCATATACGAACACGCCCAATCTGTAGTCGAAGAATTCGATGTTCGAACGCCTAGTGTCACCGTGGCTGCCTCGAGCCTGAGTGGGGGCAACAAACAGAAGTTGATTGTTGGTCGCGAATTCAGTGAAAACATCAAGCTCCTGGTTGCAGCACAGCCAACTCGCGGAATTGACATTGGGGCCATTGAATTCATTCACCGTCGAATCGTGGAACAACGCGACAAAGGAGCCGCTGTGTTGCTCGTATCGGCTGAACTCGATGAAATCCTTAGTCTCGCTGACCGCGTAGCGGTGCTCTACGACGGCAAACTCGTGGATGTCCTCGACGCGAACGTCGCCACTCGAGAGAGAGTTGGTCTGCTAATGGCGGGGATCACCGATTAGTAAATTGTCGGTTAGATCACTCGATCACTGCCACCGTCTATGGGAATCTGAGCACCAGTTATTCGGCTAAACGAGTGGCCACACATCGTTGCCACCAGCTCCCCAATATCGTGACTCGTGATTTCTCGGCCAAGAAGGTTGCGCGCCCTGTACTCATCGGCCGTCAATCCGTAGTTTGCTGCTCTTTCTTCAATGAGGTCGTTGGACCACAGACCCGTGTCAAACACGCCATCAGGATGAATAATGTTTACAACGATCCCATCAGGAGCCCACTCCAGCGCAGCTACCCGTCCTAGCTGAGTCATCGCTGCTTTGGAGGTGCTGTACGCGGCTGCGCCCTTCCCTGGGGCCGACACATTCTTTGATCCGACTAAAAGCACACGACCACCATTAGGCGCTATGCGCAGAAATGGGTGCGTGGCTCGAAGCAAATTCGTCACCCCGTTCAGGTTCACGGCCAACGTACTGTCCCAGTCGCCCTGAACGAGATCAGCGATGTGGTCCGATGCCCCAAAGACGCCGGCGGCGGCGACCACCATGTCGATTCCTCCGAACCGACGAACCCCAGCATCGACAGCACAGCGCAGTGCGTCTGGGTCTGTGACATCTGCAACCAGTTCACAAAACGACGGATCGTTATCCCCACCGTTTGCGGGCGTGTTGATATCTATGCCAATAACAGTGGCACCTTCTTCGAGAAGAGCTTGCGCACAAGCGCGACCAATCCCCGACGATGAGCCGGTAACTAAAGCAACTTCGCCAGACATGGGGGGGTTTGAACCGGACTTCCCCAATTTTGCTTGCTCAAGTTCCCAATATTCGACTTCAAAAAGATCCGATTCCGGAAGTGCAACGAATCCCCCTAATCCTTCTGCGGCTTCAATGACGTCGATCGTATGTAAGTAAATGTCTGACGTGATTTTGCAATCAGATACCCGTTTGCCGGCAGTGAGGAGCCCCAACTCTGGGTCGAGGACAACGCGAGGAGCTGGATCTAGTTCTCGAATACCGGGGAAACGTGCTCGATTGCGTTCAAAATATTTGTGGTAATCCTCAACAAAGCTTGCGACGTCTCTGCCCACTAATGGGAACTGCTTGGTTCGGATGATGTGATCAGGTGTTGCGGGCCCACGACACGCGACGTCTTTGGCATCCGTCCTTGCTGCGAAGGAGTTAGATCGGACATTGGCGGTGCGAGTTAGAAGCATCGGAAAACCAGCCGCAGCGGAAAGCTCGTTGCGAAGGGTTGCCTGGTCGATGGTTACACCTTCGGTCCCCACGCTTTCGGCAAGAGCCGCAGAAGCTGCGATGTCGACCGCCGCAACAGATTTCAGGTACTCCTCCGCTTCAGTGATTACCTGAATCATCTTTGAGTAAGCCATTTCGGTTGTGTCGCCGAACGTAAACACACCGTGGTTCATGAGGACCATGGCCATCGTTTGGGAATTGGATTGTTGATCGAATTCACGAGCACAGGCTTTTGCGAGATCGAACCCCGGCATCACGTACGGCACCACCACAACTTTGTCGCCCCACAATTCCCTAACTCTTTCCTCTCCGTTAGCCGTGTTGGTGAGAGCCAAGGCGGCGTCAGCATGAGTGTGTTGCACAGCCACAAACGGTAACGAGGCATGCAAAATTGCCTCGACCGATGGATTCGGAGCGGAAGCATCAAGCAGGTTAAGCCTCAACTGGTTCACCATTTCGGTATCAGTCAACGACGGCAGAGTGGCTAAACGCCTGACTGAATCGAGGCGCAGAGGAGCAAAACCTTGCGGTTCGATTGTTGCAAGATCCCAGCCGCTACCTTTCACGTACAAGACATCAAGTTCTTCACCATGAACGTCAACTTCTCGAGTTTTGATCGATGTGTTCCCTCCTCCGTGGAGAACGAGAGCAGCTTCAGACCCGAGAAGTCTTGACCCGTAGACACATTCGCCCAATGCCCCAAGAAATTTTGAGGCGTCTTTCGTGTCCCATCGATTTTTCATTGGGAGGCTCCAGCTCGTAAAAGGGCGTCAGCGATAGATACCTGAAAGGGCGCTCGCAAGACGCCAACTTCAGTGATGATCGCTGTAATGAGATTTTGAGGTGTGACATCGAACGCCGGGTTGGCAACGGCCACACCTTCAGGGGTTACTCGCTTTCCCTGAATTTCGTGGACTTCGCTTCCGTCGCGCTCTTCTATCTCGATGTAGTTACCGCTGGGCAGAGCGGCGTCAATTGTGGACGTAGGCGCAGCTACGTAGAAAGGGATCCCAGCTTCTCGCGCCGCTAACGCATGAGCAACTGTCCCGATTTTGTTTGCGGTATCACCGTTTGCCGCAATGCGGTCAGCTCCGACTATGTATGCATCCACTTTGCCTGACAGCACCGTTGAAGCCATCGCTGCATCCGGTAAAACAGTGACGTCGATGCCTGCATCATCGAGTTCCCAGGCGGTCAATCGGGCTCCTTGGAGAAGAGGTCGGGTTTCAGATGCCAGAACTCGAAGTGGTTCACCCGCTTCGGCCTTGGCATACATCGGCGCTAGCGCAGTACCGTTTCCTGCCGTCGCTAAACGCCCCGCGTTGCAGTGAGTCCCGATAGTGACCGCCGTCCGCAATAGTTCATGACCCAATCGGCCGATCTCTTCGCAAGCCGCAGCATCCTCTTCGGCCACTTTGAGAGCTTCAGCAAGCAGAGCAGACCGTAAATCGTCAAGGGTTTCAGTTGAGGACACTGCGTGATCTATCACCCGATCTACTGCCCAACGAAGGTTGACCGCGGTGGGGCGGGCATCACCAATAAATGTTCGTAACTCCTCGAGTCGTCTGGTTGCCGCTCCAAAAGTTGAAGATGCCTGTTCGTCTAACCCCACAACTAACGCCAACGCTCCGAACGCCCCCAATGCGGGCGCACCACGAATAGCGAGGCGATCAATCGCGTCAACGGCGGCGGCAGCTGTCCGTATTTCGACAATTTTTAGTTCTGCAGGCAAGAGCGTCTGATCAATAATTCGGATGTGATTTTCGACCCATTCAATTGGGGGTGTCAGGTTTTTCATGACAACGTTCCGTACAGGCGATCGCCGGCGTCTCCGAGCCCTGGAATTATGTAACCAAGTTCGTTGAGGCCTTCATCAAGTGCGGCTGCCACGATTCGAACTAGCGGATGATGTGTGGCGACATGTTCGACACCTTCGGGCGCTGCAACGACACACATCAAGGTGATGCTTTCTGGGTTTTGTGCTGCTACCCGGTTGAGCGCTGCCACCGCGCTGTGTCCTGTGGCCAACATGGGGTCAACTACTAGAACGTGACGCCCTGCGAGAGCGGGAAGTTTCACTAGGTATTCGTTGGCCTCGAGGGTTTCGTGATCTCGGACAAGACCTATGAACCCCACATCGGCATCCGACAGAATCTGCAACACTCCGTCAAGCAGACCGTTTCCCGCGCGAAGTACCGACACCACTACTGGTGTGCCTCCCCGTAATTCTCGTCCAGTCGTCTCCGTCAAAGGAGTTTCAATAGTTAACGGAGATGTTGGTAATTCGGTTGTAGCGGGACCAACCATTAGCTGGCCGATCTGCCCAAGTAACCGCCGGAACTCTTCGACTCCAGTTGCAGTTGATCGCAGACGATCAGTCCACGCTGATAGAACGGGATGATCAATGACGGTAAACACGGTCCCACAGTAGAAGCAGGCGCGACCCTATGTCGCATGGCTGACATGCTGGAGCCACCAAGGAGGTACAGATGATCGTTGTGGGTGACGAAGTACGATCGGCACTATCGGCGAAAACGGCTGTGGTTGGGCTGGAATCAACGATCTTTTCGACCCTGGGGTTACCGTCTCCTGCAAATTCGGAAGCGTTGGCTAGATGCAACGCTGCAGTTCGTAACGCGGGCGCCGTTCCAGCGCTCACAGCCGTTATCGACGGTGTGATCTGGGCTGGGGTTCCTGAAGAAATGGAGGAGCGTGTCCTGGGTGCTTCGGTCAAGGTGGCTGCCCGGGATCTCGGCGCCGTAAGTGCTCAGCGGTTAGCGGTCGGGGCGACCACGGTTTCGGCGAGTCTCGCCATCGCTGACCAAGTCGGCATCGAAGTGTTTGCGACGGGTGGCATTGGTGGAGTCCATCGGGGTAGTGAAATCACTGGAGATATTTCCTCTGACTTAGATGCCATCGCTCGACACGGAATAACAACCGTCAGCGCTGGCGCTAAAGCATTTTTAGATTTACCGCGCACTTTGGAGTACTTAGAGACGCGCTCGGTCCCAGTGGTCGGATGGCGGACCAATCACTTCCCCGCCTTCTACACACAAAACTCTGGGCTTGAAGTTCCACATCGCGTCGACGACGCCACATCAGCTGCACGCATTCACGTCGCACGACGTGAACTGGGACAAGGAGGCGTACTCCTCGCTGTGCCGATCCCAAGTCATGCGGAGCTAGATGGGCAACAAATCGCAGACGCTATTGAAAAAGGTCTCCATCTGGTCAGCAGTCGGCGGCTTTCGGGACCTCAGATAACCCCCGTAGTGCTCGCTGAGGTAGAGAAAGTAACTGGCGGTGACAGCGTCACGGCCAACCTCGCACTGGCGGAACACAATGCCGACATTGCGGCACAGGTTGCGTTAGCGATAGCGCAATTGTGAGCGGACTGGAGTTTTTGGTAGTAGCGCTCGCAGTAATACTGGGATCACTAGTAAAAGGGGTAACTGGTCTTGGCCTCCCTCTCACGGCGGTGCCGGTGATCGCTTTTTTTGTTGGGGTTGAAGATGCCGTGGTGATAATGGCGGCACCGACTGCGGTAAGTAACGCAATGTTGGTTCGAGAACATCGACACGAACTCCGGTCAGCGGAACATTTACCGCTGTTTGCTGGGCTTGGCGCGGTGGGCGCTGTTCTCGGAGCGTGGGCGCTTCCTCGCATCAACGAACGGGTACTTCTCATGGTGTTAACGCTGCTGTTGGCGGCGTTCCTTGCTTGGAGATTTTCTTCTGCTTCGCCAAGATGGTCCCCAACGGTGCAGCGATGGGGGAGAGCACCCGTTGCGTTGACTTGCGGTGTGGCTCAAGGAGCAACAGGGATTTCGGGCCCGCTTGTTGCTGCGTGGTTTCAGGGTCTTGGTGTGTCTCGCGAACGGTTCGTAGTTTCGAACACTTCCATTTTTTTGTTCACAGGTTTAACTCAGTTGGCAACGTTGTCTTTCACCGGTCAGTGGTCTAGTCAACGACTATGGGGTGCAGCGTTAGCGGCGTCACTAGTCAGTATGGCCTTGCCCTTTGGGATACGGATTGGGCGTCGATTGAACCCGGAACGGTTCGAAACCGCGGTGAACATAGTAATTTCTGTATGCACGATCAGTCTTGTCGTTCGACTCTTCTAAGTCGGCGATAGCGTCGCTAATGTGAATCGTCTCGTCGCTCTTTGTCTTCCCGGAGGGCCCTCTTTCGTTGATGCCGTTCAACGCGTATGGGACGAAGGCGATGCTGTGCTTCCGGTGGATCAACGGCTCCCCAAACAATCACAATCGGACTTGTTTGAACATATGGGAGTATCGGCGATCGTCGACTCTTCGGGCGTTACTCCTGTAACGGGAAGACCTGTCGACACGGGAGACGCGTTGGTCGTCGCAACCAGTGGAAGCACAGGCGTGCCGAAGGGTGTCGTACTTACCCACGACGCTTTGGCAGCTAACGCCCATGCGACAAATTCTTATATTGGCGCTGAGCACAACGTTGACAAATGGCTGGCTTGTCTGCCTTTGAGCCACGTAGGAGGGTTTTCTGTCATAGTCCGAGCGCTCCATTCCGGGATAGCTCTTGAAGTGCACAATGGATTCGAGGCTGATCGAGTAATCGAAGCTGCCCGCAACGGAGCGACTCTCGTCTCGCTTGTACCCACAGCAATGAGCCGCATCGACGTGGCGCTCTTCAGAAAGGTCCTAGTCGGCGGCTCGGCTGTACCACCGAGCCGTCCACCTAACGTGGTTGCGACCTATGGGATGACAGAAACTGGCAGTGGGGTTGTCTATGACGGCCGTCCGCTTGACGAAGTTGAGCTTCGAATAAATCAAGACGAAATACAACTTCGATGCCCAATGCTCTTCAGGTGTTATAGAGATGGCGCCGATCCGAAAACGAACGATGGGTGGTTCCCCACGGGTGATGCAGGCAGCCTGGACAGTGATGGTTTACTCACTGTCCACGGTCGAAAAGGCGACATGATTATCACAGGTGGCGAAAATGTTTGGCCCGTCGCGGTTGAACGAATACTTGAAAAAGTGCCGGGGGTGGTGGAGTGCGCAATCGTTGGACGTCCGGACGCGGAGTGGGGCCAAGTTGTCACAGCCGTAGTCGTACCTTCGGCGGAACCACCAACTATGGAAGAGATCCGCGAACATGTGAAAGCTTCGCTCCCCGGATACTGTGCTCCTCGCGATCTTGAGCTAACGGATCGGCTCCCTCGGACCGCGTTAGGAAAGTTGCAACGGCACCTATTGTGAAATCGAAGTGTTGGTGAATCTTTGCTCCCGGCGAAAGATGCGTCCCTTAACTGGCCGTACGTCCGCAGGTAACTCATCGACGAAGAGAGCCGCTGTGCCGAGTCCGTGAATCTCATGTGGAGCGAGGTCGAGCGCCAAATCTCTAGCTGCTCTGAGCGCAATCGGTCCATCTAGAAATGATGAAATTAGAACGCGAATGTTGTGTTCGCCAGCTCGAGAAGCGAGTTGACGAGTGAAGCCGGGGCCACCTAAGACGGAAGGTTTCAAGACGAACGTGTGAACCGCGTCGAGCTCCAAAATGCGGTCTATTTGAAGTGCGCCGCTTAGGTGTTCGTCAGCCCCTATGTCGAGACCAGTTTGTGTGCTTATTGCACGCCATTCGGAAGGGTCTTGGGTGGGTTCTTCGACGAGGTCGATTTGCTCGTCGGCAACTGCACGCAGCACCTGGGATGCTTCGTTGGTTGACCAACCACCATTGGCGTCCAGCCGAAGAAGGGCTATTTCGTTGGTCAGCGTTGCGGCGACGCGGATTCTCTCGATGTCGGCGCTGGTGTTGGTTGCGGCGACCTTGAGCTTTACTGCGGGATAACCGGCATCGATCGCTTGAGCAACCTGGGCCTCGACGTCGGAAATTTCAGACGCGCCCACCAATGCTTGAACCGCGATCGATGCAGGCGGCAAAGAGTCTCCTCTTTTCGCGAAAGCTAAATACTCCAAAGCGGTTGCTGCCCCGCTTAATGCTGCGGGAGAAGTAGGTAACTGGTCCGGATTCTGAACCCAGTTATTGAGGGCGGTCTCAGCTTCCTGGAAAGATTCAAGACCGAATCCTGGTAGGGGAGAGGCCTCTCCATAACCACAAAATTTTCCCTCTTGAACAGATATTTCGATGATATGTCGTTCACTTGTGCTGCCATGGGCTGTTACGAGAGGACTACGAAGATGAAGCACCCGTCTCTGCAGCGTTATGAGCACCCGAAATGCTCCAAGATTGCTGCTGCGGTTGCGTCGGGTTGTTCGAGATGAGTTGCATGACCCGATTCGTTAATAACGCGATGGACTCCGTGCGGTAACTTTGTTGCCATTTCTTCGGCGATTCCCTGAAATTTTTGGTCATGTTCCCCCGAGAGGAGAAGTGTTGGTACCTCAAGGTTTTTGAGCTTTTCATGCAGCGGAAGCATTGTTCCCGTACCACTCGCGCGAAGACTATTTGCGAGACCTAAGGGGTGGCTGGAACGCCGTTGGCGTAGAGATCCGGCCCACTGCTCGGAAGTTAGTCGACCCTGAAGGCTGGCCCACATTGGTGAATCCACCCAACTATCCACAAAGCTCATGATTCCTTTTTGGGAAATTGAATTCGCTAGGTTGTGATCGCTATTCAGGCGTTGGAGCCGTTCATCATTGTCGACAATTCCAGGGCTCGCGCCGATGAGAGCAAGGGACCTGACCATCGCAGGGTGGTTTATTGCGAGTGTGAGTCCTACGCGACCGCCGAGTGAGTAACCAACAACGTGGACCCGAGGGGTATCAAGTTGCGTGAGTAGCGCTGTGAGTTGTCGCGAGATGTTAGGCAGTGAATAGGGGTCTAAGGATGATGGTGATTCGCTTTGGCCATGACCAATTAAGTCCGGGATGATTCTGTGGCCCGTCAGTCGTTCGGCTAATGGCGCCATTGCTAAAGCTGAGCCTGTGAAGCCATGCAGGATCAAAAGTGGGTCCCCGCTACCGAAGACGCTGACTTCTAAGCGGACTCCGTCACAAGTCAGTTTCATATTGAAGCGACTGATTGCTGAATGGCTTGGCTAATCCGCTGGTGCTGATCCAGATCAAGGTCGGCATCAACGGGGATGGTGATTACTCGCAGCCCGCCGTGCCGTTCCAAGTGAACGGTCAAGGTTTGCAGATCAGTTACTTGCCTGTGTTCGATCCCTAAAGCTTTAACGACTTCACTGATGTTCAGATTTTGTGGTGTCGTAAAGAGTTGCTGGAACAGGCTGGCGTCAACGACTTTAGAGATCGGTAGGTAGTCAAAGATGCCGCCACCTTGGTTCTCAACCACGATGATGGTCAACGTTAGGTCGTCGTTGATCGCGGCGACCAGACCACCGAGGTCGTGCTGAAAGGCTAAGTCGCCGATCAGCAGTGTTGTTGGGCGGCCCGAAGCTGCGGCCCCGGCAGCACTGGAGATCATTCCGTCGATTCCGCTTGCGCCCCGATTCCCGTGCACCACAAGTGGATCTGATCGATATTCCAAAAAGCTGTCGACATCGCGAACTGGCATTGAATTAGATACATACAGCAGGTGATCTTTCGGCAACCGGCGCCCTAATTCTCGAGCGACAGCGGGCTGCAACAATGTTTCGTTATCAAGAATTAGATCGATAGCAGCGGTTGCATTTGCATCGGCCTCGAGCCATTGTCGCCGCCAACTGGGATCGAACATTGATGGATTGATGAGCTCGGAGATTGATTGGAGTCCTTCGGGTCCAGCAGAGACCAGCTCGGTAACCGTGAAGCTGGGGTCGGTCCAACTGTTTGATGGATCAAACATGGTCATTGGGGGCCGATGCTGCTCCAGCCACAAACGCAGGGGTTTGCAAGTTGGAGCGCCTCCCAACCGAACCACTATTTGTGGAATGGCATTGTCGGCCCAGGTGGACCGGAGAAGATGGTCATGATGGTTGATCACTGCAACGTCGTGTGCTGGGACGCGCAATTGGGAAAGTGGCTCTGCGAGAAGTGGGTACCCGGTCTTTTTGCAGAAATCTTGGACCGCAGTCCGCCATCTGGTTCCAGTGTGCATTGGCCCTGCAACAACTATTCCTCGGGGTTTGTTCTCGAAACTGGCCGCTAAACGTTTAGCAACATGGAAATCCAGACTTAGCTTGGGTGGTTCGAGAGATAGCGGTTCGATGGGTGGAGGTCCGTCAGTTTCACCTTGAGGTTCGAGAGGTTCTCGAAATGGCCAGTCAAGATGTACTGGCCCGGGGCGTAGTCCCATCGAGGTTTGAACAGCGCGTGCCGCGGCCCGTTGAAACCAAATTGTTGACGACTGGTCTGCGATCGGTAATTCGGTGAACCATCGAACGCTGCTGCCATAAATGTTGGTTTGGTCAATGGTTTGGCCAGCCCCCCATCCCCGCAACTCAGGGGGCCGATTGGCGGTCAAGACGATCATTGGGGTCTCTGACCAGTGAGCCTCAGTAATTGCTGGGAGGTAGTTTGCGGCGGCGGTTCCCGAAGTGCAGACGAGTGCTACCGGTTTGTTGGACGACTTGGCAAGCCCTAACGCGAAGAAAGCAGCGGAGCGTTCATCAAGTCGAATCCAGGTTCGCAATCCAGGGGTGTTGGCCAATGTGAGCGCCAATGGCGTTGATCTGGAACCGGGAGAGATAACGAAATGTTCAACACCTTGGGCTACGAGTTCTGTTGCGAAAGCTGCACAGGCGTCGTACACCGGGTCGGTAGTCATTGGATTACGGGGTTAAGTCGAGAGCGCCTAGAAGAGCTTCGAACTTCGTAGCGGTTTCAGCGAGTTCATGCTCGGGTTCGGCGCCTTCAACAATCCCACCTCCGGCGAAGAGAGTGAGAGATTGGTTGTCGAGCAGCGCTGATCTGAGCGCAACTCGGAACTCACCATGACCTTCGAGCGTCATCCAACCAACCGGAGCCGCGTACCAGCCGCGATCCATGGATTCGTTTTGATCAATCCAATCTTGAGCGCTTTGCCTTGGTAAACCAGCTACAGCGGGCGTCGGATGCAGCGCTGCTACCAGATCGAGAATGTGGGTGCCGTGGGCGACGGTACCTCCGATTGGCGTGTGTAGATGCTGAATACGGCGCAGCTTCATCACTCCGGTAGGGCTAGGGGGATCTAACGCGACTCCAGCAGCGGTGAGTGCTTCAGTGATGTCGCTCACGACGATGTCGTGTTCATTGCGTTCTTTAGGGCTGGATAGTAATTCAGCCCGCAATTGGGCATCGGCGCCGGGGTGTTCATGGCGAGGTCGCGAGCCTGCCAAAGCCGCGGTTTCGACTCTGTTGAGACGGGCACTGACAAGTTGTTCGGGAGTAGCACCAAGAAATATTTGAGTTCCGTGTGCTAGAGCGAAGGTCGCACACGAAGGATGCCTGCGTTTCAACCGTTCTAAAACGGCTGCAGGATTGAGTTGGGCTGGAACGGATAGCGAACGAGCGGTCACTACTTTGGTCATTTTGTGATCGTTAATTTGTGAAAGTGCGCGCGAAACGAGGTCTAAGTAATGAGTGTCTTCATGATGATCAACCTTTTCCACCCATCCAAGGTTGTTATCGAAACTAGAAGTTAAGGATGGCAGGTCTGCGCCTTCGACATGGGTGAGCCAAGTCGAGCCTTTAGAGCGCACCACGAACACTTCGGGTAACACCAATTCGCCTCCACCGAAGACCGCCCAGTCAGGGTGACGTTCGATTTCGCGATCGCTGAACGCAAAGCCTCCCACTAGGACTCCCGAGGAAAATTCCGGACCCGGTTCACCAATTATTCGGATATTCAGTGTGCTCAAAGCTTCCCGTACAGATGCAAATCGTCCCTGGCGTTCTTCGGCCCGAAACGTTCGTGCTACGCCAAGGGCGGCGAATTCAAAATCTTCATCAGGTACAGCCCAATACGCTTTTTGAAAGTGCTTTGAGGTAGCCCAAAGCGCCAAAGGATCAACAGATTCGCTTAGGCGCCTTTGCACCAGGGTCAACGTCTCAGTTTCGGCCAAGGTACTCATGACTGAAGGCCGTCCGCCAAAAGGTAACGGCCTACTTGTTCGATCAAGGTCTGTCGAAAATGTTGAGCCACCAATTCAGTCACGACTGGGATGATGTTCTCAACAGTTGCCGCCTGCGATGAGTTTTCTTCACCAGAAAGTTGATTGGCGAACAATGCCACTGCATCTTTGGCGACGCTTTCCACATGATCGGCGTGACGCACGGCAAGTTGTATGAGTTGATCGAAAGGCACGCCAGCGTCGAGTAGTCCGGCGCCTGCCTTGAGCATCGCGAGCGTCTCAAGCCCGAACCTATCGCCGCCTGTTCTAGTCGGCCGAATTAGGCCTGCATCAACGGCGAGGTGCACAATCTCCGCGTTGACACCCGAGGTCTTTACCAATTCATCAAAGGTGAGCGAATCAGTGACGTTATTGAGCGAATTTAAAAGTGGGTGCGCGGCGGATTCAGTTAAGCGTTGGATTTGAGCCAAGCTGAATCCATCCTGTGAGAGTTGGCGGATCTCGGTAAGCCGAGACGCGTGAGAATCGTCATAGACCGCTACTCGTCCTTGTCGAACGGGCGGATGCAACACGCCGATTTTTTGGTAGTAGCGGATCGTGTCAACGCTGAGATCGGCGTCTCCAGCTAATTGCTCAACCCGCATGTCTTTAGTCTAGGAGTAATAACTCCCAGAGTCACTACTCTTAGAATCTGATGGAGAGATAGCGCCTAGTTAATCTGCTTCTCCATCCCTTCCCAATACGGGGCGCGGAGCTTAAACTTCTGGAGTTTTCCAGTAGCAGTCCGAGCTAGTTCCTCTCTGACTTCAACTGAAGTTGGGCACTTATAGTGAGCCATCTTGTCTCGGCAGTAATCGATGAGTTCTTGCTCGGTCACGGAATGGTCTTCGCCCAGCACCACGAGCGCTGTGACCGTCTCCCCCCACTTTTCGTGCGGTACCCCAATAACCGCCACTTCAGCTATCGCGGGGTGGCTAAAGATCACATCTTCGACTTCGATAGATGAGACGTTCTCGCCGCCAGAAATGATTACGTCTTTTTTCCGGTCTGAAATGGTGACGTGATGTTCATCATCCATCATTCCGCCGTCGCCTGTGTGGAACCAGCCGTCAACGATGGCCTCGGCCGTAGCTTGGGGTTGTTCCCAATACCCCTCAAGCACCACGTTTGAACGGGCCAATATTTCGCCGTGTTGGTCGACGTCGATCTTTACTCCTATTGTCGGCGCACCCGCACGGCTCAGCTTTCGGGCTTTCTCTTGGGCGTCGAGGTCATCCCATTCAGAGCGGCACCGGTTCATTGTCAAAAGAGGCGACGTCTCAGTGAGACCATAAATCTGAATAAATTCCCATCCCAACTCCTCTTGCATTCGGGCGATGGTTTGGGTCGGAGGCGGCGCGCCAGCGACGACCATTCTCACTCGCCCTTTGCCTGGAATTTCCCCTTCCCAGTCTTGAGCGGCGTCTAACACTGCTGCTACGACCGCTGGTGCCCCACACAAATAGGTGATGTCGTGTTCCTCGACGCGGCGAAGAATTTCGTCACCTCGCACCTCTCGAAGTACCACATGTTTGCCTCCCATTCCGGTAATGGCGTAGGGCATACCCCAGCCGTTGCAATGGAACATTGGCAGGGTGTGAAGATAGTTATCCCTGTCACTCACCCCGGCGTGCCAACCAAAGGTTGTTGCGTTTACCCACAACGCCCTATGAGTTTGCTCCACACCTTTTGGTCGGGCGGTCGTGCCCGATGTGTAGTTAATTGTCGCTGTTGCGTCCTCGTCAGGGCTCCAGATCTGAGGCTCACCCCCGGCCAAATACATTTGGTCATCGCTGTCTGTGCCCATCACGACAAAGTGATCAACCTCGATGTCTTTACACGTGTCCTCGAGGGAAGGATCGACTAGAAGCATCGATGCCCCACAGTGGTCAACGATGTAGGAGATCTCATCGTGGCTTAGCCGAAAGTTGATTGGCACAAATATTCGGCCGTACCCTGAAACTCCCCAAAATGAGGTCATCAGGCGTCCGCTATTTTGCGACACCATAGCTACGCGCTCGCCAACTCCGATACCTAAATCGTCAAGTTTCGCGGCCTGTTCGCGTACTTTGACCCCAAATTCGCCCCAAGTGAGTTCGCCTAATCCGCCACCAGGCGTGTCAGGTTCATCTACAAGAGCGATGCGGTCGGCGTAGACGTTCTCGGCTCGGTATAAGAAATCGGAGATCGTGAAAGGCACCTTCATGATGTGTTCCCTCGGTCTAGTGCTCGATGTCGAGGCCAACAGTAGACCGGTAAGGTCCTATGAAGTCCAATGAGATGACCTAAATGCCTATTGAAGTGCACTTAATTGATGGAACGTATGAGTTATTCAGACACTTTTACGCGGTGCCGTCTCGCCGAACTGAGAGCGGGCAGGAGGTAGCTGCCGTACGCGGCGTTCTCGGCAATGTCCTCGGTTTGTTGGAGGCGGGCGCGACGCATTTAGCAGTGGCGACCGACCACATCATCCCGTCTTTTCGGAACGATCTATGGGCGGCTTATAAAGATGGCTCCGAAGTTGACCCAGAGATCGCGCAACAATTCGAACCCCTGGAAAGGGGCCTTCAGGCACTCGGAATTGAAGTTTGGCCGATGGTTGAATTCGAAGCGGACGATGCCCTCGCTGCCGGCGCTGCCATGGCCAGTCGAGATGACAGAGTTGAGAAGGTGCTGATTTGCACTCCTGATAAAGACCTCGCCCAATGTGTCGGTGCCAAAATTTTTCAATGGGATCGACGCAAGGATCTGATTTTCGACGAAGACGCCGTTATCCAGAAGTATGGGGTAACTCCTGAATCCATTCCGGATTATCTGGCCTTAGTAGGTGACACGGCCGACGGGTTCCCCGGACTCAGTGGGTGGGGTCCCAAATCTTCGGCGACGGTCTTGCACTATTACCGTTCGATTGAGATGATTCCAGACGACGCCGCGCTTTGGGAAGTAGCAGTTCGGGGTAGCGACAAGTTGGCTGCGACTTTGGCGGATCAACGCGATTTAGCGTTACTTTTCAAACAGATCGCTACGGTTCGCACCGACGCGCCGGTGGCGACCAATGTTGATCAACTCGCGTGGATGGGTCCGACTACGGCGTTCGAAGAATTCTGTACTGCTAACCGTATGGAGTCACTACTGCAACGAACGTGGAAGCTGATGCCCGAGCCGCTCTAGGATGAAGCAATGGAACTGGGACCGGTCCACCACGTATCAATTAATTGTTCTGATGTTGAGGGCACCGCGCCCTTCTATACCGACGTGCTGGGTCTAACAACTCTCGACCGTCCAGATTTTCCCTTTAATGGGCGATGGCTTCAAACCCCTGGAGGTGGCGAGGTTCATCTCATTGAAGTGGAGGGATGGCAACCCCCCAAAGGCCAGCACTGGGCCTTTCGAGTAGAGGACATTGATGCAACCGTCGCGGAGCTACGAGAAAAGGGTGTCGAAGTGAAAGACCCGCGAGATCTCCCGGGGACCACGGCGCGACAAACCTTCTTTTTTGATCCATCCGGCAACATGATCGAACTGAATCAGCCTGCGTGACCCAATGAGCTCGACGGGGTAAAAAGTTATCCCAACGTCAGTATCTGCTCAAACAACGGACAGAGATCGGGTAACGGTCTTATTGCGTGCTCAACCCCGCTCGAAAAAGGCCCTCCCGCTCAGCGGCCCGCACTGCGTCTCCCGGTTCATCAAGGCGGGTGAGCGTGACTTCGACGACATTCGCCGAGCATCTGAAGTCAGAAGGGTAGGGTCCCACAGGCGACCCTGTGTCAGTACCGACGTCGAAGGTTTCGCCACTCATCGAGAACACGACCGGAACAGTGCGCTCAAGACGCGCGCGTGCGACGGCACGTTCATCCACTACCAAGACAAGGTCCCCGCCTTGGCCGAAACCACCTTCGTAGTCGAACAACGCCTCAACTAGGTGGGTTCCAGGGTCCAGCGTTGGGCCTATTAGCGTCGTTATATCGTGGCCGTAACAGTTGTAGGTGAAGCGCGGACTTCCCTCATTCAGCCACATCGACCACCCGGACATGTTTCCGCCCTGGCAGGCGACAACGCCTTCATCGTCGGTACCAGTGATCACCTCGGCAGAGATTTGCCAAGAGCAGTTCTTTAGCCGCACCACGGCGCTTTCTGGCAATCTCACGTGGGCCGTGGTGTAGGTCATTTTGGTGAGCCCACCGAGCGTCTGAGGTACTGCAAGTTCCCCACCTCGTGCCGACCCGGCATCGCGTAACGGGTACACACCAAATTTGCGTGCTTCAGTATCGAACATCTCAACAAGTTCCGCGAGGAGCTCTGGACGCTGAGCAGCGAGGTCGACTGATTGCGAGAAGTCGTTCGCTACGTCGTACAACTCCCAATTTTCTTGAGGTCCGTCGAAGTCAAACCCCTCCATCCTGATCCACGGCACACGACCGTGGAAGCATGATGCGATCCAACCCTCGTTGTAAATCGCTCGGTTGCCGAGGATCTCGAAGTACTGCGTGGTGCGGCGACTCGATCCATCTGTTGCGAAGGAGTAGCCCATGGGCACCCCGTGCAACGGGATTTGGTCGATGCCATTCACCGTTTCGGGAACAGAAATACCAGCGGCCTCAAGAATTGTTGGAACGATATCGACCACATGGTGGAATTGAGATCGCAGTCCACCTTCGTCGTTGATGGTGCCTGGCCATTCGACAGCGAGTCCGTTTCGTGTCCCTCCAAAGTGTGAAGCGACCTGTTTCATCCACTGGAACGGAGCATCCAGAGCCCACGCCCAACCGACGTTGAAATGATTCTCACACTTAGCGGTACCGAAATCATCCATGTGTTCAAGTAGCCATTCGGGGTCCTCATGCACTCCATTCTGAAACGAGGGGGCGCTCCAGGCTCCATGGATGGTGCCTTCGGCAGAGGCACCGTTATCGCCGGAGAGATAAATGACAAGGGTTTCACGGCCCTCGCTTCTGGCTGCGTCGATTACGCGCCCAATGTGATGGTCGGTATGGGCGAGGAAACCGGCAAAGCATTCCATCAGTCGAGCTGCCACCGGCCGGTAGCGCTCCGGGTACTCCGCCCAAGAGGGGATCTCTTCGGGCCGTGGTGTGAGCGCTGTGTCTGCAGGAATTACCCCCAGGCGGAGTTGCTCCGCGTAGATCTCATCACGAAGATCGTCCCATCCGTTGTCGAACTTTCCCCGGAACTGATCGATCCATTCGCGGGGAGCGTGATGTGGGGCGTGCACTGCCGGAGTGGAGAAGTAGCAGAACCACGGGCGATGGGGTGCTGACACTCGGTGGCGTTCGATCCAAGTGACTGCTTGATCCGCTAAGTCCTCGGTCAGGTGGTAACCCGGTGTTTCGACATGGGGTGAAATCGGTGTGGTTTGGTCGTAGACAGCCGGTTCCCATTGCGATGCTTCGGCACCGATGATGCCATAGAAGCGGTCGAAGCCCATTCCGGTCGGCCAGCGGTCAAAGGGACCGGCGGGCCCCTGTTCCCATGATGGTGTCAAATGCCACTTGCCGAAGCACGAGGTCGCATAGCCCGACATTTGGAGTATCTGGGCCACAGTTGCGGCTTCGACCGGTATCGCCGAGTCGTAGCCAGGGAACGAGTTGGCGATCTCGGTGATACCTCCCATATGGACGGTGTGGTGCTGACGTCCAGTAAGTAGGGCGGCTCTCGTTGGTGAACACAAGGCAGTGGTGTGGAACTGGTTGTAGAGCAGTCCACGGTCGGCAACCCCTTGAAATGAGGGTGCCTGAACTGGCCCACCGAAAGAAGAAAACGAGCCAAATCCGACATCGTCCAACATGATGAGTAACACATTCGGACCATCGGAAGAGCCCTGACGTTGACCCATTCGGCGGGCCTCGGAATCACCGAGCAGCCTCGCAATGTCGCCAGTAAAGGGCTCTGACGGCCTCGGCAAACCTTCAGTCATCCGAACCCCGGGTGGTCGATCGCTTCGAGAGCGTGCAGCACCCGCGTCGTGTCACCCTCGACTGACAAATCTCCCAAATCCACAGCGCTACGAACGTTGCTGGAGCCGGTGAGAATCTGGTTCCAGACCTCTCGAGGCCCTGTAAGCGATGCCTCAGCATCGTGACCATCGGTTGGGCAAGCGATGTGGTTACGGAAGTGAAGACCCGTGCGTTCACCGTCAAGTACCACAGCGAGGTGTAGATCAATTCCGATGAGGCGGTCAGGATCGACGAGAACCCGGAGGACAGATACAGCTGCCTCAACAGACCACCGCGCTACCTGACGTCGACTAAACCGATGGGTTTTTAGCCTCGACACGTCAATGGTGCCATCGAGATCAAGAGCTCGTGTCAGGCACCAGTTACGAATATTGGCTGAGGTCGTGCGTCGAGCAGCAGTCCGAAGGACATCCGCGAGCAGCTGCTGGTCCTGTTCGGTAGCACCCGGGCGGTGTACGAGTCGACCAGCTAATGACAGAGCCCAGCGCAGATCATTGTCGGTGCCTTTGAGCGCCTCGATGCACAGGACCCTTACCTGCTCAACTCCTCCCATTGCCGAGACCATTCGTTCTGCCTCATCGGCGGTATCAAGTGGAAGCAGACCTACGGGATCGCCATCGAAAAATCCGAAGAGGCCGCTCCGAATCTGACGGACATGGTGTTCGGCTAAGCCGTAGTGCTGTTGCGTTAACCAGTCATCGTCATACATTGCCGGTAGCTGGATCCGGTGCGCGAGTTCTGGACCTGTTGCCCCGCGGTTTGTCCAGCGAACAGTCTGATCCCAAAGAAACTGGATTGAGTCACGATACGCAGTCACCCTTTGCTCTATTTGCTGGCTCCCCGACAAGGGGGGACCGTGGGTTGCCACGAGGTGCTCAGCTTCGAGGGAGCGCAAGTGGTCGAGTCCGTTGAGCAGTACCCGAGGATCACGGTACTCCTCCCCTCGGATGGCAAATATGTTGAAGAGAGCGGGCCATACCAGGTTGTGAACGGCCACGTTGAGGTGAGGAAACCAAAGGGTGACTGAGTCATCAGCATCGGAAGGCGCCGGGGTCACAAACATCTCGAGCCCTGCCACGGTTACCGTGACTGGATCCGCGAATGTATGGTCAGCCGGTAGGTAACCCGGCGTTGAGGGTGCGTGATGTGCCATGCGGTAAGCGAGCCCCAAGCCGACGTTGACGAGTCCGTCAGGTCCCTCATCAGGCAATTGAATACCGAACTGCTCCACGAGCCCGCGGCTGTAGGCAGGTGCGATCTCCATCGCCGACCGCTCAAGGTTCTGTGTGATGCGTTCATGTCCCCAGATTGCGATGATTGGCTCTTGCTCCGTTAGAGCCACGGTGCCGTTCACGTAATGAAAATGCGTGTACACCACCGCAACCACTGGTTCTGTCGAGACCTGGCGCAGGTGTTCTAAGGCACTTCGCATTTCCTCAACAGATTCACCGGTATCGATCGCGATGATGCCTTCAGGACCGCGGACGAACGTTTGGTTAGACAGGCCGTTGCCCACTAGACACCAAACGCCGTCACATACCTCGTACATGCTCGGAACCAGACGATCCGTGTGCTCGTGGAGTGACCTGTCGGCAAGCCGTCCTTGCGCATCGGCCACAACACGGGAGTCGTCATCGGCAAGCGTCCGCCAGTCGCCCATACTCGGATCCTACGTCGGGTGCGCGCTGTTGCGTCCGCCTGCAGCTGTGATTTGGAGGTGTTTTTGAGTTGCTGGGCCTATCGGAGCGCGAGCATCAAAATTTCCTGTGAATGAGAAGGTGTGCCAAGGGAGACGGGCTGAGCACCTCATGGACGCTACGCTCAATTGCCGTGTCAAACCCCAGCATGTCTGAACGGTTGAATGACCTTGAACAACGTCGCCAAGCGGCCCTTAGCGCGGGTACCGAACGCGCTGTGGCTCGACAGCGCGAAAAAGGAAAGATGCTTGCCCGCGAGCGCATCGAATACCTGCTCGACCACGGCTCGTTTCATGAACTTGACATGCTCGCTCGTCACCGGGCTCACGATGTGGGGTTAGACGATCGGCCCTACACCGACGGCATCATCACCGGATGGGGAACTATTGATGGCCGAAAAGTTTTCGTCGCTAGTCAAGATTTTACGGTGTTCGGTGGTGCCCTCGGTGAGGTCTTTGCCGAAAAGATGCACAAGATAATGGATCTGGCAGAGTCCGTTGGTGCTCCGATGATCGGATTGAACGACGGCGCTGGCGCTCGAATTCAAGAAGGTGTTGTTTCGTTGGCGGGCTACGGAGGTATCTTCCGGCGAAATGTTCAAGCATCAGGGGTGATTCCACAAATCAGCGTGATCCTGGGTCCCTGCGCCGGTGGAGCGGTCTACTCACCCGCGATGACTGACTTTATTTTTATGGTTCGCGACACCAGTCACATGTTCATCACAGGTCCAGATGTGGTGAAGACCGTCACCGGCGAAGAGGTCACCTTAGAAGAACTGGGTGGGGCCGGTTCTCACAGCACAAAATCAGGTGTTGCATGTTTCGTTGGTGAAGACGAACAAAGTGTCCTTGACAACGTGAAATACCTTCTGTCTTTTCTGCCGTCAAACAATGTTGATAACCCACCCTTATCCCCGAGTAGTGATGATCCTGAACGCGATTGTTTGACGCTAAGAGACATCCTGCCAGATAGTTCCAACGTCCCTTATGACATGAAAAACGTTATTGCCGAAGTCGTTGATGACGGTGAATTTCTCGAATATCACGCCGGGTGGGCTGGATCAATCGTCTGCGGTTTCGGGCGCATAGACGGCCGCTCTGTGGGCATAGTTGGCAATCAGCCCATGGTGATGGCTGGGGTGCTTGACATCGAGTCATCAGAAAAAGCGGCTCGCTTCGTGCGATTCTGCGACGCTTTCAATTTGCCTTTGTTGACCTTCGTTGATGTCCCGGGTTTCCTACCTGGTGTGGATCAAGAGCACGGCGGCATTATTCGTCACGGAGCGAAACTTCTTTACGCATATTGCGAGGCCACAGTTCCCCGAGTGCAGGTGATTACCCGCAAAGCTTATGGCGGGGCCTATGTGGTGATGGACTCTAAGTCCGTGGGATGTGATGTTTCTTTCGCTTGGCCTACAGCGGAACTGGCCGTCATGGGCCCTCAAGGAGCGGTTGAAATTCTGAACCGGCGGGAGCTACAGCAAGCCGCTGATCCCGATGCACGCAAGGCTGAACTTGTTGACGAATACACCGAAAAGTATGCGAACCCATACATCGCAGCTGAACGCGGCATCGTGGACGCTGTAATTGACCCAAGCGAGACACGCCAAAAGGTCGTGGCTGCATTCCGAATGATTGAAAGCAAACGGGAAGAACTACCCAAACGCAAGCACGGGAATGTTCCACTGTGAGCATCCCACTGTTGGGAATGATTCGCCCTTCTCCGAGCGACGAAGAAGCGGCGGCAATTGCCTCCGCCGTCGAACTCCTTTGGCCGCGTCCGACCTCAGTGAGCGCTGAAACACCACGCTCTAATTGGAGATTCAGCGGACGTCGGTGGGACGAACCGACCAAGTGGCCGCGTCGGACGTACTAACTCCTTAAACGCCCACCGAGACGCCTGTGCAGATGAGCGCTTTCTACATTCCTATCCAGGAGCCGTGGAAACCGAAAGGTACGCGTTGAGGGAGCACAATTTCAGCCAGGGGTTCCGATGTCGGATCTTCGGCGTTAAGAATTAACAAAGAACTTCGATTTTCGGATCGGTCATACACGTATCCCATCAACCAGCCGCCGTCTTCATTGGTAGATCCGGGCCGGGGCACGAAAACGAACTCGCCAGGATCACGACCTTTGCCGAGATCCCAGGTGAATGAATCACCAGTGTCGAAGTCGTACTTCACGAGGGTGCCAGCTTCAGGATCAGCTGCATCTCTCTTAGAGCCAACGGCATAGCCAAACCGATTTTTCAAACCAACCCGGCTATCAGCTACTCGACCAAACTCGATTGGGCGGTCATCTAACTGCGTTTCGGTGACCCGGCCCGCGACGGTGTCAATCTCCCATCGCCACAAGTTCGCTTTAGTATCAAATTCGGTGCTCCCCGTTTCCCACATGGTGGGGTATCTGGCGACGTCAATGATGACCTGACCATCGTCGTCGTAGCTGTTGATGGGGTGAAATACGTAACAAGGGTCGATATCTAGCCACTGAACGTCAGCATCACTATCGCCGCGGTCCATAACCCCGAGTCGAGCTCCGTTGTCTCGCTGGAACGAAAACGGCATCCCTCCCGCGACGGCTACGTCAAAGTCGAACACGACAGGTAAGTCCATGAACACGACGCGGCTCGCTGTGATGTTGAAGTCGTGCATCATTACGGGTGCCGGGATCTCGATGTTCTTCTGCTGTACAAGCTCACCGGTCGCTGACACGCGAAGAAAGGTCAGGTATGCCGGGGGCAAGAACCCATATCCGAAGGCCAGCATTTCCCCAGTTGTAGGACAAATTTTTGGATGAGCGGTAAAAGGTCCATCAAGTTGACCCCCAAAAGAGTGCGGTCCGATGGTCTCTAATTCCTCTGAAATTTCCCACGGCAGGTGGCCCTCTTCGAGGCAGAGGATGCGGCCGGCGTGACGCACCACATGGGTGTTGGCTTTCGAGTTTTCGCTGCTGAAGTCCAGATTTTCGAGGTCAATTACTGGCTTTGTTGGGTTGTCATAAAACGGTGTTCGTACCCAACGATTTCGGTACCACTCGGCTTGACCATCGCGGAGTCGGACGCCGTGGACCATCCCATCTCCGAGAAACCAGTGAGCCGATTCACCGGTAATCGGGTTCGCACCGTTGCGTAAATAGCGTCCGTTAAGTTCAGGTGGGATCGACCCTCGTACTTCTAGATTGTCAGAAGTGACCTCGTCGAAGACTGGGGCAAAATTGCCCCGAAGGTGAAAAGGTGCGCCATCGGTGATGGTCATAGTGATGCTTTCCATGCCGGTTAAGAGTCCCGTCTATAGTCTCACGCCGAAACAGCACTGACCATGGCAGGATCTTGAGGTGACTGACAACGATCTGCCTCTCGCCAATCTACGAGTTGTCGATATTTCCACGGTGTTCGCTGGCCCACATTGCGCAAGATACTTAGCTGACTTTGGTGCTGACGTCGTCAAGGTCGAACGTCCCAGTGGAGACACGTCGCGCAATATCGGGTGGCGCGACAAGGACGGTGAAACGCTCTGGTGGAAGCTAGCTAACCGCGGCAAACGAGCCATCACCTTAGATTTGAGACACCCTGAAGATGTGGCGACACTGCGGCGGATGCTCAGTGTCGCTGATGTTCTAGTGGAAAACCTTCGACCCGGAAAACTTGAAGCCCTTGGGTTCGTTCCCGATGAGTTGTTTCAGGTAAATCCCAGATTAACAATTACGCGAGTCACTGGTTTCGGACAGAGCGGTCCCTATCGAGACCGCGCTGGGTTCGCGACGTTGGCAGAAGCAATGAGCGGATTTGCTTCCATGAACGGTGAAGCTGATGGTGCGCCGCTCTTGCCGCCGATTGCTCTGACAGACGAACTTGCAGGTTTGGCAGCCGCCTTCGCGACCATGGTTGCTGTGCACGCAGGAGGCGGACAAACCGTCGATGTCAATCTTCTTGAGACGATGATGCAGGTCATGGGCCCACTGATCTCAGCGTGGCATACGGAGAGGTATTTGCAGCCGCGGCTGGGTTCTGGGATTGCTTACAGCGTGCCTCGCGGGACGTACCAAGCTTCAGATGGTGGTTGGATTGCGGTTAGTACATCAAGCGACTCGGTTGCATCTCGGGTCATGGAACTTATTGGTGTAGCTGACGATGAAAGGTTCCAGACCTTCGAAGGTCGAATTTCGAACCGAGAAGAAGTTGACCGCCTAATGGCTGAATGGATTGGCCAACGGACTCTGTCGGAAGCCCTTGAGACCTTCGAGGCGGCAGAAGCCGCCGCGGCGCCAGTACTCGATGTGGGTGAACTCTCCTCTGATCCTCACGTGGCCGCCCGTGATGCTTTGGTTGAAGTGGACGGTCTAGTGATGCAGGGACTCGTAGCTCAACTTTCTAGAACTCCAGGCGAAGTTCGCTGGGTTGGTCGTGTTCTTGGGGCGGACAACGAAACGATGCCCGGCCCTGACACCGACTGGTTTGAAGACTAACGCTGCGCGATGACGTGGTTAGTTCAGTCGTGCCGACTCAACTAACTCAACTAAATCTTGCATGATCCGCACCAATTCATAGTCCTTAGGTGTGTAAACCCGTGAGACTCCAGCCTCCAATAACGCGTCGCGGTCTTCATCAGGAATGATTCCACCGACCACCACAGGCGAAGTGACCTCTTGATCCCTTAGGGCCTTCAACACAGCGGGCACTAGTTGAAGATGGCCACCGGACAAGATGGATAAGCCGATCACGTCAACGTCTTCGTCCCGGGCGGACGCAGCGATGTGTTCGGGTGTGACGCGAATTCCTTCGTAGATAACTTCCATCCCTGCATCTCGAGCAGCGACGGCGATTTGTTCGGCGCCGTTGGAATGACCATCAAGCCCCGGCTTTGCGACTAGTAACCGTGGCGGACCTCCGACGATATTGCCTGACCGCTTCGCTACTTCTCTTAAACCCGCTGAACTTCCTCGTGCCGCTTGTACTCCCGTGGGACTTCGAAATTCACCGAAGACTTCGCGAAGGACCTGAGTCCATTCGCCCGTTGTCACCCCGGCCTTCGCTGCGGCGATCGTGTGCGGCATAATATTTTCTTCGCCCGTCGCAGCCTCTCTCAGGTTTTGTAAGGCGCGATCTACTTTGGCTTGCGACCGCGACGATCGCCAAGAAACCACATCCGCAATCATTTCGCTTTCTACCCGCGGGTCAACCTTCAAAAAGCTTCCGTCTCCACCCAGCGGTGAAGGCGCTGTCTCCTGGAATGCGTTGACCCCAACCACGGTCAACTCACCGGCTTCGATTTGGCGCATGCGTTCCGTGTTGCTAGCAACGAGACGGGTTTTTAACTCCCCGATGGCGGCAAATGCGCCGCCCAACTCAATTACTTCTGCCAACTCAGCTTGAGCATCGCGAACTAACTCCGCGGTTCGGCCTTCGATGACGTGTGAACCATCGAAAATGTCGTCGTGTTCAAGTAAATCTGTTTCCAAAGCGAGCACCTGTTGCATCCGAAGAGACCACTGCTGATCCCACGGTTTGGGTAACCCCAGTGCTTCGTTCCAAGCGGGTAGCTGAATCGAACGAGCGCGCGCCCGCTTAGACAACGTGACACCTAAAGCTTCAAGGATGATCCTTTGGACGTTGTTTTCGGGTTGTGCTTCGGTCAGGCCTAAGGAGTTCACCTGCACGCCGTAGCGGAAACGTCGAAGTTTTGGGTCATCGACTCCGTAACGACTTTCACAGAGTTCGTCCCACATTTGGGTGAAAGCCCGCATTTTGCAGACCTCCTCAACGAACCTTATTCCCGAGTTCACAAAAAATGAGATGCTGCCTACCACCGTTGGGAATTTCTCTGCAGGCACTTGGCCTGAGTCACGCACGGCATCTAATACATCAATGGCGTTTGCCAAGGAGTACGCAATTTCTTGAACCGGCGTAGCCCCAGCTTCTTGGAGGTGGTAACTGCAGATATTGATCGGATTCCACAGGGGAACATGCACCGAGCAGTAAGCGATCATGTCCACGATCAACCTTCTGCTGGCGTCAGGCGGGAAAATGTGGGTACCGCGGCTCAAGTATTCCTTGACGATGTCGTTTTGAGTTGTGCCTCTCAGCTGAGTCGGGTCCACTCCTTGGTCTTCAGCGTTTGCGATGTAAAGACCCAACAGCCACGCCGCAGTCGCGTTAATGGTCATTGACGTGTTCATCTGCCCCACCGGGATTTGGTCGAGCAGGGTGTTCATTTGACCAAGGTGGTAGATGGGAACTCCGACTTTTCCCACTTCGCCACTAGCCAGGGAATGGTCCGGGTCGTAGCCAGTTTGAGTGGGTAAATCGAACGCTATAGATAGCCCCGTTTGGCCCTTCCCCAAATTGTTTCGGTACAACTCATTCGAAGCTTGGGCGGTGCTGTGGCCCGAATAGGTGCGCATAACCCACGGCTGATCTCGTCGTGATTCGGATGCCTCGTCCACGCGAACTCCTTGCCTTAGCGATTGGGCATAAGGATGTTTCGGTTAGCCCTCAATCGTCGAGCAAAGCGAAATTCATCGGTCGAGACCAAACTTCGGCCAAGGGTCGGTCGACGGCTTCAGCTAATAGTTCTAGGTAAGCATCGCGGTTGATTTCCACGACTCCCAAGCTCTCTAAATGCGGAGTGTTCCATTGCACATCAATCAAAGCTCCACCCGTCACTTTCATGGCGTCAACCAACGCAACCAACGCCACCTTTGATGCGTTAGGGGCTGAATGAAACATTGATTCGCCAGCAAAGAAGGAACCGATGGCCACTCCATACAGACCTCCCACGAGTTCACCGTCGCTCCAGGCTTCGATGCTGTGGGCCCAGCCCATTCGGTGAAGCTCAAGGTATGCCTCGCGAACGTTCGCGTCGATCCATCCGTGAGGACGGACTGGGCTTGCGCAAGCATCGATGACTTGGTCGAAAGCATGATCTACGCGGATATCGAAATCTCGGCAGGCTCTGCGAAGTGACCGACCTACCCGCAGATAGGAAAGTGGGAGAACCCCACGAGGATCTGGGGACCACCAACCAATGGTGTCACCCAACGGCATGGGGAAAAGACCTGAACTGTAGGCAGACAACAAAGTGCCTGGTTCCAGGTCCGCACCCGCCCCCACCAATCCATTTTCGTCGGCGGTATGGGCTGGTGGAAATGTCCAGAGGCTTGGTTGTGGCTCAGCTGGCCCAGTCAAAGTATCCCCACGCATACCGGTGAGCATACGCATGTCTTGAGCGAGAGCCCAAAGAGGAATGCCTAATCAGTTATATCCTTGTAACTATCAGTTTGAGAAGACGTTGCTTTAGAGACCGTTACTGAGGTGACTGAGACTGGATTTATGGGAACGTCGGAGGAGTCGGTTTCGACCCTTTGGATAGCCAGGGCCACATCGAGTCCTTCGATGACGTGACCCATTAGTGAGTAGTTCGGGTCTAGTGCAACGCCTAGAGGCCCGGTAATCACGAAAAACTGAGAGCCATTGGTGTTGGGCTCCCCCTTGTTGGCCATCGCCAACGACCCAACTAGGTAGCCGTCCTCTGGTCCGTATCCGCCTGCGAATTTGTAGCCGGGTCCACCGCTCCCGCTCATCCCTTGGACGTCTCCACCTTGAATCACAAATTCTGGGATTACACGATGAAAGATTGTTTGGTCATAGGCGTGGTGGCGGGCGAGAAATATGAAGTTGTTGACGCTGCGGCTATCTAGTGTCGGATCAAGGACCGCTACGAAATTTCCTAGATTTGTTGAAAATTCAGCGGCATACAGTTGACCAGTATCAATACAAATTTTCGGTGGCGTAGCAAACTGAGTTTTTTGCGCTGAGGAGCCGTCGGGTGCTGGACATCCTTCTATCCCAAGTATTTTGGCGCCAGCAGAAGTGGCTTCCGCCGGTTGGGAATCGGATTGACTGTCGCCGCCTGTCAAGCTCCATAAAAAGGCCACCAGGAATACTGCTGCGGCGATCGCGACCCAGCGGATGATGACCTTGTTTCGCTTAACCATCTTGTCTGCACGTTCCGAGGCGTCGGTCTGTGCGTCACGTCTAGCTCTTTGTCGTTCACGTTTGTTGGTGCTCATAACCTGACTTGCTGGTCTGTTTGGGAGACCGTTCAGCACTGAAGGTAGCAACGCTGCCTCTGTAAACCCATCAATTACGCGGTAAATCACTTAGGGCATACGACAAGTGCAGAGGTACCCTCGAATCTTGTGGCACTTGTCGTTCAAAAGTTTGGTGGTACTTCGGTGGCTGACGCGGATCGCATGCGTGAGGTTGCCGACCACGTCAAACGCACCCGCAGTCGAGGCGACGACGTCGTTTTAGTTGTCAGTGCCATGGGTAAGGAGACAGATGAACTCCTTCGTTTGGCCGACGAAGTCAACAGCGAGCCCCCTGGTCGTGAAATGGACATGTTGATTACCGCTGGGGAGCGAAAATCTATTGCCTTGATGTGTATGGCCTTGCATGCAGCGGGTGTTCCCGCTGATTCCTTCACGGGAAGTCAGGCAGGATTTAAGACTGACAACAACCACCGCAACGCGAAGATTCTGTCTGTAGACCCACATCGGGTCCGCGATTCGGTCGATAAGGGCCGCGTCGCGGTGGTAGCGGGCGCGCAAGGAATGTCAACCGACAACAACGTCACCTTCCTAGGCCGTGGCGGTTCAGACACAACCGCCGTCGCGCTTGCACATGGGTTGGGTGCCGATGCTTGTGAGTTGTACACCGATGTTTCTGGTGTGTTCACTACAGACCCGCGCGTATGCCCCTCTGCGAAACGAATGGAATCTATTTCGTTCGATGAATTGCTTGAAATGACCGCTGTGGGTTGTCCTAAACCGGCAATGCGTTCGGTAGAAGTGGCCCGAGCTTTCGGTGTGCCGCTCCACGTGCGGTCAGCATTTACCTGGGAACCAGGGACATGGGTACTTGAGGAGGACCCTGACATGGAGAGAGCGATTATCAAAGGGGTTATCCCCGATACCAGTCAGGCCAAAATCACCCTAAGCGGTGTCCGAGACGAACCTGGTCTCGCAGCTAAAGTTTTCCGCACTTTGGCTAACGCTTCAGTGAACGTTGACATGATTGTGCAAAACGTCAGCGAAAGTGAACGCACCGACATTTCGTTTACTGTGCCCCTAGAAGACCTTGAAGTAGCAACAGCTACATGCGAAAGCCTCGCGGATGATTTGGGTTTCGCAGGTGTCACAACGGATTCAAATCTCGGTCGCGTATCGGTTATCGGAGTTGGAATGGCATCTAACCCCGGTGTGGCCGCAACTATGTTTGAAACTCTTGCTGACAACGACGTCAATATTGAAATGATCGCTACTTCGCCGATTCGAATTAGCTGTGTTGTAGCTGAACAAGATGTTGATCGGGCAACCGCTGCGTTACACACTGCTTACGGGTTGGATTAACGCGAATCGTTAACCACTGCGTCGTGCGACTCGACCATCGGTAACCTCGGAAGTCATGCGCGTAGGAATCGTTGGGGCCACAGGCCAAGTTGGTGGAGTGATGCGGCGCATCCTTCTGGAGCGCTCCTTCCCGATTGAGGAGTTACGCCTTTTTGCTTCCCCTCGGTCCGCCGGTAAACGCCTCGAATGGGGTGACACAAAAATTGTTGTGGAAGACGCCGGCACGGCGAACTACAGCGGCCTTGACATCGCCCTGTTCTCCGCTGGGAAGACGACTTCACTTGCGCTCGCCGAAAAAGTTGCCTCTGAAGGCGCTTTGGTGATCGATAATTCATCCGCTTGGCGTATGGACCCTGACGTACCGCTCGTCGTGCCTGAAGTTAATGCCGACGCTGTTACCGCCACACCTAAAGGCATTATCGCCAACCCGAACTGCACGACGATGGCAGCTATGCCGGTTTTGGCCCCGCTACATGCAGAAGCTGGCCTCACAGCAATGATTGTTTCTACGTACCAGGCAGTATCAGGGGCAGGTCTCGCCGGTGTAGCGGAACTCGGTGATCAGCTCCGTGCAACTCTTGACCATGCAGAAGATCTCACTTTTGACGGATCAGCCGTCGATCATCCGGCTCCGTCATCGTTTGCGCAACCTATTGCCCACAACGTGCTCGCGCACGCAGGAAATTTTGTAACAGATGACAGTGGTGAGACTGACGAAGAACAGAAACTTCGTAACGAAAGCCGAAAAATTTTAGGCATCCCCGAACTAGATGTTTCTGGGACGTGCGTTCGGGTCCCAGTTTTCACAGGGCATTCGTTAGCCATCAACCTGCGGTTTAGTTCTGAACTGACGCCCGAACGTGCAACCGAAATTCTTCAGGTTGCGGAGGGGGTCGTGGTTTCAGAAGTCCCGACTCCGCTCGCCGCGACAGGTCAAGACCCTTCCTACGTAGGACGGATACGTCGCGACCCGACAGTTGAGCACGGCCTGGCCTTGTTTGTTGTTGGGGACAACTTACGAAAGGGAGCGGCGCTCAACGCAGTTCAGATTGCTGAGACCGTCCGCGACCGAGTCTTCTCTTAATCATTAAGCGAGTGGTCAGTTGACCATCGCACCATCAACGACGACAGGTTGATGGTCGGACAGGCCTGCGTGTCCACCATCCCAGATCGGTTCTACATGGGCAGTGACACCATCTAGTAGCCGTGTGGGAAGGAACACGAAATCGCAGTTGTACCGATATTCGGTTTTTCCGGGTCCAATCCATCGCAGCGTCCGATCCGGTTCGTCACCGTGAGCGACCCCAAGAGCATGGTGATAGGCCGACAGCATGCCGATCGATTCGAGACGGTCAAGGTTCAGGCGATGAGGAGCTGATGACGGCCCTTGCATCGAAGTGTTGAAGTCCCCAGCGATGACCGTGTTGCCAGCCCCGAGACGGCTGTGCCACGTGTCGATTAGTTCAGCGACTTGAGCGGCGTAAGAAAGGTCGCTGACGTCTTTATGGATGACTGTCCAGACGGCGAGCACGTCGAAAATCGGTAGCGCGTTGTAGGAGACGCGGACTGGGAGCACCCAAGGCCGTTGTGGCCCATCGTCGATGGCTTCAACGGTCCACCCGTTGAACCCCAATACGCCGAGACCTTTCTTGGGGTTGTGGCCCTTCCACGCGAATGAGAACTGTCGGTCGACCTGACTCGGAAGGTCCTGCGCGCACTCTGGTACGACAGCGACATCTGCTCGAAGGTGTTCGAGCAACCACAATTTTCGGTGTAACGCCATGCGACAGTTCCATGCGACGAGTCGCATCAAAATGCCTTAGAGCCGGTCGATGGACATGTCAGGACATTCACAGGGCTGGTTCTTACATCGAGGACAGCCATTGGCGTAACGCGAGACAGCTTCTTCGAGCGACAAATCCAACTGTGCCGCGAGCGAAGCCACCCACGCCAGAACATCGCCGAGTTCGTGGAGTTGCTGTTCGGGAGTGCCTTTGCGGACCGCTTGGGCAAGTTCGCCTAGTTCTTCAGTCAGCCAAGCAACGGTGGCCGCAAGCCCGCGTTCGCTGTCGCGAAGCCCGTAGGTCTTTTCCATAAGATCCTGGAGTTCCGATAACTGCACAACACGACGTTATGCCCCGAAGCTCGTGTTAACAGGCATTCAACCTTCAGGCGTGAAACAGTGGGAGAGTGGCGCCGAATAGCTGTCCTCTTTTTTTGAACCGAATCATTGGGTGTGACATTCGATGAAACAAACTCTCACCACTATCGTCGTGCTGCTTCTTGCTGTTGCTTGCACTGTCGTGATTGTCATTGGGGTATCTGGGACAGAAAAGAAAAATGCGGGAGACGAAATAGCGCAACCAATTTCCAGTCGCATCGTCGGAGCATCAACCGGCTCCGGACAAACAGCGGACAAAGCGGTCGAATTCATCCACGATGGCCCTTCTCAAAGACTCAATAATGCAGCGACGGGAGTCGTTACATGGCTGTCGAAACCAGGTGATGTAGTTGAATTTGGCACTGTTCTCTACGCAGTCGAGCACCGACCCGTTGTCTTGATGAAGGGTGCCCTGCCGATGTATCGAGAGATCGCGTACAAAATTTCTGACGGTCCCGATGTCGCGCAACTTGAACGCAATCTCGTGAATTTCGGGTTTGTTCTCGACGAAGCCACCACGGGAGATCCGACTGACCTCACTGTCGATCAACATGTCACTCCGTTGACGGTGTCGGCCATACGGGCATGGCAGTTGTCGATGGGGTTGACGTCGACGGGAATTGTTCGACACGGTGACGTGATATTTCGACCGGAACCGGTCCAAATATCGGTCTTGAATGCTGCGGTTGGCGACAGTGTCGACGGCGGCAGTGTTCTTTCGGTCACCCTTAACCCGTAAAGGTAAGGGCGCACCTTTCACAAACAAGAGCTAGTTTCAGACCATGGAAAGAGCGGCTTTAGAAACCCGTTTGAGCTCCGAAATTCAGGAGCTCGGCCTGGAAGATTTCGTCCTCAAGCTAGAAGTTGATGGGCTGTGTGTGGTGCCGCCCGAGAAAACTGGTGTGCAACCAGAGACAATAAAAGCTATTCGCGATCAGCTTCTGGTCGAAGCCGAACAAATTGTCGGATGCGGATTCCAGTTGGACGAAGGACCAGATACGCCGCTCACTATGAGCGCCGATGACAACGTCATCGCCCGCTTCAGTGGAGATAGCGGAGAACCAACTCAATTTCTCGTGCAGCAACTCTGTGCCCGTGACCGTTTATTCCGCGATCTCGCCATCAACCCCGTCGGCTTGGCGCTGATTCGGCACATGATCGGAAACAACGCCACGCGTTTTAGTAGCCACAACGCTTTCATCAAATGGCAAGGCGAGTTCGGTTACGGACGCAACCTCGGATTGCATTGCGACCAAATGGCGGTGCCTCGACCGTGGGGCCGTAATGCTCTCACAGCGAACACCAACTGGTGTCTAACTGATTACACCCAAGAAGATGGAGCTATGGCTTACGTGCCGGGGTCACACCGGCGTATGGAACACCCGCGTTTTCCTGAAGCCGTTGAACTGGCGGTACCCATAGAAGCTCCTGCTGGATCACTGATCGTGTTTCATGGAGCGACCTGGCATGGAGCTTTTCCGCGGATGACTCCGGGTATGCGTCTATCCATCGCTAACTATTTCCGCCATTACATGATCCTCCCGCAAGACGATATTAAAAACCTCTTCCCGCAGGAACTTGCCGATGATTGTTCCGACCCGGAGATGTTCAGACTGCTTGCAGGATTCGTAGACGAATTTCCCTATACGCAACAAACAGAAAGAATTCCTCGGTTCGTTTCTTGACGGGTGGGTGGATCTATACGGACGCGTCGGCGTTGATCACTATCTTTCCAAAGAACCTGCGTTCCTCAAGAGCCTGATGTGCAGCGATGCCGTCCTCTAATGCGACGCGGGAGTCAATGACGGGTGAGAATTCACCCGTTCTGGTCAGTTCAAGTAACTGGTCAAGGTCGCTTCGTTTCCACCCATTCGAGCCTCGTATGTCCATCTCCGCGGTCCAAATGAACCGTAAGTCTGTTGGAGGGTCAAACCCTGCTGTGGCACCGCAGGTCAAGAGTCGACCGCCGAGTTTCACGCACCTAAGAGAGGACGCCCACGTGTCGCCGCCGGTGAAATTCACAACGACGTCGTAGCCGCCGCCACCAAAAAGGCTGCCGGTGTGTTCGCGGCAATATTTCACAAAATCAGTAGTGCTGTAATTAATGGTTTCGTCGGCGCCTAAAGATCGGAGTTGGTCACACTTCTCATCAGTCCCTGCAGCCGCAATCACAGAAGCGCCCCGCATCTTGGCCAGTAGCAAGGCGCTGGTTCCAACACCGCCGCTGGCCCCCAGGATTAATACCGAATCACCGGCAGTGACTTCTCCGCGAGTCAACATCATTCGGTGGGCCGTGCCGTACGCGACAGGTAAGCACGAAGCATCGTCAAAGGAGACGTCGTCTGGAAGTGCGATCAGTTGTTCCGCTCGAACCACCACAAATTCGGCGTACGCCCCCCACAAGGTATCTCCGATCATCCACATCTTTCCGTCGTGGTAAGTGACCGGGTCCACCAAGATTCGATCCCCGCGACTCCAGTCGCGCACACCGTCTCCGACTTCAGCAACCACGCCCGCGCAGTCGCATCCAGGGATGCCCGGAAGAGGAACTTTTATACCGGGCATGCCCTGACGAGTGAACACATCGTGATAATTCAACGAACAAGAGCGAACAGCAACCCGCACCTGATCGGGTTGTAATACAGGTTCCTCAATGTCTCGATACTTCAAGACGTCGATTGGTCCATGTTCGTTGAAGACGATCGCTTTCATGTGGAGTGTCCTTGTGTCAGTAATAGTTCTGTAGCTCGTTCAACAAGACCAGCACGATCAACTTTGGCTGTGGAAGCAAGCGGGATCTCTTCAACGAACCAAATATGACGGGGGTGGGCGTATGCGGGGCCGTTTTCAAGTGCGAATTGCTTGAGTTCCTCAACACTCATCTGTGCTCCGGATTCAATTCGAACAAATGCGGCGGGTAACTGGCCCTTTAGCTCATCAGCCACCGGCACGACTACTGCTTGATGAACCGCCGGGTGCTGTTCCAACATTTGCTCCACCGAGTCTGGGTAAATGTTTTCGCCTGCGCAAACGAACATGTCATCAACCCGACCGACGAAGAAATACCAGCCGTCGTCATCTCGGCTCATTAGATCGCCTGTGTGGTACCACCCATCGGTGAGCTTGTCGGCGTTGACGGCAGGAAGATCGTGGTAGCCGTTCATGACTCCCTTAGAGCGAACCCATAGTTCACCATGGTTCGATTCGGCACCGTTCTCGGGGTCAACAAGCTTGAGTTCTACTTTGGGGTGCTGGTAGCCGAGAGTAATTTTTGGTCTAGGGAGACCATCGGGATGAGGACCAAACTCCAAGACCGCTTCAGTAGTTCCGTAACCATTGGTTACAAAAGCGTCCGGGAACAATGCCTGAACGTCATCGAAAAGGGCTTCAGTCATTGGTGCAGAGCCAATTAAGACTCGTTGCACCGACGACAGGTCATAGCTGCGCTGAGATTCGTTTAGTTCCGCAGTAACGAGGGCATACATTGTTGGAACCCCCCCGCACATAGTGACCTGCTCTTCGTCGATTGCTTCCAAGTACCCGCGCGCCGAAAATTGGGGCAAGAGAACTACAGTTCCCCCACTCGCAAAGGCGAGCTTTGAACCCATCGAAGCGTTCTTGTGATACAGCGGAGCCGATACCACCATGACTTCGCCGGGAAGTGTTGCGCCGTACTCAAGGACGGTGAACGTCACATTCTCGTGAGACAGCAACACCCCCTTTGGACGTCCGGTTGACCCGGAGGTATAGATCTGGATAGCGACTTCAGACGGATCGACTTCAGCAAGGTTCTCCACAGGCGCGCCGGCCATGAGTTGTGCCCATTCTTGTGAACCTGTGGTGATTGCCGGCACGTCGGATAGAACACCAGCGTGTCCTGGATCTGTGATTAGCAGCTTCAAATCTGCGTCTTGAACGATGTATTGGAGGGTTGCCGTAGGGAGCCGTGTATTGAGTGGAACAAAAACCATTCCTGCAGCAGGAGCGCCGAACATTACGACGTAGTACTCGCTGAGATTGCTTGCCAGCATCCCCACCCGCGAGCCTGGTGCCAGCCCACGATCTACTAGCGCGGCCGCAAATACCTTCACTTGGTTTTGTATTTGGGCGACTGTCAACCTTTCGACCGGGTCTTTGGAGCGATCAACCAGGGCAATGCCCTCTGGGTCAGGATTTTGATCAAGAAGCTCGGCGATATTCATCGAATTGATTATCCCAAAACTTCAGGTTCGCAGGTCATCAAAATTTCGGCGACAGTCGCAGTATTTGGGAGCCTGACAATTGTGGCGACCGTTTCGGCGAGATCCGCGGCTTGGATCATGATTCCGGGATCGACGCCGAAGTCCGAGGTCATGTCGGTCTCAACGTAGCCAGGGCAAATAGCAGTGACGCGAATTCCATCTTCGAACGCGGCGTGCCGCACCGCGTGATGGAGCGCGAGCATCGCATGTTTACTAATTGCATATCCCGGAGCGAAGGTCCCCTTAACCCTTTTGCCCGAAAGTGATACGACGTTGACGATGCGTCCTTCGCCTGATGCAGCTAGGAGTGGGAGAGTTGCTTGGATTAGCCGCAGAGGCCCTTTGACGTTCACTGCCCACATTTCGTCAAGCAGTTCTTCAGATAGGTCTTGTAAGTCCTCCATGTGGCCGATCCCAGCGTTGTTAACCAACCCGTCGATGCGGCCGTGGGTGGCGACGGTGGATGCAATCCATGCTTGGTCAGTACTTGGATTGAAAGCGTCATAGTGGTGACAGGAGACGTTGTCGTCGGCCCACTCCTGAACTGATGACTGCAATCGATCTAGATCCCTCGCCCCCAGGCTGACTAGCCAACCATCGGCATGAAACTGGCGAGCTAACGCCGCACCAATTCCACGATTAGCGCCACTAATCATCATTACTCGTCCACGTGGATCAATCACTGCCGCTCCTCTTACTGTTGTTATCGGGCACCGTTGCCGGTGTCGACGGTTTAGAGCATCGCATGATTCAGGTCTGTCGAACCGATCGATGTATGTGAAAATCAGACGACGGTGACGCCGCGGAACTAGCGCCGTGTGTCTCCGACGAAAATCAGTGTGATGGCCGAAACACCACCGGATATTGCTACGACGAGCCATGCCGCCTTGTACGCGCTCAATTCAGCTGAATTACCGACAAGGGAAATTAGGGAAGCCACGCCAATTGTTGCGCCAAATTGTCGTGCCACTTGTAGGACTGCTCCCGCGACCGCGTAATCACTTGGACCGACGTCAACTAAAGCGGCCGCGCTAACCAAAGGGAAGGTAGTTGCAACCCCCACAGCGACAAGTAGCGAAATAGGAAGCCAAATAAATAGCCACGATGGGCGGTCGGTAATCAGAGCTACATACAGCAGATTCCCTATTCCCCACGCGAGAGATCCGGGGATTGCGAACCTTCTGATACCGAGATACGACCCGTAGCGACCAGCTACAGGGGCGAGTATCGCCACAAGTAGCGGTGATGCAGTAGTAGCAAGCCCCGCAGTCGCAATGCTGTATTTCCAACCTCCGGTAAGCCACAAGATATTCACCAGCAGAGATGCCGAGAGGGAAAAACTTTGGATGAGGGTAGCTATGTTCGCCCACAAGAACGTTCGAATCCTAAAAAGCTTTAGGGGTATGGCGGGAGCGACATGATTACGGCTGCGCAAGATAACGACCACGAAAATAAGAACGCCCAAAATAAACGTCGCCTGTACCCCAAAAGAAACACCCCACGGGCGAATTTGCACGACCGAAAACGCGATCAGAGCCATAGACGCGGCGAGAAGCAAAGCCCCCCAGCTATCAGGCAGCGGCAAATGTTTGTTGATTGTTGTGTCAGGGAGGTGCCCTTTGCCAAAGCCATAAGCAGCAAAGCAAGCTGCTGGAAGTATTAGAAAAGCCCAACGCCAGTTTGTTGCATCGATAATCAGCGCCCCAAGGGAGGGACCGGTAGCGATGCCAAGGGCAGTGATCGCCCCCCATTTAGCGACGGTTCTTGTTCGTTCGGAACTTGGTGTGGCGGCTAGCAGTAGCCCTAACGAAGATGGCGTAACGAGCGCGCCCCCAATGCCTTGCACGGTGCGGGCGGCGATTACGACAATCAGATTCGGAGCCGCGCCAATGACAACGGAAGCACAGCCAAAGACAGTCAAACCAGCCCAAAAAAGCTGTCGCCGTCCGAACCGGTCGGCAAGGTTCCCTGCGGGAATCAGCAGGGCAGCGAAGGCAATGGTGTATGAGTTCAACACCCACGTAAGGGTTCCTCTGCTCGCATCAGCGAAGCTTGCCTCCAGACCCGGGAAGGCGACGTTCATTGTGGAAATGTTGGCGGTCACTAGGTAAGAGCCAAGTGCGGTCGAAAGAAAAACTCTCCAAGGAGCGCGTGACGGAGTGTCAGCGAGAGATACGCGAAACACGTTCGACAAAGTAAGCAAGTCCCTCTACAGAAATGGAGGTTTCCCCTATGGTCGGGCAGGCGGGATTTGAACCCACGACCTCTTCGTCCCGAACGAAGCGCGCTACCAACCTGCGCCACTGCCCGCCAGACCGTTTCCGGAAATACTGACGCTACCGCAATCGAGAGGTGATTCCGATTCCGTACTGGGTACCAGTGGGGCTTTAGACAGCCTCCTCTGGTTCCTCACCCTCGGGTTGGTCTAGGCCGTCGCCAACGTCTTCGTGATCATGAGCGGTTGGTTCGATCTCGCCAATAGCGTCTTCAGTTTCTGAACTCTCAGCAAGTTCGTCGCGCATGTTGCCGCCAGATAACAGCTTCACTGAAGCCATCTTGAGTCGAAAAGAGTTCAGTGGTTTGACGAGCCACCCTTCTGCTCCCGATTGCTGAGCCAAGAAGATGTCGGCTTCGCGATCTAGGAGCATGAGTATCGGGACAGGGTCCAAGCGTCCCGCACCGACCTCGAGGCGGAGGTCCATACATGTGGCCATGCCGCCCATGTTGCCGATCTGTAAATCAAGAATGACGAGGTTTGGAGGTTCGGCTGACACAGTGCTTCGTACCTCTGCGCCCGCACGTACAACTCTAACTGTGGTGCCGGGGTCGCTGAGGGCAGAACACACCTCTTGTATTAACCAGTCGGCATCGCTCGCCAAAAGAACGTCAGTCACTTCCTTTGAGGCTAGCGGTCGAGATTGTGTCGAACATGACGCAGGGATCTGGTAGGTGCCAGAGAAATGGGCACTGGGTTTGTGTCTCTGTAGCCTTGCGGGTGCAACGAGCGATTGGCAGATGGACGAAGCTTTGATCAACTTAAGGCGTGTGTTTCGCAGGAGTGTGGCCCTGCTAGCCACCCTGCTTCTTCTCGTCACCATCGGCGCGTCGTCCGCCGCTGCTCACACCGGGCATCAACACTCACGTGTCATCAGAATCATTGAAGTCAGTGGGCTCTTAGACCCCGTGGAGATTGATTACATTGATGCCCAACTTCAAGACGCCCAACGAAATTGGGCACTCGCTATCGTTTTTCAGATCAACAGCCCCGGCGCCGCCGCCGATGAAGACAAGATTCTTGAACTCTTAGAAAATATCGAAGGGGCACTTATCCCTGTTGGCGTGTGGATTGGTCAAAGTGGCGCTACCGCCAAAGGAGCCGCAGCACATTTAGTTGCGGCCGCAGACTATTCAGGGATTGCTCCGGGCAGTCGTATTGGACAATTCGGGGATTTTGCAAACTCGCGAATACCTGAGATAGAAGCTAAAAGGAATCGGCTTGAGCGTGGACAAGACGCTGTCGACGCCGGCTTAGTCGACGTGATGGCCCCCACTCTGGGCGACTTCCTTTTAGCCATGGAAGATATTGGTGTTGTTGAAGAGATTTCGATTGAAGTCAAACAGGCTGACGGGCTTATACGGCGAGCAATTGCCGATGACGTCAGTGTGACCTTCAGCAAGCTTTCGCTTTTAGATCAGCTATTTCACACCGTAGCCAGTCCCGCCGTTGCCTACTTGTTGTTATTAGTTGGATTGTCGATGCTGCTCCTAGATTTTTTTACGGGTGGCATTGGAGTTGCTGGGGGAGTCGGTGCCGGTTCCCTTTTGTTGGCCTGTTACGGGTTGGGTGTTATCGAAATTCGACCCTGGGCGTTGATCGCGTTGGTGGTTTCGATGATCGCTTTCGGAATTGACCTTCAAACTGGGGTTCCGCGCTTTTGGACGATCGTCGGTTCGGTACTGCTGGGTTTGGGTTCGTTGCGCCTTTTTGTGTCTCACTCGGCAAGCTGGCTAACGCTCGCAGCCGGAATCGGCTTGACCCTGGCTTTCGTTTTGTCGGGAATGCCGGCCCTCATCCGAACTCGTTACGGGACAAGCACCCTGGGGAGAGACTGGATGATCGGTGAAATGGCTGTTGCCGCCACAGACCTCACCCCTGAAGGAACTGTGCTGTTTCAGAATGCCCAATGGCGTGCCAAGGCGAACCGGCTGACTCCAATCAAGGAGGGCGAGGCCGCCAGAATCGTAGGGTTGGAAGGTTTAGTGCTTGAAGTCGAGCCGGAAGAGGGAGGCGCAGTTGATTACCGAGAAATGCGTCAGCGGCGAACTGATTCCTCCGGCTCAGAAGAAAGCGACGCTTTTGAACCTTCGCCCGAAAAAGGTTCATAGCCCCTACTCAGTGGCATTTTCGAAAATTGAATCGTTTTTCGATTTTATCTTGCGATGGCCTGTAAACGCGCCTAGATTCCGACTCAAGGGACAGCTAGGGGGGCGCAAGAATATGGCTGCATTGCCTGCTGAAAGTTGGGAACACAAGGCTGCGTGTCGGGGACCGCAATCGGAGGTTTTCTTTCCTCCGCCCCGATTTGAACGCAAGGACGAAAAGATTGCTCGAGAGGCACGAGCCAAAGCCATCTGTAGGCAGTGTTCGGTGATGGACGACTGCCTCTCCTATGCGCTCGACATTCGCGAACCTCATGGAATCTGGGGCGGTGCCAACGAAGCCGAACGCCGTCAAATACTGCTGGGGCTTGATAACCAGGTGGCGTCTTAAACTGAGACCTCTCCGTGAGGATTAGTTCCAAAACTTAAAGTTCCGGTAATCGGGGCCCCGGGATCCGCAGATCTTCTCTGCGTCGAGTGATTCCTGTGTTATCGAGAATCGTGCAAATTGGAAGCGCGAATTTTCGAGTGGTCCCCAATGCGTCGCGAATTTCGGCGACAGTTACACCGGCGGGCTTCTGTTGTAGGAGTTGTGCAATCACCGTGGCGGCTTGCTTGATAGAAGACGCCGCGAATAACACACCATCGCTTTGGATCACCAGTCCGCGTTGAACCAAACCCCTGATTTCTTCCCGAGATGGTTCGGTCGGTTGTACCGGTGCGAATGGAGCCGCTTCGAGTTCCGCCACGAGCGGATGGTTCATCAATACGTCTTCTTGGTCTAGTCGCCGCGCGCGGCCTTCAATCACCTGAATATCATCAAGATCACTAGCGATGAGTCGGTGCCGTTCGTCCAGAAGCGCCACATCCAAACCGAGGGGACCGGCTTCTTCTATTAAGTCGCGAACCGTCTCTTGCGCGGAAGCGATGATGGATGGTGGAGCGATCCAATCGCCAAGAACCGGGTTGATGGATTTACCCGTTAGACGTTCAAGTTTGTCTGTTCGTACCCAGCCTCGTTCAGCAATGACCCGTTCCACGGAAAGATCGGGTCGCGCCTCTGCCGCCTTGAGTTGAGGGTCAACGTCGAGTACTTGTCCACCGCCCACCGTTTCATCTCGCCCTGATTCGCGTAACACAAACCTGTCACCGGGCAAAAGGGGAAGCTCTTCGGGAAGAAAGATTCGCACTGACCCCAAAGCCCCGGGTGCAAGACGATTTGGACCTAACACTCTGAGACGCACGGGCCATTCTCCCGATCCGATGTACAGCGAGAAGGCTCCCCGACGCGACACCTCATGGTCGAGGTCGGGTAGGACTTGAAGTTCAGCATCAAATTTCTTTGTTCGATGCCACTGATCGTCGAATGTGAGAGCGATTCCACGTCCGAGAAGCTGATGCTCAACATTTGCAAGATTAAGTGCGACTCGATGACCAGGGTCGATCTTGGTGCGTGTTTCTCCTTGGGTTTGTATACCTCGAATGCGCGCTTTCTTCGCTCCCGGCACGAGAGATACCTCGTCGTCGACGCGTAGTCGTCCGCCGGTCAACGTCCCGGTGACGACGCTGCCTGCACCAGCAGCAGCAAATGACCTATCTATCCATAATCGAGGTCTCTTAGTATTTGAGGCCGTGGGTGCGAACTCGGTCATGGCATCCAACGCGTCGCGTAGGGCGTTTATCCCGGTTCCGTCCACACTGTCCACGGCGACGATGTCTGCGCCCTCTAGGAAACTTCCCTCAGTTTTTTCTTCAACGTCCATATGGGCAAGTTGGGCCAGTTCGTCGTCAACGAGTCCGATCTGAGTCAACGCCACAACTCCGTGTTGTATTCCCAATAGTTCAAGAATTCGAAGATGTTCTTCAGATTGAGGTTTCCACCCCTCGGTGGCTGCGACGACGAAGACGCAGGCGTCGACTCCGCCGACACCCGCAAGCATGTTTTTTATGAATCGGATGTGGCCGGGTACATCAACAAACGAAATCTTGCGACCCGATGGCAGAGTCGTGAACGCGAAACCTAAATCGATTGTCAAACCGCGTTTCTTTTCCTCAGCGAGCCGATCGGGGTCGGTTCCGGTCAGAGCCCGAACGAGAGTTGATTTGCCGTGGTCGACGTGGCCTGCAGTGGCGACTACGTGCATCAGCTAGATCGACGAAGCAACGGCAGCTACGACTAAAGAATCATCACCTGGATCTACGGTCCGCAGATCGATGACGGTGGTTTGGTCGTGTACACGAGCGATCACTGGGGTGTTGGCGTCGCGAAGACGCCGCGATATGTCACCGTCGATTTCAACTCCGGCTGACGGAATTTGTTCTCCAGGAAGTGACCCCCCTCCGGTCATTGCCATGGTGTGGACGGTACGCCCAATGGACATCGCGTCGGCTCGTGACAACAACTCAGTCACTGGTGTCTGCGCCATCCGCCAGAAAGGTATGGAATCACCATCGCGACGCAAATAGGCGAGTGCCGTCTGCTGTAGAGCATTTAAAACGAGCGCTCCTGGACGAAACGCACGCATGAGGGGATGGTTTGCGCATGCTTCTACGAGGTCGCTCCGCCCTGCGATGACACCGGCTTGGGGACCGCCGAATAGCTTGTCGCATGAGAAAGTGACTAGATCAGCACCCGATTCGAGAGTTTGTTTCACAGCGGGTTCCTCACCTAACCAAGACGGACGCCCCTCCTGCAGCCAAGAACATGCGGCGTCGATGAGCCCAGATCCAAGATCTACGACCACTGGTACTCCCAGTGATGCCAAGGACTTCACAGAGGTTTCCTCGGTAAAGCCGCTAATGCGGTAGTTCGACGGATGAACCTTCATTAAGAGAGCTGCTTGATGTACTTGATGGGCAGTCCGGTAGTCGTCAAGTCGCGTGCGGTTTGTAGTTCCCACTTCCACTAGTCGCGCCCCTGACTCCGCCATCACATCTGGTACTCGAAATCCGCCCCCAATCTCTACGAGTTCGCCACGCGAAACTGCCACAGCGCGATCTCGAGCAAGCGCGGCGAGAACCAGAGTGACTGCTGCAGAGCAGTTATTTACAATCACCGCCGCTTGGGCGCCGGTAAGTCGACAAATCAAGTTCGCTGCATGGTGATTGCGAGAACCCCGGGTACCTGTCTCCAAATCGAATTCTAAGTTCGTTGCTTTTGCTGGTTGGCTGTAGGCGAGCGGAGCGCGACCCAGATTCGTGTGCAGTAACACCCCTGTCGCATTGATCGCAGGCCCTAATAACGCTCTCTGAAGCCTCACCGCCTCATCTCGAGCCGAGTCGGGTTGTCCGTTGCTAATCGCTGTTCGAGCGGCGTCGACGAGCAGGGGAGGAGGTAGGTCGATATCGCTAAGTGATCGCGCTAGGGAGTCAACAGAAGGCGGACGCACGCTAACGAGGATAGGTCCGCGACGGTTCGGTTCGCCCTATCGACCCTGGCTAGGATCAAAGAAGTGGGCCTACTCTTCGTTCTTTTTGTGGTTGTCCCGATCCTCGAACTCATGGTCATCTTCCAAGTCGGGCAATCTCTCGGAGCTTGGAATACGGTGGGTTTGCTTGTTATCGACAGTCTCGTAGGCGCCTGGTTGGTCAAACATCAGGGACTGGGTTTGATCCGAAAATCCAGAGAGCGTTTGCGAAATGGTGAAATGCCCGGCGATGAGATTTCTGCGGGCATCGCTGTACTCTTTGCTGGAGCGTTGATGCTGACGCCGGGGTTCGTCACCGATGCCTTCGGTCTGTTGCTACTAATTCCGCCAGTTCGAAATTTGCTGATTGGCTCGATACGACGTCGTTTCCGCTCGCGTTTGTCCCCCGACTTCGCGTCACCTGACCTGCCTTCTTGGAACCCGAATGATCCCGCAGAGGGCCAACACCTCCCTGGAGAAGACGAACTTTGAATTCACCCATTGGCGTTCGACAAGCTGCCACCGTCATGTTGATTCGCGACGGGGAGCATGGACTCGAAACCTTCATGCTCCGACGCAATCCCAAGAGCGAGTTTGTGCCAGACCAGTTTGTTTTCCCTGGAGGAGCACTCGACATTAACGATCAGGCAAGCAGAGAACTCGAATTGATCTCTGTTGGTCTCGACGACGTCGAAGCCTCGAAACGACTTGGTCTTGAAAGCGGAGGTTTGGCGTACTGGGTTGCGGCAATACGCGAATGTTTTGAAGAAGCAGGGGCTCTGCTGGCTGAAAGCGACGGAAGACAGTTAGCGCTAGCTGATCTCAAGGTCCGCGAACGATTTCAAAGGCATCGCGCAGCGATTTACTCTGGGGAACTCACCATCGCTGATATGTGCCGCGTTGAGGGCCTGTCACTCAACCTTGATGGTCTGAGATACGTCAGTCACTGGATTACACCTGTTGGGCCACCCAAGAGGTTCGACACGCGATTTTTTGTTGCACGTTCACCTGAGGGCCAACGACCAGCGCACGATGGTGGAGAAACTGTTGAAAGTTGCTGGATCACCCCCAAAGAAGCAATGGAACTTCACCAAGGAGGCAAGTTTGAAATGATTCTTCCCACCGTGGCCAACCTTGAGCCTCTAGTGGACATGAGGTCAGTTGATGAGGTCATGAACTGGGCTGATCAACTTTCCGACATTCCGGAGATCTTGCCGGCGATTGTTGTGGCTTCGGACGGGTCACCGTCTGTATTGCTGCCTTGGGAAGCGGGCTACGAGGACGCAATATCTCAACCGCCACCGGATGGATCAACCCGATAAACGGTGGACTTCAGTCACTTCTGAAAGCGACCGGTACTTCTGCCATGGACGAGGCTGAGCACTCCTCCATATTCACCGGAGGAAAAATTTCGTCAACAATCTGTGAAGCAATGCTTTGGAACGCTTCAGCGGCTGGCCCACCATCCAACGTGACGGGTCGACCGTTGTCACCTCCGCTGGATACAGCGGGCTCAAGAGGAATGGAACCCAACAATGGGACGTTGATCTCGTCCGCTAATCGTTGGCCACCCCCTTCACCGAAAAGAGCCCACGATTTTCCATCGGGAGTCACGAATGAGGACATATTTTCGATGACCCCAAGTACCGGCATGTGGCTGCGTCTAGCCATATCGGCCACTCGAACGGCGACCTTCTGGGCGTTGAGAGCGGGAGTGGTTATCACGAGCATCTGGGCTTGGGGCAACAAACGCGCCAAAGCCATTTGTACGTCGCCAGTGCCGGGTGGCATGTCGATGAGTAGGTAATCCAGTTCGCCCCAGTCAACGTCGTGAAGAAATTGCTCGAGTGCCTTTGCGAGCATCAAGCCTCTCCACATAAGCGCTGTTTCCTCTGTATCAACCATCAACCCCGTGGAGACCAACTTGATTAACCCACTGCCCTCACGGCGCTCTAGGGGAACAATCTTTCCTTTGTCCTCACCCGAATTCGCGGGGCGAGCACTGAGCCGAGAGTCGACTCCAAACATTCTGGGAATGCTAAAACCCCAGATATCGGCGTCGAGCACTCCAACGGTGAACCCTTGCGACGCGAACGCTGACGCCAAGTTGACCGTTACCGTTGACTTGCCGACGCCACCCTTGCCTGATGCCACCGAGATCACTCGTGTTCTTGCTGGTATCTGCGTAGGGGCTGCAGACGCTCGAGCATGAGAGCGAGCTCGATCCATTGCGCGGCTCCGCTCTTCGGGAGTCAATTCGTCCCAATGCAGTTGGACGTTGTCTATGCCAGATAACGAAGTGACCCGAGATTCACAGTCACGTTTTATGGTTGCCCGCAAGGGACACCCAGCAGTGGTTAACGCGATCGTTACGTGGGCCGTTTGATCCTGCAGATATGCGGATCTGACCATGCCCAGATCCACGATGTTGTCGTGGAGTTCAGGGTCCATCACGTCACGCAAAGCGGCGAGGATTCGTTCGTCGTTGGCTGGTCCTTCGCTCACCCCCCTAAGGCTAGTAACGGTGTCACCTGTGATCCACTAGTACTTGGTGACTACAATGGGGTGAGTCAGACTCGGAAGGTTGTCTTATGATTACTGTTACTGACTTTGCTGCAGAAAAAGTGAAGGAATTGATTGAAGCCGAAGGCGAAGCTGATCTAGCTCTCCGAGTCGCAGTGCGCCCCGGAGGCTGTTCGGGCTATAGCTACGAAATGTTTTTTGACAGCGAGACAGAAGCTGATGACATGTCGTCATTCTTCGGTGAGGTGCGAGTGGTTTCCGATCCGATGAGCGCGCAGCTTCTCGAGGGAGCCACCTTGGACTTCAAAGATGGCTTGATGGGTTCCGGTTTCGCTATCGATAACCCAAACGCACAGCGAACGTGCGGGTGTGGCAACTCGTTTAGCTGAGCCTTAGTTAGTCACACCAGGGATAAGAGCTCGCGTAGTTCGGAGTTATCCCATATGTGGTCGAGGCGCCTGAGGACCATGCCGAGTTCGTCAATGAGAAACATAAA
>DUBN01000059.1 GCA_012960315.1 Acidimicrobiia bacterium
AGGAGCATTTTGACCAGGACCAGGACCAGGACCAGGAGCATTTTGACCAGGACCAGGACCAGGACCAGGAGCAGGAGCAGCAGGAGGAGGTGGAGGAGGAGCGTCATGCGAGCCGCCGTGATTGGCTACTGCAGTCGACGAACCGAACAGAATGACAGCCGCGATTAGAGAAACAGCCGTTGCGAAGTGCCCTGACTTTCCCCTACGACTCGCGGATGTGGTCATTACTTCGTTCCGCATTCAAAGCCTTGTGCCAAGGCGAAGAACGAGTCAGTTACCGCAGCCTGGTCCGCACCGCTCACCGTGAGAGCGAAGGATCTTCCGCTGCTGCCACATGTCCATCCAGCAATTAGGGCTACGCCAATGAGTTGGTCATTTTCGGATGCGGCGAAAGTCGCGTATGAGGCTGTTTGGTCGTCAACGTTGAATCCTTCCTGACCAGAGCCTGCGAGGGCGAATGCAAGTCCCGTGGATTGCTGAAGTACTTCGAAGGACCCGACCACAGACTCACCCGGCGTCAGTGGTTCATCATCAGTTCTCCACAACAGCAGCACACTCACGCCACCAGCCGATGCCAACAACGTGCCTTCGTCAGCGGAGGCCTCCTCGGTGGAGATACCCGTGTAGATGGGTTCGATTGTTGATGGGAGCGGAAACGCGAATCCGTACGTACGGTCTTTCTTGACTTGAGGGATGGTCGCGGGAGTAAATGACACACTGCCATCCTCGTTCTCACTGAAAAACGACTTCAGCGATTTCACTTCCGCGAGAACTTGACTCAATTGATCTTCGACTTTTGACAGGTCGACAGAACCTTCAGAAGCAGCTTCGACGGTCAGTTGAATTTCACCTTCTGCTGTAGTCGTAGGTGCAGTCTCTTCGCTGTCGCTACCTCCACATGAAGTGGCCAACAAACTGGTTATAACTACTGCAGTAGCCATAACACGGACAGACCTGCACTTACCGAACATCAGAAATCCTCTCCGAGCGGCGCCCTCAAAAAAATAGGAAGATTTGGAATTCGACACCGTCAACTCTAAAAGTACTATCAGGAACCGGGCGCTGGTGCCCCGGGTTTTGCACTATCGGACCTTATTGGAGCCTGATGGACACTTCATTCGCGAGTAGCCGTCCCTCCACCGTCAGTTTGACTTTTCCCGCAACTTCCGAGGATTCGGTTAAATGTTGGACTTCATCTGAAACAAACTCTTCCAAGACACCTTCGCTCGTTCGTATAGCCAGCTGGCGTCCTTCAAGCGCCCACGCATCTGGGTCCAATTTTTCTGCGCCTGCTTCAACCGAGGAACCTTCGGTAATCGCTTTGATGAAACGCTCAGGGGTTCGCATACTCCAGAACCGTCGTTGGGCTAAATGACTATGGGCAGCTACGCCTAAACCCAGGTACTCGCCTTGTGTCCAATACAACATGTTGTGTTGACAGTGTTCTCCTGGTTGAGCCCAATTAGAGATCTCATAGTTGGCTAATCCGGCGGACGAAATCAGTTCATCGGCAAGGAGGTACTTGTCAGCTTGGTCATCATCTTCTGGGTGTCTATCTCTGTCGTCCGCAAGCGGAGTACCTGGTTCAACTGTGAGCGCATAGGTGCTGAGGTGTTCGGGGCGCAGAGCTAACGCACTCTCAACGCTGGTCTTCCAATCTGAAATGCTTTCACCTTTTGCGCCGTAGATGAGGTCAAGATTGAGGTGGGCGATACCTGCTTCGCGAATAGTTTGAACGGCTTCGTGAACGTTGCGCGGGTTGTGATCACGCCCGAGTGACGTAAGTACGTGGGGAACCATGGATTGAACACCCAGGCTCACACGGTTCACCCCAGCAGCTACATAAGTTTCCATTTGTTGGCCGTCAACGAGGTCCGGATTGCATTCGACTGTGAATTCAGCCGTTGGGGCTATAGGAAGTTCTCGAAAAATACTCATCAGGGTGTCCGCTGGCACCAGATTGGGGGTGCCTCCACCAATAAAAACGGATGTGATATCAGGGAGATTGGTCGAAGCTGTTCGGGCTTGAGTCCGACAGGCGGCGAGGTATTCATCAATCAGGTGTCCACGGTCGGTCCAGGTCGCGAAAGAGCAATAATCGCATCGCCGAACACAAAACGGGACATGAAGATAGACACCAAATTTTTGGGTTGCTTCGGCGGTCACTAGAACAGGCTCTCTTGCAGAACAAGTTTGTCTAACTCAAAGTCCCCGCGTTCGAGGGGGCGTCCCAGAAGTGGTTGAGTGTCAAGCAGAAAAGTCTCACCAAAGCCCGGACGGTCACACGCTGCGAGGCGGCCAACCATTGAGTGGATCGTGAATTCGTGGGCGCCGCGAGTGAGCGCACCGGGGTAAGCCACTAAGTCCATCCAGCGTTCATCATTCAACGCCGGGTTCGCCCATGTCTCGTCAAGTGAACCCCAACCATCTATTTCTTGGGTCCGTAGAACTTTCCCCACTTCGAAGGTTAAGTCTTTGAGGGTGGTTTCAAGTTCACTGTTTCGTTGTCCTCGTAGGTGACCCGCAAATTTTTTTCTGGTGTCTACCGCTTGACCCAGATCAATGGATTTACTGACAAGGTCTTCGAGTTCACGGACCAGAAACCCATCTTCGACGTGAGCCACATATTTGGCAAACCAGGCTCCTTGCTCGACCAACCTCTGTCCACCATCAGATCCTCTTGTAGTTCCGACCTTGGTCGACCCGTCTCGGAATATGGCCACGTAAAGCCGGTGGGGATGTGAAAGATATGCGGCCATTCGCTGGTCAATCGAGTCGCGCCCTTTTCGGTGCGCTTGATGCATGTTGGCAGCGGACACGTTGTCAATGACCTGACAACGCTCGCATTGTCGTCCTCGGGTCGATGGCGATAGGCACTCAACGTAAGCGGATCCGTCGACAGAACGTTCTGTTCGACCGATACAACGTCCCTGTTTCTCGACATCAGTTCGGAATCGCAGATTCAAACCTCGCGCCTCGACTAACACAGCTGATGGGGTCTCATCCGTTTGCACTCTCAGCGACGGTTCGTTGTTCTTCCAGCGGATGCCGGTCAGGTAATAGACGCCATCGACTTGGGAGGTCATCTTCTTAGTTGGATGCGCTTCAGGCACTCAGCCGAACGCCAAGCTCGTCAAGTCGGTCAGCTACCTCATCTAATGCGGTATCGAGAATGCAAGCAATAGTACGAAGGTCATCTCGGCGGATCGTCAAGGACGATCCGTTGAACTCTCGTCGTTGGCCTTGAATCATGGTGAGGAAGCGACCCAGTACTGCGGCCTCGGCGCCCGGTACGCGCGCGAGTCGATCTAGGTTGATGGTGACTTGACGCTCCAATATTGCGCCGGAGTCCTCGGTGATTCCGTCACCACGTGGAAGTAGTTGGCCGACAGGTACTTCGTAGAAGCGGGCGAGTCGCGAGAGTCGAGGCACGGAAATTGCTCGTTCGCCACGTTCATAGGCTCCAAGCACAGATGCTTTAAATTCGTGGCCGGATTCGGCCTCCACCTCTTGAAGCGACATGCGTTTCTGGCGACGAACGAGCCGGAGTCGTTCACCGACTCGAAGACTGTAGTTTTCGCCATCAATAAGGTCGCCGCTCAAGCTCATTTCGGCCACGTACGCTCCCGCTCACTATTCGAACATCTGCGACCATAGTTCACGCAGAGTGGTTGTCGAGCAAGTTCGAGCGAAGTAACGAAAGCGCGGAACCCGCGACCACCGCAGCTGTTTCTGCTCGGAGTACTGATGGGCCTAGCGACACAGTGGATCTATTAGCAGTCTCAGATGGCTCCCATCCTCCCTCTGGTCCGATGTAGACGATGGGATGTTTAAGTGTGAGCTGGTCGCCCCCGCGGTGAGCGAGTGTCGCGTCGAACATCGATAACGCTTCGGCGACATCGCTTGTGTCTCGTATGACTGGCACTTTGACCTGTCTAGATTGCATCGCGGCTTCCCGTGCGACGCGAATTAGTCGATTTCGTTGTTGCTCAGACTTGCGTGCATCCCACTTCACAACTGATCGAGCTGACGAAAGCAGGTGGATCTCGTCAACCCCAACCTCAGTTAGTTTTTGGACTATCCAAGTAGGCCGGTCACCTTTGGGAACAACGAAACCAACCGTGATCAACGGGGAGGGTGGGGGTACTTCGATGATGTCTCCAGTCAAGGTCGGTTTATCGTCGAATGCTGCTTGACGCCACCGACGCGCACCGTCGCTAAGTGTGAGCGGGTCTCCTTTGCGTAGTCGAAGCACTCGCCTTAAATGGTGGTGGTCTTCGTTTGAAAACTCTGGGGCCTGGAGATCTTCCACAAAGACATGAGGCCCCGTCGTTCCATCTGGAAGCGCGCCCATGAGCGGTCTACCGAAACGCCGAACGAATTTTGCCAAGGACGGTCCGGTCCCCTGGATCTGCCACTTCCTCGCCTCGTTGTTCTGCCACTTGACGAAGTTGTTCTTCATCGTCTTTGGACAATTGGGAAGGGATTTCGACTTCGACGGAGGCCAGCAGGTCGCCACGTCCCCTGCCTCGCCCCTCTAGGCGTGGTACCCCGTGATCGCGAAGCCTAAAGATTTCACCCGGTTGTGTTCCAGGTGGAATCGCCAGTTCAACAACTCCGTCGAGGGTTTCGAAGTCGATTCGAGCGCCTAATGCAGCTTGCAACATGGTGATGTGTAGTCGCGCGTGCAGTGTGTCGCCATCTCTTACAAATGTGTTGGATTCACCTACTCGGAGGTGAACGTACAGGTCGCCTGGCGGTCCGCCGCGTGGGCCCGCTGCTCCTCGACCGGTAAGACGGAGAGTGGATCCACTGTCAATACCTGCCGGGACTCTCACTTCATACGACATGGTGTCGCGGCGTCGGCCTTCCCCCCGACACACCGAGCACGGAGAAGGTATTTCTTCTCCCAATCCTCCACACGTCGCGCAAGGTGCGGTGGTCACCATTTGTCCGAGGAGGCTCTGTCGCACTTGACGCACCTGGCCAACTCCGCCACATGCGTTGCATCTCCGAGCGGACGTGCCTTCGGCGGCTCCTGAACCCGCGCAACTCTCACAAGCTAAGAGCGTTTGTATTTCGACTTTTTTGTCAACACCGAACACTGCTTCATCGAACTTGAGATCAAGCACTATCTCCTGATCTTCACCTGGAGGAGGTCCGGCGCGTCCTCGGTTTCTGCCTCCTCCAAATGGGTTTCCCCCAAAAAAGTTTTCGAAGATGTCATTCAGGTCGAAATTGAATGGGTCGCCTCCCATCCCCCCGCTCCGGAGACCATCATGACCAAACTGGTCATATCGGGATCGAGCTTCTTCATCAGAAAGGACAGCGTACGCCTCACTGATTTCTTTGAATTTCGCTTCTGCTTCTTCGTCGTTGGGGTTCGCGTCGGGGTGATATTCGCGTGCAAGTTTGCGGTACGCGCGTTTGAGGTCATCGGGCGATGCGCCGCGATCGACTCTTAACAACTCGTAGTAGTCAGTTGCCATGAGCTGTTTCAGTCCTCGTGCGGTTCACCCAAAGACTCACCGAGCCGGCTGCTGACTACGTGTACCGCCGCCAGTGCCTTCGGATAATCCATGCGGGTTGGTCCCAGAAGTCCGATGCTACCGACCTGTTCGCCATCGACCTTGTAGGGCGCAACCACCACCGCACATTGAGAAAGTGGTGCGACCCCAGTTTCTGTGCCGATAGCGACGCTCAACCCGCGTTCAACTAGGTCACCTAAGAGACTGACCACGAGTAGCTGCTCTTCGAGTACAGCCAGAACTGACCTAATGGTGGAGACTGCATCGAATTGTCCCGCCATGTTGGCGGTACCACCAACATAAAGTTCCCCGGTCTGAGGTGATTGGGGTGTCAAGGCAGCGACGCTTGTGGCAATGAGGTCATCAATTTCTCGTTGGCCTGTGGGATTCACTACCGGAACGCTGCCAAGGGACGTGCCTACAAACGCGCTGTTAAGCGCTGCCGAGGCTGCAGCGAGGTGGGAAGTATCGACTTGGGCTCCAGCAACGAGTTCGATCATGGATCGTTCGATGGATCCCGAAGAAGTCACGAGCACTAGCAGGAGTCGCCCCCCGCCTAGGTCAACTAGTTGCGCCGATCGGACGGTAGCTGGGTCGTGCGCTGGTCCAACGACTATGGCGGCGTATGCAGTGAGTTGAGACAGGAGACGGCTGGTATCCGCAAGGCGTTGTTCGATTTGGCCTTGCGCGTGCCGAAAGAAAGAACTGATCTGCCTGGTTTCAGTCGCATCGAGGTGACCTGGCCCGAGATGGTCTACAAAGTACCGGTACCCAGCATCGGTGGGTACTCGTCCAGCACTTGTATGTGGCTGCACGAGATAACCGTCGGCCTCAAGGCTTGCCATTTCATTTCGGATCGTTGCTGCGGAGACATCGAGTTTCGATAGATTTGACACTGCACGCGACCCGACGGGTTGGGCAGTGTCTATGAAACTCTCCACAACAGCTCGTAACACTGTCGCCTTGCGTTCGTCCACGTCCGCCGACCTAACGATGGTTTAGTGGCCGAATACTAAGCGCGCTATTGCGCCAGAAGTTGATTATCCATCGGATGGGGGGGTCAGTCGTCTAGCCGTAATGCAGAGACGAACGCCTCATTGGGTACTTCCACACGCCCAATTGCTTTCATTTTTTTCTTGCCTTTTTTCTGTTGTTCTAACAGTTTCCGTTTCCGGGTGATGTCCCCGCCGTAGCACTTAGCAAGCACATCTTTGCGTTTGGCTTTGACGGTTTCTCGGGCGATAATCCTGCCCCCGATCGCTGCTTGGATCGGCACATCAAACATTTGCCGCGGAATCAACTCTTGAAGCTTTTCTGCCATACGACGGCCGTATTCGTAGGCGGCGTCACTGTGGACAATGGTGGAAAAAGCGTCAACGGGTTCACCGTTCAGTAACACGTCAACTTTGACCAATTTTCCGGCCTGATACCCGGCTGGTTCATAGTCCAGGCTGGCATATCCCTGTGTCCGACTTTTGAGTTGATCAAAGAAGTCGGTAACAACCTCGGCGAGAGGGATCTCGTAGTGAAGTTCAACTCTTTCGGGAGATAGGTACTCCATTCGAATCATTTTCCCTCGGCGTCCCTGACACAGTTCCATCACCGTTCCCGTGTAGTTGGATGGAGTGAGAACGCCTATACGCAACATAGGTTCTTCTATCGTTTCGACTGTTCCCATGTCCGGCAGTTCTGACGGATTATCGATCACCATTGTGGATCCATCGTCGGTAGTGACTTTGTACGCCACTGATGGAGCTGTCGCGATGAGGGAAAGGGTGAATTCGCGTTCAAGTCTCTCTCGCACGATTTCCATGTGCAGGAGCCCTAAGAAACCGCATCTGAAACCAAACCCAAGGGCGCCCGAGGTTTCTGGTTCAAATGTCACTGATGCGTCATTGAGTTTTAATTTTTGGAGTGCTTCTCGCAGATCGGGGTATTCGTCGCCGTCGACGGGATAGAGGCCACAGAACACCATCGGTTTCGGATCTGCGTATCCGTCGAGAGACTGCTCTGCCGGGTTCCTTACCGTCGTGACCGTCTCACCAGATTTTGCCTGTGCTACGTCTTTAATGCTGGCGATGAGGTAGCCGACTTCGCCTGGGCCTAGTTCGTTGACCGGCGTAATGGCTGGCGAACGCACTCCAATTTCTTCTGCATCGTGGGTTCCTCCGGTCTGCATAAATCGAAGCTTTTCGTTGGTGCGGATGCGACCGTTGACAACCCGCATTGAGGACACCACTCCCCGGTACTTATCAAAGTAAGAGTCGAAGATAAGGGCCTGAAGCGGTGCGTCAGCGTCGCCTTTTGGCGGAGGTATTCGTTCGACGATGGCATCGAGTAACTCGGCGACACCGTCGCCGGTCTTAGCTGAAATGTGCAGCACTGCGTCGGCGGGCAGCCCGAGAACATTTTCGATCTCGCTCGCGTATAGGTCGGGGTCAGCTGCTGGAAGGTCGATTTTGTTTAAAACGGGAACGATTTCCATGTCATTTTCGATTGCTAGGTAACAATTCGCAAGTGTCTGCGCCTCGATTCCTTGCGCTGCATCAACCAGCAAAACAACACCTTCACAGGCCGCTAACGATCGACTGACTTCATAGCCGAAGTCGACATGGCCGGGCGTGTCGATGAGGTGAAGAACGTGCCCTTTCCAATTAACTCGAACGTTCTGTGCCTTAATAGTGATTCCGCGTTCGCGTTCCAGTTCCATCGAATCGAGGTACTGGGCACGCATCGATCGTGCGTCGACAGCGCCGGTGATCTCCAAAATACGGTCCGACAGCGTCGATTTTCCGTGATCTATGTGCGCGATGATCGAGAAATTGCGGATACGAGTGAGGTCCATCTCGAACTGAAAGGTATCAACGTCAACCTCAAATGGGTGATTCTCGAGTCATAAGAAGTGCAGCGCGAATGTCGTTGGCGTCTGCGGGATTGAAGGGTGGGGTTGCTAACCTGAGACGGTTGTTATATCTCGTGGCACAGTAGTTCCTTGCTGCTTTGTCGCTGAAAACAAGACAACACCACCTCAAGTCGAAGCAAGAGAAGCACACGTGGCGAACATTAAAAGCCAAATCAAACGTAACCGCCAAACCGAGACCCGTCGGGTTAGAAACAAAGCGGTTCGCAGTGAACTACGGACTCGAGAAAAGGCTGTTTTAGCTGCGGCTTCGGCCGGAGAGCCCACCGACGAGCTTCTTCGAGCGGCACAAAAACGCATCGATATGGCCGCCTCGAAGGGTGTCATTCACAAAAACGAGGCCGCCCGCCGGAAATCTCGACTGAGTAACAAGAGTTCTTCGTCCGATAGCTGATTCAGCGGGTTAGGTGGGCTAAGCGCGCCACCAGAACTTCCATGAGAATGTCACCGTCGAGAGCAGACTTGCCGCGCAGGTCAAGGTCTGTTTCACCAAGGAGCTCGATGGCTCTACGGATTTTCTTCGGTCCGAGTCGGCGCAACTGGGCAACGGCTTTTTTCGCTGGGAAACTCGAACCTTTCATACCGAGGTGTGCCGCAGCCTCTTTGTCGTTAGATATCCCTGTGCCGTCAAGGCGAAGCATTCGTTCATAATGGGAGTGCAGCGTCGACATCACCTGCAGCGGGTGACGTCCGCCGGCCTTTAACATGCGTTGCAAAACTTCAAGGGCTGCTGTCATATCGCCTCGATCGAGCGCGTCGGTGAGATCCCATGGAGGCACTCCCCCTTCGTCACCCAAAAACGGCATCACCTCAGCTTCATCAACAGCTGCGTCAAACCCGTAAACGCCTTCAAGCGTCAGCATTAACCCTGTCAAGCGAGCTACATCCTCACCTAAATGTTCTACGACGAGTTGACGAGCTGTCGCGTCGAGTTTCAATGGGGAGGCGTCGAAACGCTCTTCGAACCACGCGTTACGAACCCGTCCAGTTCCAGGGGCGCCCACCTTCACCTGTTCTCCACCAGCCGCCTTCGCTACTTCGAGAAGCTTCTTAGAAACAGCCCCACTCCCCCACTCCACGACCAGGTCGGTCGTCGGCGGCGGGTCACCAAGGAGTTCCACGAGTGGTTTCAGTTCATCGGACTTGAACCTGTTGAAACCGCGCACTACCACTATTCGGCGATCGCTCAGCAAGGGTGGTGTTTGTACGGCATCAACGACCTGATCGATCGTGTACTCGTCGCCAGTGAGTTCTTCCAAGACAAGAGATCGGTCTTGCCCACCTACCAACTCATCGATCCGAGCGCGGACCGCATCCCCAAGAAGCGAAGGCTCAGGACCCGAGAACACTTGAACCGAGACCTTGCCCACACCTTTGACATTAGCTTCCAGTTTTGGCCGTATCTGACTAGGAACGGCTGTTTTCTGTCAGCACCGACTCTGTCGTGGCTCAGAAAAGCGCTGTCGAAAGTTTTCGACGCCATTCACTTGTTCGAGGATCATCAGGACTCATTACTTCGAGGAGGTCAACGAATCGTTGCCGAGCAGCATCGTCAACCTTTACCTGAGCAAGAAGTGTTTCAAGTTCGGCATCAACTTCATCTGATTGGCCTGAGCTATCCGAGGTTCGGGCGGCGGCGGCTATACGTCGACTCTCAGACGACTCGGGAATTCGTTCCAAGAGACTCAACCCCTCTTCGGCGCGGTCATCTAAAACCAGTAACTCTGCGAGAGCAAGAACAGCTTCAGCGTGATCGGATTGCAACTCCAAAGCCGATCGCAGAGATGCTTCATCACCAGCGGCGACAAGCAGATCGATCTGGCTTTCTTCTTCGCTAGGCAATAACCGTCTTATGAAATCTTCCAGCATGGGCTCGCCTTGAGCTCCCATAAACCCATCAACTGCCTGACCGTCTTTGAACGCGATCACCATCGGTATCGATTGAACCTTGAAGGCTTGCGACACACCCGGATTTTCATCAATGTTGATTTTGACGCCAATGACCTTCCCTCCCTGCGCATCAATAACCTTCTCCAAAAGCGGACCCAAGGTTTTGCAAGGTTCACACCAGGGGGCCCACAGATCGATGACCACTGGAACTTCGTTGCTCTTTTCGACGACCTGTTGCTCGAAGTCTTCGTCGGTGACGTCGATCATGTCCTGTCCTTTCCATTCCGCGGTATTGAGGTTCGGCAAGGAGACTAGATCCCAGCAACATGTAGTTTCGAGACCACACCAATCTGAGGAGCGCCGTGGTTAAGGGTATTGAGGAAACACCGGTAACGGAATGGCTATCTGCTCATGTCAAAACTCTTAAGGAACCACTTCAGTTTGAGCTAATCATCGGCGGTCATTCCAATCTCACGTATCGAGTGACCGACCAAAGTGGTCAAAGATGGGTGCTCCGGCGGCCACCGCTGGATCATGTGCTGAGCGGGGCACATGACATGGTTCGCGAACATCGCCTGCTTTCCTCACTAGCCGACAGCGAGGTGCCGGTACCCGCGGTGGTGGGTCTTTGCACTGACCCCGAAGTCACTGGCGCGGATTTCTATGTCACTAACTTTGTTGACGGCCACATACTCAGAGACCCGCTGTCCGCTGCCGCAGTTCCTTTTACACAACGCCAGCACCTGGGAGAACAACTCATTAGTGCTTTAGCGGCTATTCATTCAGTGGATCTCGAGTCAACAGGTTTATCGGATCTTGGAAAGCGGGAGGACTATGTGGCGCGACAGTTGCGCACCTGGCTTCGCCAATTCAATGCGATGACTGCCCGAAAGTTACCCATCATTGAACGAGTACACGACGCGCTAGTGGACAATATTCCTGAACAGCGAGAAGCGACGCTAATTCACGGAGACTTCAGACTAGATAATTGTCTCGTTACATCGAACGGAGATATTGCTGCAGTACTTGACTGGGAGATCTCTACTTTGGGCGACCCGTTAGCCGATCTAGGAATTCTGCTTGCCTATTGGAGTGAACCAACCGACGATTTTTTACCGCTTGGCGATGCTGCGACTACCGATCGCGGTTTTTTGAGTCGATCTGAGCTGGTAACGACCTACCAAAAACAAACAGGACGCGACACCAGCGATACGAAGTTCTTTTTTGCCTTTGCTAGCTGGCGCTTAGCGTGCATTCTGGAGGGAGTGCATGCCCGATATGTCGGGGGTGCCAATCCTGAGATTCCCGACGAGGTCGAAGTGTTCCCTCACAGCGTCATCTATCTCGCTGAACGCGCAGCCACCACACTTGGCGTCTAGACACTTCCGCGCTGCTACATCACCCTCGGGCCTACACTAAGTTCAGGTCTATGAAGATTGACGGCGGTATAGGTGTTGACAGCGGGTTTGACGGGATTATGGACAAATCTCGTGAGCAGGAAGAGATCGGTTATGACGGTCTATGGGTTCCAGAAACGAGCCATGACCCCTTCACGATGCTTCCCCTTATGGCCCAGGCAACGGAAAAGGTTGAGCTCGGCACCAGCATCGTGGTTGGTTTTGCCAGAAACCCAATGGACCTTGCATATAGCGCCAACGACATCCAATTAATCTCGAAGGGTCGTTTCACTTTGGGTTTGGGCAGTCAGATCAAAGCTCATATCACTAGGCGTTTCTCAATGGAATGGTCTAAGCCAGCGGCCCGGATGCGAGAAATGATTCTGGCCACCAAAGCAATTTGGAATAGTTGGAACTCTGGAGAGAAGCTCGACTTTCGGGGCGACTTTTACCAACACACGTTGATGACACCATTTTTTCATCCGGGTGAGAATCCCTACGGCGCTCCCAAAATGGCTCTCGCGGGCGTCGGACCACTCATGACAGAAGTGGCCGGCGAAACTTGCGACGTGTTCCTCGCTCATGGCTTCACAACCGAGAAGTACCTACGCGAACAGACTCTTCCTGCACTGGAAAGAGGCGCTGAAAGAGCCGGCCGTACCCTCTCCGACGTAGAGATCTCTGGGCCGTTGTTCGTCGTCACTGGCAACAACGAGGACGAACTTGAGAAGGCGAAGGAAGGAACCCGTCAACAGATCGCTTTCTACGGATCAACGCCTGCCTACAGGGGTGTACTGGAGTGCCATGGCTGGGGTGACATGCAAACCGAACTCAACTCCTTGTCTAAAGAAGGTAGATGGGTGGAGATGGGCAGCCTGGTGGATGACGAAATTCTTGACGCTTTTGCTGTTGTTGGAGAACCCGAACAAATTGCCGAACAGCTAAAGCAACGTTTTGGAGACATTGTGCAGCGTCTCAGTTTTTACGCTCCGTACCGATCAGATGCCAAACGTTGGCGCAAAGTGTTCGAAGACCTCAAGGCGACTTGAAGTGATAGCGGCTCTTCCTGAATCGGTGGAGATACGCGAGGTTGGACCCCGCGATGGGTTACAGAACGAGACCACGATTCCGGTCAAAGAACGCATCGCTCTAATTGATGCTCTATCAGGCACGGGCCTCGCCGCGATCGAAGCAGCTTCATTCGTTCATCCCAAAGCGATCCCACCCATGGCTGGGTCCGCCGAAGTTATGAAGGGCATCACTCGTGTCCCGGGGGTTCGCTACCGCGCTCTTGTCCCTAACGAACGAGGCGCTCTAGATGCCCTTGAGTGCGATGCTGACGAAATCGAAGTGGTGATGTCGATTTCGGAAACACATAACCACAAAAACATCAATATGTCTCCCGACGAGTCAGTCCGACAAATTATTGAACTCACCGATTTAGCCCATCAGAAGGAAACGCCCGTCGAAGCAATCCTGTCGACCGCATTCGGATGCGCGTACGAGGGTGACATCGCTCCTAACCGGGTCGCTCATTATGCGCGAAGAGTTCTCGACGAGGCAGGAGTTGACGGGTTGTCCTTTGGTGATACCAGTGGAATGGCAACTCCCAGAGTTGTTCTTGAATTACTAGATGCACTTGAAAACGTCGGCATTGAAACCGCTCAAATCGGCCTTCATTTCCACAACACGCGAAACACTGGTTTGGCCAACATCATGGTCGCCATGCAGCAGGGCGTTCGACGCTTCGATGCCGCTATCGGCGGTCTAGGTGGTTGCCCGTACTCGCCGGGAGCGACGGGCAACGTCGCCACTGAAGATGTGGTCCATATGGTCGAAGATTTGGGCGCGTCAACGGGCATTGACCTTGAACAGTTAATACAGTGCGGACATCTCGCCGAACAACTGGTTGGACGCCAGTTACCCGCTCAAGTTCTTCGCTCGGGTCCTAGAACCAGAACCATTAGCAGCTGACGCGAAGGTCACGCTACGACACCGTCGGAACGCAAAAGCTGAATCTGTTCCGGGTCGTAGCCAGCCACGCTTTCCAGTATCTGATCGGTATGTTGGCCCAATGTCGGTCCAGTGGATCTGATCTGGCCAGGGGTACGAGAGAATCGAGGAACCGGAGCAGCCATGGGAACCTCTTGCCCCAAAATTTCGTCTTCGTATCGCTCAATCAGTTCGCGAGCCGCGAATTGTGGATCTGTGATCATGTCAGGCGCAGTGAAAATTCTGCCATAGGGAATCGCTTGTTCATCGAGTAGAGCTTCTAACTCTTCCACGCGTAGCTTGGCTGTCCACCCTGCAATAATTTCATCAAGTTCTGTTTGATTTATTCCCCGACTTTCATGAGTCCTATATCGGGGATCTTCCGCAAGTTCTGCTCGGTTCATAGCGACACAGATACGTCGAAAGATCGCATCGGCATTACCAGCGATTAAAACGTCTGCCCCGTCCAGAGTCGAGTAAACGTTCGACGGCGCTACCCCTGGAAGCACGGAGCCCGTGCGCCCTCGTACATGACCTCCCAGGTCGTAGTCAGCAATAGTCGATTCCATGAGAGCAAATACCGCTTCGTAGATAGCCACGTCGACCTCTTGTCCCCTGCCGCTCCGTTGACGTTCGTTAAGCGCAGCCATTGTCCCGGTCACCGCAAAAAGTGAAGCGATAGCGTCACCGAGACTTATGCCTGCCCTCGTCGATTGCCTGTCGGGCCAGCCCGTAGTGTGTCGAATGCCTCCCATAGCTTCGCCGATGGAACCAAATCCCGGATCAGTTGCTCGGGGCCCTGTCTGACCAAACCCTGAGACGTGGGTCATGACAAGGCCTGGGTTGTCACCAACGAGATCGTCGTAGCCAAGTTGCCAATCGGCAAGCCGTCCCGGAGTGAAGTTTTCTAAAACAACGTCGCTCGATTTTGCCAAACGCCGCACCACTGTCCGTCCTTCGGAGGTGCGCAGATCGATAGCAATTGACTTCTTGTTACGGGCAATCGCTGGCCACCAGTAGCTGTGACCGTCAGGGTCGCAGTGACCCCAGCTTCGCATGGGGTCCCCACCGGAGGGGGGTTCGACTTTGATTATTTCTGCTCCGTAATCTCCGAGTAGCTGACCGGCGAAAGGACCAGCAATAAAACTTCCGAGTTCTAAGACTCGGATTCCCGTGAGTGGACCAGTCACGCTAACTACCCAGAGGGGCGCAATCGCCTTCGCAATCATCACCCTCTTGGGTTGAGGGATTCGCCGGTCGATGCAGCACTCCTGAAGTAGGAGTAACACAAAGTTCGTTCTCGTCGACGATGCAGTCAGCATCGACGATCATCGAATAGCCGTCTGGTTCATGAGGGGGCCACAACACAACAACCTTGGGTCGTTGTTCTACGTTGCGTGCGGCGCTCCGACTAATCGGGCAGCGTAAATTCCCCTGATCAAAACGAAACGTCATGTGTGCGACGTGGGAGGTCTCATCGTCGCGCACGGTCAACAAAAAAGCGGAATAGCCATATCGTTCCAACTCTGCTTCAAGCTGGCCAGGATCGACAGAAATGCTCATGATCGAGAGCCTAGGCGCCGTGCTCAAGCCAACAAACCTTGAGTTGCATCACAAGGGCGCGCTGGTAGCTTGGGTCTCTTCGGGGCTATAGCTCAGTTGGTAGAGCACTTCCATGGCATGGAAGGGGTCAGGGGTTCAATTCCCCTTAGCTCCACGCGAAAATGAATTGAGATGGAGCCATGAACCGTTTGTTCATGGCTCCGTTACTCAACTGCGTCAACCAATTTGCCGAAACATCGTTCGACTTATCATTTGGCTGTTCTGGTTCGCGAGTAGCTGTTGAATCGACGCATCGGCGAACATCGCTGTGCTCGCTTCTTGAAGCGCTGAAAGTGAATCAGTCCACGTGACAGCTATGTACCGGCCGGTGCGTTCCCCAGCAGCGATCATCTGACCGAACCGTTGACCGGTGCTCCCAGCGCTCATGTGTGACCAGTACGTGTCGGCATTGGACGCCCAGGTGGCATCGTCAATCGGATCACCGCTGACCTGAAGAATTGAACCAAAAGATCCGTCAGGTGTTCCTCTTTCGGCTTTGGTTTGCACCAAAACGCGCGAAATCAATTGGATGCCCGCCTCTTGCATCTTCGGAGCTGCCGCAGCACTAGCTGCCGATATCCCTGCTACAGCAGAATCAATCGAATCGAATTCAACCGCGACTCCGATGACACCTGCCTGTTCGCCACCCATCACCGTTTGGCTAATTCTAATTCTCGATGCCCCTGCGGACTCCATGTGTGGACGTGCGTTCGCGTTAAACGCCTTCACAAACAAAGTCGGGTCGGGAGCACGCAACATGTTTGCGACCGTGTAGCTCATCGTCTCTCCTGAGTTTTCGTTGATCTCCACGAGACCAAAGTTGAGTCAGTCAAGCACACGCTCGTGGTGGGTGCCCTTCCAAGTCTCTGTGCACTAAAGGAGATACTTATCAGCCGCTAACCACTGGGAACCAGCAATCGCGTCGCCGGTGCCTTCAATACCAAAGCTAATTCCAAGGCGTGGAACGGAACATGGATCAGACCAGCGAAGCCTTATTTTTGAGTTCACGGATGTGAGCGAGCCCGCAACGTTCGGCCAGCTTGACGAGCCACCACGCTGCGTCCAAGTCAAACCATTTGGATCCGAACCTTGCAGAAGTTGGCAACTCGTGATGGTTGTTGTGGTAGCCCTCACCCGAAGTCAATCCCGCCAGCCAATGCAAGTTAGTTGCACTGTTTTGGTAGGGACGCCGACCGAAGGTGTGCCCGACGGCGTTAATAGCCCCAGAAAGCGTTACGTAGCTCAGCACATGAAACCCGAACGCTAGGGGCCCTTGCCACCACCCCAGCCACACGGATAAAAGCGCAGTAGAGACCAGCAACCCCAGCGGACCACGATCAAACAGAAGTCGGTCCCAACGGTCAGGAGCGAGGTCTTTCCCCCATTTCTCAACGGTGATGGGGTCGTTCGCCGCGCGCCGGTACATCCAAAAGTTGGTGAACTGTACGCGAATCCAACCAACTTGCGCTGGAGAATGCGGATCCTCTTCCTCATCGGTATAGGCGTGATGTTTGCGATGAACTGCCGCCCACTCTCGAGCCTTCACGCCCGTTGTTAACCACAAGAAAAACCGGAGAAAGAAAGCAACTCCTGGGCGAAATGTGACTGCTTTGTGGGCAAGTGACCTATGCAGGTACGCAGAAGTAGTCAGAGTTGAGACCTGGGTCACGGTGAAACCGACGAGGAGGGGGAGAAATATCTGCACAGCAGTCCTAGCTCGAAATACCCGAACAGCATGCCCTAAGAAGTGCCCGAAGGCCACACCTGTGCCAATCCTCTCTCAATCGTTTAATTCTGAGAGACTGAAACAATGGAACAGTCACACGTCGACGAAGGTGCGGTAACGGTCGAACACGTCGACCGTGTTGCTGTGGTGCGACTCAATCGCCCAGAACATCTCAACGCTTGGAATCACGAAATTTCTTCTGGGTTAGATGCAGCTCTGCGAGACTGCTCAGAAGACCCTGACGTTCGATCAGTCGTCATCACCGGCACTGGACGAGCTTTTTGTGCAGGCGCGGACCTTTCAGGTGGGGCCGACACGTTCGACTCAGAACGGGATCGCGACTTGGAGGACACCAGCGAGGCAAGAACTCCCAAGCTGCTTCCCCATCAGGTGCCAAAACCCGTGATTGCTGCTATCAACGGTCCCGCCGTTGGGGTCGGCGCAACCTACCCGCTGATGTGTGACATCCGAATCGCCGCGCAGAGCGCACGCATTGGTTTTGTGTTTAACCGAATCGGAATGTTGCCCGAGTTGGGGTCGCACGCCCTGTTACCCAGAGTCGTCGGATTTTCGAACGCATCACAATTGCTTATGGGTGCGGAGATAGTCGATGCCGAAAGAGCACATTCGATGGGTTTAGTTTCGTCGGTGCACCCTGATGAGGAACTGGTGGAAGAAGCCATCAACCTCGCCACGCGTCTTTCCGTCGCCGCTCCAGTTTCAGTAGCAGCAACAAAAAAACTGCTCTGGAAAGGCCTGTCGCTAAGTTGGGACGAAATGCATGAGATGGAAGAACCGGTATTTGAGTGGGTCGGGCGACAACCTGACTCAGTCGAAGGGATCAACGCCTTTCTCGAAAAGCGTCCCGCAAACTGGACTATGAACCCTTCTAGGGATCTACCGAAGGAGTTGTTTGATTGATATGGCAGCATTTGATCACTTTGCGTTTGCATGTCAAAACCTCGAGGAAGGCGTCGCTCACGTCGAGTCTCTGACAGGTGTACGAGCCGCCCCTGGCGGGCCACATCCGGGAGTCGGGACTCACAACGCCTTGCTCTCCCTGGGAAGTGACGTGTACCTCGAAATCATTGCGGCCGACCCCAACCAGGCTGACCCCTCAGGTGCTCGTCCGTTCGGAATAGACGACCACCCTGACCCTCGGTTAGCTGCGTTCGCGATTCATCCCGGGGACAGCGAAAGCATTGATGCTGTTGCTGAAAAAATTCGGAACCACGGAACGGATCCTGGACCGATCGTCGCTATGAGTCGCGTGAAACCCGACGGCGAGGAGATCAGTTGGCGACTGACCCGGTCGAACAGATTGGGATTAGTGCCTTTTGTGATCGACTGGGGCCATACAGCCAATCCGGCGACAATCACGCCAAAGGGGTGCTCCTTAATAGAGGTTCGTGGGACTCACCCGCAACCCGACCAGATCACTTCGTTGCATCAACAACTTGGCCTCAGCGTCAAAGTTTCCGAGGGCCCATCGTCGGTAGAAATCATCCTTGAGACACCGAACGGCATGGTCTCACTGTCGTGACAACCCAGGACCGCCGCTAACAGCACACATCGGGCGAGCTATTGCACGCTCGCGTCGTCAATCCAAGGATGTGAGCACTTTGGTCGGCTCGCAATCATCGCGATTGAGTTGCGTTGTTTGGGAAGAAGCCAGGTGAGCACACGCAACACTCGTTCGGCCGGTTTGAGTAACAGTTTCCGCATAGTCCACCCTCGGAGGTCCGCTGTCTCATATGGCAGGTTCAGGCCATAGAAAAAGTTGAAGCCGTGTTCTCCGGTGGGGTCACATGAGCGAATCGTTTTTCGAAACTCACGCTCGGTCCAACGATAAATGTGATTCGGGATTGGTCCATTCTCTAACCCTCCAGACAGTCCGCCCTGAGCTTGGACCGCCTCCAACTCATAGCTGGAGCTGAAACCCAGTCGAATAGCTAAACGCATCAACAATGAATCTCGCGCTTCAATGGCGATGACACCTACAAAACATGTTCGGTACATCTCGGTAAGAGCACGATGAGGTGATGTGCAGTGATGTAACCCATCGACGACGACTACCCAGGGAAACGATTTTTCGCTGTAACTCAAATTTTGGGCGTCTTCGTGTGCCCAGTGATACGGGGCCAGATGTTCAGCTGCCTCTACTGAATCGAGATTTGTAATAGTCACTTGCTCAAATCCCAAGCTACGAAACAAGTCTCGCTCGGATCTTCCACCAGCGACTACAAGCAATTCATCCGAGCAGTTGATCAGCCCTTTGTCTATAAGGTCCCCAAAGACCTCAGCCACGAATCGGGTGCGCACTCACCAGACGCTACACCCGCCAATTTCTGGCACCTAGGGGTGCACATATAAACCATCCTTAAGGGTTACTCTCGGCAGTCGGTAATCATCTTGCGTTGAGGAACCTCGTTGTCTTCTCGTCACACTCTCCTTGTCACATCAGTAATCGTTCTTTCGTTAGCTCTTGCTGCGTGTAGCGGTGCAGGAACAAGTTTGCTCTCACGCCCGACTAGTCCCGCGACGAGCACAACTTTGCCCCCTGCTACGACAACCATCGTGGTAGTGACCTCTACCACCACCTCACCCCCAACGACGACAACAACTGAAACCCCGGTTGTTCCCGTCGCTCAATTCACGGGAGAAGAAAGAACCCAACCAATTACTCGACCCGCTTTTCTCGTCAAAATCGATAATCATCAGAGAGCTCGTCCACAGTGGGGCATCAATCAAGCTGATGTGGTGTTTGAAGAGCTGGTGGAAGCCAACATGACGCGGTTCGCAGCAATATTCCACAGTCGTAATGTCACCGATATTGGGCCTGTGCGCTCAGCAAGAACAGGGGACTTTGAGTTGCTCTCTAACCTCAACACACCTTTGTTTGGTAACTCCGGGGGAAATCCAACCGTTATGCGGTTACTCGATGAAGTCGACATGGTGCTTGTGGGTGACACCAACGTTGGGCGCGCAGCGTATCGGCGAACCGACGAGAAGGATGCTCCTCACAATTTGTTGACAGGCACGGGTGAGATTTACGCGTCTGCCGATGGTCGCGGCGGCACTCCTCCGCAAATGTTTTCCTATAGGTCGCAAGGAGATCCTCTACCTCCGTCAGCGCAGCCAATCGTGGGCGTTGACATTGACTACGGTGGTTACCAAGTTACGTATCGTTGGGATGACGTGTTACAGGGGTGGGCTCGCACCCAAGAAGACACCGACCACGTTGACCACGATGGGGTACAGATTGCACCAGAGAACGTCATCGTCCAGTTCGTCAAATACGGTCAAAGTGTGGCTTATGCCGGTTCGCCTGAGGTGAAGATCGTTGGTCGGGGGGAAGCGTGGGTGCTGACCAAAGGTCATCTGATTGCGGCGACATGGAATCGACCTACTTCTACTGACATCGCAGAATTCCGTGATGTCGATGGAGCGACGGTGCAGTTAACGCCTGGGCGAACATGGATCGCTTTGCCTCGCTCCGAAACTGCCTTAGTGGTCGAAACGAGCGAGGAATAACCCGGAGCTACGTTCAGTTCTCATTCGCGCTGTAAATATCGCGCCAATCGAGTTGGTCGTCTTTAGGTAAATGATTGTTGAGAATGGCAAGAGATTGTCGTAACTGGTCGCACCGATCAGAACCTATTTTGATCCAGTGTTCACCATCTAATAGGTCGGTGAGTTCTTCAACCCGATGCCGTCCTTGCCGACATTTTGAGCTCGCGCGGTCGTCATCATCTAGCCATCCTTTCGTGCGTAACTGGGCCCGCGCTTGTTCTGCTTCGTCGGTTGTCCATCCCGCTTCATCGTGGATCCATTGAGCAGGGGCTTCGTCGACGGCAACTTGGGTGATGACGGACTGGCAACCATCGAGTCCTTCTACCGCGAGAGCTATGAGGTGACAGCCACTTCGATGCTCACGCAACACGGTGCATCCGTGCCACAACGCCAGGTGAGGATCTTCGGGCCACTCAAGAGCGTTCCAACCTGCAAAGAGTGTCCTTCCGGTTCCGTCGATGCCTTCAACGGCCTCTCGAGTGATTTGAGCGGCGAGGGAAACTTCAGGACCGTCAAGCAGCCCGCCGAGTTCTCGCTGAAGTGCCCGATCCATACCCCGGTATCTCGCGTCGAGGATTGCTTCGGGGGCCGAGTATTGCCATGCGTGGGGTATCGCGCGGTGGATTCGCTGAGGGGAGTAATAGAAAAAGAGTGATTGAACGGCTTGCGGCGAAATAGCGCCGAGCGGCGCGGCTCTAGTCGCGAAATAATTCATCCAGAAACCTTTGAGGCCCACGTCGGCAGCTTCTTCGCGAACTTCGGGAGCCCAGTAACAAAGTTGGTGGTAGCGCTCAACTGATTCCCACATTTGGCGTGCAAGTGATGTCATGACTGGCGGCCCAGCACCTCAGATGCCAGCTGCTCTAATTCTTCAGTCCAATTGGGGGGCGGTGCCACTGGTCGAAGAAGAAATTTGGAGTAGCCGGCGTCTATCCAGGCATCAATCGTTTCCAAAAGCGCGTTTGTTGAACTCGGAACCAATTGGTCCGGATCGACATCGGGTCGTCGCTGGATCAAGGCATCGCGGGCTGCTCTTGGAAGCGAACCTCTGCTGTAGGTCAGGTTCACTCCGAAATGTTCGGGATCTATGGTTCTGTTGAATTCGCTCGCGGCGGTTTCGACAAGCAACTTTCTCGCTGCCCCTTCGTTAGGAGTCGAGAGGCCTGGGATGTAGCCGTCTCCGATTTGGCCGGCCCGACGAAGAGCTCCTTTGAGGGTGCCTCCGAACCATAACTCCAGTGGCTTTTGAAGTGGCAGAGGATCGACCGACGCTTCCGAAAGTTGGAAGAAAGTTCCTGAGTGGTTGACCGTCTCGCCGTTCCATAGGCGTCGCATGAGGGGCACCATCTCGTCCAGCATTGAGCCTCGTTCTGAAGCATTCACACCTTGAGCCGCTACTTCATGCGCGTCAGGAAGGCCAAGGACCGCTATGACCAGCAGTCGCCCTGCTGACAAGCGGTCGAGTTGTGCAAGTTCGCGTGCTAGGCGCACAGGTGCCCTGCCGGGAAATACGACGTGGCTCCCGATTTTGAGTCGTTCGGTTGAACTGGCGGCGTGGGTGAGAGCCACGAGAGGGTCAAAGGAGCCCGTCAGCATGGTCTCGGGAAGCCAGATCGAATCAAAGTTCAGTCGCTCAAGGTCCTGGCATAGCGGCGCGAATTTTTCGATAGGTAGATCTGATGTTCCGCGGCATGTGAAACCGAACCGGATTTTCACCGGGGCTCCATAAGCGTTGCAACCGCGGCGCTGTACATGGTGTGGAGTGCTTCGCACACTGATGCTTCAGAAAAGAGCGCTTTCCAGCCTTGTTCGCTAAGTACGTCCGAGATACAGACGGAACTCGCGAACGCTGCGCCTCGTAGTTCACACACTGCCATGAGTGCTGCTGCCTCCATCTCCACAGCGAGCACTCCAGCATCTCGGTGGAACCGTAATTCTTCGATGGTTTCTCTGAACGGTGCGTCGGTGGTCCACACTGAGCCCCTCCTGCCTAGAGCATCGCCTAGGGAGGCTTCGAGGCGAGCCGTTAGTTTCGGGTCCGGTCTGACAACAGCGCCGGCCGGCAGGTAATGGTGCGAAGTTCCGTCGTCGCGAATCGCACCGTGGATCGAAATGATTTGTCCTGGAGTTAGATCAGTCTGGATTCCGCCTGCGGTCCCGATCGAAAGAATTTGTGTGACACCGGATGCAATGAGCGTCTCAGCGATCACTGCAGCGACAGGGGCGCCTATCCCGAAATCGCCGGCGAGAACTACCCGGCCGGCCGTCGCTGCGATGGAGTGATACGACCCGGGCGCTCCGAAATCGAGGGGTTGCAGGTCTTCAAGTTTGAGAAGGTGGTTATGTAGCGGTCGGTCGTACACCAATATGGCTGCTTTGGCATTCCACCTAGCTGGATCGAAACGATTCTGCGATGTCCAGTCGTCGAGTACAGCTTGCGCGGTGATGATATCCGTCGACGAATATTTCTGGGGAACAGCGGGGACAGTCACCGCCACAGCTTGACAGGTTCGCCGCGCCGACAGTCGCCGGTTCTTATGAGCAAGGGGACCAGAAATGCGTTCTGAGTGAGAGTTCAAGGCTTGTTCCGCCCTAGCTCGCGGGGATTCCGTTCTCGTCAAACCTAATCTTGGGAACATCGGACCAAAGGCGCTCAATGTCGTAGAAAGAGCGGGTTTCCTCATAGAAAACGTGAACGACAAAGAGACCAAAGTCGAGCAATATCCATGTGGCATCCTCGAGTCCTTCGATTCGCAGCGGCCCCTGGCCTCCCGATGCCTTGACGGCTTCTTCAATCTGTTCAGCTATCCGACGAACCTGGCGCACATTGGACGCGCTAGCAACTACGAACCAGTCGGTGATGCCCAAGACATCACCCACGTCAAGTGCCAGGACGTTTGTGGCTTGTAGATCCGATGCGCCCCGCGCTGCCGCTAGTAGGAGTGGGGGCAATAAGTCTGGATCCGAACGGCTGTTCATCGACGAGCATCCTCCCACCTTCCCTCGCTCAGAGCGAGGACTGTTGTTTCGGGTCGGAGATTTATGACCAATCGAGTCGGTGGAGGTCAATATAACTGCGGATTGTTGAGGGGATGCTGTCGCTGGTGGAGGCTCCACCACTCACCAGATCCCTCACCCCCGAACTCGACACATCCACTGATTCAGCTTTGACTCGGTTCAGGCGCCAACCGTCCAGTTCGGGGAATAAATAGCCAGGCCGGTCCACCACCGCGACCTCCACAAGCTTTCGAAGTTCATCCGAGCGATCCCAGCTATCTAATCCAGCAGCAGCGTCTGCCCCAACTACCAGAATTACTTCGTGGCCTCCATCTCGTAATTCCTTAACGGTGTCTATCGTGTAACTCGAACCCCCGCGCGAGATCTCTAAATCACTCACCTCTATACCGTCGAATCCCTCCGCCAACAGTCGAACCATGGCGAGACGGTGATGAGCTTTTGTTACGGGTCGTTGATTAGATTTTTGCCACGGGTCGTTAGCGACGACCAACATCACTCGATCTAGCCCCAAAGCCCTTCGCGCAGCGATCGCTCCCGCCAAATGGCCCGTGTGGGGCGGATCGAAAGTGCCACCGAACAACCCGATTCGCTGACCCATGCACACAGTTTAGAGGCACGGTGACTGGCATCTCCTACTTAGGTGCACTAACATGGTTTGGTCTGCGATTCGGCCGGGCCCCTGACCGATGTTTGGCTGGAGTATTAACATCGCAGAACAAACCTGACCATTACCGATAGGGCACGCGCCCGCACAGCGCTGCCTTGACCAAGTAAGAGCGAGAAAGATCGCGACACAACCAACAATGACTTGCCTGATGCTGCGACAGGCGTAAAATCGGTGCCTCTTCTACAGAGGTGCTACGACTCGAAGATTTCCCCCCTCGAGTCAACGAGACCCGGTCCCCCACCGGTGGAGATGAAAAAATAATGAGTGATTCCGTAGGCCAGTATCTGAACGAAATTGGTGCAGTGGCCTTATTAACAGCTGACGACGAAAAGATGTTGTCAAAGAAAATCGAACACGGGCGAGATGCTCAAATAACTCTAGAAGGCGAAGAACTATTAACCACAGCGGAACGTCGTTCCTTGCGTATTGCGGTCCGTGAAGCTGCGGCTGCCCGCGATCGTTTCATTCGAGCCAACTTGCGTCTTGTAGTTTCTATTGCTCGCCGCTATCCACTCCCCCCTGCCATGGAACTCTTGGATCTCATCCAGGAAGGAAACCTTGGCCTGGAACACGCTGTGGAGAAGTTTGACTGGCGCAGAGGCTTTAAGTTTTCGACATATGCCACGTTCTGGATTCGACAGTCAATAGGTCGAGCTCTCGATCAAAAAGCGAGTCTTATTCGTCTGCCTAGCGACCGATCAGCAAGCCTTCGCGCTGCGTTGCGTCATAGCGGTGGAGATAGCGATGGGCTTGACGACGAAAACGCATGGCTCCAACGGATTAGCACTCCGACATCTCTCGACAAAAACATCGGAGATGACGGCGATAGCACTTTGGTTGATCTCATAGGCGACGATGCGCCAAGCCCTGAAGATCATGCTCTTGAGAACGACCGGAAGGAAATGATTCGCGGCCTTCTAGATCGCCTAGACCCTCGGGCCCAGTTGGCCGTAGCACGCCGCTTCGGTTTAATTGACGGCGAAAGCCACAGCTATAGGGAAGTCGGCGAAGAGCTCGGCGTGACTGCTGAAGCAGCCCGACGGCTCGTAAAACGAGCCGTAGACGAACTCCGAGAGGACGCTCTAGTCATCGTCGCTTAGTAGGTAGTAACACCCAAACGCGAATCTTCTTTGGCATAACGGTCCTTAAACCTGCACACTTAATATTGTGACCACCACCTGGCATCCCGGCTCCTGGAACGACTGCCCAGCCGGCCAACAACCTGAATGGCCCGAACTCGGCGCTTTAGACGAAGCGTTACACGAACTCGGAGCGCGTCCTCCGCTCGTCTTCGCGGGAGAGGCTCGCCGTTTAACAGACCAACTCGGACGGGTGGCTACAGGCCAGGCAGTAGTCCTACAGGCGGGCGACTGCGCTGAGTCTTTCGATCTAAGCAGCGCTGACGCTATACGCGACAAGTTGAAAGTCATCCTCCAGATGGCAGTGGTACTTCAATATTCTGCGGGTTTGCCTGTAGTAAAAGTTGGGCGCATCGCAGGCCAGTTTGCAAAGCCTCGATCATCAGGTACTGAAACACGTGACGGCTCCACCCTGCCTAGTTTCCGCGGTCACATAGTCAACGACATTACATTTGACCAAAGTTCTCGTCGGCCCGACCCCAAGCGATTACTTCAGGCATATAACACTTCGGCAGCAACGTTAAATCTTTTGCGGGCATTCACTCGCGGTGGCTACGCCGATCTTCGACAAGTCCACAACTGGAACCAGGAGTTCGTGGCATCAAGTCCGGTAGGGGAACGCTACGAACGTTTGGCGGAAGGGATCGATAGGGCGTTGCATTTCATGACCGCATGCGGTTTCGACACTGACGATGCAGCCATGCGCCAAGTTGAGCTTTACACAAGCCACGAAGCTCTGTTGCTGGGATACGAGCAAGCTCTTACGCGTCAGGACAGCATCACAGGAGATTGGTATGACTGCTCCGCTCATATGTTGTGGATCGGCGAGCGAACCCGTGAACTTGACGGAGCGCACATCGAGTTTCTCCGAGGAGTACACAACCCGATCGGTTGCAAACTAGGGCCCTCTACCTCACCTAGTGACGCGGTCGCACTATGTAATGCACTGAACCCAGATCAAATTCCTGGCCGGCTAACTCTCATTAGTCGCATGGGGGCCGACAAAGTCGGTGATGTGTTGCCAAACATTTTACGAACGGTAACTGACGCGGGTCATCCCGTTGTTTGGCAATGCGACCCGATGCACGGCAACACCTACGAAACCGAAACGGGTTTCAAAACAAGAGCTTTCGACGTCATGATGGACGAGGTCCGCGAATATTTTGATATACATAAAGCGGAAGGCACCTGGCCCGGAGGAGTCCATTGCGAGGTGACTGGCGACGCAGTCACCGAATGCGTGGGCGGTGGCGACGCATTGTCGGCGGAAAGCCTTGGTGACCGCTACGAAACTATCTGTGATCCCCGCCTCAACGGACGCCAATCGCTCGATTTGGCGTTCCATGTAGCCGAACTTTTGGCTGACTTCCGTTAATCATTCATATCCGCAGTTACGGCTACGCCAAGTGATCAACAAAACCTTCTAGTTGGCGCAAGTTTCGGCACTCGAACACTCCGTCAGCATGGGTCGCGTATTCGGTAATCACCGAATCGCCAGTGTCCCAATACGACTTCGGTTCTGGGTTGAGCCAGAAAACCGATCTCGCTTTCTTCGCTGTTTCCTTAACTACCCAAGCGTTGGTTGAGTGATAGTTATTTCGCGCGTCGCCGAGGAACATGACCGTTGACTTTGAGTTGATTTCCGATCCATATTTCTCCCAAAACACTCCAAACGCGTGACCGTAGTCGGAGTGACCGTCAACCCACACCACGTCAGCCTCAGTATTTACGCGGTGGACGGCATTAGTGATGTCTTCTTCGTTCTGGAATAGGTGTGTCACTTCGTCAATTCCGTCGATGAACACAAATGAACGCACTTTGCTGAATTGGTTCTGTAAGGCGTACACCAGATGCAACGTGAAGCGAGCAAAAGCGGCTACCGATCCTGAAATGTCAGCGATAACAACAAGTTCGGGTTTATTGGGCCGAGGGTTACGGAAACGGGGCTCTGCGGGCACTCCCCCATAGCTGAGGGACTGACGAACGGTTGCCCGAAAATCGAGCGGGCCGCGTCGCTTGTGTTTGCGTTTTCGCGCGAGTCGAGCTGCCAGTTTTCGGGTGAGGGGTTGGATAGCTTTGCGTATGTTGACCATCTCTTCTCGAGAAGCGTGCATAAAGTCAACATCTTCGGGGAGTGGCTTGCGCAGAGTTTTTGCCATGGCTTCAACACCGCGATCAGCTACTAATCTTCGGCGAATCTCAGCCTCGATCTCTCGTTTTAGATCTTCGATTCTGTTCTCGTACTCCTCACGTTCAAGACGTTCTTGGAGCGGCGTCATGTCGTCTTGAGATCTTTCCTGTGCTTCTTCCATCAGCCGGTCAAGCATGCCGTCTAGATCGAGGTTGCGGAGCGTTCGGTAGAGGTAGTAGGTGCCTCCGACGGGTCGTCCCGGTTCCATTCCAGCAAATTGCGTCACAGCTGCCCGCGCCATCGCTGCCATCATGGCCTCGTCGGCGTTCATAAGCGCTCTGAAGAGCATCTCAGCGATTTCTTCAGGACTCATGTCCTCCGCTGACCCTTGGCCGCCCATGCCTCGCATTTGTTGAGACATCCACTCTTCTAGCGAATCTTCGTCGATTTCGCCGTCTTCGTCGAAAACGTTGTACTCAGGTCCCCGAAGAGAGAAGTAGACCTCGAATACGGTTTCAAAGGCCTTCCAGTGCTGCTCGTTTTTGACCAACGTCGCAGCGAGCGCGTACTTAAACGCCTCCCGATCTTCAATGGGGATGTGTTTAACAGCTTGCATTGCATCAAGATTTTCGGTCAAAGAGACAGGAAGTCCAGCGTTACGCAACTGGACGACAAACCCACTCAGGAGATCAAGCATCGTCTTAGGCCTCTACTGTCAATTCCTTGGTCGTCTTGTCAATATCAGACTGATATTTGAGAAGAATGTTTAGCGATTCTTTGGCTAGTTCCACGTCGATGCTTTCGACCCCTAAAAGCACCAAGGTGCGAGCCCAGTCAAGGGTTTCTGAAACCGACGGGCTTTTCTTCAGTTCTATCTGTCGAATCGACCGAACAATTCTGGCGATCTGCTCCGCCAAATTATTGCTAATACCCTCAACTTTAGCGAGAACAATCTCTTTCTCGCGTTCTAACTGTGGGTAGTCGATGTGCAGGAACAAGCAGCGCCGCTTGAGTGCTTCAGAAAGTTCTCGAGTGTTGTTAGAGGTAAGGAAGACGAGGGGAATCTGGCTAGCTACGATTGTGCCCAGCTCAGGAATAGAAACTTGGTACTCCGACAGAATTTCCAGCAGCAGAGCTTCAGTTTCGACTTCCACTCGATCGACCTCATCGATGAGCAAAACAACTTTCTCCTCCGCAGTAATGGCTTCTAACAGCGGTCGAGTTAACAAGAACTCATCGTTAAAAATGTCGTCCTGAATATCCACCCACTCTTCATTATTCGCATCAGAACCCCGATCGGCTTGAATGCGAAGCAATTGCTTCTTGTAGTTCCACTCATACAGCGCCTTAGCTTCGTCTAGGCCTTCGTAGCACTGCAGCCGTATCAGACGAGCATCGGTCATGGCAGCGACTGATTTAGCTAATTCAGTCTTGCCAGTTCCTGCAGGACCCTCGACAAGCACTGGCTTGCCAAGTTTTTCAGCTAGGTACACGACGCTGGCAATGCCATCGTCAGCTAGGTATCCAACATCTCTCAGTCCGTCGCGGGTGGACGCGAGATCGCCGAACATTGTGTCGCCCATTTAGGTGTCTCCTTGTCAGGTGCCGGACCTTAGGTCATCCACGCGTTTGACCCTGTCCGTTCACGATGTATTTAGTGGTTGTTAACTGCTGAAGACCCATGGGGCCTCGTGCGTGCAGCTTTTGGGTGCTAATGCCGATTTCGGCACCAAATCCGAACTCTTCGCCATCAACAAACCTAGTCGAAGTGTTGATGAGTACCGCGGCTGCGTCGACCCGTCGCACAAACTCATTCGCGGCATCTTCGTCGTCGGTAATGATGGCTTCGCTGTGACCTGTGCTGTTCTCACAGACATGGTGTATGGCTTGATCAAGAGTGTCGACGACTCGCACACTCATTTTCAGGTCAAGATATTCGGTCGACCAGTCCTCTGTTGTCGCCGGGCCAATAGACGGCACAATTGCTCGGGCCATTTTGTCTCCAACAAGTTCGACACCTTGAAGGGCTTCCGCTATTTGAGGGAGGAAACGTTCAGCTATGTCGGTGTGGACCACGAGCGACTCCGCCGCGTTGCACACGGAGGGGCGCTGCATTTTGGCATTTACGACAATGTCGTTAGCTAATTGAAGATTTGCTGCGCGGTCAACATAGATGTGACAGTTGCCATCGCCATCAATCACGTAGGGGACTTTGGCATTTTCGACGATTGATGTGATGAGAGACGAGCCGCCGCGTGGGATTAAGCAGTCGATGTATCCGCGCAACTGCATGAATTCAACCGCCGCCTCATGAGAGGTATCAGTCACTAACACGAGCGCGTCTTCTGCAAGACCTGCTTTCCCGATTCCTTCTCGTAAAGCCCGAGTGATCGCGATGTTGGAGTCGATAGCCCCCGAAGAACCACGTAGAAAGGCGGCGTTTCCTGATTTAAGACACAGACCGAAGGCGTCGCTCGTCACATTTGGACGGTTTTCGTAGATAATCGCCACGACTCCGAGAGGTACCTGAACTTTCTTGATTTCCAGCCCGTTGGGTCGTGTCCATTTCTCGACGACCTTCCCCACAGGGTCGGGTAGGTCGATCACTTGGCGAAGACCGTTAGCCATTGCATCCACTCGGGCGGGGTCGAGTCGGAGCCTGTCGATGATCGCGTCGGCGGTACCAGAATTCTCAGCGCGGCTGACGTCTGAGGCGTTGGCGTTCAAGATTTCAAGTGTCGAAGCGGCGAGGCAGTCAGCTGCGGTTCGGAGGGCTTCGTTTTTCTCAGCTGTTGAGGCCGTAGCGATGCTCTTAGATGCAGCAGCAACGCGAACTCCGAGTTGCTTCATCGGGGAGATATCGCTCGCTAAGTCGCTTTTCGGCACTTCCGCAGACTATCGCCCTATCTGCCAATAGACCCGTTCCTAGTGCTCCTCAGTCACTCTGGCGAATTGAGTACAACTAGGTCGTCTCTGTGGACCGCTACGGGTGACATAGCCGATGGAAGGTCTTCTGTTCGACTTCCTTTCCATTGGTCGACAACGTCGCTATCTAAAGAAATCAGCCCTTTGGCGAACGTTGTCCCGGAGCGATCAACAATTTCGACTGCATCTCCAGGGCCGAAGCCACCCTCAACTCCGACGATTCCAGCGATCAATAGGGACCCGCCATGGCTTGAGAGGGCTTTCGTCGCTCCGTCGTCTACGATTATTTGGCCATGTGCTGAGACAGCAAATCCGATCCACAATTTTCTCGCAGCTACATGGGCATCTCGTGCGGGGACTGAAGTTCCGATTCCTGGAACCGCCGAAATTGCGTCGGCCAGGACGTCTTGTCGATCAGCGGCGGCGATCACTGTCCTGACACCGCTCCAAGACGCCATCTTCGCCGCCGCGAGTTTCGATGCCATGCCGCCGCTCCCTCGAACGCCGGCGTTTCCTGCGATGTCTTCAATAGATTGGTCAGTTGCGGTGATTTCCTCGATGAGGGTCGCATCAGGTTGAGCTCGAGGATCGCCAGTAAGTACGCCGGGGGTGTCGGTAAGCAGCACTAACAAGTCCGCCCGCAACAAATTGGCTACTAATGCTGCGATTCGATCGTTGTCTCCGTATCTGATCGCGTCATCAGCGACGGCGTCGTTTTCATTCACCACCGGTACAACGTTCAGATTCAACAAATGCTCGAAAGTGGTTTTTGCATGCAGGTACTGATTGCGGTCTCGGAAGTCATGCGGCGCTACGAGCACCTGACCGGTCGCAACTCCGTGAGAATTGAAAGAGTCGCCGTAGGCGCGCATGAGGTCGATTTGGCCTACAGCGGAAATCGCTTGTAAGAGTTCAGGCTCGTTGGGTCGCTCTATGCCGAGCCGTTGAACGCCGGCAGTGATTGCGCCTGAGGTAACGACAACGACTTCGTGGCCTGCGTGGCGCGCGCCGACGACCTCATTCACCAGTTTGGAGAGTGAGGATATATTGACTTCGCCGCTTTCCGTGGTCAGCGATGATGTCCCAATCTTGACGATGACGCGCATCTGTACCTTCCTAGCCCTATTCCACCGATTAACGGTCGGGCTCGTATTCGAATTGGAACGTTCCGATAATTACAACATCTCCTTCTACTGCGCCCGCTCGAGCCAACGCTCGGGGAACACGTAGTTGGGTGAGACGCTCTTGAGCGTGGCTCATTGCGTCAACGTTGGTGAGATCCGAGAGAGCTACGGCTCTTAGGGCCTGTCTACCGAGAACTTCGAAGCTTCCGTTGTCGTGTCGAACTACCTGGATTCCTTCAAGAGCCGGCCGGTGAACAACATATTGCGTCGGTTGATCGTCACTCGTTCGCGCTTTTTCGACGAGTTGGCGGAGTTGCCCAATGAGGGCGTCGATTCCTTGCCCGGTAACAGACGAGATAGTTGAACCTGTCCAGGCGAGGTTCGCGACGTCTGACTTGGTTCCAACGACCATGCGAGGGCGATTCGACAGGTTCGCGTCGTACTCGGTGAGTTCTCGTATCAGAATTTCTTCTTGCGTTTCGGGGGTTCGACCTTCCACCTCGGCGAGGTCAACGAGGATGAGTAGCACTCTGGCACGGTCAACGTGGCGTAGAAACTGATGGCCTAATCCTTTTCCTGTTGCTGCGCCCTCAATTAAGCCGGGAATGTCAGCTATCACCATTTCGAAGTCACTATCGGCTCGCACTACCCCTAAATGTGGGGAGAGAGTGGTGAAGGGATAAGAAGCGACCTTGGGTTTGGCCGCTGACACTCTCGAAATGAGGGTGCTCTTTCCCGCGTTCGGGAACCCGACAAGCGCTACGTCCGCCATCAGCTTGAGCTCTAATCGGAGCCACCGTTCTTCTCCGATTTCTGCCTGTTCAGCGAAGGCGGGTGCTCTTCGTTTGTTCGAAAGGAATCTGGAATTACCGCGACCGCCTCGACCTCCAGCAGCGGCTAACCAGCGGTCACCGGCACCCACAAGATCAGCCAAAATTTCGCCGTCAAAGTCGCGGACGATGGTTCCCTCAGGGACCTTCGCTACTAGATCTTCACCGTTTTTCCCATGTTTCTTTTTCCCTTGGCCGTGGGTGCCGTCGTCGCCGCGACGGAAAGGGAAATCCTGAAACGCCAGAAGCGAGGAGACGTTGCGGTCGGCGACTACCCAGACATCTCCGCCTGTTCCTCCGTCTCCGCCATCTGGGCCTCCGCGCGCGACGTGAGCTTCACGACGGAAAGACACACAGCCTGCGCCTCCGTCTCCACCTTTCGCGTGAAGGTTGCACTCGTCGACGAAACCCGCCATGGAGATTGAGGATAGGGGCACGGAGCGCATTGACTCGAACAGATATAAGTCTTCTTGACGAACTTATGTAGTTGTCAGAGACCGAACCAGGCAGGTGGGAGTCAGCTGGTTACGACGTCGATGAGTTTGCGACCTTTGCGATACCCAAATTTCACGACGCCATCACAGGTGGCGAAAAGGGTGTCGTCTTTCCCTATTCCTACGTTACGCCCCGGGTGAAACTTGGTTCCTCGTTGGCGGATGATGATGCCGCCAGCGCTGATGACTTGACCTGCGAAAACTTTCACCCCAAGGCGCTGCGCGTTGGAATCGCGACCGTTCCTAGTTGAGCCTCCACCTTTGGTCTTCGACATGTCAGCCTCTCGCGATGTTCGTAATTTCGATGGTCGTGTAGCGCTGTCGGTGTCCCCATCGGCGGTGATTGTTGGTTTTGTTTTTGTAGATGAAACCGCGAATTTTTTCGCCTTTGGTCTCTCCAACGACGCGGGCTGTAACAGTAGCCCCTGATAGCTCATCAGGGGTTGACATCACCGCACCATCGTCCACCAACAGTATGGGGTCGAACATTACCTCTGAACCTTCATCAGCCTTGAGCAACTCCACATTAAGAACTTGCCCGGTCTCAACTTTTTCTTGCTTGCCACCCGTGGCGATAACTGCGTACATAAGGCTTTTCATGCTACCGGATATGGTGAGTGACCCAACCTAACCAACTGTTTGGTTTACATGTTAAGAACTGCCTGGTGCAGTTCGAGACCTCTTCCTTCGCAATGTTCACAGGTATTGCTTACCGACTCTAAAAGTCCCTCTCCGATTCGTCGGCGAGTCATCTCGACGAGACCGAGATCGGAAACGCCAGATACCTGAGTTCGTGTCTTATCGCGAGCTAGTGCTGTTTCGAAAGTCTGGACCACTTGGTCACGGTTTCTCTTTATCTCCATGTCTATGAAGTCGATGACGATGATTCCGCCAATGTCGCGCAGTCGTAGTTGCTTGGCTATTTCTTCTGCAGCTTCAAGGTTGTTACGAAAAACGGTTTCTTCGAGGTTTGATTTACCGACGTTCTTGCCAGTGTTGACATCGATAACGGTGAGCGCCTCAGTGTGGTCAATCACAAGAGAACCGCCCGAGGGAAGCCAAACTTTTCGGTCTACGGCTTTCCGAAGCTGTTCTGAGACGTGATATCGCTCGAAGACGGAGAGTGATTCTTTGGATGGGTCATGGAATTCAATTCGGTCGGCAAGGGCTGGAGCGATGGTCTCCATATAGCCCTTCACCTGTTGGAACAGGGCCGGGTCGTCGATTACCACACCGCGATAATCCCTATTGAATTCCTCTCGAACGACTCGTACCGCGAGTTCAGGTTCGCGGAACAGGAGTGTTGCGCCTTTGGCCTTGCCTGCAAGATCACTTACCTTTTCCCATTGATCAAGGAGCCTTCGTACATCGCGTTCAATTTCTTCTGCTGTGACGTCTTGAGCCGCGGTGCGAACGATGACACCGTGCTGAGCAGGTTTCACTTTGTCGAGAATGCCACGAAGTCGCCGGCGTTCTTTATCACCGAGCCGCTTCGAGATGCCGTAGGTGTCACTATTTGGGACCAGGACGACAAAACGTCCCGGAAGGCTAATTTCGGTCGAAAGCCGCGCACCTTTGTGAGCGATCGGGTTTTTGGTCACTTGACACAGAATGCTTTGACGCGCGGTCAACAGATCTTCAATCCGTGGTTCGTCTTTTCGACGACCGATACGCGGCCTCGGTTTCTTGGGCTTTGGTGGCGGAGCTTGAGATTTGTCGCTCTCTATGTCGTCAACGTTGTAGGTGACGTCGCCCCGATATAGGACAGCGTTTTTAGGTGTGCCAATGTCGACGAAGGCAGCTTCCATACCGGGTAAAACGTTTTGGACTCGTCCTAAGTAAATATTCCCATGAATTTCGCTTACGTCGTCCGCTGGGCGGCTGACGTAGTGCTCGATGAGTGACCGACCCTCAAGTACCGCTAGGTGGGTAACTCCTTCATGGACGTGCACCAACATTTGGTAACGGCCTACTGGTCGGCCCTTGCGTTCTTTCCCGCGACGTCGTTCAAGTTGGTGTTCGTCAAGGGCGATGGGCGTGTCGTCAATGATCGCTTCGACAGGCGTCGTATCACGTTCACCTTTTTGTTGCCGTTGAGGGTTCGCATGGTTTTTCCCTCGCCCTTTCCCTCCTCGGCGACGTTTTTTTCGAGGCGGTTTAGCTGCTTCCGATTCGCGTGTCGCTGGCGGTTCCGCACCGTTGCCTGAGGGGCGTCGGGTGTCACCAACTCGTGGTTTTCGAGCGGTGGGAGGTTCGGAGGGCTCAGGGCGTTCAGCTGGTGAATCCGCTGAAGTCGTGCTTTTTAACGACCGCGCTCGAGTTCGTTGTTGCCGCCCTGATTTCGATTTATTTTCAGATGACGGCTGGTTTGAGAGTGTGCGAGTCCGACTCCGAGGTGAGGTCTCAGTTGGTTTGAGATCATCTCCGTCTTTTGAACTGGAGTCCTCTTGGGGCCCAGTTTCTCCACCGATAGTTCTGCGTCGTCTTGTAGTGCTCATGTCATTTCGTTCTTTTGGCCCGTTATCGGGTTCGTTGTTATCCATTATGTAAGGTCCTTAACTGTTCGCGAGTTTGTTGGCGTTAGCGGTTCACACCGCTCACCTTCGCGTTCGATCCATTGGTGAGTGCGCCTGGCGACTCCAAGTTCGGCACCTGGCGCTAATATTTCTACGAGTTCGCTCGGTCGAATGACTCGTGGTTTTGCTGCGAGCTCAGCCACAACCATTGGACCGAGTTCTGATGTGCCATCTATTCGAAGGTCGTGCACACCGCCACGAATATTTTCGCGCAGCGTCTCATTTTTCTTTTTTCGTTCGGCTTCTATCGTCGAGCTTTCCAGAGCAGCAGCGATGGCCTTTTCAACGCAGTCGGTTTCAGCGCCCCGCATATCGAAACGCCAGGTACAGCTGACAACTGATTCTTGCAACGATGGGCCACCTTTGGGCTCAAGTACAAGCGCCATGACTTCAAAACCTTTTGGCAAAGCTTCGTTCAGAGTCATTCGTAATTGTTCGGTGCTGTAGGTATTTCCTTCACCCCACCCTGTGCATACAACATCACCGTCGACAATCGATTTGGGGTCTAGGGGTATGTCTAGGTACTCGGCGTCAGACTCGTAGCAAGTCGGAAGGGCCAAACCAAAACTCAAACGAACGCGCGGGGAGAACCCTTCGCTGTAGGTAACCGGGACACCGCTACGTCGTAAAGCCCGCTCGATAATCCGGGCTACATCGCGATGACCTACGAAGCGAACCTTTCCAATTTTGGAAAATCTGACTCTTAGTCGCACCGGCGTCCCCCACCCGTTGGGGTGGGAGCGACACGTTGACCATCGGAGACGCACGACATTATGTGCCTCCTATGCTCGCCCTTGGGCGGAGCTCAACTGGCACTAGATGCCCAGTTGTTAGGTCCTGGCCGGTGCCCTGGCTGCCTCCGTTAGGAGGAGCGGGCGACGCAACCACGTGTTCGATCCCATATTCAGTGCAGGCCCCGCAGTCGTAACAAGGGGTCCAGCGGCAATCTTCGAGGCCGTAACCAGCCAACGCGTCTTGCCAGTCCTGCCATAAAAAATCTTTATGAAGTCCCGCGTGTATGTGATCCCACGGGAGAACTTCGTTTTCTTCTCGATGTCGGTGCACGTACCAGTCCAGCGAAAGGCCTGATGCGTTCATCGCTTCTTGCCACAAGCTCAGGTCGAAGTGTTCACTCCACTCTTGGAAGACTCCGCCTCGTCGCCATACATGTTCGATGACGCGACCTATCCGACGATCACCTCTGCTGGTGATGCCTTCAGCTGTAGTTGCGTCTGGGGCATGCCATTTGAGTTGAATTCTTTTGTTACGGCGAACCTTGTTACGCACTAAGTCAACTTTGCGTTGTAGCTCCTCAGGTTCATTTTGACCGAACCATTGGAAAGGTGTGTGTGGCTTTGGAACAAATCCACCAAGCGAAACCGTAACCGACGCTTTCTTGGTGTACTCCGCTCCGATCTCGACACAGTTCTGCGCTAAATCGGCGATACCGAGTGTGTCGTCGTCCATTTCCGAAGGGAGCCCGGTGAGGAAGTAAAGCTTCATGCGATGCCACCCCTGACTGTAAGCGGAACGCACTGCGCCATAGAGGTCGTCTTCGGTAATCAACTTGTTGATGATCTGCCGCATTCTCCAAGAACCAGCTTCAGGGGCGAACGTTAAGCCGGTTCTACGGGCGCGTGAAACTTGCGCTGCAACACCCACGGTAAAGGCGTCGACTCTCAGGCTCGGCAAAGCGATGCTTACCCGTCCACAGGTGCCTGGTTCATCGATGGTGTCGGCGACTACCTGTTCGATGCCGCTGAAGTCAGCTGTAGATAGCGAGGTAAGACTTACCTCGTCATACCCAGTTCGCTCTAATCCTTTTGACACCATTTCTCGTATTTGGCTGGCTGGGCGCTCGCGAACGGGCCGTGTAATCATTCCGGCCTGACAGAATCGGCATCCTCGGGTGCAACCCCGAAATACTTCTACATTCAGTCGGTCGTGGACCACTTCGGTGAGGGGAACTAACTGATTACGCGGGTAGGGCCAGTCTGCGAGATCGGCGACTGTGCGTTTTTGGATCGTGGGTGGGATGTCGGAGTGGCGAGGTTCGACGCTGACTAGTTTCGGTCCGTCGTAGACAACGTTGTACATGGAGGGCACATACACACCCGGTATCCGTGCCATGGCATGTAGAACCGTATCGCGACTGCCAGATGGCTTGCCGCTTTGTCGCCATTCTCCTACGACGTCGGTAATTTCGGCTATGACTTCTTCCCCATCGCCCATGACGAAAAAATCGATGAAATCGGCGAGCGGTTCCGGGTTATAGGCGCAGTGACCTCCGGCCCCGATAAGCGAATCGGAATCGTCGCGTTCGGAGGCGCGTACACGTAGTCCCGCGAGGTCGATGCAGTTAAGAACATTGGTGTAGACGAGTTCTGCAGACAGATTAAAAGCGATGATGTCGAACTCTGCTGCAGGTCGGTGGGTGTCGACTGAAAAGAGCGGTAGCCGGGCGCGTCGCATCTCTGCTTCTAAGTCGGTCCAGGGCGCGTAGGAGCGTTCTGCGAAGGCATCTGGCCGCTCGTTCAGGATTTCGTACAGAATCTGTAGCCCCTGGTTGGGCAACCCAATTTCGTAGGTGTCAGGGTAGGTGAGAAGCCACGAGGTGGCTTCGGGCTTGTAAATGTTGGTACGGGCTCCGTCCTCGCAGCCGATGTAGCGGGCGGGCTTTTCCACCCGAGGGAGGAGCGGCTCGAGCCGAGGCCACAGCGAGGTCATTTGCCTCGCAATGCTACAGCGCGGTAGGTCTAAAACAAATGACTGGTCCCTTTCGCGTGGGACAAACCACGAAAGGGACCCAGTATCTAACGGTGAAGACCAACGCAAGCATCTACATAAGACAAAGCTCCGACGACGGAACGTTGATCTCGGACGGCCAACTCCGCGAGCTAGACGGCATCGGCTATGCAATGAGCCTCAGCCAAATTCGCAGGACAGTAAAGTTCGTTGATAACGGCGGCGACGATGAAGAGCGGTGCGCCTGCAGCAAAAGATTCGGTACCGTCAAGGCCGTGGGATATTGGAAAACCGTGGCCGCCGCCTCAGCGAAGGCATTAGACACCGTGATTTGGGTCGTGTGCATCGGAATTGTTGTCGGTGTGATCATCGTCGTCCTGTAACGACAAAAGACCGCTCCGAAGGGCTGCCGTTGTCAGGTTGATTCTGTTATGCGTCGGTGAGCTTGGCCTTGGGAGTCAGTTCGCAGACTTGATGCCGGCGAGCACTCGGGCGCCGAGTTGTGTCGTGCGTTCGGTGTGCACGGTGCCTGCCGGCACATCGCACGTCTGGCCGACCAGGAACGTTTCGCTACCGTCCTCGCGTACGAGGATGAACTCGCCCTCAAGCACCATGAGCGACGCCGAGAACTCGTGGGTGTGAGGTTCACCGTCGCTACCCGGTGGGTACTTGTTTTCACGGATCTCTTCGTACCCCTGCTCAGCTAGCAGTTTGCGGAACTCGTCCTCGGTCATCACATTCCTTCCTTTAGGGCTCGCAGAGAGGATCTCATATCTCTGCGGTGTGGTGGGCCGTGATCGTGGTGTGCGTCACTGGGGTTCACGAATATAACGACAAAAGACCGCTCTGAATGGCAGCCGTTGTCTGAATTCTGTTTGTTATTCAGCTTCGAGGAGGATGCGCTCGCCAGGGCATTCTTCAGCCGATACGATTACTGCGATAACCAGTTAGGCATGGGCGTTAAAGCTCGGGCGCAGACTCGCGCACCCACCTTTCATGGTCTCACCGAATGTTTAAGCGGGGGTCCTGGCGCGGTCTGTTTCGTTGGAACCCAGGCGCTACGGATCTCCCGACAAGGCGGAACAATCTTTAGCGGACGAACCCATCAATGAAATCAAAGTACTCAATCTCAAAGCCTGCTTCGGTGGCCCAATTCTTGAAGTCCTCTGATGCTGGCCCGAAAACGCAAAGTCGCCCACCATCTGTTCGCTCAAGCACCTGGCCAACGAACTGCCCGCCGGCGAATCTGTCCCCATGAAAAAGACAGTTTTTTGAATCGACGAATGTCTCTAAGAAAGTGAAACGGGTTTCGCCCTCATTCATGTAGACGTTGTACCTGAGAGTGCCTGGTTCACCTTCATCGTTAAACGCAACCATTTCGTTGGCGATCTCACGCAGCTCCGCCGCCTTACCAGGAATAATGTTCAGTTCGTAGGTGATTTGGATCTGCCCGCTCATGTGCCCGCCTCTGTTCATGTTGCGAAGCTAGTTATTCATCGAATTATTGTCCGCAGATCTGGAGACCCGCAAGGAGCGGTCGACACTTCGGGTGACAAGCGCCAAGTGAGCGCCTCACTCTTTATTTTCTGAGTATGCGCCCTGTTGCTTGACGTTACGTCAAGTGGCGGCGGGCGCTGACGTTGATGACGAGTCCGATAAGCCCAAAGGCTACGACTGTCGATGAACCCCCATGGCTAAGAAAAGGAAGTGGGATTCCGGTAATTGGCATGATGCCCATGGTCATGCCGATGTTTTGGAATATTTGAAATGTCAGCATGGATAAGGCTCCCACACAGGCGAACGCGCCGAACAGATCGTTAGAGGCTCGAGCGATGAACCAGATTCGCGCAAGCATGTAGGCGTAGAGCAACAAGAGCAGGCTCACCCCAACAAAACCGAACTCCTCGCCGAGAGCTGTGAAAATGAAGTCCGTTTCTTGTTCGGGGACCAGATTGAGGTTGGTTTGGGTGCCTTGTAACCACCCTTGGCCTCTGAGGCCGCCGGCCCCTATGGCAATTTGGGATTGGTTGATGTTGTACGACGCTCCCAGAAGGTCAAAGCCGGGATCCAGGAAAGCGGTGAGTCGCTGTTCTTGTGTCTGTCGAAGAAGCGCCGGTCCGCCGAGATTGTCGCTGTTGAACATGGCGACCACGACAACTACTCCAATCAGTGATGTCACAAATATGTGTTTGAGTTGGGCTCCGGCAACAAGCAAAACACCCATACCGATCGCGACGAAGACCAGCATGGTTCCGAGATCTGGCTGGAGGTAGATAAGCCCTAACGGGACCGCGAGCATCAAATAGGCGTTGGAGAGGGTGACCAATCGAAGATGACCTCCCTGATTGGCCACGAAGGCCGCAAGCGCGACTATTACTGCGACTTTGGCGAATTCCGCGGGCTGAATCTGGAAGGTTTGACCTGGTAGTTCATACCAAGCTCTAGCCCCGTTGCGTTCCACTCCAAAGAACAGCACCCCAACTAGAGCGAGCATGACAACTAAGTAGGCGGAATTCGCGAAGTCTCTGTAGAGGCGATAGTCAAGGAATGCCGCCGCGAGCATCACCACTATTCCGATGACGACGAAAAGAACTTGGCGTTTAGCAAAAGTTGCTGGGTCTTGACCATTGAACTCGAGTATGCGCCAAGTAGAGGAATAGTTGAGTGCTACCCCTATTGCAGATAACACGACCGCTACCAGTCCTAGCGAGTAATCGGCGTAGCGGAGAGGTGAACGCAGTTCTTTTCGGAGCGGCAGATTCATTAGTCGCGTTCCTCAACGTCGGGGATTCCGTCCCCATCTACGTCTTCGGGAGTATTTGCTCGGGGAACCTCAATTCCCCACGGGCACCCTTCTGGTACGTAGCCAATAAATGCTTTATGTCCTCGCAGTGCTTCAGGGATCTCAGGGCATTCGGGCTGTGGCGGAATGAAGGCAACCTGTGGGTCTGGCCATCGTTGTTCGTAAGCACGTAACGCTTCGAAAATTCGTCGAGCAACAGGTGCCGCGGCTTCGCCACCGAACCCCGCTTCTTCCATCACTACGGCGACAACGTAACGGGGGTCATGTTGCGGAGCCCAGGCGATGAACACCGCTGAGTCTTCTTTTTTACGTTGCAAAACTGGGTTCCGTCCTTCAGCTTGGGCGGTTCCTGTTTTTCCTGCCACTGCATAGCCGCTGCTGTCGTAGCCGTCGAAGGCACGCCACGCGGTTCCTCGCCGGCTCTTACTTGCCACTCCGTGCAAGCCTTCTCGCACAACTCCTGATCCCTCTGGGAACTCCACGATGCGTTGGATGCGGGGGTTGAATTCGATGACCGACTCCCCGAACTGCTCGGCCGAGCGAGACACGACTCGCTCGACGATGTTAGGACTGAACAACGTTCCGCCGTTGGCGAAGGTGGCGTACGCGTTGGCCAGTTGCACCGGTGTGGCTGAAACGAAACCTTGCCCAATTCCTGTGTTGATGTTGTCACCTGGCAGCCACTGAGAAGATTCGCCGTAGGGGTTGTATGCCTCAGGATTAGCTTCGAAAAGGCGTCGTTTCAGATCTTCGTCGCCAATCCGACCGCTCTTTTCGAAGGGCAACTGCACTCCGGACTGGCTTGCAAATCCCAGAAGCCGCGCCATGTCTTGTATGGCCCACTGTTCTTCCCCTCTGATCCAATAGAGATCGTGTGCAACCTTGTAGAAGTAAGCATCACTTGAGCGGGTGATCGCTGAGGACAGGTCGACAACCCCCAACGGCGCTTTGTCTGCGTTGTAGAACGTGCAACGACCAGTGCAACCATATTTGTCAGGAATTTTGAAATAGCCGATGTCGTAGTACGCCGCGCGAGGAGATATCAGTCGAGCCTCGAGACCCGCTAGGGCTGTAATGAGTTTGAATACTGACCCCGGGGAGTATTGCCCTTGAATTGCCCTGTTATTGAGCGCGCCAGGCGCATATGGGTTCTCGAATACTGATTGGTACTCAGCAGTCGTAAGACCTCCCACCAACCAGTTGGGGTCGAAAGTGGGATGGGATGCCATAGCTAGTACGTCACCGTTGCGCAAGTCCATCACTACCGCTGCGCCACCAATTGAGGGATAAAAAAACCCGCTATCTTCGCTCACGGTTTTTCGAGCAGCTATCAGGCCCTGCCGGAGATACGACTCGGTCGCAGCTTGAAGATCTGCGTCGATGGAAACGAAGATATCTGCTCCCGGTTCGGCGGGAACTTCGCTGATGACTCGATGTACCCGGCCCGTGCCGTCAACTTCTAGTTCGGTACGGCCCGGTTTGCCGTGAAGATCGTCTTCGAAGATTTGTTCAATACCTGACTTACCCACCCGTTCAGATGGAAGGTACCCAACTTTCAAAAGTCTTTCTTGTTGTCCTGGTGACATCGCCCCCACGTATCCCACGACATGGGCGCCGATTTCGTGCTGCGGGTAGGTGCGGCTCATCGCCCACTTTGCTTCAACTCCGGGCAGGGATTTCTCTGCCACCCGTAATAGGCCATATTCATCGAGTCCAGAAGCGACGACTTTTTCGGCAAGCGGATGGGTTTGCTTGTCGTCAAGACGCGAAGCCAACACCAACGCGGGGATATCAAGTAGTTGTGATAATTGCTCGAGTACGTAGTCGATTTGGCCTGGGGCGTATCTGGATCTGTCTACGGCGACGATGCCGGTACGAATATTGTCAGCGAGGACCACTCCGTGACGATCAAGGATGCGGCCCCGCGTGGGTTGAGTCACGATAATTTCAACATGGTTGCGGACGGCTTGATCTGAGAACTCTTCAGCCACAAGCACTTGCAGGTACCAGGCCCGGGTAACCAATGCCGCGAAAAGAGCGATGATGAGAACGCCGAGAAATGCCAGCCTTCGACTCAGGTTTTCGTTCATCGGTCAGAAGTGATTGGTGAAGATCTCAGAGCAAGCGACCAACGAACGAGGGGACTCAGCAAAGCGGCTATTGGGATGGCAGCTACTGCAGTCACTAGAGCTATATCCCCAAGTTCTCGTCGACTGACATATTCAAGGCCGATAAGAACACCGAAACTGGCGAATAGTGCGGTCGCTGTAGCCCCAAGCAAAGCGACCGTTAAGGCGCGTGTGATCACACTCCATTCAGCGACGTGAGCAGATGCCGAACCCGCGGCGAAGCCAATGAGCGAGAACGTCAGAGCAGTCATTCCAAATGGTGTTTCCAAAGCCAGGTCAATCATCAGTCCGACCATAAATCCTGTCAACGAGCCATTTTGTGGAGTGAGGTGTAAGCCCACTAACACAACCAATATCAGCGGCAAATCGATGACATAGCCGCCGAGTCGAAAATGCGGCACGACCGATACCTGCAAAATAAAGACGGTCGCGAAAACCGCTCCGAGCCGCAATGTGATTATCGCCCCCAAATTCATGGTGCAGAACCTTCGGATTCGACTTCCGTTATTTCATCTTCTGGTAGTCGGTCGACGATGACCGGCTCAGGCGCGTCCGGGTAGAACAAGAGCACCTGAACCCAGCGGAGTCTGTCTAGATCAGCGGCCGGATGAATCGTGATGCGCTGAGTTCCCTGAACTGCGTTGGGAACCACATCGACAACTGTGCCAATAAGAAGTCCTTCAGGAAACGTGCTTCCTTGGAAGCCGCTGCTCACCACCGTCTCACCTGGGATGACCACCGTGTCTAGTTCAATAAAACTGACTTCTAATTCGCGATTATGTCCGCGTCCGGATGCAATACCGTCATCGCCTGATCGAACCATTCGGACTCCAACATCGAAGTTGGGGTCGGTAAGTAACTCCACCTGAGATCGGGTTATCGAAACATTGGAGATTCTTCCAATTACACCCGCTCCGGTCTCGACGGGCATGCCGACGGCAATACCGTCACGTGAACCTTTGTCCAACTCGAGGGTGCGTTGGTAATTTGATATCGGCGCGTCGATAACGCGTGCAGTTCGTCGTCCTACTTGAGCTACCCGGTCTCGAGCGCCTAAGAGCGCTAACAACGACTTGCGTTCGCGTTCGATCTCTCCCACTTCGAGCACCGAATTTTGAAGTTCCGCTATTTTCGCTCGTAATAACGCGTTTTGTGCCTCGAGGTCGTCGTAGCTGGTTACGGCCTCCCAGGCTCCTCCGACTGGTTCAAAGATGCGCGTTGAATTCGATCTAAGGGGTCCCAGGGCATCAAGCACAGCGCTACGAGCTGTGTCTATGGCTCCACCTTCGGTGCGAACGTCAAGAGTGATCAGAACTATTGATGTGAGAACAAGTAAAGCGAGCCGGAATCGTGAACTCCGGCTCCTTCGTGTAGTTGAGCGACGCAAGACCACCAGTTCCGCTCAGTATTGATCGCCCGATGAGAACAGCACACCGCGAAGCACTTCAAACTCTTCGAGTGCTTGTCCAGAACCGCGGGCAACCGCGTAAAGGGGGTCGGTAGCAATTCTAATGGGCATCCCTGTTTCATTCGCCAACCGCTGATCTAAACCGCGGAGCAGCGCACCTCCACCAGCAAGCACGATTCCTTCACCCATGATGTCCGCCGCTAATTCTGGTGGGGTTCGATCGAGTGTAGATTTGATGGCGTCGATGATCGAACTGATCGGTTCTTCCAACGCTTCACGTATTTCGACACTACCCACCGTAACGGTCTTTGGCAGACCAGTCACAAGATCCCGCCCACGAATTTCCGCATACATTTCGTCGGCGAGTGGCCACGCTGAACCCAACGCGACCTTTACTTCTTCAGCAGTGCTGTCACCGAGGGCGACACCGTATTCCTTCTTGACATATTGGGTGATTGAGTCATCGAGAACGTCGCCACCCACGCGCGCTGACTGAGCTGCGACCATTCCCCCTAAGGAGATAACAGCAACTTCGGTAGTTCCGCCGCCGACATCGACGATCATGCTGCCGTGTGGCGATTGAACAGGAAGACCCGCCCCAATCGCTGCCGCCATTGGTTCCTCGATAATGAATGCTGGTTTTCGCGCGCCGGCGTATTCAGCGGCTTCTTGCACGGCTCGTTGTTCAACACCTGTAATCCCTGATGGAACGCAAATAACCATGCGCGGCTTTGCCCAGCGACTTCCTGAGACCTGTTCGATGAAGTAGCGAAGCATTTTTTCGCACACATCGAAGTCGGCGATAACTCCGTCTTTCAGAGGTCGAATAACTTGTATGTGAGCTGGGGTTCTGCCGGCCATACGTTTCGCGTCGTGCCCTACGGCCAACGGAGTCCCGGTCGTAACGTCGAGCGCTACGACCGATGGTTGATCCAGGACAATTCCTCTGCCTCTGACGTACACGAGCGTGTTAGCGGTTCCAAGATCTACTGCGATGTCTCGAGCACCGAAGCTTCTCATTGCGCCGCGTTTTCTCATAACAGCGCACCGCTCTCATCTGCAAGAAGGTCCACCTGTGCCTGAGCGATGCTCCCTCTTGGGATGGCGGGTCGGCGGGTCATGGTTTTCCAGTCAGATGCCCGGAAAGAAAATATTGATTTCGCGTTCAGCAGATTCGTGCGAGTCGGATCCATGCACAAGGTTTTCGGTCACCATGAGTCCAAAGTCACCTCGAATCGTTCCGGGCGCGGCGGTCGCTGGATTCGTAGCGCCCATTAAGTTTCGCACGACCGCGTAAATCTCGTCGCCTGCATCATCGGGACCTTCGACAACCATCAACATCGCTGGCGAGCGCGTAACGAATTTGATGAGGTCCTCGAAGAAGGGTTTCCCATCGTGCTCTTGGTAGTGGATTCCGGCGGTGTCGCGATCGATTGTTCGTAATTCTGCTCGGCTGAGCGTCAGCCCCTTGCGTTCGATCCGGGCGATGATCTCACCGACCAGTCCTCGTTCCACAGCGTCAGGCTTACAAATCACGAAAGTACGAGGCACTTAAACTCCTGGAACGGATTTATGTCAGTCGGCCGTAAGACTACCGCTAGGTGTTACGGAGTTGACTTCGGGCCTCCGAGGCAACGTACAAAGAGCCGGTCACGAATACAGTGCCGCTTTCCCCTGCTAGCTCAATGGCTCGGTCAAGTGCATCGGCGACACGAGGAACAGTCTCTATGCGCGGACCACAATTTTTGAGGGCAATGCCAAGGGTTTCAGCGGCAATAGCTCGTGGCCAGTCGGCGGCAGTCGCGATGATTACCGAGAATTCTGTGCCTCGAACGGCGTCCACAAATTCGACCGGGTCATGTGGTCGGTTGGTTCCCATAACCAAAATCGGGGCTTGTTCGTTGGAAAAGTCGTCGAAAAGCGTTTCAGCTGCGACCTCGGCAGCGGGCGGATTATGAGCCCCATCCACGATAACCAGAGGTTGTCGTTGCATAACCTCAAACCGCGCTGGCAGTTCGAGCCGCGCAAACGCTTCCGAAACGACGTCATCGTCTAACTGTCGACCAAAGAACGCTTCTACTGCGGCGACTGCAGTGGCTGCATTTTGTGACTGGTGGGCGCCGTTGACAGGGAGAAAAATGTCTTCGTGGCGACCATACGGGGTCACTAGGTCAACTAGCCGGCCGCCCACAGCGAGTCGATCTTCGATGACGTCGTAATCGCTACGGCCGCACCACAGTTCACGATGTTGGGTTGCTGAGACGATGTCAAGAAGTTCTGGTCTGGTTTCGCCACAAATGACGTGCGACCGGGGAGAGATAATGCCCGCTTTTTCGTGGGTCGCGTCCGCGATCGTGGGGCCAATGATTTCCAAATGATCCCGACCGATGTTGGTGAGCACCACCACTTCTGCTTCGATGATGTTCGTAGCGTCCCAGCGTCCGCCCATTCCGACTTCGATGACATTGACATCAACTGCGGTCGCTGCGAACCAGTTGTATGCCGCTGCGCACAAAATCTCGAAATAGTTCGGTGTTTCGCCCGTCGATTCGAGAACCCATGGTTCAACTTCGGCCACCTCAGCAAGTGCTTGTGTCATGGATTCATCGTCGAGAGGTTTGTTAGCGATCATGATGCGGTCGTTTACGCGGTCGATGTGAGGCGATGTGTAGCTACCTACGTCGAGACCAGTCGCGCCGATGAGTTCGACCACCATTCGAGACGTGCTTCCCTTACCGTTCGTTCCAGTGATATGGATCGCCGGGACGTCGTGTTGCGGGTCGCCCAAAAGCGCCATAAGGGCCCGCATACGGTCTAAAGATGGGACGGCCAGCTCATTTCCACCCAAATGTTGTTCAAGGTTGTAGTGGTCTTTGAGCCAGTCCATAGCGTCGGCATAACTACCGATTTGGTGTGACATCTCGTTAGTTGAAGTTCGGCGGGTAACGCTCCGCTTATGACGCCTGGCGCTCGCCACCGCTGTCATCCCTACGCGGCACCAGGGTTGGATTCACTTTGTCGAGGACAACTTCGCGATCGATGATGCAGCGAGCGATGTCTTCTCTGCTGGGCATTTCGTACATGACGCCAAGTAGGACTTCTTCAAGGATCGCACGCAAGCCTCGCGCTCCTGTGTTTCGAAGCAACGCTTGGTCGACCACTGCGCCGATGGAGTCGTCAGTAAATTCAAGTTCGACACCATCGAGTTCAAACATCCGCTGATACTGCTTCACCAACGCATTGCGGGGTTCGGTAAGTATCCGCGTTAAAGCTGAGTGGTCGAGTTGGTCAACCACGCCAACTACTGGGAGGCGTCCAATGAATTCGGGGATCAGCCCGTACTTTTGAAGATCTTCTGGCAACACCTCGGCTAGCAAGTCCAGGTTGGCTCGTTCGTTAACAGATTTGACATCGGCTCCAAAACCGACGGCACGTTTCCCGATCCGGTCAGCGATGACGCGCTCAAGGCCGTCGAAAGCACCCCCGCATATGAACAAAACATTGCTGGTGTCGATCTGTAAGAACTCTTGGTGGGGATGCTTGCGACCACCTTGGGGGGGCACAGAGGCTTGAGTCCCTTCAAGGATTTTCAGCAAGGCTTGTTGCACGCCCTCCCCTGAAACATCGCGGGTAATTGAGGGGTTTTCAGCTTTGCGTGCGATCTTGTCGATTTCGTCGATGTAGATGATGCCGGTTTCCGCTCGCTTGACGTCATAGTCAGCGGCTTGAATGAGTTTCAATAAAATATTTTCGACGTCCTCTCCGACGTAACCTGCTTCGGTAAGCGCTGTAGCGTCGGCGATCGCGAACGGGACGTTAAGCATGCGCGCCAAGGTCTGAGCCATCATGGTTTTCCCGCATCCGGTCGGACCTATCAACATGATGTTGGACTTGGCGATTTCGACGTCGGATTCGAGACTTGTCTCAAATTGGATGCGTTTGTAGTGGTTGTATACCGCTACAGACATGATTTTCTTTGTTCGTTCTTGGCCGATGATGTAATCGTTGAGAAAGCCGCAAATTTCTGCGGGCTTGGGAACATCGTCAAAGCTGACTTCAGAAGTATCAGCTAGTTCTTCTTCGATAATTTCATTGCACAGATCGATGCACTCGTCGCAGATGTATACGCCCGGACCGGCGATCAGTTTTTTGACTTGTTTCTGAGATTTACCGCAAAAAGAGCACTTCAGCAGCTCTCCGCCCTCTCCGAATTTCGCCACGTTGTCTGTACCTCGTTCCGGTGATCCAACCCGATTTCGGTCAATAGCCGTCTGCTAAGGATGGCACAGCCGGATCAGAACGCGGTGACGTTAAGACCGGTGATGCAGACCACCTGGAGCATTGACTCTCTCTTTAGGGAGTAGAGGTTGAGAGTACCTAGGGATTGGGTGTCTGAACAGCAAAAATATCAGACAGCTCGGATCGGCCCATCTTCGACGACTTCACGGCTTTCTATTACGTCGTCAATGATCCCGTATTCTTTAGCGGCTTGGGCGTCCATGATGAAGTCTCTGTCAGTGTCGTTGTGGATGCGGTCCAGCTCTTGTCCGGTGTGGTGAGCCAAAATTCCTTCGAGGAGTCCTCGCATCCGGTCTATTTCACGGGCGGCCAATTCAATGTCAGTGGCCTGGCCCATCGCCTGCCCGTAGGGCTGATGCAGGAGTACTCGAGCGTGTGGGAGAGCCATCCGCTTTCCTGGGCTGCCCGCGGCCAGCAGCACTGCGGCTGCTGAAGCTGCTTGACCCAGGCAGATAGTTGTTATGTCGTTGCGGACGTATTGGCTGGTGTCATATATAGCGAACAGAGCGTTGATGTCTCCGCCTGGCGAATTGATGTAGATGTTGATGTCACGATCGGGGTTCTCAGATTCGAGGTGAATCATCTGCGCACAAACCAGGTTGGCGATGGTGTCGTCGATCGGGGTTCCGAGGAAAATAATGTTTTCTTTGAGTAACCGCGAATAGAGGTCGTAGGCGCGTTCGCCTCGATTGGTTTGTTCGACGACCGTGGGAACTAAGTAGTTCTGTGCCTCAAGGCTCACTATTCGTCATCCTCCTGTGAATGCTCTTCATTTTCGGTTTCCGCACTGTCAACCGTACCGTCATGGTCTTCTTCTGAATTGTCGGAATCTGACAGGTCGGGAAGTTCGAGGTCATCGCGGTTGATGGTGTTTCCCTCTGAGTCAATCAATTCGACTTCAGCAACCAACCATTCCAAGGCTTTACGTTTGCTGATTTCGGCCATGAGCGGTCCGAGTCCATCGCCATGATCTTCGATTTGGTGTCGAAGTTCAGGAACCGATGTTTCGAACTGCTCAGACATGCGTTCCAGTTCTTCTTCTAACTCGTCGTCGTCAACCTCAATCGATTCTCTTTCGACGATCGAACGAAGGGCCAAGTCCACTTTGGCTGATCGTTCTGCAGCGTCGCGCAACTCGACGGTGAAAGATTCTGGCTCCTGCCCGGTCATCTGCATCCAGGTTTCAATGTTCATTCCCTGGCCCTGTAGCCGCATCGCCAGTTGCTGTAGTTGTTCAGACATTTCTCCGTTGACCATGGAATCGGGAATGTCTTCTTCAACTAGTTCGGCCAGTGCAGTTGCTGTGTTTTCTCTCATTGCTGCGTTCGCCTGAAAGATTCGCATCATTCGCATGCGTTGAATAGTTTCCGACTGCAGTTCCTCCACCGTCTCATGATCGGTATTTTCTTCGACCCATTCGTCGTTGAGTTCGGGTAGTACTTCTTCTTTAACTGCGTGAACTTTGATTTCAAAGTCGATCGTGACGTCTTCTTGCATCGGGTGGTCGGCGTTGAAGCTGAGTTCATCGCCTGCGCTTACTCCCTCGAGTTGAGAGTCAACCTCCTCGACGATTCCGCCGCTTCCCACTGAGTACAAGTAGTCATCGGCGGTGAGTCCTGGGAGTGATTCGCCGTCAACGGTTCCTTGAATATCGATAGATACCTGATCACCTGAAGCTGCGGGGCGTTCCACGTCGATGAGTTCAGCGGATTGGCGTCGTTGTACATCGATTTGTTCTTGGACTTCTTCATCGCTGGGTGCCGGATTAGATATTTCGACTTTCAGGTCTTCGTAACCTCTGATTCTGATGCGGGGTCGGGTCTCGACGACTGCTTCGAAGCAAACTAGGCCGCTATCTTCACCGCTTGTTAGGGAAAGTTCAGGGGCCGCTATGACGTCAACGGCTTCGGCTCGGACGGCGTCTGCGTAGTAGCCCGGAATGGCATCTTCTAGTGCTTGGCCTCGGGCATATTCGCTGCCGATGTGTGATTCGAGGACTGGCCGTGGGACTTTGCCTTTCCTAAATCCTGGAATTTTGATTTCTTTGGCGATTTTCCGAAATGCTTGATCGATGGCGTCGTCAAAAGTTTCTTCATCGACTTCGACGGTCAGCTTGATCTTGGGTCCAAAGGTGCGCTCTTGGGCTTCGCCAGCATCATCTGACTCTTCTGCTTCGGAGGCAGCGGCAAGGTCATCGGGGTCGACTTCGGTCACGGTGGTCTTCACAAGGGCCGAATTCTATCGGGCGGTTCCGTTGTCCCCTATTGCAGTTCACGACTGAGTTTGAGCGGGCGACGAGAATCGAACTCGCATCATCAGCTTGGAAGGCTGAGGTTCTGGCCATTGAACTACGCCCGCGAACCCGGCCAGACTACCGGTATCGAGCCCTTGCTACAGATCGAAGGGCAAGTCAACGACGATCGCCGGTCGCCATCCGGTTGGTGTGTGAACCTGCAATTTGGTACCTGGAAGGTTTTGCGGGACCTCTACGATCGCTAATCCTAAATTTCGTTCGTATCGCGGCGAGTAGACGACAGCTCGGGTTTGACCAGCGTAGGAGCCGTTGGGAGTTTGTAGTCCCACCGGTTCTGGGTTCGCCTCGAGAGGCTCCCCATCGATCAATAGACCTTTTAACTCCCGGGTCGGCCCTTCGGCTCGTTTGGCAAGCAACGCATTCTTTCCCACAAAGTCGTGAGTTGCGCCCAGATCTATATAGCTACCGATTGCGGCCTCGAAGGGGTCACTCTCGGCGTCGGTGTCGGAGCCCCAGGCGAGAAGAAAATTTTCGATTCGTTCAGCGTTATTGGGCGCACCCACTCGAATGCCATGGGGCTGTCCGGCTGCCCAAATGAGATCCCACAATTGGTCTCCTTTGCTGCCGTCTTCAAGGAAAAGTTCGAAACCGCCTTGTTTACTCCAACCTGACCGGCACACGACTAGAGGAATACCTTCATGGTGGATCCGTCGAAAATGGAAGAACTTCAGTTCGTGCACCCATTCTCCGAACACAGCCGCGACGGTGTCTGTTGCGCTCGGGCCTTGAACGGCTAACGGAGAAACATCTGGTTCGCTTACTTCGACATCGTCACCGCGTTCACCGCTAATCGCGCGTATCCACAAAAGGACGTCCGAGTCTGCGATTGAGAACCACACCGTGTCCTCATTAACTCTTAGTACAACGGGGTCGTTGATGAGACGGCCGTCATAATCGCACAGTGGCGCGTACTTGGCGACGCCGATTCGGAGTTGTGACAAGTCGCGGGCACTTAAGTATTGGCAAAGTTCGAGGGCGTCGGGGCCTTGAACCTGTACTTGGCGTTGACAACCCACATCCCATAACGAAACCCTCTGAGTTAACGCCTCATAATCTGCGGTTGGGTCATCAGTGGCTATGGGCAGAACCATACGGTTGTAGACCGTTGCTACCGTCATCCCCGCGGCCTTCGACCGGCCATAGAAGGGAGAGGTCCTGACCCTGGGTCCCTCAGTGAGTTTCATGTTCGGCAAGTTACCGGTTCGTTTCGTTCCCTTTTAACGGGAGTCAAAATAATTGAGGTGGCCGCGTTCAACAATTCGCTGCAGGAACTCTGGTTCGTATGCGAATTCAGGGTCCTCGCGGACAAGTTCGTCGAGCACGATTGCGTCGTCACCAACCAGGATTCGCCAACTCTTCTCACGCACCCCGTCGAGAATGATGGCAGCTGCTTCAGCTGCCGTGGTGGGGGCGTCATCCCTAAACCGTTCGCCCCGAGAAACAACCAGTTCGGTCAGATCTGCGTCACTCATTTGGTCCACATCGGTGCCTCGTTCAGCCAGAGTTTTTCGAATCCGTTCGAGGTCAGGGCCACCATGCGCTGCAGTGCTATTAAGAGCAATCGAAGTTCCTATATGGCCGGGCATGACGACGTGTGCCATCACATGGGGAGCGTGAAGGCGAAGGTCGATGTTGAGGGCTTCGGTAAAGCCTTTGACCGCAAATTTCGCTGCACAGTACGCCGTATGAGGGACGTCAGGTCCAACAGTCGCCCAAAAACCGTTGATGCTGCTGGTGTTCACTATGTGGCCCTCTTCGCTGCGAATGAGGAGCGGCAGAAATGCGCGACATCCGTGATACACCCCGCGCCAGCAGACGTCGAAAGTTTTTTCCCACGCCATTCGGTCCTCATCAGTCACGAAACTTCCGCCGCCTCCGATGCCAGCGTTGTTGAACACTAAATCGACATGCTCAACTGCGTGTCGGGCTTCAACTTGGCTACGAAACGCCAACATGTCAGCTTCGTCTGCTACATCGCAAACGTGTGAGGTCACCCGTACGTCGTCCGTCGTTTCCAAAAGAGCGAGTCGTTCGGTTTCCATCATGTTGTCTGGGCTGACGTCACACATCGCGACGTGGCATCCCGCTGCTGCAAGTTGTCGCACTAACTCGCGACCCATGCCGGTGCCGCCTCCCGTCACTATGGCCATTTTCCCGTCGAAATTACGCATGGCGCCTCCTGTCAAAAATCAATGGTTTCAGTTACTTTGTCCGTTTGTCATCTAGAACTGCAAGACCGACTATTTGAAGAACGGGGAATCAATGCTGCACAATACCGAGGTGACTCACCCAGGGTTTCGAAAAATTTTCATAGCGGCACTATGTCTCCTCGTGCTCGGTTGTTCCGGCGGGGCCGTACCAACTTCGACACAAGCCGATCCAACCCAAACAAGTGCGGGTTTGATCATCGCTACCGATTCCACAGTGGCACCGGCAACAACCGTCGCTTCTGCTAACCCGTCAACTACCACCACATCGGGTGGCGTTTCCATGTTGGCAGTTTCAGGTGACCCCACTTTGCAGTTAGATCACACCAGTAACGCCCCCACCTCCGACGCTTTTGCTCCTTCGGTGATGCCTGACACTCCCATGGGTCGAATTGGTTACACCAGATATGTGTTCGCACGAAGCGGCGAACAGATTATTCCGGCACTGATCGAGGGTCCCAGAGGCAGTCAGACACGCTGTCAAAAAGTTGAATTGCCTTGTTCATTCGGAGATCTCAAAGCACTGTTGGACTCTGGGGCTGAGATACCTTCAACCCTCAACATGAACCGCTCTGAGTTAACTCAGCTGGTGACGCAGTTAGGTGAAGTCGCAGGAGCATTGGAGCAATACAGCGATGTGAACGATGCATGCGCCGCGGGTTATCGACCTGATGGCACTCAAACTCCGAACATGGGGTCGCACTTCACTAACTTTCCCTTGATCATCGACGGAAAATTTGACCCAGCGGCACCCGAAATTCTCTTGTTCGTATCAGCTGATGACGCCACTCCCCCGTTTGGCGCGCTGGGGCGCTGCAAAGACGGTGCATGGAAGGGTGGTGAAGTAGAGATCGCTGGTGCCGCGTTCTATATGCCGTTCGCTTTTGCTGGCGACGATCATTTCGAAGGGTTCAGTGGCCCATTAGACAATTGGCATGTTCACTACAACTTGTGTCGCCTTGCGGGGCAAGACGTGACGGTGCTGCCTTCAGTGTGTTCTGGGGAGGACGACGGTCCTTTAGACCGCCCCCAAGGTTTCGCGAGCGAAGGGTGGATGATCCACGCTTGGGCCGACACCGGACACGACAACCAACTTGGAGCTTTCTCCATGTGGAACCCTTCTATTTGGCCTTTGTCGGACCCCGAAGCTGTTGGCGAGGGCTCTCTGGGCTCAAGAACGGCGAGCAACACCAATCTGATCGCCGACTTCGATTATCAGGTAGCGGAAGCGGCCGTACCTGGAAAGATTTCCTTTTTTAACGCCGACCCTGAGGCTCACAGCGTTACGGCTGGCACTCCTGAAAATCCGACAGGTGAGTTTGATAGTGGTGTTGTTGGTGGTGGTACAGCCGCGACCATCGAGATTTCTCAGCCTGGGACCTACGAATTTTTCTGTTCACTCCATCCGGGAATGAGAGGCGCAATCACTGTTGGTGGCAGTTGATCAACATCTCACTAATTGACATTCAGATGGTTACCTAAAAGCAAAGAACTCGAAGACAATTTTGTACAAACCGCCGTCGGTGCTGCCCTGGATGTGGTGGCCTTCTGTGTCGATTCCCCAGTGATGGACACGCGTACCAGGGCGCGGCTAAGCAAGGTTCGCCCGGGTCGAGGCACAACCGGTTGGCTTTATTCTTATGGGGCTCTGGTCGGTTATAGAAGCGAGAAGAAAATCATGAGCATTCCGACCCAACTCACAACGAAGGCGAGGGTGCGGACGTAGGCGATACCCAGAATGTGTACGACCGCGTGTACCAGGCGGGCCCAGAAGAAGATGCCCGCCCCTGTGGCTGCGTTGACGTCTGTTAGGTGAGCGATAATCACCAGAGCTGCGAAGGCTGGCAGATTCTCGACCAAGTTAAGATGTGCTCGCTGGGCTCGTTGGGCCCATGCGGCAGGGGCCGGTGGGTCTTCCGGATAGGTCAGAACGTTCCCGAGCCCTTGACTTTGGATGCGTTCGAGTACATATGGGAGCCAGAGCACGCTGCAGAGAAAAGCACTCCAGGCGAGGTAGCTGAGATCAGTGTCCACTTGACCCTCCATCAATATTAGGTACCCGTCAACTTAGACCTCGGCTCGTAATTTTTCGTTGACAAGGGATCTATTTCATTCGAGTTCAACAGTTGGGCATGTTCGCCGACCACCGGTCGGGTTGTGCACTCGAGCTCGCTCGATCAGTGGCGTACCGACGTCGTCTGTTGTGAGAAATGTTTCTATAGCTGTGGCAATCGGGTGCGCAACAAGTTGAACGTAGTTCTCTGTCGCAAGGAATTTGCCTTCTGAAGGGCTGGCGAGATAAGCAATTTCGAGAAGAGCATTAGTGGTCTGCGGTTTGCGGACGAGACTGTAAGCGTCATCTCCGGCTGAGTTGACCACTCGGAGGGCTCCTGCGTCCCAGCGAGATGTCCATTGAATACCTTCGATAGCGTCAAGTACTTCAAACACCTCTTGGTGCAGCAGTCCAGCCAGACGAGCTGATCCATCGTCTCCAGTCTGAGCGAATACTTCGGTGCCCGGCTTGTTTGATTTTGCTGCGGTCGGCGCGTTGTGGTGTATCGAAACGAAGGCTTCGGCGTTGACGGCATCTCCCAGGAAGACCCTCTCATCCAACGACATGTAATAGTCCCCAGCGCGGGTCAACATGGTAGGGATTTCTCTTAATTCAAGTAGTCCCGCGACCGCAAGCGCGACTTGGAGGTTGAGTCGACTCTCGGCAAGACCAGTAGGGCCTCGCGCTCCCGGGTCTTTCCCTCCATGCCCAGGGTCGAGAACGACTCTGATGTCGCGCACGGGAGTGGCTGTTGAGACGCTTTTCACATCGCCGCACGGGTCAACTACTAGCCATCCGTCAGTATTTATCTCTGAGACACGGACGACGATGCCGTTGTTCGTGATAGCGACGGTTGGAGCGAACACCGTGGTGGTCACCGTCGGCGTTGATGTTGTTGTCGACGTTGTCGTTGTAGTTTGTGGCACGGTTGAAGTGGGTGACGGCGGAGCGGAATCGGCCACCGCGTCAGGCATTGTTGTACTGGTTGTGGAAACCGCTGGTTGTGTGATGTTCACAGTCGAGCGTTGGGTGGTGTTGGTAGGTGTCGTCTGGTCAGCCTGCGTTGACTCAGAAGACGCGCAGGCCACCAGTAGCACGACCGCTACGCCGCTAAGGACCACCGAACGAGTTTTTTGAAGCCGGGAATGCACGCCGCTGCAAGCTATCTGTGTCAATTGAATTTGATCACTGAATCGGATCGATTTCATCGGCAAGATCAGCGACCATTTGCGGAAAATCTGGTGACGCGGCTCTGCCAACAAGATGACGTGCGAGTTCTTTGATCGGTCGATCCCATGAGACGATAAGAAATGGTGTGTTGGCGTCGCGGTATTGGTCGATAATCGCGGCGCTGTTTTGCAGGTCCCCTTCAAGGTCGGCTTCTGGTATGTCCTCCGGGTCGAACACCGGCACCGAAGTTTGCGCGGGTGGGGGTGAAAGAATCACTCCTTGTGATGAAAGCCCGCTAAGTAGAGCCACCACAGAGAGTTTCGTGGTTGTTTCACCACGAAATATTAATACTGTGCGTCGCCGCGAGATCTGATCCAGCACAGCAACTTCTTCAGCCAACGTTGTCGGATGCGCAGCATCACCGTCCACGTCGACGATGATGCTGAGATTGCTTGTGACTGCTGCGATGGCAGCGGCTTCGACACATTCGGAACCAGGTGGTCCGGTGACAACTGTCCCCCAAATACCGTGCTGGTCTGCCTCGCTAGCTAGCCGGCGGCGGTCATGGTGGCTGCTAACTTTTCGGAGATCTAGAACGAGTCTCACCGTTGCACCCCGAGTTCTTGGACCAGTGGCGAAAGTTCTTGCCCGATGCGCTCAATAACTTCTACTAGTGCTGTGCGCGGGGGCTGGTCGTATCCGACGCGACAGACCACTAGGTCGACGTCGTAGCCTTCGAAGTCCTCCGCGATCTCTTCCGCTGATCCGACTGTGGCTGAACGCTCAACTTCGTCCATTGACGCTTCGATTTGGCTGACGAAATCGACCCCTGTTTTGTCTGCACCCCAGCCAAGGCCTGCATAAACCAAGTAGCTGGAACGCACCCATTCAAGGGCCTTACGTCGTTCGCTTTCGGTATCGACAATCCACAGGTTACGAAGAAGTCCAATCGGAGGTGGTGTTCCGCCCGGCGAACCTGATGTTTCCCATTCTGTGCGATGAGCTGCAATGAGGCCATTCACGACGTCTCGTGAAAACGCGCCCGAGATAAACAACCCGAGGCCGCGTCGTCCGGCCCGCCGCGCCGCTTTTTCGCTGCTGACTCCCACCCATGTCGGGGCGCTCACCGCCGTCTGGAGCGCGTCGAGACCTGAGTTCATCAATTGCAGGCGGTTGCTGATGAGTTCATCTTTGATCGTAAATTCGATAGGCCGGTAGCCCATGCCGACCCCCAACTGGAATCGGCCTTGTGATTGCGCATCGAGAAGATTGACGGCGTTCGCCACCCGGTTCGGTTCGTGAAGAGGCAGTAATAGGACTCCGGTACCGACTTCTAACCGTTCGGTGGCTGCGAGCGCTGCGGATGCTGCGGGCAGCAAAGCCGGGCAATACCCGTCGTAGTAGGCGTGATGTTCTGACAACCAAAGACTATGAATGCCGTTGTTCTCAGCTAAGCGGGCGTCATCGACGAGTTCTTGGTAAGCCTGTTCAAACGATCGCGGGTTTGTGGCAGTCGATTGAAGACACCAAAGCCCAATTCCCATGTCCATGACACAGTGTGGCTCGCGAAGCGGGGTTCGCGCAGGACAAAAGATGGGCTACCGCGTTTAGCAGTTATCGAACTTCTCTCGCGCCTGTTCGCGTTGTTCGGGTTCTGCGGCGACCGAAATTTCGTTAGCTGCGAACAGAAGACATGTTTTCGATGCGCCTTGTTGAATTTTTGTGTCGATCTCAGTGGCCAACGGTGTGCACAGATCTTGTTTTTCATAGCCCGCCCCTCGTCGGCAGGCTCGCAAAAAGTTTGCTTTATGTGATTCATTCCATTGCGCAGCGCTACTACATCCTGATCCGAGCAACAGAGCTGCCAAAAGAAGGAGCGCCTTCCAACGCTTTTGCGAATTCACCTCGCCACGACGGTCTGTTGGGTTGTTGCCGCTTAGCGTTGTCGGCGAAGGCGACCTTTTCATGGGCTAGAGGTGTTCACCGACAAATACGAGATCCACGTCAACCACTTTGTGGAATAGGTCGGAGTTCTCATAAAGCAACCCAAAATGTCCACCGTCAATATTTTCCCAAACTTTCGCCGCGGCGATACTGTCGAAACATTGTCGTGTAACTGCTGGCGACGCCTGTGCAACTTCGTCATCGGATGCAACAACGAACAGCGTCGGGACGGTGAGTTGGGCAGCCGCTACAGGCACCGAGAGTTCAGGTGCTGTACGTACGATGATGTCAACGTCGTTTGACCACAATGATTCTGGGCGCTGGCCGTACGTTTCGGCATAGTCGCGGGCAGCATCAAAGTTAAGTATGACGGGAGCTTCTGAAGTAGGCAGATCAGCAAACCGAACCGAGACGGTGGCAGCTGGTTCGTCGGTTAGGTCGCCTTCCTCCCAGTAAGCCTTCATCGCGGCGAAGTCGCTCGAATCGGCGGCGGGCTCCACATATTGTTCTCCGCATCCTGGGGTGTGGGCGATGACACCCGTGACTCTTGAGTCGAATGCCGCGACGAATTGCACGGTTGCGCCGCCCATGCTTTCGCCCCACACAACAACTTGATCAGTTGTCACCCCTGCAACGTTCAGTATGTGAGTGATGGCGTCGCTGTAGCCGCGAATTTGACGCCACTGGTCAACAGCGAATCGCGGTTCGCCGTCGCTAGTTCCAAAGTTACGGTGGTCGTAGGCAAAAACGTGATGACCAGCCGCGGCGAGGTGACCGGCAAAAGTGTTGATCGACATGTGCGCAGTTGCCGAAAATCCGTGCGCCATAACGATCAGCGTGGCTTCGGGGGTGGCGGATTTGTGGAGTCTCCCTCGCAGCGTCGCGCCTTCTGATTCGAACTCGATGTTCTCGTAGGTATTAGTCATTGTTAGGCCTCGTTGGTCGTTGTTCCCGTTCTCATCCCAGATCTGCGGCGGGTGTTACGTAGCTGAGGTGCATCTGAGCGACAGGTGAGCTAAACCCGTCGAAGGCATCAGCGCGTTCTGGAGATTCGTTATATACCGCTAGGGCTGATTCGAAAGCTTCAATGTCGCCGGGATAGCTAACGGCCCAGACAAATTCGCTATTTTCGTTGTCCGCGTAGGCGAATTCGATTTTGAATCCGTATTTGTCGCGCACAGCTGCAATGGTGGGGAACCAAGCAGCCAGGCGCTGTAACCCGCCGGCTTCAACCTCATAGCGTCGCAATTGGATAGTCATAGTTATCTCCGATCCCAGAGTGAGCATCATTTCACACAACGGCATCACTGCATCTAATGACCCTCTGAAGGTAGGTTCCTTTCATGTCTGCTGATGCTGAGTCTCACATTTTAGGTCTTCGATCTGCGCGCGAGTTGTTAAGCATGCTCGCTGAGCGTGAGATCTCGAGCGTTGAACTACTCGAACACTTCGTGCAGCGAAACGAAGCCCTACATCCGCACATCAACGCGATTGTGACGCTCGACATTGACCAAGCCGAGGCCACAGCGAAAGCATCGGATCAACGCCGCATGGCGAACGACGATGTCGGTGAATTAGCTGGTTTGCCAATGACAATCAAGGACGCGATCGCGGTTCGGGGAATTCGTTCGACGGGTGGGGCCGTCGAACTAGAGAATCACGTACCTACGCACGACGCCGAGGTCGTCGCCAAAATCAGAGACGCTGGTGCAGTGATTTTTGGCAAAACGAATCTTCCCCGCTGGTCCGGTGACGTGCAGGCCTTTAACGACATTTTCGGCACAACAAACAACCCTTGGAAACTGGACTGCGGTCCCGGCGGTTCGTCGGGTGGAGCGTCAGCTGCATTGGCGTCGGGGCTGACTGCCTTGGACATTGGAACCGATATCGGTGGATCGGTTCGTCTACCTGCTCATTTCGCTGGGGTTTGTGGTCATAAGCCAAGCTTTGGGGTCGTTTCACAAATCGGTTACATCGATCATGTTTCGTATGGTCTCAGCGAAGCTGACGTCAACGTTTTCGGTCCGCTCGCTCGAACCGTTGATGATCTGGGGCTGTTGTTCGACGTCATTCGCGGACCACGTAACGATGCCAGCAGCGGTTGGAGATTAGAGCTACCCGCTACGCGGGGCACCGCTAAGGAACTTAGGGTCGCTGCCTGGCTCGACGATCCTGATTGTCCTGTCAGCGAAGCCGTGTCGAGTGTGTTAACAGACGCGGTCACAGCAATGGAATCCGATGGCATTTCTATTGACCGTTCAGCACGTCCGGGGGTGCCGTTCAACGATGTGCGTTCCGTCGGACAACTGTTGATTTCAGCTGCAACATCACCTGGGCGCACCGAAGAAGAGACCGCTGCGTTGCAAGAACTCGCGGCTGATTCTTCTGCAAGCCCGACAATGCGTATGCGAGCGCGGTCCTCCACCATGTCGCACCGAGATTGGCTGTTACTTACCGAAGCACGCGATACCAACCGCCGCCTATGGGCCCATTTCTTTAATGACTTTGACGTGTTGTTAGCGCCTGTGGCCTTCGTACCAGCCTTCGAACACCAACACGAAGGAAACCTGTACACCCGCACTTTGACGGTTGACGGAACAATTCGCCCCTACTCAGATCTCATCATTTGGACCTCTCAGTTCGGCTACGTGTATCTTCCTTCCACCGTTGTTCCCGCTGGATGGACAGATGACGGGCGACCCGTAGGTATTCAGGTAGTAGGCCCATACCTCGGCGACCGCACCACTCTGGAATTTGCACGGTATTTGGAGACTCTCCTCGGTGGGTACCGCGTACCTCCCATTGCTTTCACCTGAGGCGAAAAGAATCTCGTTGAGGCTCACCTTGTTCCATCTGGATCAGAACGGGCCCGACCTCGGTCGCCCCTCACGCCGTCACTCATTCCTCAACCCTCACCGTTTAGGACCCCCCACCCCCACATAGGCTTCTGTGATGATCAAGGAACTCACAGACGAGCATGTCGCTCTGTACCTTGACCGAATTGGAGTGGAGGCTTCATCTGTGACGGTCGATCACGATGGCCTAGCTGCGCTTCAATATGCGCACCTCACCAGCGTGCCGTTCACAAACCTCGATGTATATGACCACCTGCCGGTGACAACATCACTCGACTGGTCTTTGCCCGCAGTACTGGAGGGTCGTGGTGGCTGGTGTTTCGTGTTGAACGGAGTTTTCGCAGCGCTACTTGAAGCGTTGAACTTTCGAATAGCTCGCATGAGTGCACTGGTGGTACTGACGGACACACCGTCACCAATGGAAGACCACCTCTGCATTCGGGTCGATCTTGATGAACCCTGGCTAATCGACGTCGGGTTCGGGGAGTCGTTCACTCGCCCGTTACCACTCAACAGCGATGCCGTCGTCAACGACGTTGCTGCTGGTCGACGATTTCGCTTGACCAAGAGAAACGACGGGCGCCGCCAACTCGAATCCGAACAGCACGTCGGTGGCGAGCCTCATTGGCGAGCGGACTACCATTTTGCTGCTGATAGTCGCGAACTGGCCGACCTCAGCGACGCGAACGACTATCTGTGTGCAACCTCGGGATTGTCCTGGACCGAAAAACGATTCTCCACGAGACTTACCGATGATGGCAGAGTCACCCTGCTCCATGACCGGATCAAGTTCACGCCACGGTACGGGAATGAACATGTCGTAACCCTTAATGATGAAGCAGCGTGGGAAGCGGCACGTCAGCGGCATCTGCCAACACCTACTTGAACAAGACACAGTTTGTAGGCATCACCTAAAAACCGAATGGGGCGGAGCCTGCCGGCTCCGCCCCATTCACTTGACATTATTGAGCTAATTCAGCTCACCGGCATCCGCCTTGATCCTTGTCCCACCGACAGTTCGGGGTTCCACCGTTCAAGTCCAATATGTCGCCAACCTGGGTCCATGTCTGCACTTCGGCATCGAACTGGCTGAAGTCGGAACCTTCCACGAAGTAGGCGTCAGCGGCACCATTCAAACCCGTTTGGATTCCATCGAGAATCTGCGGGTGATAGATGGCGATATTTCTGACAGCAAGGATGAAGTTGGTCCGACTCAGGCCTCCAGGCAACGAAGCAGCCACTCGCAACATTTCAGTATGCGGGTAGCCGTAGCTCACGCCTGCCGCGTACAGCGAAATTGCGGGGTCAAGCCCTTGATCTTCGAGCATGCCGTTAATAAAGGAAATGAACGGCTCATCAGCATGCTTGGGGTCAGTGGAGTCCTTATTGCCGCCACCCACGACATACCAATCATGTGCGGCCATGCCTGCTGGCTTCATATACGCGGCGATTGCTTTACACACCGATGGAGTGAATGCCGCATCGAGCGTGGCGAGCAAACCAGCAGCCTCGACTTCCTGAATGGCCAGAACGCAAGGGTTACCGGCAGTCATGGAGATAAACACATCCGGTTCAAACGCGGCGATGGTAGTGACCTCGTTAGTCAGCGTTGGTGCCGCCGGATCATGTCTCACCGGGAGGTACTCACTGACCACGTCCGGGTTCAACTCGGCGTACAGCTCGAAGCCGATCTCATATGCGAGACCGAAGTCGTTGTCCATAACCAGACCTGCGACCTTTACGGGAAGCTGGTCGGCAAGGTTGTTCTTAATCCAGGTACCCCAAAGCACCGCTTCGGTGGAGTACGACATGTGTAGGCCGCTAGTCCACGGATGGTTCTCCGGGTCGCCCCAGGCCGGGTGGCCAGTCATCACGAACGGATGTGGGATGCACTCATCGTTGATCTTGTCGTAGACAGCCAACGTGTTAGGCGAACCAAGAGTCAACAAGGCGAAAACATTCTCCGACTCGATCAACTCGTCGATGAACTCAATGGTTTGAGCCGCAACGTAGCCGTCGTCTTTGACTAACAGCACGACGTCTCTACCAGCTATGCCACCATCAGCATTGACGGTTTGCAAGTAGGCGTTCCAACCCACACCAAGGTTTCCGTATGCCGCCAGGTTTCCAGACATCGCGGTTGTGTGACCGATCCGAATTTCGGTGTCAGTGATGCCCGAGTTATTTGACCAGTCACTTGGGCAGTCATTGAGGTCAATTTCAAAACCTGCGGGCCCGCGAAGGATGTTGTCGTCCCCGACACCCCATTCACCGGCGTCCATCTTGGCTGTGATTTTCGCGATCATTTGCTGACGGTTGTACGCGGCCTCTTCCCAGATGCCGTCGATCGTTGATCGATCAAAAGTCACCTCAGCTTCTTCTTCCTCCTCGTCAGCCTCTAAAGCTTCGTCAATGTCCTCTTGAGAAAGGACACCACCAGTCTCTTCTTCAGAAGAACTAGAAGCAGACGAGTCAGAGTCATCGTCGCTACCACCGCATGACGCGGCCACCATCGCAAACACCACGAACAACGCCAATAAGCGCCAAATCCTTCGCTTCATTTTTCCCCCCATGGAAATGGTCTAAACGACCACTAACTAAACGAATGTTTAGTTTGCAACCTAGCAGGCTCTACAGACTGCCGTAATTTCGCACCGACACATGAGGCTCGCAGGTGCGACAGGTAAGGGAGCGCAGGTAGACCGACGGTCTAAGGCCCTAGCCCTGATAGGGCCGATCTGACTAGTGTCGAAACAGTTGCAAGTTGGGAGGGGCCCCATGAATACCGTTGAATCGGAAGCTAGCAAAGTAAGCGCCACTGAAATTCGCGGTCAATTGAGTCATCCAATAATCGACTCAGATGCCCACTGGCTCGAATTCGGACCGATGGTTCAACGACGCATGTACGAAATTGGAGGTGAGAAAGCCTTAGCGGGCTTCACCGGCACTCAAGAAATCGTGCCGCTACAAGAGATGGGACCGACCGGGCGAGCACACATGGGGTACGGACATCCGGGGTTTTGGATGCTTCCGATGAAGAACACTCGAGATCGGGCCACAGCAATGATGCCCAAACTGCTGTCGGAACGGATGGATGAATTCGGTCTGGACTTTTGCGTTATGTATCCCACGGGCGGGTTCGCCACCATGATGCAAGCAGATGCTGAAGTTCGAAGAGCGGCTAGCCGCGCGTTCAATATCTTCAGCGCCGAGTTTTTTGCTGATTACTCCGATGCCATGACTCCCGTGGCCCTCATTCCGATGCACACCCCCGACGAAGCAATCGACGAGATCGTTTACATTCGTGAAAAATTGGGTTTGAAGGCGTGCCTGTTCAGCGGAATGGTTCCTCGGCCAGTGCCAGCAGCCGAGGTAGGCGACCACAAAGCGCACCGGCTTGGATCGGTCACTTATGACGTCTTCGGTATTGATAGCCCCTATGACTACGACCCGGTCTGGCAGGCATGCATCGAATACGGCGTATCACCCACCTTTCATTCAGGAGGTCGGGGCTATGCCCTTCGGCGGTCCCCTACCAATTTCACCTACAACCACATCGGACACTTTGCCTCCACGGCAGAAGCGATCTGTAAAAGCATGTTCCTTGGCGGTGTAACTCGCCGCTTCCCTGATATTCGGATGGGATTTCTCGAAGGGGGTGCTGCGTGGGCGTGTCAACTCTTCGTAGACCTCATCGAACATTGGGAAAAACGCAACCGAGTGGCACTTGAGTACAACGATCCCGCAACTCTTGACCATCAACTAATGATCGAACTCGCGCATCGATTCGGTCCCGACGACATGGCCGAACTCATGTTGGACCTCGATAATGCGCTGTTTGCGGCGCTCAACAGTGCAGCTTCCACCAATGACGGTGGCCAGGACGAGCTCGACGATTACGCCCCTTGCGGTATCCAAACGGAACAAGATATCGCGGACCTTTTTGTTCCGAACTTTTACTTTGGCTGCGAGGCTGATGACCGAATGAACGCCACCGCGTTCAACACTGATGTCAACCCTTTCGGGTCTCGGATTAACGCGTTGTTTTCTTCCGACATTGGACACTTCGACGTCATACACATGGATCGAGTCTTGCCTCACGCCTGGGAATTAGTAGAGGAAGAGGTGATGAGCCGCGACGATTTTCGTGAATTCACCTTTGCCAATCCGGCGCGATTTTGGACGGCGAATTCCCCTGACTTCTTCACTGGAACCAAGGTCGAACGGGCAGTGGCAGAGCTACTTACCTGAGGCGCGGAATCAACCAACGGCCGTCATGAATCTCTCCAGACCAGCGATGTGGTCATCTACCGATTCAAGACCTGAGGGTGGCGTCCCCGACCATGCCGACGTCACACTCATCGTGTTGACGCATAGGTGAGAGATTGAAGACTTTCGAGCTTGATCTGTCAGACCAACCCACTTCTCTGGTCCCAGGCCATAGGGCATGTTGAATTCGATCGGAAACGTTGATGAGTCTCGACCCTCCTCGGAGATCATCTCCCGCAACCGATCGGCAAGCTCAATGGTGCGACTCCCAGCGCTGGCAAAGGTGAACCCGTCACCCAGCCGAGCTGCTCGCCGCATAGCAATTTCTGATGATCCACCAAGCCACACTGGTATGGACTGCTCCGGTCGCGGAGCGATCCCAGCCCTTTCTATCCGGTGGTAGGCAGTATCAACGTTAACTATCTCCTCGGTCCAGAGGCGACGCATCATCTCGATCTGTTCGTCGAACAAACGTCCCCGCCCCGCCCACGGCACTCCCAAGGATTCGTACTCGACGTGATTCCAGCCGGTACCTACACCTAGCCGCAAGCGTCCTCCCGATAGCAGATCAACCTCAGCTGCCTGCTTAGCTGCTAGCACCGTCTGTCGTTGAGGGAGAATGATCACAGCCGTCTCAAACTCGATGGAATTGGTAATCCCGGCCAAAAACCCAAAGAGCACAAAAGGTTCGTGGAACGGATGGTCCTGGGTGTAAGGGCCAGTGAGCTTCGGGTCTCTACCCGCGTGGTCGGCACCAAGAACATGGTCATAAGTCACGATGTACCGATAACCGAGGTCTTCAGCCGCTTGCGCCCAAGCACGGATCTGTGCCGGGTCGTTACCAATCTCACATGTGGGAAAGACTGCGCCGAACTCCATTGCTGACCTCCTACCGGCCGCACTATCAGAGAAACCCTCAAATAGCGCGTAGCTGGATCGAACCTATTACGTCAGACACCGCGCATGCTGTCCCACCACGACACCGCGCGTAATTAGTGTTTACTTCTGCAAAAACTTAGGTTACTCATCGACCTTGTACGCGACGACATCAATCTCGATGAGGGCCTCGGGAATCAACAGCCCCGTGACCACCGCTGTACTAGCCGGTGGGTCTTTCGGAAAGAACTCTTTTCGAACGGCGCTGTACGCCGGGTAATTCACTGGATCAGTGATGAAGGCTTGCAACTTGACGACGTCGGTGAGTGCGTAGCCAGCTTCTTTGACGACTAGCTCGATGAAAGAAAATTCCTCCCGTGCCTGCCCCGCCATGTCCTTTGTCAGATCTCCGGCTATGCATCCAGAGACGTACAGGAACGGGCCTGCCTTCATCCCCGCAGAAAACGCTCCGGACCGAATCATCTCGGGGTGTGGGTGAGCATCCTCAAGCGCTCTTGAACGTATAACGGTGCCAGCCATTGATTACATCCTTTGATTGGTAAACATTTGTGCCACCAGTTTCCGTCGAGTCTCTCAGTTAGCGGCGACAGTAGGTCTCGGCGCGGCGGATAATTCCGGTCGTGACGTCATCGACGAACTCGAAGTCGAAGCATTCGTCTCCATTTGCGATGTAGGTCACCGACCGGGTGACGGCGTCAAATTCGTATTCCATGTGGTTCTTGCCGTAGTCGTCGGTGTAGAGGGCCGTAATTTCGATCTCTTTGGGTGTGCCCCGCTCTATGTCTCGGATTGGAGGAGCGTGGGGTTGCAGGTTTGTGTCGAAATCACCGCGAAAACAGCCATTCACGTACGGGTATTCTTCGGTGGCGAAGTACCGGTAGTCCTCGACTGTCGCGCCAAGACCACCACATTCGTCGAGTTCGGCATCGTCAGGCATGGCAGCGTTGGCATAGATGGGATAGCCATCCATGGCGTAAGCGACGATGCCACGGAAGTCTCCGTCGTTGGCGATTCGATCTCCTCCAAGGCAGTTCGGTGCAATGTGGTAGTGGTAGTCGTCACCTCGACCGGAATGGCCTCCGCAGTGGTCAAGTTCACCGATCAGGTAAGGGTCAGTGGTGAGTGAATAAACCCCACTTTGTTGCGTCGGGTTGAAGATCATCACGCCGTTGATCGCCACCGCAATAGGGCCACGACCAGTCGTTTGCGATGTCGTCTCATAAAATTCTGGGTGTAGCGGAATCGCCCACGAGTTAACTGCGTAGAACACCTGCGGGAGTGGCACCTGGCCGTTCCAGGTGGTGATACCGACCATCATCTCGTGATCAGCGAGGTTGTCGGTTTCGATGTAAAGGAACCTGTCATCACAGGACATGTCAACCGGGTCGACGTATGGAGCGAACGCGACGTCTCGTTCAAGGCACCCTTCGATCGGAACGTAGTTCGTTCCCAGGGAACGATCGTTGACCGCTTTATCGACATCGGTCGTTGTTTCCGTCTCGTCGCTTTCGACCTCAGGGACGGCTGTGGTGCTCCCACGAGCCGCCGTAGTAGTAGTTCGCGTCGCTGACGTGGTTGTCGCCTCGGCGGACAACGTCAAGCCAGCCGCAGGCTGCGCTGTGGTCGCTATTGACTCTTGTTGTGGTTCTTTGAGTTCTTGTATTTGTTCCTCAAGGACTTTTGTCTGAAATGAACTCGAGCGGCCGCACCCTGAACCCGCCAACAACAAAGCAACAAAGGCCGCTGTGTAACGTATCAACAAAGTCTGTCAGCCCCTCTCCATTGAGAGCGCTTCAGAACAGGGACTTTGTTTGTTGGGAAGTAAGGTTTTGGACCTGCGACCCGTTGCTCCCTGTTCGCGAACTTGTTTAGTTGTCTCTGAAGTTTGGTTCGCGCTTTTCTTGGAAGGCGCTCACCGCTTCTTTCGCGTCTTTGGTGTTCATGGTGGCGAATTCCATGCTCAATGAGAGCGGCAAAATCATGTTCGACATGAACCGCATGTAGTTATTAACTGGCACTTTCGACGCCATGATGGCTTTTAGCGGCCCGGCGGCGAGTTGTTCCGCTTTTTCTAATGCTGTTGCCATAATTTGGTCATCTTCAGACAAGAAGTTGACGAGACCCATATCGAAAAGGTCTTGACCGGTGACTCGATCACCACTCATCAAAAACCATTTGGCTCTGTTGACTCCCATGAGCAGTGGCCAGATGACCCCACCGCCATCACCAGCGCCTATTCCCATTTTGACATGGGTGTCTGCGAACACGCTTGTGGGTCCCGCTACAACAACATCACATAAGAGTGACACTGTGGCACCGAGTCCCATGGCGTATCCCTGGACAGCCGAGATGATCGGTTTATGCATCTCAAGTAAATGGTCAACGATTTGGCGCGCTTCTTCCGCCGTGGGTGCGTCGCCTGGGGAATCTCCTCCGAAGTCACCTCCCGCGCAAAAAGCTCTGCCCTCGCCGGCTAAGACCACCACCCTGGTATCTCGGTCTAAGTCAGCGTCTCTGCTAAAGGTGCTTAGTTCCTTATGCATCACTCCGTTCACAGCGTTAAGACGTTCAGGGCGGTTCAGGGTCACCACCGTGACCCCAGAGTCACTTTTTTCAATGCGCATTGATTCGTACTTTTCTTGGATCAACATGTTGACCTCCAGGTTCGTAATCCTTAGGAGTGGCACCCCACCGGGCGTAGTTTCGCGTAACGGACAGCACCGCACAGAAAAGACCTCTGGAAAGTTCTTTCTGTTTTCGGGAAACGCAACTACTTAAACGACCAGACGAACCCTGAGCAATTCCGAAGAACTGACCAAGATCAGGCGGAGTAACATCTCAACGCGGTTACAGCAACTGTCTGGAGGTTGGCATGGCTCAGGTCAGGGGGGCGCGCTCTTCCAACCCAGCTGCTCCCAACGACGGTCGCATTTTTCCGGCCAAAGCAAAGGGCTCACGACCGACGTACTTTGATGACGAAGGGGCATCAGACGCGATGGTGCAGGTCGTGACCTCTCTCGCCGCAGAGGTCTGGGCCCTTACGGAGCGAATCCAAACCTTAGAGAAAGTTCTTGCCGAGAAGGACCTTATTGAAGATGGTCTTATAACGGCGTACGAACTCAGTGAACTTGATGAACAACAACGACTAGAAGATGCAGCAGCCTTTGTAGCTCGCATTTTTCGGGTGTTGGAAGAGATGCGCGAAGAAATCGTGAATGAGGAGTCTCCCGAATCATATTTAGAAGTCGTTGATCGGGCCTTTTCTGAACTTAGAAAGGAATCATGACGCAGCAAGCTCATGCCATGCTCCCGAAGGAAAACGACTTTGAACGGTCGCGAGGACGCTTCGTACAGGCACTCAAAACCCATATTGCTGGCAGAGTCACACCAGGGGTTCGCGAGTTATATGAACACCAAGCAGCTGCTGCATGGGAAAAACAACACGGACAAGCACCCCAAAATCGGCATGAGGTTCGGCAGTCTCTTAGCAAGATCGGGTACTACCGTCTGTGGAGTTCATTGCGCCGCACGAGCCAACATCTTCTTTGGTCGACGGTTGCTGATTGCATCGAACGACAAGCGACAGAATTGAGCGAGGCAGCAAGGATCGAAGATCCACGCGGGTCGCTTCTTCTCGACCCGGATCTCGAGTTGCCCTGGTACCAGTGGGATGTTGATATACATGCCATGCCCGGCGGTTACCGCGGCGAATACGGCGACAACGACGTTTCCGTTGGCGCCCTTTATGATCGAGGCGTCTATCTGTATGCAATGGGCCAGATGGGCGCCTTGAACGATGACTACGGGCGTTCCATCATCGACAACTACCTTTCAGCCGAACATCCAACGTTTTCCCCAAATGAGATCTTGGATATGGGTTGCACGGTCGGCCACGCAACCCTTCCTTACGCCCAAGCTTTTCCAGCAGCGGAAGTTCACGCCATAGATCTGGGTGCTCCGGTACTCCGGTACGGACATGCTCGAGCCGAGGCACTCGGTGCCAAGGTTCATTTTTCGCAACAAAATTGTGAAGACACTAGCTTCCCCGACGAGAAGTTCGATTTGATCGTTAGCCACATAGTTCTGCATGAACTCCCGCCCGAGGCTTTGCGTCGGACGTTCGCTGAATGTCATCGACTACTCAAACCTGGGGGCCTCATGATTCACGCAGACTTCCCCGGATACGAAGGCGTCGATCATCTGTCCCAGTCAATGATTGACTGGGACACCTACAACAACCATGAGCCTTTCTGGGGACCAATGAGAGACATGGACCTCGTCGCTGAAAGCGCTAGGACCGGGTTTACCTCCGCAAACGTGAGATCGGTCATTGTCCCCACCGGCCGCATCTTACAAAGTGGCAAGAAACAACAAACGGGCCAACTCTGGTTGTTAGTCGGTCAGAAGATATAGATCTTGGCGCCTCGATCACCCTCGATAGAACTTGAAGCCCCGAGGTGTAGATAAGCGCAGGCGCTGCTTAGTTATCTAGCCATAGCAGTAGCCACTCGTATCGACTGCGCCAGCGGGTAACACCTGAGGCGTATCTTCGTTACCGTAACCCGCGCCGTCCACGACACCTTCAGTGAAGAAGGTCTCCCACATCTCTCCATTGGGGCCTACCACCCATGATTTATGTTGCAGTTGGTAGCCACAAATCAGGTCATTTTGGTCAGTTCGCTCGAGACCGCTGTTATCGAAGTGCGTTCGCATCTGTTCTAGTTCTTCTGGGCTCGTTACTTGAATACCGAAGTGAGCCTCGCCAGCCTTTCCTTCTCCATGGATGTCGATGGAAAAGTTCATTAGTGGGTCGTCAAGCATCCACTTGGCATAGTCGGCTCGCACGAGGCTGGGTTCGGTACCAAAGAGGCGACTGTAGAACCCCATAGCCGTGTCGATATCTTCGACCTTGAGGCCTACATGAATGCGTTTCACCTAGTGGATCGTACAGTCGATATCGACGCCCATCGGAGATGACAAGCGCTGTATAGCGAGGGAATCTAGTTCGCAATCTCGAAAGGTGCCCCTAGGTGTGTATCCACAGGTATCGACTCGGGCCGACTGAACGAACGTCCTCAGCTTTGTTCGGAAATTTCGCTTTGCTCGTCAGCAGATTCTTTTATAGGCGAAGCTTTGTCTTTGTTTCGCTTGGCAAGTCGCATGGATGACCATCCAGCTACAGCAGCAGTTAGCACTCAGAGCATGTCAACGTCCTCCAAAGGAGAGTCTACGACGGCGCTCACACGTGTAGACACAGGGCTATAGGTCTTAGTCGAAGGTGTGAACCTTTCGGGCATGCACTTTGAGGAGCTTCTTACGTTCCTCAGAGATGACTGTTAGATGACACCTCAGAAATCGGCGTCATATGTTCTTTCAAAATGCTGTGGAACATTCCCAAAGCTGGCTCGTTGGCACCCACGTTGATCGACGGAAATGCTCCAGAGCTGAGGCCGCGTTGCACACCTGTCATCGCAATAAAGTCTTCGTTGACAACCGTGTCCACTGTGAGCTTCCAATTTTTCTCCCAATATTGCTGGTCGGCCCCACTTATGGAGCCCTGAGGAATATAAAAGTCGAGATCACAAACCGACTGCGAAGGGTCAGTTGGGTGAGGTGTAATTCGCCAAGTTTCGACATGATCGACTTGCATCACGAAAACTGTTGCTGGAAACAACACGTAGACCAGGGCGCTGTGTGGCACGAGATCCCATTGGTTGGGATCGATTTCTGCCAGGTCCAGCAAACTTTTTCGAGGTAAGACTTCACGGATATGAGGACCAGAACGTTCAACGTGGCAGAGGTTCGAGATGAAGATCGGTCCAACGGTGTCGCGGTGAAGAGAAGCAAAATGGTACGGCTCAAGGAATGTATCGATAACGAGCTTCCAGTTCATTTCTAATTCGAAGTGGTGTGTGCGCCAATGCTCGTAGCCGTCGAGGTCGAAGCTGGTGAAGTCATCTAATAATGAGCCGAGGCTGGGCGTGCAAGTCGCCTCGTCGTTGATCGAAGGAGTTACCCAGATAAGGCCATCTCCTTCGTGAATCGGCAGCCGTCTGAGACCATTTTGTGGGAGTTCTATCTCGGGAAACGATTCTTTGTCAGGGATGCCCACCAAAGATCCTTCAAGGTCATATGACCAAGCGTGGTAGGGGCAAACGAGGCGCATGGAACACGATCTTTCCTCTGGCATTACCTGCGCGGATCGGTGTTTACAGACATTTAGAAAAGCATTCGCTCCCCCAGTTGAATCTCGCGTCAGGAGGACATCAAGTCCACCGCACTCGCGAGTGAGTGTGTCGCCGGCATTCGGTAGGTCGGCGCTAAGGGCGATTGCTTGAGGCAGCGAGTTAAAGAGACGTCGATGCTCGGTCTCCAGATATTTCGTATTGCAATAAGTGTCGGCTTCAACTTTTAAATGCTCTGTTCGCCAAGGCTCCTTAGCTGAAGCCTTCTGCAGCAAGGTTTCAATTATCGGTCGGGCAGTTGAATTCAGCACGGGGACAGACTCTAACCGTTAAGGCCCTCCCCTCGGGGGGTGCCCCTGGTGCCGTGTTCACATGTATAGATGTGGTCGACTTCACGCTGCAGGTGCAACATCGACTTACCCGCTTGATTCCAGGAACCTTCCAAGGTCAGACACGAATCGATCTACAGCGTCGGTGTGCACACTGTGCCCTACTCCTTCAATGCGGGTAGACGTCACCTCGCATCCTTTGGCTCGTAAATCATCAAGTTCGCTTTCCAGGACAAGCCCACCGAGTTCGGGGACACCGTGCGCTACATGTATCGGGCATCGCACACCTCGAATGGTTTCGTCGAAATCAAAGGCTGGCACCGAGTCGGCTTCGAAGAAGGTTTTGAAGATCATTGGGTCCATCTGAAGCACCCCGTCACCCATGATTTGTAAGCTCTCATCGGATCGGACATCACCGAAGGTGATTCCCTCTCCAAGGGAAATTGCTGCGATTCGCGCCGCCATTTCAGGTCCCTTTTCATGAGCTGCGAGTGCCTTTTCGAGTTCTCCGCCGACGCTTTTCAATGCAGCGATGAATGGGCTGACCACATGCCGACTGTTTGCAACGAAGTGGGGTGTTATGTCTTCCAAGTACAGTTCGGTAACAAGATCGGGGCTGGTGCCTGCTGTATAGAAGGCTTGGATGCCGCCTTGTGAGTGGCCTACGAGGGTGCTGGGTCCGCTCACGTTTTCCAGGAATTGGCGTGTGTCTGAAACTTGGCCAACAAACTTTCCGTAGTCGCCGTTGGCTACTCGAGACGAGCGGCCATGGCCGCGATGATCAACTAGGTAAACAGGTCGATCGGTTTGTAGTAACTCCAGTACTGGCTTCCATGTTTCAGTAGTTGAGGTTGCGCCGCCTAAGAAGACGATCGGGATTCCTTGGCCTTCGCTGTACTCGTAGCCAAGTCGTATTTCGTCTAGTTGTAATACGCCAACACGCATATTCATCTCCGCCTCTAAATATGAATCACCGCAATTGTATCTGACCCCTGTGTGGGGTGCCCCGAGCGTAATAACCACCTAACAGCGCCACGTCCCCACGTATAAATGCTGCCTGTGCTCTGCTTCAACCACAGGCAGCATCAAACAAAAAGTTGGCTCCCTGAAACTGATTAGCTTCGACAGACGGGTTGAATTGAAACACCCATCGATTTATCGACTCAGCAAAAATAGCTTCGAATCCTTGTCCCCGAGTTCTTCCGAGTCGCATCACTATTGACTGGTCTCCTGGGAGGCACACTCCGACCCGTTCACTTAGCTGAACTCCCTCTAGTTCTGGGATATTCAAGTTGTCATAACGGCACGCCCAAAACGAAGGAATTTCGGCATTTGGGTTACCAGGATCCCAAATTGCGTCTGCGACTGTTGCTGCTCTGCCCCACGAAGAAAGCTGCTGCTGGCACATCAAGTCGAGGGTCTGAACCCACCCTTGCTCAGCTTCTAAGTTTTCAATTCTTTGACTCGCGAATTCGTAAGCTTCAGCAAGTCGGCGCTCAGTTCGTTCGACTCGCCCTACACTTTCAGCGGATTGAGTCTCTAGCGTTCGTAATACCGAAGCAAGTTCGTTGGCATACGCCACGATGGCACGCAACTCCTCATTCTTTAGCGCGCTTTCTAGGCGTTCAATTCGTTGAGATAGTTCGGCTAGCTCATCTTGGTCACCTGAGTTTCCTATCAACATCGCAGCATTCCGTGTGAAGTCGGTGTCGTCACCACTCGACACGACAACACCAACCACCACCAGGACAGCCATCACCACTACACCGAGCAGTTTTTGCAGATTCTCAGACACCCAAACACCCCTCACATACTGACCTCAGAGACTGCAGGCCCCATCGATGTAGAAAGGCGGCGCGGGGCTGACGTCGAACCCTGCTGTGGGGATGCCACATACGCTGGAGGGCGTGGTTCGGATACCTCTACGACTTTCCCCAATTTTGTTAGCGGTGTTGTTGGCGGCCTGTGGGGGCGGCTCATCGGCTCCGCCGTTGGAGGCAGCTGTTTCGGTGGCGGCCGCTGAAGAGGCTACGAATTCTTTGGGGTTTGTTGTTGAGCGTCACGGGTGGACGTTTGGAAACTACGCAGCGTCGGGGTCTGGGTTGTTTGGGGTGGCTGATGCCGTAGCGTTGTTCGGTGATTTGGCGGTATGTGTGGAGGCTCAAGGTGAGTGCACTCCAACCCCTGCTGCTGCAGAGTGGATCGACATGGTCGCCACCTCAATGCAATACGGGGTGTGTGAGGGGATGACCGTCGCGAGCGTCGACCGTTTCTTGGTGAGCGCCGATCCTGTGACTGGGTTGGTAGCTCTCGACGACAATGTTGAGCGGCAGTTGGCTCGTTTGTTCGCGACCCAGTTCCTTGAGGATGTGATCAAAGCCACTGAGCAATGGCGTGAACAATCTGTCGCGAACATCGTCGCCGAATTACAAGCCTCGCTGGCTGATCCCACCGCTGAGCAGTACACGTTGGGCGTGTACTCCCCTATGGGTGGGCACAGCGTTTTGCCCTACGCGGTCGACGTGGATGGGTCGGGTCGCGGGGTCGTGTACGTGTATGACCCCAACTGGCCCGGCGAACAGCGCTATATCGAGGTTGACACCGCTGCGAACAGTTGGCGTTTCTCATATTTCTCACCCGAACAGGGTGACGATGCGGAGGCGTGGACGGGTGGGAACGGAATGATGGATCTCACCCCGTTGTCTGTTCGCGAGGCTCCCTTTCCTGAACCGTTTAAGGGTTCGGGGACGGGGGTGAAGCAGTTGTTGGCGGTCTCCAGCAGCAGCCGAAACTGGACCCTGACTCGCGGTGACGGCACTCAAGTCAATGGGCAATCGGTGATGCCTGGACGTGACGGGGTGGTAGCGGTCACTCGTGGAGCGCCGTTGGATACTGGCGGGGATAGTGCGGATGTGGTGTTGATCGAGTGGACCAAAAGCGCACGACTCGAGGTTCAAAGTGGTGCAGCGACGCTGTCGTTGTTTACCGAAGCCGGTGCGGGATCAGTGGTGGTGTCTGATGAGGCGTCCATCAACGTTGAGGTTCCCGACGACCCTGAACGAGTCGAAGAGGTGGGCTTGGTAATTGTGGTAGAGGTAGCCGAGGACACAGAAGCGGTGGTGACGATGGCTTCGGCCACCGACCGAGTGCGAGTGGAGGCTCATGCCGAAGTGACGACCACGGTGCGTTTGGCGAAAGAGAGCACCGACGTTGAGGTCGTGGACAAGTCAGGTGAACAGTTGATGGCCGTCGAAATTCCTCGCAGCGAAGACCGAGTTGATATCGCAGTCAATGTCAAGGGAGACATCGAAGTGTTCGAACCTGAAACCATCAGTGCCGAAGAACGCATCGAAGCCGTCGAAAAGTCCACCAAACTGCTTATCGCCGACGATGTGGAAGCTCGCACCGTTGAAGTCACAGCAGCATTGATAGACAAAGTCGACGAAACAAAGCTTCGAGTCCTCAGCGTCGATGAAGCCGAAAAAACCTTCACCACAACCGTTTTGGACAAGATCGCGTTCGATTCCCGTGAAAAGTCTGGGGGTTCTGAGAAAACCACTGACACCGTGGAACGAATCACCGAAGACGAAGTCGCCACTATTGAAGTCGACGAATCCACCCAGTCCGCGACCCTGTTGTTGAGCGATGGCTCCAAGGTCGAGGTGCGGATAGGTGAAGACGGCGAGCTGGTGACCTCTGACGGTCGCACCCTCGAAGTAGAACTAGAACCCGAAAAACAGAAAGAACTGGAGCGGCTCGACCCCAAACAAGTCGAGGCTGATCAAGCTCTCAAAGACATCGCTTCGTCGGACCGAAAACTCGGAAGGACCGATGACTCGACGAAACCAACAGACCCCTCAAGGAAACCAACAGAGCCCTCGACGAAACCAACAGACCCCTCAAGGAAACCAACAGAGCCCTCGACGAAACCAACAGACCCTGCGACAGGACCCCAGCAAGACACCGCTGACAAGAAACCTGAATTCAGTGACGATTCGGCCTCAGATGCCACCGACTCTAAGGACGCAACCTCAAAATCAGAACGGAACGAAAAGCCCGAGTCATCGACCAAACTCGACTCATCAAAACAACAAACCAAAAGCACGCCCCGTATAGAACCTAAACCCGAGTCGCCGACAGAAAAACGGGCCCCAAGTTTCGAGTCGAACAGCAGTAAACGCTAACCACCCTCACCCTTGTGGGGTGTCCCGACTCCACGGCCAAGTGTCAGCCCGAAGAGCTACCCGCCGAGAATTGCGATCGCTATCGACGACGCTACGAAGTACTCGTCACTTTTCTAGCTAGACAGAAAACCCAGGCGTTTCGGTACTCGCCACATGATCAGGAGCAAGCAGATCGGTAACAAAACGTAGGGATCAGCCAATTGCCACCATGCTCCTGGGTCGAGCACATCGCGAAAGGTGAGACTTCTAACATTTTTGGGAGCTGGGTCACCAATGGCAGAACCCAACACGAAGGGGGCGAACTGCAACACCGCCAGTCCAACCACCGACGCTCCCAGGTAACGCCCCAATGAGAGCCGTCCAAGTCTACGGCTCGCCAAAGACTTACCAGTAAGGGCCCCGCTTCGATAGACGGCCACTAATCCCGCCACTGCAATCGTTGTCGCGATTCCATTGACAATGAAATGCCACCAGACGCGGTGGGTTGAAAGCTCGGTGCCGCTCCAACGACCGAACATGGTGGATGCTCCCCACCCTGTACCAGTCATAAACACAGTCGCTGTAAGAATGACGTGTTCAACCAAGTGCAGCCCCTGGAAGAGAACCGCTCCCTGAGCTGAACGACTGCGGATATTGGAAGTCCTCGCTAGGACAAAGATTGCGATCACCCCTGAAAAGAAAACGCTGTTGCCTACAAGGTGGAGGAATTCGACACCCCGTTGACTAGCCCTACCACTACCTGGCCACAGCTGGCACCAGTACGCCAGTCCGTCTGCGCCCGTCTGCGCCCACGGAGTCAGCCATGGCTTTTGTTTCGGATGAAGGAGCCAGTAGCCGACCTGTAATCCGTGTTCGATGAAATGGAAAACCTGAAACCCAACCGCTCCAACCACAACAGTCGCCAGCGCGGGCCTTCGACGTGGGCCTTTACTAAGCAGCCCGTACAACAGCACGGCGATAACAAAAACTGAAAGAAGGATGAGGGTAAGACCTGAAAGAGCGCTCGGGTTCGACCACCTCATTTATCGAAGTTTTCTCCGTCAGACACCCAAACACCCCTCACATACGGCTGTTAGAGACTGTAGGCGCCTCTACCCCGTGTGGTGGTGCCCCCCAATGCTGCGCCCACATGGATAGATACAGACCCATAGGTTCGGGCAACTTAATATTGATCCCATGGACACCATCCGACCCGAAGAAATCGAAGCTATTCGCGAAATTGCTGCTGCTGGAAACGGTCCAGTGCTGATGGTGAACTGCGTGTTCGCTTTCCACTCGGCGGCCGTCTGCCGCAACCAACTCGCTTCCTTCACAGGTGACCAACGTCGGGTAACCATCAAGCAGAATTCTTCGATACTCCATTGGGCACCTCCGTCTCCCGCCAGGTCGTTCGGTCACGAACGATACTTGATGGCCGGTTAGGGTGTTATGAACCATGGATGCACCCACACCTCGAGAACAACGGCTTAAGGCCGAGCTCGATATCGAGGCTCGTCTCAGAGAGGCCGGTCGCGACTTTCCCTCCATGCATGCCATCGCCAATATTTACCGGGCGGCGGCAGAAGTTCGTCGCAACGCTGAAAGAGACGTCTTGGCGATGGAAAATCTGTCCTGGGGCGGGTTTACCATCTTGTGGGTGCTGTGGATTTGGGGTTCGATGGAGACAAATCTTCTCGCAACCGAATGTGACCTAGCTAAGGGAACCCTTACAGGCATGCTCGGGACTCTGGGGAAACGTGGCCTTATTGAGAGGGCACGGATGGATCATGATCGACGTCGAGTCATTGTTTCGCTGACTCCGACTGGTACAAGCACGATTGAACGCGTGGCCCCCGCCTTCAACGACTTCGAAGCCAAAATGACGGTCTATCTTGACGATGGTCAGAAGAACTCTCTAGCTGAACTTCTACGCGTCGTGATTCACAACGCCAACCCCGAACGCTGATTCGACGAACGGTTTCAAAGCCGGCACTTAAACCCAGACGCGCCGTTTTGGGCGCGGGTCTGCCTGGGCTCCTTGAGGCGAACCTGTAGTGATCAGCCTGTTGTCGCTGACCGTCAACCGAATATCTCAAATCAGCTCAGACGGAGGTACCGCTCTAGTTCCCATTGAGTGATTTCGTCCGCAGCCTGATCCACGCCGTTGTCCGCGGCCAACGACGCTTCCCATCGAGCTCCAACCAGCACACTGGTTGCCAATTCTTCTGCGAACATGGTGGATAACGCGCTGCCTTCAAATGCGGTGATCGCCTCATCTGCGGTGGCTGGCAACGAGGCGGCAGTGCCCGGGTCATCATAGGTATCCCCTGAAGATACCCCTGGCAGCTCAAGTTGTCGTTCAATGCCATCAGCACCGGATCCCAACAATGCTGCCAACATCAAGTGAGGGTTAGCGTCGGCGCCCGCGGCTCGGTTCTCAACCCGGTTGGCGTTTCCCTGGCCCACTATGCATCGAAACAGCAGCGACCGGTTATCGAGTCCCCATGTGACGTGAGTGGGAGCGAAGGTGTAAGGACGGGCTCGCTTGTACCCCGTGGGGAATGGGATCCCCAGGAGTTGCATCGCGGCTGCATGTTCCACCTGGCCCGCGATCCAATGCGACATAATCGCGTTCGGAGCATCGGCAGAGTCAGAAAAAACGTTGACACCGTCTGCGTTCAGGCTCGAATGAATGTGCATTCCGCAACCGGACTGATCTGCCCATGGTTTAGACATGAATGTCGCTCGATAGCCGTTTAGTTCGGCAACTTCTTTAATGATGCTCTTGTAGAGCACCGTGTTGTCAGCCGTGGTCATCGCGTCTGAGGCGGCCACATTAATTTCAATCTGGCTTGGCCCGTACTCCAGGTTTGATTGCTCGACCCGCATCGCAGCCCCTCGAAGGCCTTCTCGCATCTCAAGCACGACGGCCTCAATATCAGGCCGAACAGTTAACGACGAGTACTTGATGCTCGATTCCACGGGTTCCCAGTCTGGGTCACAGAGGAAGAACTCCATTTCAGTGGCGACATGGGGTTCATACCCCAACCCAGTTAGCCGTTCAATCTGACGCTGAAGTTCCGTTCGAGGAGCGAACGGCACCGGCTTCTTGTCGGCGCCTTCGGCTCCGCAAAACACCAGGGCATACCCTGGCCGGTGGGTGAAGACTCGTAGGGTGTTCAGTTCGGGAGAGAGATGAAAGTCGAGGAATCCTTCCCCCATGTTTACGTAGGGGTTGTCAACAATCTCGTCGTGTAGATCAAGGGCGAAAATAGCATCGGCCAAATGGCAACCATGGGTCGCCACCGATCCGAGGAAATGATCGACCGGCATGCGTTTTCCGCGCAGGTGCCCGGTGTTGTCGGGCACCGCCACCTCCACGGTGTGGACACCTGCTTCGCTAAGCCGCTTACCTATCTCGTCGAGGTTGGCGCCCGTCTTTTCCATGTTGTTAGCCCCCTGGCTGGCCACATGGGCTGTCATCAAATCGTTAGGTTCCAAACGAATGATTATAGTCATTGGCATGGCTGCCCGTGAGCCCGTGACCCGCCACACACGTTCGATCGATATTGCTGATTCGACCCGTTACGCGACCGGTATCCCGTTCAATGACTTTCGGACCTTGCGCGACACCAATGGACTGCATTGGAATCGGTACAACGACGATGGCTTTTGGGCGGTGACTCGCCATGCGGACATCCAAACGGTTTCGCTCAAGCCCGAAATTTTCTCGTCAGCGGTCGGTCACGTGAATTTGTGGGATCTAGAGGCTGACGCTCTTGAGGCACGACGATCAATTCTTGAACATGATCCTCCTGCACACACGCGTCTACGCCGGGTAGTGAGTAAGGCATTTACCCCTCGACAATTACGAGGATACGAGTCGTCGACCAGGATGATCGCCACCGAACTGCTCGACCGAATACAGGTCACTCACGGCGGAGAGTGGGTCGAGATGGTCGCTGCTCCTCTACCTATTCGGGTGATCATATCGATGCTCGGCATTCTCCCTGAAGATGCCGACTACATGGTGGAGTTGTCTAACCATCTAGTTGAAGGAACTACCGCCGAGCAGCCCCTGCCGGACAACGCCTACGGCAACACCACCCCTTTGCCGTTGTTACCTTTCGCCAGTCCCGCTTCCCATGGGTTGTATGAATACGGGAAGAAACTTGGTGAGCAACGATTGGCGATACCCGAAGACGACCTCGTCAGTGTTTTGGTACATGCCGACGTTGGAGGAGATCGCCTCACTCCCGCCGAGTTCAGGAACTTTTTTCAAGTTCTCGTTTTCGGCGGCAATGAGACCACACGAACAGCGATCACTCATGGCGCGATCGCTTTCGCTGAAAATCCTGAACAATGGCAGCGGTTACAAAACGATCACTCTTTGCTCGACTCGGCAGTTGAGGAAATCATTCGCTGGTCGACGCCGATACTACATATGCGACGTACAGCGGTGACCGATACTGAACTCAGCGGAACGCATATTACGGCCGGTGACAAGGTTGTGATGTGGTATCCGTCTGCGAATCGTGATGCGTCGGTGTTCGACGAGCCTGACATGTTCAATGTAGGCCGGGTCGAGAACCCTCAAATCTCTTTTGGGGGCGGCGGACCTCACTTCTGTCTGGGGGCTTTCTTGGCCCGGATGGAAATCAAAGTGCTCCTCGAAGAGATGCTTGCCCGTGGCTTACAACCCCGTACCATCGAGCGCTTGATCAGAATCCCTTCGAACTTCGTCCACGGTGTGAAAGCGGTAAACGTAGGTTTCTAGCGTCAGACCCCGAACCTCTAGATCATTTGGTGCCAAACGATTAGGATTGGGTCATGTTTGATCAGACGGCGGCCGAGCCGTATCTCGACGACCTCGGCCCTGATGATGCTGACATCAACGACCACGACACATGGGTTCAGGGAGTGCCTCATGCCACCTTCGCTCGTCTACGCCGAGAAAATCCCGTTCCGTGGATTAGCGAAAAAGATGGTCGAGGTTATTGGGCGATTACTCGCTACAGCGACGCGTTTCTAATGAGTCGCGATACTGAGACATTTACCTCATGCCAAGGAATACGTCTTGAGGACATGAAACCCGACGAAATAGATGCGCGCAAAACGTTGATGGAGACGGACCCTCCCGAGCACACGCGTTATCGGCGTCTAGTGAGCAGGGGTTTCACCCCGCGGGTCGTCAACACCTACGAGGCTGCCATTCGGAGCCTCGCAGTTGAGGTCATCGACCGCGCGTTGCAACACCGCGAGTTCGACTTCGTTACTCAGGTTGCCCAGGAGCTTCCAATGCGAATGTTGGGTCGAATGCTCGGTACCAGCGACGAAGACGGCCACCAGTTGGTCGAATGGGGTGATGCGTTGCTAGGAAACACGGATCCCGACTTCACAGACTTCCCTGTTGACCTAGTCGACACCGAAGAGTTCAGACTAATGCCGTTTCGTAGCCCAGCGGCTATCGAGATCTTTGACTACGCGTCGAAGATAGCTGATGAGCGACGCTCTCATCCGACCGACGACGTAATCACTCAACTTCTCGCCCCGACTAAGGACGGAACCCCGCTTACCGACCTCGAGTTCAAGAATTTCTTCACTCTGATCATCGCCGCAGGAAACGACACGACTCGGTACACAATTACCCACGGGTTGAAAGTGCTATTGGACCACCCGCATCTATTCGATGTTTGGCGCGCAGCGGTGCTTTCAGGTAACCCCGATCTCACGACCGCCGCTGTAGAAGAGATATTGCGGACGGGATCAGTGACGACTCACATGCGTCGCACTGCAACATGCGACACTGAAATAGGCGGTCAAAAAATCTCGAAAGGAGACAAGCTGGCGATTTATTTCATAAGCGCCGATCACGACGAAGCCCGCTTTTCGAACCCATACCGCTTCGACTTACTCCGAGATGACAATGAACACATGGCATTCGGTCGCAACGGACCGCACTTTTGTCTCGGTGCTTGGCTAGCCCGAATGGAGGTCAAGGTTATCTTTGAAGAGCTACTCAAACGGGTGGTTCGGATAGAACAATGCGGCGACGTGCTCCGTCTGCGTTCGAACTTCCTTTCCGGTATCAAGCGTTTACCAGTGCGCATCGTCAGGGTCGCCTAAATGGGGTACATCGTCGGCGCCGCCTTAGTTTCTCACGTTCCCACAATTGTCTTACCCGAAGCGGTGCGACGACGGTTAAATGACGGTAGCGACATCAGCTTGCACAGTGGTCTGCACAGACTCGCCGAGGAAAAGCTGCGCCCGCTCCAAGCTGACACCGTCATCGTTGTCGATAGCCATTGGTTCACCACCGTCGAACATGTCGTCACCTCTCACGACTGTCGGATTGGCACCTTCACTTCAGGCGAACTCCCTCGGGGGATGCGCCAAGTGCCCTATGACATTCCTGGAGATCCGGAACTCGCAATTTCAATTGCGGCCCAAGCCAAAAATCGCGACGACACGTGGATTACCACATGCGACGATCCTCACCTGCCCATTCAATATGCAACTGTAAACCTTCTGCCCTTTCTGCAGGGCGAAGAAGCTTGGCTCTCTGTCAGCGTGTGCCAAACGGCGACCGTCGAGGACTTCTTGCTCTTTGGTGAACTGATCGGCCAGGCGATCGCTGAAACGGACCGTCGAGTCGTGGTCCTCGCCAGTGGAGGACTAAGCCACCGGTTCTGGCCGCTGAGAGAACTGCGTCATCACGAAGCCTCAGATCCTTCGAAACATTTGGTTAGCGACGATGCTCGACGAGCTGACGAGCAGGTGCTCGCGTGGATGCACAGCGGTGATCATTCAGCAATTCTAGATTTTGTGTCCGAATACCAACGCCACGCTCCTGAAGGCTCCTTTGGTCATTTTTTGACGATGATCGGTGCGTTAGGGGGTGCCGCCTGTGTCGCTCGTGGCACTCAATTCGGTGCTTATGAGGCGGCGGCGGGCACAGGCCAAGCTCACGTATGGTTCGATGTTTCCTAACTTCAAGGTTGTGAGGTTGATGTGAAGGCGCTGGTGATCTCCCACGAAGATGCTTCTGGCTCCGGGCTGATTGGCTCGCGTCTGAGTGAAAGAGGCATCCAAGTTATTAACCACACCGTCGTAACTGACGTTTCGAAGCCCAATCAGGGCGCTCCATTCCCAGCGTTGGATGATTACGACCTCCTCGTCGTAATGGGCTCCTACTGGTCAGTCGAAGACAGTGAAACCATCGGCGGATGGATCAATGCTGAACTGAATTTCATCCGGTCCGCCCACCAGGCGAACACTCCGGTCTTCGGAGTGTGTTTTGGTGGGCAAGCGCTAGCGAAAGCACTGGGGGGGAGAGTCGAACCAGCGCCGGAAACCGAAATCGGCTGGTATCGGCTCGACGGTGATGATCTCCCCGTTAGCGATGGCCCTTGGCTTGAGTGGCATCATGACCGGTTCGAGATACCACCGGGCGCTGAATTGTTGGCAACAACACCCATCTGCCCACAGCTGTACCGCCTTGGGCGAAGCGTTGGGACTCAATTTCACCCCGAGATCACCGTTGAACTGATGAATGAATGGTTGGCTTCAGCATCTGAGGACTACCTGAGCCGACACAACATTGACACGGAAGAGCTCTTGAGCGACGTAGAGGAACATCAAGTCGCTAATCGAAGAAATTGTTATGCCCTTGTGGACTGGTTCCTCGAAGAAATAGCTCTATTGGAACCGCCGGCGTAAGTGGCTCAAGGTGAGCCTGCTCTTAGCCGAATCACCACCACGGTTGTTCGCACTGGCGTTGCTTAAAGAAGGACACGTTCAGGCCTACTCCTTACCCAAGAACGAGTTCGGAAAACTTACGTTGGATCCGGGGGACACCCAGTCCTATACCTCTTGGGACTTTCTCAGCGTTGATGAAGACAAGAAGGACATGGTGCGCGCCACGCAAGGGCAGGTGCTTAGTCCCGATGACGTGATCGGGGATGGCCTTCTGAAGTGGTTTGGCGGCATGAACAAGAGCGGATTTGGTTCGACTGCTAACCACCTCATCACTCACCGTTGGTCGGGAAGACAGGATTTGAACCTGCGACCCCCTGCTCCCAAAGCAGGTTGCGCTGTTCGCTTCGCTCACACGGGTCGCGCTAGCGGGACCCCTACCAAGCTGCGTTTTCCCTGTTCAGAGCCTATTTCGAAGATTACGAGCCAGTTTGTATACAACCCAGCCTTAGGGGCTGTTTTCCGTCGTTTGGCTACTTATTGGCTACTCGAAAGAGAAAACGATGGTTCAACGACGGGCATACAACGGTGCAGGAACGGTGTTCTTCGACACAGGGAAGAAGCGTTGGGTAGCAGCAGTTCCGCTGCCACCTGGTCCCGATGGGAAACGGAGGCGGCGTCAGCGAACGTTTCCTTCGAAACGTGAGGCTGTCGCCTACTTGAGTCAACCAGTCACAGACACTCCCCCAGTACCTGAGGTGTTGTTGGTGGGTGATTTGTTGGATGGGTGGTTCAAGGCCCGTGAACGTCGGGCCGTTCAGGGTGAGTTGTCTCCTAAGACAATGGAGATCTCTGGGCATGTTGCTCGACGTATACGTGCTGGTTTGGGTCGGTACGAGGCGGAGTCACTATCAGTGGACGACGTCGAGGAGTTCTTGGTGACTCAGGCTGGGGAGGTGTCGTTGCGGTATGTGCAGATGCAACGCAACGTCCTGGACCAGGCATACAAGTGGGCTGCACGTAATCGCCTGTTGATTTGGAATCCTGCTGTGTTGGCGTCACTCCCCCACAAAGCTCGCAGCGACCACGGTCAAGTGTTGACCGCTGATCAAGCTGCGAGCCTGTTGGAGTCGTCTCGTGGGAGTCGTTGGCA
>DUBN01000060.1 GCA_012960315.1 Acidimicrobiia bacterium
TCCGACTCAAGCGGAACAGAACTGCGCTCAGAACCACCACGGGTGCGGCGTACTCGCAACATCGCTCAACAAGACAGCGATCTCCCCTTCTCCGGGCTAAAGATCGCCGACTTTAGTTGGATCGGAGTGGGTCCCATCACCGCGAAGTGCTTTGCTGACCATGGAGCCACAGTGGTGAGAGTCGAGACCGAGAAACGTCTCGACACCCTCCGCGCCCAACAACCATTCAAAGACGCTGAGTTTGGAATCAATCGCTCCAACTTTTACGGCAGCTTCAACACATCCAAATTATCGCTGGCGCTAGACCTAACTTCTGATGCCGGTCTCGGGGTCGCTAGACGACTCGCTGGTTGGGCCGACGTGGTGATCGATAGTTTCCGGCCGGGGACCATGGACCGGCTCGGTCTCGGGTATGAGCAAATACGAGGCGACAACCCTTCGGTTGTTACCGTCACGACGTCATTGCTTGGCGGAGGTGGCCCCATGTCATCGCTCGCTGGTTATGGGTTTCATGCGTCAGCTATCGCAGGTTTCACAGAGTTAGTTGGATGGCCTGACCTTGGCCCAGATGGTCCCTGGATGGCGTACACCGACGCCATCGCTCCTCGCTTCATCACCACGGCGGTAATGGCCGCTCTCGACCATCGGGAACGAACAGGTGAGGGATGCCACATTGAGGCTGCCCAGTTGGAAGTCGGGCTTCAGTTGTTGGCGCCCGAACTCCTCGACTACCAGATCAACGGTTACTTAGCGACAAGACTTGGAAATCGAGACCTGCACATGGCACCACAAGGTGCATACCCCTGCTCAGGCGAAGACGAGTGGTGTGCGTTGACCGTGGTCGATGACGATTGTTGGATCGCGTTACAGCGCGTACTTGATTATCCCGAATGGGCCGCAGGCGCTGAACTCAGCACCTTGGAGGGTCGACAAACTCACCACGACACGATCGATGACCGCCTTACAGAATGGACGCGTAGCCGCACCGCTCAAGAGGTTGAACACGTCTTGTTACGCGCGGGAATCCCTGCGGGCAAAGTTCAGCGGAGTCGAGACCTCGCCTCAGATCCCCAGTACCTCCACCGTGACTTCTACAAACATCTCGAACACAGCGAGGTTGGGGTGGTGCCTTACGCTGGACATCAATACAAGATTCGGGGCTACGACCACGGTCCTCGAGCGGCAGCGCCGGCCCTGGGGGAACACACCTACGAAGTCCTGTCGGAGCTACTGGGAATGACCGCCGATGAGATAGCGCACGTCGCGGGAGAGGGTGCGCTTTCATGAACAGGTCTGGCCACCGGCGGAGGTGAGTGCCGACGTCGCTGAGGAGTAGCTCACTAGCTTCCCTAGCTTTCTAGGCACTAAATGCAACCTTCATGTCACATAGGCTTCGAGCTCGTTTCGGTATGCCTCTAACTCATTGAGTTCTCGCCCGTACTTTTTGAGTTCTATTTGGTTGCCGTCGAGGTCACGGATGTACACGGCTACCCCCCACCCTTTGGCTCCCCATACGTTGTTCAACACGCGCAGCACTTCGACATCGTCGCAGTCCAATACGGGGGCCCATGGGCCTTCCCATTCCAACGCAATGTGATCAACATTTTCACCGGAACGCTCGGTTTCTAAAAGGTCTACGACGATGCGTTGAGTAATACGCAGTGACAGAAACGGAGCTTCCCCCGACTTCCACTCTTCATACCGTTCGGGTTGTAAACCAAGCCGATCCCGATACCAGCACATAGCTCGTTCAGCGTCGCGAACGTTGAGTACTACGTGGTCTAACCCCAGAACCGTCATGTGTCTTGTTTACTTCATGTCAAGGCCCGCTACTCCCAGGCCCCTAATGTCAGCGTGATGCCGTCGATGGGGTTGTGCGGTGTCGGTTGACAGAGTTTCGTGTTGAGTTGGTGTGCTTCAACTCGGGCTCAAAGGGCGAGTGGCCCGCCACCGTGTCAGACTGGCCGCATGGCTGCATATTTCGTTGCTCAATACGTTGTTAATGACTTGGAGTTATACCGCGAGTACCAAAAGGGTGCCGGGGCGACCATTCAGGCTGCTGGGGCAGAATTGGTCGTTTTCGACGCCGCTGCGGAAACCATTGAGGGAAGTCCGCCTGGCCCTCAGACCATCGTGCTGAAGTTTGAAGACACCGCTGCAGCCAAAGCCTGGTATGGGTCGGAGGAATATCAGGCGGTTGTGGGAAAAAGACTCGAAGCCACTGCAGGTTTCGCTGTGATTTCCCAGTCGATGAACGCTGGTTAAGGCTCGATGCCGCGCCATGCAGTTTCAAATTGAGTACAAGGGTTTGAACACGACGCGATGCTGAAGGTTGTTTCACTGGTACCGCTGGGCAACGCTGCTCAGGGGGAGATCGAAAACGTCGATCCTGCGATCGAACTCCATATGGCCGCGGGGTGGTTCGATGATGAGCTCCGAGACACGTGGGGTGACCAGACCGCCGACTCTTATCTCGGCACACGACGCGATATTCCGCCTCGGGCGGAGCGAGACGAACTGCTCGCCGCCGCGGACGTGATCCTGGGTGGATTCCCCGTTCCCGTTGACCTTGTGGCCCGGGCGCCTCGTCTTCGCTGGTTCCACCAGACGCCCGCCGGCGCGAGCAACCTCCACCGGTGCGATCTGTGGGGCAGCGATGTGGTTGTCACGACCTCTCGCGGACTTGGGAACACCCTGGCGATCGCCGAGTACGTGGTGGCGTCCTTTCTCCACTTCGCGAGAGGACTCCATCAGGCCCCCATCGATCGGGAAGACGCCACGTTCGACCGGATGTCGTATCGCCCCACTCTGCTGGCAGGAAAGACGGTCTGTGTGGTGGGCACGGGTGGGATCGGTCAGGACGTCGGACGTCTTTGCGCTGCTCTCGGGATGCGGGTTGTCGGGACCAGGCGTTCGCGTACTGGTGAACTTCCAGCGGGGTTCGATCAGGTCGGCGGGCCCGACGAGTTACACACTCTGCTCGCTGAGTCCCAGTTCGTGGCTGTCTGTTGTCAGTGGACCCCCGACACTGAAGGTCTCATTGGTGTTGAGGCCTTGGCAGCCATGCCCGAGAACGCGGTGTTAGTCAATGTCGCCCGAGGTGAGATCATCGATGAGGATGCGCTCGCTGCATCGCTTCATCGGCTGAGGGGCGTGGCTCTAGACGTGTATGTTGGCGAGTTTGAAGGTCCACCGCCCGATGTTCTCTGGGGTCATCCCAAAGTGTTGATCACCCCCCACGTCTCGGCAGGTGCTGATTTTCGGTCGCGCCGCCCCATCGAGCTTTTCTGCAACAACCTCCGTGCCCTCATCGCTGGAGACGACCTGGTGAACGCCATCGATTGGGCCAAGGGCTACTGACCTAGGATTTTAGTTGTAGGCGCGCTACCGAGTGCTTCCTTTAGCGCTGCAGCAAGCCTGGCCAGGTGACGACAGCGAGGTGGTGAGTTCAAACTCAGAAATCTGCTGCAAGAATTTCTCAATCGCCACCAGTCAGTCGGCGATAGTTCTCCAACGCCACCTCGACCATGGGCCGCCGCTTTTCGTCGGTGGCTTCGATGTAGCTTCCCGGATCTTTCTCACCCATACGAGCGAGCACGTACATCGAATGTGCGGCCTGAGTGTGCGCGGTGAAACCCTGTGTTTCCTCCGCGTGATTCACCGCCATCTTCATCATCCGCAGCTGGAATGGGTCGTGCTCTGCCACCCTTCGAGCCCAATCCGTGGTGTGATCAAGAAGATCTGTCACGGGGATCACCTGGTTTACCAGACCAAGTTCGCAGGCCTCCTCGGCGTCGATGAAACGACTCTCGAACAACAGTTCCTTCACTTTTCTTGGGTGAAGATCCCATGGCATGCAAAAATATTGGAAGTGGCTTCCTAGAAACATGGCGTCTCTCGCTGCGAAAATGACGTCCATTGCGGATGCGATCATCCAACCGCCAAAGATGCAGTAGCCCTGCACAGCGGCCACGGTTGGTTTCGGTATTTCCCGCCATCGTTTGGTGTTGGCATAGAACTGTTCCCAGGTTCGGTCGTACCACCCCCTGACGCCCGGATCCCAGGGTCGGTCTTCGCGATCGGCTAGCTCATCGGGCGTTCCTAAGTCGTGACCCGCAGAGAAGTGGTCGCCGGCGCCTAACAAACAGATGACGTTGACGTCAGGGTCTTGTGCCGCGCTCATAAACGCTTCGTCGAGTTCCTCAAGTAGGAGCCGACTCTGTGCGTTGCGATACTCGGGCCGGTCGACAGTGATGCGCGCTACTCGGTCAGCTACCTGGTAGCGGATGTATCGCCCGGACTCGCCTCGCTGTGTTTCAGTCATGACACCGTAGTAGCACGCTGCTAGCTACTCCTCAGCCAATTGCTGCCTCAGCGAACGCACGGATCTCGCGTAGCGGGTCCGGTCCGGCCGGGTTGTAAATGATCTCAGTGGTTCCTGACTCAGCAGCCTCAGAGATGCGCTCACGGATGTACCCAATGTCACCTACCCATGATCGACTCCATTCAAAGTCGTCTCGTGCGGCATCAACCAAAATTCTGTCTCGATCGTTCAGGTGGGTGGCGTGACCCTCATGCACGGCTAAATGCAACGCGTCGGCGGGTCGTTCAATTTCTAGTTGTTCAAGGTAAGCCGGCCCACCTGGCACCGTTCGTAGGCGTTCTGGTGAAGCTTCCCAAGATGAGTGGTGAGACATCACCCACCACGGTCCTGCGGCATCAATGGCTCGGTCCGAGTTCGAATCTTCACCAGACTCTAGGACTGTGCCATGCACCATCTGCACGAAGGTGTTCCATGATCCATCACCTGGACCGAGGGTCATCACTCCGTCCGCGATGTCGCGAGTGATTCCCTGACCTTTTGGTCCCAGTGCCGACAAAATGATTGGAACCTCAACGGGCCGAGCCACCGCCATATCGGGGTGGTGGATCATCTGACAGGGCATGCCGTCAATTTCTACAACCTCGCCTGCAAGTAGTGACTTGAGCTGTTGTACGTAGCGAGACATTTGAGCCCACGGAACCGCGTTTTGTCCGAGCACGCGTCGCGCGGTGAACCCGGTGCCTAGGCCAATGGTGAGTCGCCCTGGCCACATACGTTCCATCGTCAGAATTGCTGACGCGGTGGTCATGACGTGTCGGAGGTTCGGCACGAGCACCGCAGTACCGAGCCCTATCCGATCGGTATGTTGAGCAACCAGGCCCATAGTCAACCAAACGTCTTCCCAGATTGCGGCTGAGTCGTACAGCCACAAACGCTCATATCCACATCTGTCGGCGAGGTCTGCAGCGTCAAGAGCCAGAGGTCCCGGCGCAAACCCCAATGAAATTAAAGGATCGCTCATTTCGCCCCTCTCAACTTCCCCCGAAGATCGAATCGTACATTTCTCTACCGGCAACCGCCCAACCGTCGCTCTCTAAAAGGCATGTGTGGGGGGGGTTCTGCGACGTCTGGTACCCCAGAGATGCCCTCACAGCGCCGATTGATAACAGCTGTGCGCTCTAACCCTGGGGTGGTGGAGCAAGGGGCAGATCTGCACGTCCGGCCGCGTAGCCACCGTCAACCAAGATTGTTGATCCCGTAATGAAATCTGCCTGTGTGGAGGCCATGAAAAGCACGGCACCTGTGACGTCTTCTACGTGCCCGATTCGTCCCATTGGTACGTCTTTGACGTAGATATCAACGAACGCCTGCGCAGGCCCGCGGCCACCGCGTCGAGCCAAATCCATTAGGCCTGGAGCCACTCCGTTCACATTGATCCCGTGCGGTCCGAGTTCTAGGGACATGCTTCTTGTTAGCATTTCGAGGGCCGCTTTTGAAGACGAATAGTGGGCTGAGCCTGCTCGGGTCCAAAGATAGTTGCCGGACAAGATGTTGACGATCTTGCCGCCACGACCTGAGGCGATGGCCTGTTTGGCGAATGCCTGTGATGTCAGGAACGAGCCTTTTAGGTTGGTGTCAAAGACTCCGTCCCACTGGGTCTCAGATATTTCTAGAAATGGTGTGTTCTGCGTAATCCCCGCGTTATTCACCAGGATGTCGATGGATTTGAATCTCCGCTGTGTCGCGTCTATGAGGTCTTCGACGTCCGCCCTGGTTGAGATATCTGCGACCCGCGCTTCCACGTTCTCGAATCGATCTTTAAGGCTTTCAAGTGCCGTTTGTAGTTTCTGTGGCTTCGTGCCGTTCAGCATGACGCTTGCGCCCGACTCTAAGAACGCCTCGGCAGTTGCAAGGCCGAATCCACCGGAACTGCCGGTAACCAAGACCACCTTGTCAGCAAATTCCATAAGCATAAAAGTCATCCCTTTCAGCGAGCCTTGTCGCGTATTGTCCTGGGTTTCCGTTTCATCGGAGTGAGCGCCAAGGAACAAGATATCGGTGTCCTCGCGCTGGTGATGCAGCAGATTCCGATCCCGAGCTTTGTGATCTACCTCTCTGGGTATTGCCCCAATGTGACCTGACCCACATATTCGCGTAACTCCGCTGGGCCGAATGGTTGCATGAAAGGGCCCGCTCGGACGTCCCGATAGAGACGACCGAGCACGTGCGAATTGGTGTAGCCCGAGCCACCGAGCAGGTCCATGGCCTTACTGACAACGCCGATAGCGCCCCGATTCACCGTCCATTTTGCCGTTTGATAGTCGTTCATGAGGCCATGGGCGTCTTCCATTGACGCAGCAGAAGTCGAGTGACGTTCGCAGTACTCATCCATTTGCACCCCAGCCGCGCCGAGCACTGCGCGACACTGAGCCAACTCGAGTGCCATCTCGCCGACGAGGTTTTGAATGCCCGACTGCTCAGCAGCAAGCTGACCAACACGTGACCTCGTCAGCAGTTTCGCCAACGCGATGTCGTAAGCCGCTTCAGCGATACCTAAAAAGGCGCCAACCAGAACGATGTTCGCAATCGCTCGGAACTCCAAATATTTCAGGCTCCATTTTCCCCACGGACCGATCCTGCTGAGGGCTGACTCGGGTACCCATGCGTCCTTGAAGACCACTGACTGGCTTCCCGAGCCGCGCATGCCCAACGCATCCCAGTCGTTTTGGGGTAGTAAGCCGGGCGTATCCATCGGGAGGACGATGTTCGCCATGTTGTCGCCATCATCGTCGCGTAGCCGCGCGACCGTTGAGACGTGAGTCGCGATTGGGGACATGGTGACGAAGATTTTCTGTCCGTTGATGCGCCAACCGTCGCGGTCACCGTGACGGTGACGCACCACCTCAGTGACAGGGTGCAAGTTGTCAGTCCCAATCTCGGTAGCTGTGGCGCAAACGAGCATCTCGCCCGAGGCCATCTTTCTGAGTGGTGCCGCGAGATCCCTGGTGAGCTCATGATCGGGACCTAGGTCCGTGTTCGCAAGGGAATATATCTGCGCCATTCGGCGAGCTATCGCATGGTGCATGGTGATAGCTATGGCGGTTGATGCGTCTCCCCGCGCAAGAGTGGCGATGGCGAGGGTCCAGTCGTGGATCGACTCCAAACCAAAGCCTCCGAGCTCCTGTGGGACGAACGCTGATGAGATACCACTGGTAAACAAATCATCAAAATTTTCGCGACACATCTCGTTTTCAGCGTCGGCCGCCTCAGCGCGCTCGGCGAAGGTCGTCACCAGCGATTCCGCGGCGGTAACAACAGTCGCGCCGGGGCCGGTTCGGGGCGTCAATTCAAAGGTCATGGAGCAACCACTCCGCGGCCGAACTCCTCACCCAAATACTGCATCAACGTCGTAACGATGTGGGCTTCGATCTCGCGACGTTTCAAGATGCCCATTCCATTCGGAGTGTGGCGCGGAAGGTTGGTCTCGTCGCCCATGGATCCAGTCTGGCATCCCTGCTCTAACTCAACCACCGCTGAATGAGCGACATTGAGGTCGCCAGCTAAACGTCAACTGAATCGAGATGGCAGCAACCGAGTTAGCGTGTCATATGGCAACGTCACGACGCACCGATGATTATCAGTCCTTTCAGTACCTAAAAGAAGGTCCTGACTACCAGCACTACGACTTAGCGTCCGAGCTGGATCGTGTTCCCCCAACAGAAGTACCACTGACAGATGCTGAGGAAGAGCGCGTCGATCGACTCACACGTGAGTTCGTTATGGTCTCGATGCACGATCACCCCAATCGTTTCCCTGATGACATCGGTGAGACGCCGCGCTATGTCAAAGATGGACATATCTCCACCGCATATGAAGGTCTGGCGCACTCAAGTTGGCATTGCGTGTTCGACAACCTTCTTGATGGGATCTGCACAATCGAATCATCAAGTGGCTGGAAATGGACTGAAGTGTTACACGACATAGGCATGAGACTGTGCGACATTGCCCATCAAGACTTTGTGGTACCAGCGACGTCAGTCTCCGACATCCTTGAGTGCCGTGACCGTGGGACCGTCGCCTGGGTCGCCACGCTCGAAGGGGCGGCACCGATCGAAAATGAACTTGACCGACTCGACATCCTCTACGGCTTCGGAGTTCGTTCAATTGGGGTGACCTACAACGAGGCCAACCATCTTGGTTGCGGGCTGCGCGAAAAGAACGACTCTGGGCTAACGAATTTTGGACGCAGAGCGATACGACGCATGAACCAATTAGGGATGCTTATCGATTGTTCGCATTGTGGCGACCAAACCACACTTGACGCGATAGCAGCTAGCGAAAAGCCCATCGTGTTGAGTCACATCGGAGCGCGGGCGCTGTGGAACACCAATCGAATGGCTCCCGACGACGTGCTCCGAGCGTGCGCTGAAAGGGGTGGGGTAATCGGTATTGAGGCAGCACCTCACACCACTCTTACCGAGAGTCATCCCACCCACGACATTGAGTCAGTGATGGAACACTTCGAATACATTGTGGATCTCGTCGGTGTCGACCACGTCGGATTCGGCGCAGACACAACATATGGCGACCATGTTGGGATTCATCAGATCTATGCCGCTGCCTTCACATTCGATGAGCTGGACTCGACACAAGAAACTCAAACCCCACCAGACTTCGAACATGTTGACTATGTGAAGGGCCTGGAGAACCCCACCGAATCGTCACACAACATTGTGCGCTGGTTAGTCAAGCATGGGTATAGCGACGACAAGATAGAGAAAGTGATGGGTGCCAACGCCCTGCGCGTACTCGATGAAGTATGGGCCTAGGTCCCCAGCTCAACTGATTGGTTGGCGAATCGGGCCAGGTTCATCACACATGACGTCACACCGAACCAGCCATCACAAAGCGGTTGGGAATCATTCCGGTCGTTGGGTTGTTCATCGCCTTGAACATTGCCAGCGGGTAACAAACCCGCCCCTCGACCGGGGTATCGGTTCAAAAACTTGGACACACCATGTGTGTACTACCCAACCGCAGAATGCGTTGTGAATTAACGATTCGGGTTCATGGAAAGGTCAGCCCCGAGGCTGTCGGTGTATTCCTCCATGTGGACAATCACCCCATCGTTACAGGTGTATATCCAGCAGTATTGGTTGTCGTAAGGGCGACCGGTGGCCCGAGCTGTCGCCGTGATTCGTTGCTGCACTACCGCTTTGTTGCCTTCGACAATCATGTGTCTGACATCAAGAGCGAATGGCTTAGAAATATCAAAGGCGTTTTTTACTGTGTCGCCGCCGAGTTCGAGCAGAACTTGTTCACCTGAAACCCTGCCCTCGCTGTCGGTTTGAACAGCGAAACCCTCGCCGTTCGCCACGCTCCGGGGAAGCTGCCAAACAATGTCTTCAGCCAAACATTCCTTGATGGTTGAGATATCCGCGCTGGTGAGAGCTTTGTAATAGCGTTCGATAAGCGTTCGTGTGTCTTCGGTTTTCATGGTTGTTACTTCATCCTATGGATCGATCAATACGCCGGATCTTAAGAATACCGTTGAGGTCAAGACGCTTCTTTACCGCTCGCAGAGATCGGGCACCTTGGCCTCGTTCAGGCATCGACTGTTCGAACGCGACAATACTGATCTCTAGTCGGAAGTGGAGATTGACCAATGCATGTCGGAATGGCGCTCGTGTTTCAGAACCCGGATGATCTACGTGACGACCGCGAGGTCTATGACGCAGAGTTAGCGTTGGGATTGAAAGCCGAATCTCTGGGATTTCAAAGTCTTTGGACCGTTGATCACCACTTCTCGGGTTATTCAATGAGCCCCGATCCACTCCAAATTCTCACTTGGTTTGCCGGACAAACTCAAGACCTACTGCTCGGTACAGCCGTGATCGTGCTGCCGTGGCATGACCCTCTTCACATAGCCGAGCAGGTGACGCTGTTAGACAACATGTCAGGGGGCAGGCTGCTACTCGGAATCGGACGCGGTCTCGCTCGCGTTGAATATGAAGGGTTCCGAGTTGACCGGAGCACCTCCCGCGAACGATTTATCGAATATGCGGAAGCTTTGTTGACCGGACTCGAGGAAGGTGGATTGCACTACGAAGGCGAATTTCTCAACCAACCACATCGAGATCTACGGCCCGCTCCCCAACGATCATTCGTAGGTCGAACGTGGGCTGCTGCGGTCTCACCCGAATCGGCCCCAATCATGGCTCGCCTCGGAGCAGGACTATTAGTGATCCCCCAAAAACCTTGGGACGTGGTCGCGGCCGACATCGCGGCGTATGAAAAAACTTGGGCCATTGAACATCCCGACAAACCTCCTCCACCGCCACTGTCGGGAGGCTTCGTTTTCGTTGACGAAAGCGCTGACCGGGCCGCCCAACTGGCCCACCAGTACATCGGAGGTTATTACCACTCAATTCTCGAACACTACGAACTTGCGACACGCTCAAACTTTGATGTGAAGGGCTACGAGTTTTATTCAAACGTCGCAGATCATGTCGAAAATCGCGGCTTAGACGGGGCCGCTGACGACTTCGTCAGCTTGATGCCATGGGGTACACCAGACCAAGTAATTGAAAAGGTCGCCGCCATTGAAGCCAACATTGGAATCGCTGGATTTTTCCCCTTTTTCTCCTACGGAGGCATGCCTTATGAGGAAGTCTCTCGCAACGTCGACTTGTTTGTCGACGCCGTGATGCCAGAACTAAAGAGTTGGGATGTGGCCCCTATGTTCAATCCCGTGGAATGAGGCCTCTGACCCGGGGTTCTATGTGCAGGCGCCACAGCACACAGGCACTAACAAGATAACTAGTTCGGACTTTCGCGGGGCAAACCACGAAAGGGATCCCATATCTTGTGGTGAAGATCAGCACAGCCATCTACATCCAAAAGATCTCCGACAATGAGACATCGAACCCGGATGACTAACGCCACGAGCTAAACGTCATCAACTACACGATCGCCCTGAGTCAAATTCATCGGACACCAAAGTTCGTTGGCGATGACGGCGAAGAGGAATTCGCCTGAATAGGCTCCAGAGATGGGAACCGACGCGCAGCGCATCAGCACCGAACCTGACCGATTCGCCACAGTTCACATCTCGCAAGGGTTCCGGGTTGGTGATCTCATCTTCATATCGGGACAGGCCGCGGTGAATGAACAGGGTGAAGTCGTCGGCGTTGGCGACTTCGGCGCTCAGGCCCGCCAGGCAATCCGCAATCTCGACCGCGTCCTCAACGCAGCAGGATCAAGTCTCGATCAGGTAATCAAGGTCACCATCTTCGTCACAGATATGTCCCATTTTTCTGAGGTGGTCAAATTACGCAAAGAGGTGTTCAGCCAGCCGTATCCCGCTGACACGATCTGTGAGGTGCGGGCCCTGGCGTACCCCGAGTTGATGTTCGAAATCGAAGCGGTCGCACTCGCCGATGGCAGCACTATCGACGTCACCCACAGCTAGTCAGGCAAAGGCGACGCAACGACAAAAGACCGCCCCGAAGGGCGGCCGTTGTCAGGGATCTAAGTCTATTTTTTCGCTTTGATTGTTGCCCACGCCGCTACTCCTGCGCAGGCGATCACCGTGAGGTACGAACCCGCTATGAGAGCGATAACTCCCAGAACCGTGGCGGCGATCCTGATCACTTTAAGGTTTCCCAATGTTGCTCCTCTTCGAGAGGTCAGGCTAATGCGCTGCCAGCCCTGAGCGGCGATCTGTTGTTCTCAGGTGGTGGACAGTTCCGCGCCCGCTGCCGCGACGACCAAACGATCACCTACGCTCGCTCTGAGCTGGACGAGCGTCAGCCCGCCCTCGACCGCAGTCACCTCTGCCTCGCACACCACCGTCTCATGGGAGTAGGTGGGGGCGGTATTGCGAAAGAACAGGCGGCTGATCCACTGGCCCTTTTCGAGGCAGCGCGTCAACTGTTCCCCGAACAACGCCCCGAACATTTGGCCGTCGACGACTGGACGATCCATACCAGCGCGGGACGCGAAACCGAGGTCGTAGTGCAGGCGGTGCGAGTCCCAGGTTGCGCCCCCATAGGCAACCATGTCGGTGAGCGTAACGGTGCGTACCAGGTCAGGGAGCCGCTCGCCGACCTTCATGGCGAAGACTCCGTCGGGCGGTAGATCAGGGTCTCGGTGTTCGAGGCAATCTGTCCGCCGTCGGCCGCCGAGTACACAGCCTCAGCAACAACGATGAGCAGAGGCACACCATCGGCATCGTGGCGTTCACGTATTCGGGTGATTTGCCATCTGGTGGTGATGACGTCGTCGGGCCGTGCCGCTCGGCTGATTCGGTAGTCGTTGCCACCCCGGATCATGGTGCATGGGACCGGTAGGGGCAGCCCCCAGTCGTGGCCGAGATACCCCGACATATCTCGCTCCGACAGCCCGGTCAGTTGGCACGTTTCAAATATCAGCGTCGGTGGAGCGGCACTGGTCCAGCGATCGGGGTCTGAGCCGATAGCCAAGGCGAACGCCCGAATCGACGCGCTACTGAGTTCCTCCGGCGCGGTATAGACGGCTGTCGCTCCGACCCGAGCCCGGACCTCGTCGGTCAGCAGCGTGACGGGTTCCATCATCGGTTCAACACGGCCACGGCCTCGACCTCGATGAGCCAGTCGCTGCTGAGTAAGGCGTTGATCGCCACACCGGTCGATGCGGGAAACGGCCGACCAAGCACGTTCTCGCGAACAGTGTTGACATCACGGTAGTTAGCCAGCGCTTCCGGTGTCACGTACTCAATCGTCTTCACGAGATCATCGATGCCTCCGCCAGCCGCTTCGAGCACCTGACGGATCTGGTCATAGACGAACTCTGCCTGCACACCGACGTCGCCCTGACCAATGGTTCCGCCAGTGGTGGGGTCCCACGCCGTGGTTCCCGAGATGTAGACAACTGAGTCAGCGACCGTGGCCGGACTGAACGTCAACGAGGCGTAGGCATCCTCGGCGTGCCGGACGATCTCCTTGGGAGCAGTTGACGCCCAAACGTCGAGCGCGACCAACACGTCAGGGTGTGGGAGTCGCGAGGTGAGCACCCCCGTCGAAGCTGGAAACGCTGGGCCCAGCAGTCGGCGTCGTGCCTCAGCCGTCGCCCGGTAGTCACGGCGGGTTGCGGGTGTCGTTTGCTGGACGGTGCGAACGACGTGTTCTAACCCAAGACCAAACTCAGCCAGTTGACGCCCCGCCTCTTCAAGCACCCACTCGCACTGGCCGACGAGATCACCCGAGGCCACCACAGACCCATCGGAGGCGATCGGTAACAACTGCGGCAGACGCACCTGATGGTGTGGCCCGCCCGCAACGACCTCCACTTCGAGCATGGCGTCTGGTCGCACCAGCCCATCAACGACCATCGTCGACGCGGCACAAGACGCCCGCCGCTGCCCTGCGATTTCGTCTTGAGCGTCGAGTCCTTCCGCGGTCAGGTACTCGACCACCTCCGTGCATTCCCCCACATCACGACCCGCGGCGTCGAGCACGGCCTCGATCTTGTCCCAACAGATGCGTGCCTGTTCTGCAGCGGACCCTCCGCTGACCACGCGTCCACTCGTCGGATCGTGACGTGAGGCCGTCTGCCCCGCCAGCCACGTCGTTCCCCCAGCTTCGATGCCGAGCGCGAAGGAATAACGCGACGGATCCAACCACGGAAAAACAACCCCTTCGACCGCCTTCACCATCGGTCCCCCTTGACAAGCTCGACCACCTTGACTCCTGAGTCTCGCGTAATCGGCCCAGTTGTTTTGAATAGAGCCTTAACCACGGTGTCCTCGAAGTGCCCCTGGCGCAGCTTCAACCCAGCGACGCTCACATACCTGATCCGGTGGTGTGCCCGCACACCACCGGATACATCTTCTGGCTAACGGTGTCGGTTCGTGTTTGGTTCAATGGCTTAGTCAGTGAGCGAGATAGCTTGTATTTCTGCACCCACGCAGCAAGCGTCTTTGGGGTGGATGATGGAAACGGATGGAGGGTCGGCAAGTGGAGCAGGAAATTAAGTTCCAGGACGGCGAGTCCTACGAAAAATGGATGGGAATCTGGACTCAACTAGTTGGCGATCAGTTTCTAGATTGGCTTTCCCCTCAGACCGCAAAAACCTGGCTAGATATTGGCTGCGGTAACGGAGCGTTCACTGAGCAGATTTACCAACAGCAAAATCCTTCCGAAATTCAAGCTATTGATCCATCTTCGGAGCAAATCGATTTTGCATCAAGGCGCATCGTCTCCCAGAGGGTGTCATTCCAGGTAGGGGATGCAATGGATTTACAATTTAAAGCTGATCACTTTGATTATGCGACTATGGCTCTCGTTCTATTCTTCGTGCCCGACCCTAAGGTCGGAGTTTCTGAAATGATCAGGGTTGTTAAGCCAGATGGCGTCGTCTCAGCTTATGTTTGGGACATTTTTGGAGGCGGCTTGCCTATGGAGCCCATCAACGCTCAACTTCGCATCCTAGATATACCCCATCCGGTGGCACCATCTGCAGAGGTTTCAGGCCTTAACAGCCTCGAATCGACATGGCGTGAAGCTGGGTTAAAGGAAGTAGAGGTAAAACAAATTTCCGTGGATCGAACCTTTGCAAACTTCGAAGAGTTTTGGGATCTAACTCACAACTCACCTTCCGTCGGACCTGTTTTATCCAAGCTTCCCGCCGATGTTGGCCACCAAGTGAAAAAAATGGCGCAAGATGCTCTGGGCGTAGACGACAGCCAAACAGTGACAATCAACGCCTTTGCGAACGCCGTTAAGGGAACTGTGTGAAGAGGCCGCAACCAAGCTGAGCGGGAGCGTTCGAGAATCGTCGTGGCGCTACAGGACGCGCCCCTCGACCTACTTGCTTGGGCGACGTGGAAATGGCTGAACTAGCTCGCCTCAGCAGCCTCTTGGTCGCGGCTCGCTTTCCAGGCGTTCCATTTCTCCATCTGAGTGCGAGCCATCGCCATCTCGTCGCGGAACATCTGATCCTCCCGCTCTTCGGCCGAGGTGAACTCCAACCGATAGCCGTTGGGATCGTGGAAGTAGATGGACTGCATCATCCCATGATCGATGGGGCCCTCCACCTCCACACCCTTGCCCTTGAGGCGCACCTTCCAGGCCTCGAGATCGGCATGATTCGCTACGCGCATCGCAAAGTGTAAATCCATACCCCACCGCTTCTTGAACAGCTCATCGGGATTGTCACCAGGATGATCCACCACCTCGAAGAACGCGATATGTGTGGGTCGATCAGGATCACCGCTCCCGATGTCGAAGAAGATGTGGAGATAATCGACAGGCTCGCCGGTCGTCGGGTGCCTGTCGATGTGTAAAGCAAGTGTCAACGGGAACCCCACGACGTCCTCGTAGAAGACACGGGTCTCCTCTGCGTCCCGGCATCGGTAAGCGGAGTGGTCGAGTCCAAAAACCGGCGGGTGGGTCGGATCAATCGGTTTGACCGTCATGTAGGCCCCCTTGGATGAGAGTCCTTAGCCTATTTGAAACCTCGTGTTTGAGTTCCCCGAGGGTAAACAAGCCTTGCCCCCAACGGATGGCGGGTGACAAATCCGATAGTTTTTGCTTGTGCGTCCACCGGTCAGGAGACAGGAATGAAGTTCGGATTTAGTGCACCATTTCGTGGTCCGCTCTCGAACCCGCGAGACATTCAGACCATCGCTGAGGCTGCGGAACGTTTCGGCTATGACACGATCACGGTCGCCGACCACATCGTGGTGCCTTCGACCATCGGCGCGAATTATCCCTACAGCGAAGATGGCGAATTCGCTTGGACTGCTGATGGGAGCACGGACTGTATGGAGCAGTTCTCCCTTCTGGCATGGCTTAGCGCTGTGACCAGCACCGTGAGGTTGTTGACGTCAGTGATCGTCGTTCCGCACCGCAACCCCCTCTTCATGGCGAAGTCGTTAGCGACGACCGATCAGTTGTCAGGAGGTCGTGTCACCGTCGGATGCGGCGCCGGGTGGATGCGCGAGGAGTTCGAAGCATTGAACATCACTGACTTCGACGCCCGTGGCCGGGTCACCGACGAGTACATCCAAGTTATGAAGGAATTATGGACCAAGGACCGAGCCAGCTTCCACGGGGAGTTCATCGATTTCACCGATGCAGCTGCTGACCCAAAACCCGTCCAGCAACCTCACCCGCCTATTTGGATCGGAGGGGAAAGCATGCCAGCCATCCGCCGTACCGCCGCCCTTGGCGACACCTGGTACCCGTTCGGCTCCAATCCGAAGTTCCGGATGGACACGATCGACACATTCGCCGCCCGACGCGACAAGTTATTCGCAGAAGCAGAACGCCTTGACCGCGACCCCACATCGATCGGGCTCGCGTACAACTGCGCGTTCCACAACGAGGAGGCTCAGACCCACATCGATGGCGGTCGACTGTTGTTCACGGGCTCCCCCGAAGAACGAGCTGAAGACATCGCTCAACTCGAGAGGGCTGGCGTATCCACCATGATCGTCAACGTAACGTCGAACAACCTCGCCCACATGCTGGAGCGCGTGGAGGGCTTCAGCAGCGACGTGATGGCGCTGCAGACCTGACGGGCATCGAAAATGCCGCATTGGCCTTAGGTCAACCTCGCAGCGGACGGAGGGACCTTCAACCTTCTCAGAGCCATCCACAAACACCACATTCTGCTCGAGGCGAGCAAACATGGAGCTAAGAAATTGGGTTCCTACTTTCTATGCAGGCGCTACAGCCACGTAACAATTCTCGAATCCGAAACCTCTCACTTGTAATGAAGAGAAAACGTGGGCTGCGATATCGAGACAGCTCAGATTTCACTTAAGAAGGTCGCTATTGCGTCGTTAACTATCTCAGGATGAGTCATATTCGGGGCATGCGATGCTCCGGGCACCCTCACCAGACCACGACAGTCGGACAGTCGCTTCATTAGATCCTCTGCA
>DUBN01000061.1 GCA_012960315.1 Acidimicrobiia bacterium
TCAGTTCTATTTCCGGACGACAGACATCACAGGCATGGTTGAGTTGCCCTCGGGCACAGAAATGTGCATGCCCGGTGATAACACTGACATGACCGTCGAGTTGATCAATCCGATCGCGATGGACGAGGGTCTACGGTTCGCAATTCGTGAAGGTGGCCGCACTGTGGGTGCGGGTCGAGTCACCAAGATCCTCGAATAACCCACTTTTCAAGTGTCTTGCTCGGACACAATCACGAAACTAATACCTGAAGACAACCTCACCCTAAACCGCCGAGTAGCGTCAAACCATGCCTACAGAGCAAATTCGGGCCGATGTTGACGCAGCACGCGCGGGTGACGAAGCCGCATTCGCTCGGCTAGTAAAGGCAACATACGCCGACATATTTCTCTTAGCGGCTCGCCTCACCGGAAATCACCACGACGCCTTCGACGTCGTCCAAGACGCGTATCTTCGCGCATACAGAGGCCTGATCGATTTTCGAAGCGAAGCACGATTTAGTACATGGCTGCATCGCATCACGGTCAACTGCGCGAACACCCTGGTCACACGACGCAACCGTTACCAGTGCGACCAGATCCAAGAAGATGTTGTGGACGCCAACCGTGATCATCACCCCGAGTGTCATCTCACCGACGCAGAATTCAGCACTGAGCTCCTAGATGCGCTTGAAGGACTTCCACCACACCTTCGCACCGTCGTCGTGCTGAGAGACATCTTCGATTTACCGCACTCAACAATTGGAAATCAACTGGGTATCTCTGCAACTGCCGCAAAGGTACGGCTGCATCGCGGCCGCAAGCGTTTACGCGTCGCGATTGAAACCACCCAAACAGCAGTTGATGCCCAAGCCACTGACGACGCATTTGAGGCGCGTTATGCGATGTGAGCGCAATAAGGGACAAATAAGGGCTATGGCGCGTGGAGAAATCATTGGATCTTTGAAGATCCGGGAACATGTCCGAAAATGCCTTCGATGCCAAGCAGAAATGTCTAGAGAACGTCGAATACAACGACAACTACAGGCGTTGAGAAACGATGTACCTGTTCCAGGTGGGTTGGTGAACCGTATTCTCAACGTCGTCGACACGCTAGACAGAAGACCTGCTATTGCCCGTCGCCGTCGGTCAAAATTCGCCGGAATGTGCGTGGTGGCCATCGCATTACTCGTAGGAATCGGTTCGCGATCGGGGCGTCGTCGTGCCGCTCAAGCAAGTTAACGCGATAAGCATCTCAATAAGAAAAAGGAAACGAAGAAGCCCGCTGCTATCGTTTTTCACTGCCTCGTCACTTGGAAGTTCGCTTCCACTGAGGGCAGTAGCTCAATTTGGTAGAGCACCGGTCTCCAAAACCGAAGGTTGTGGGTTCAAGTCCCTCCTGCCCTGCTTCGCTGTTGTCCTTAACGGCGCATCCATCCCCGCCCGAATTTGGGCCCAAACACACGGCAATCACCCATGGCAATGAATCGACAGACACGAAGGCACCTGCAAAAGCAGGGAGAAATGAGCGCCGATGGCGCTCCTATAGCCAACCGTGATCGTCGCGGCGCGGGTGCTGGGAATCCCAATGACACCGAACGGGCAGGTCCGACCCAGTTCGTGCGAGAGGTAAAGGGCGAACTGCGTAAAGTAGTGTGGCCCACCAAGGACGAGATCATCAACTACTCAGTGGTTGTGTTTTGCACCATTGTTGTTCTGACCGCTCTAATCGCTGGGCTTGACTACCTGACTGGCGAAGGGGTTCTACGCCTCTTCGATGTGAACTAATGACTGATACCGATTCCTCAACCCCCGATCCCATGGCAGCGGCGCGCCGCCTGCTAGGTAGCGAAACTTCAGCGGATTCGGACATCCGAACCGACGTCGACGACAGCGTCACCCAAACAAGCGATCCCGACCCAGAACAACCTTTAGGTTCTGAGAACGGTGATGTTCTCAACGAAGATGACCTTCTAGAACCAGTCGAGGAAGAGGTCTCCGCCTACGACCGACCGGGCAAGTGGTTCGTCGTGCACACCCAATCTGGGTACGAAAAAAAGGTCAAACAAAACCTTGAAGCTCGAGTCCAGTCATTTGACATGGAAGACAAAATTTACGAGGTCGTCGTCCCCATGGAAGACGTCACCGAGTTTCGTAATGGACAACGAGTCGTGGTCCAAAAAAAGATGTTCCCGGGGTACCTATTGATTCGTTGCCGCAGGAACGATGACGTGCATCACATGATCCGCAATACACCTGGGGTAACAGGATTCGCTGGCCCGGGCGGCAAACCGTCACCACTGCGACGCAAAGAAGTAGATGACTTCCTTGCCCTAAAAAAAGATGGTGATGAACCGCAGCGAAAGCTCAAGCCACGCCTTCTTTATGAACTCAATGAGAGTGTGCGAATCAAAGAAGGCCCATTCGCAGACTTCCAAGGCCAAATCGTTGAAATCAACGAAGAGCAACTCAAAGTTAAAGTGTTGGTCAATATCTTTGGTCGAGAAACGCCAGTAGAACTAGATTTCGCGCAAGTTGCAAAAATTTGACTCCAGGTTGGTTGTCATCTGAGGATCCACCCGGAACAATGTCATGTCTCGCTCTCGCTGACGCTTGAGCCCCACCCATACGGAGAACGCTCATGGCGAAAAAGAAAGTCGCCGCAATAGTCAAGATCCAGATCCCAGCCGGACAAGCCAGCCCAGCTCCACCAGTCGGAACAGCACTTGGCCCCCACGGAGTTCAGATCATGGATTTCTGCAAGGCATATAACGCGCAAACCGAAGGTCAGCGAGGGACCATTGTTCCCGTCGAGATCACCATATTTGAAGATCGCTCGTTCACTTTCATCACGAAGACACCTCCAACATCGGTCCTGATTCGCGAAGCAGCTCGGCTCGACAAAGCAGCAAATGAACCAGGGCGAGAAACTGTCGGATCGATCTCTCAAAGACAGTTGGAAGAAATCGCAAATGTGAAAATGCCCGACCTCAATGCCAATGACCTTGAGGCCGCCAAGCTGCAGGTAGCTGGAACGGCTCGTTCGATGGGTATTGAAGTACACGGCACGTAATCGCAAGACGCCCGCTGGAAAGACCTCGTCCAGCGTACGCGTACGAAGAGGTAGCTGAAGGGCGACACTAATGAGTGGAAAAAAATATTCAGATGCAGTCGGACGATACGACCGACAAATGCTTCACGAGCCAGCGCAGGCAATCGAAATAGTTAAAGAAATGGCTGCTGCTAAATTTGACGAAGCCGTAGATATCGCTGTTGGTTTAGGAGTTGATCCTCGTAAAGCTGACCAAATGGTGAGAGGCACTGTTGCGTTGCCATCAGGGACTGGCGGAGATGTGCGAGTCGCAGTGTTTGCCCAAGGCGATGCCGCGGTTGAAGCTACTGAAGCCGGAGCTGATCTGGTTGGAGCAGCCGATCTTGCCGAGCGAATTGAAAAAGGTTTCACTGACTTCGATCTAGCGATTGCAACGCCGGACATGATGCCCTTAGTTGGCAAGCTCGGCCGGGTGCTTGGCCCACGCGGATTAATGCCTAATCCCAAGTCTGGGACGGTAACCACAGATATCGGCAAAGCTGTGGGTGAATTCAAAGGTGGCAAAGTTGAGTACCGAACAGATAAATACGGCAACGTCCAACTAGCCATCGGGAAAACCAGTTTTGGAGCAACTGATTTAGTTGCCAATTTTACTGCCGTTATGGATGAGATCGAGCGAGCTCGCCCGGCTTCCACAAAGGGCAGATACATCAAAAAAATCACTCTTTCGTCAACTATGGGCCCAGGCGTCAAAGTTGATCCCGGCAAGCTTGGTGAATAAACAAATTCGAAATCTGATGGGCGTCCTGTTTGCTTTCCAACGTTGCTCCCCTAGCCTGATCTGACAATTAAATTTCGCTCGCCGTAGACCTCTGGTGGCCACCAGGCCCTAAATCAGGATGGGTTAATCATCTTGAGCCCGACGAGGCGAACCCTGTTGCCCTTGGCCGAAGTTTCGGACCCTTGGATTCGGTGTTCGCTATGCGAGCACCGACTACCCAAGAGGGGGTGAGACATGGCACGAGAACCACGAGCGGAAAAAGCCTCAGTTGTTAAAGACGTTCGAAAACGCTTTGACGAAGCGGAAGCCGTGCTCGTTACCGAATATCGAGGTCTCGACGTAACCCAGATGACGGAACTACGTAACGCTCTGCGTGACGCCGAAGCCATCTACAAAATTTACAAAAATACCCTTGTGCGTCGGGCGTTGGAAGAAGGCTTCCCCGAGAGTTTTGTTGACATGATCATTGGGCCGACAGCGTTGGCATTCGTAGACAAGGACCCTGGAGCTGCGGCTAAAGCTCTGAAGCAGTTCGCGGCGGTCAATGACGCATTGATCATCAAAGGTGGACTTTTAAACGGTGAAGTCCTTGATGAAGCCCAAGTACGCCAACTTGCCGATCTCCCATCACGCGAAGAATTGCTGACTTCTCTCGCGGCTGGTCTGGCTGCGCCGCTTCAGCAGATGGCATCAATGATGAACAACCTGCTGTCGGAAATGGCGAATTTGCTGCAATCTCTATCAGACAAGGGTGAACAAGCCGAAGCAGAGGTTTCTGCCGAGGAAGCAGTTGATGCTGATTCGGTGACCGCTGAAGACGCTGATGATGAAGAACCCAGCGAACAAACCGAAGCAGAGGTTTCTGCCGAGGAAGCAGTTGATGCTGATTCGGTGACCGCTGAAGACGCTGATGATGAAGAACCCAGCGAACAAGCCGAAGCAGAAACACCGGCGGAGAAAACTCCAACAAAGCCAACACAAGAAGATGGCAGCGAAGCTGCCACCGAAGAGAACTAGAAACCTAGGAGCAAAGAAATGGCAACCACCGAAGAAATCCTCGACGCGATCGGCAGCATGTCGGTCCTTGAACTTGTCGAGCTAAAGAAAGCATTCGAAGAGAAATTCGATGTCACAGCCGCCGCTGCCGCACCGGTCATGATGGCTGCTGCAGGCGGCGACGCAGGCGGCGAAGCTGCCGAAGCCCAAACCGAATTCGACGTCGTCCTCACCGGCGCTGGCGATAAAAAGATTCAGGTCATCAAAGAGGTCCGCGGGCTCACCAGTCTTGGGCTGAAAGAAGCCAAGGATCTAGTCGAAGGCGCGCCAAACAATATTCTCGAAGGCGTCTCGAAAGAAGATGCCGACAAAGCCAAAGAGGCTATCGAAGCCGCTGGCGGCACCGCCGATATCAAATAGACCTACTTGTTCGACTACGGCCTTGTTGGCGTTACTAACCAAGAAAGGTCCTGTCGATCAAGCGGTCGACCTCGCTGTCAAGAACGCAATAGTGTTCATGGGTGGCTGCTATTTAGCTCCCCGCAGCGCGGCTGTAATCCCTAGCTAGTAACCTCCGGTTTGTTGAAAGCCGTTCTGGCCGCTAGCCTGTCCGCTGTCGTGGCTCTGGTGTCGTCTTTTTTGGAAAACACTACGAGTTCCCGCGCACCCATGCTTATGACGACCGTCCGCCGCGGTCGCAACTAAATACAAATCTCTAGGAGATCCCGTTGTCGTCTCGCCCTGTCCGGGAACGGTATTCATTTGGCAACCTCGAAGAGGTTCTGCCACTACCCGACCTAATTGACGTCCAAAAAAAATCCTTCGAACGCTTTCTCGCGATCGGTATGGCAGAAACCTTTGCCGATATCAGTCCGATAACTGATTTCACAGGAAACCTCGAACTTGAATTTGAGTTCGACGCTGAAGACGAGGACCTCAAAGGACCTCCCAAGTTTTCCGAAAAGGAATGCAAAGAGAAAGATCACACATACTCTGATCAGATTTTCGTTCGAGCTCGGTTCATGAACCGAAACACCGGTGAAATCAAAGAGCAAACAGTGTTCATGGGTGATTTCCCCAAGATGACCGAGAAGGGGACCTTTATCATCAACGGCACGGAGCGAGTCATCGTAAGTCAACTCGTCCGATCGCCAGGCGTCATCTTCCAGCCCGGGGAGCGTTACCGACTTCGTAATATGCAAAAGCACCAGCTTGTCACTGGAACCATCCACCCCTATCGCGGTGAGTGGATCGAATTCGACGTAGAACACAAACCCGGTAAAGACGTCACAGCCGGTGCCCGCATCGCTAGAAAACGCCGACTCAGCATTTTCACCGTGCTTCGCGCACTCGGCTACGACGAAGCTAGCCATCCAGGTTTTCTTGAACGTTTCGTTCAACACTTCGACTTCCTCGAAGGCCAATGGGAAACCGAGCGAGCCAAGTGGGTCCACGAGGAAGACACACCAGTCGCGCCGACAAAAGAAGAGGCGTTGATCGAGATATACAAGCGTGCTCGGCCAGGAGAACCCCCCACACCCGAAGCCGCAGCCAACTACTTCAACAACGCCTACTTTGAAGAACGCCGATATTCCCTCTCAAAAGTGGGCCGATACAAGCTCAACAAAAAGCTAACTGCCGAAATCGACAAACTCGAAAATCTCTTCGGACTTGACCTAGAACGTCCCGAAGCTGACTCCCAAGTTCTGACTCGTTCGGAAGTACTAGCTGCCATCAGCTATTTGCTACACCTTGCTAACGCGGAACCGGGCTATCGCCTTGATGACCAAGACCATTTCGCAAATAGGCGAATTCGGTCTGTAGGCGAACTCATCCAAAACCAGGTCCGCATAGGTCTCAGCCGCATGGAGAGAGTTGTCCGAGAACGGATGACAACTCAAGACGTCGAGGCCATTACACCAACGACACTCATTAACACCAGACCTGTAACAGCAGCGATTAAAGAATTCTTCGGTACATCACAACTGTCGCAGTTCATGGACCAGGTCAACCCGCTTTCCGGTTTGACTCACCGGCGTCGGCTCTCAGCGCTTGGCCCGGGTGGTCTGTCCCGAGAACGAGCTGGCTTTGAAGTTAGAGACGTCCACTTCAGCCACTACGGACGCATGTGTCCGATTGAAACTCCAGAAGGACCAAACATCGGGCTTATTGGAGGATTGGCAACATTCGCGCGAGTGAATGAATTCGGATTCATCGAATCGCCATACAGAGTCGTCCAAAACGGAATAGTTACTGACGAAATCCGTTATCTCACCGCAGACGAAGAAGAAGAATTCGTTGTAGCTCAAGCCAACGCGCCGCTGACTGACAAAAAAGCCTTCAGCAACCCGAGAGTACTGGTGCGAAAGAGCCCACAAGGCGCAAGCCTCCAGGACCTCAAACTTCAAATGGAGCGCGACACGTACTTCGCGGCGACGACAGAAATCAGTTACGTACCAGCGGCTGAAGTCGACATGATGGACGTCTCACCCAAACAGATTGTGTCCGTCGCAACGGCGTTGATCCCGTTCCTAGAGCACGACGATGCAAATCGCGCCCTCATGGGAGCAAACATGCAGCGCCAAGCTGTGCCACTGCTCCGATCAGAAGCGGCATATGTAGGAACAGGCATCGAATCTCGCGCCGCAGGCGACGCCGCAGACGTTCTTCTCGCAGTTGAAGATGGTGTAGTTAGCCAGGTCACCGGCGACAGCATCACCGTCGAATACAAGAAAGCCGGTGACGTTAGCCACCAACTTCTAAAATTCGAGCGCTCCAACCAAGACACCTGCATTAACCAAAAGCCGGTTGTTCGTGAAGGAGACAAGGTTAAGAAGGGGGCTGTGCTTGCTGATGGCCCCTCCACCGATCAAGGAGAGTTGGCGTTAGGCAAGAACCTTCTTGTGGCCTACATGGCGTGGGAGGGGTACAACTTTGAAGACGCGATCATCATTAGCGAACGTCTTGTTAAAGATGACGTGCTCACTTCGATTCACATACATGAACACGAAATCGATGCCCGTGACACCAAACTCGGACCCGAAGAAATCACTCGCGACATTCCAAACGTTGCCGACGACGTCTTGGGTGACCTCGACGAGCGTGGCGTAATACGCGTTGGGGCTGAAGTGGGTCCCGGCGACGTGCTCGTAGGCAAAGTCACACCAAAAGGCGAAACAGAATTGACTCCTGAAGAGCGCCTACTCCGAGCTATCTTCGGAGAAAAAGCTCGCGAAGTGCGTGACACTTCGTTGAAGGTCCCTCATGGAGAAAGAGGCGTCGTCACCGATGTTCGGGTGTTGCAACGAGACGACGACGAAGAACTCCCTCCTGGTGTAAACGAGCTTGTGCGGGTCTACGTGGCCCAAAAACGCAAAATCAGCGTTGGTGACAAGCTGGCAGGACGACATGGAAATAAAGGCGTTATCTCCAAGATCCTGCCCATCGAAGAGATGCCTTATCTTGCGGATGGCACACCACTCGATATCCTCCTTAGCCCACTTGGAGTTCCCAGCCGGATGAACGTCGGCCAGGTTCTTGAAGCCCACCTCGGGTATGCAGCACGCTGGGGATGGGAACACGACGGCGAACTCGTTGGAAGTGAACCCATCTCAAACACCGAACGAAAGACGCGACCCAGAACTGAACCATCAGTTTTCGTCGCTACCCCTGTCTTTGACGGAGCAAAGTGGGATGAAGTTGAACGAGCTGGCGTCCACCCCACTATTCAACAAGCACTAGAGAATCTGCGTCCCGAAGCAGCTTCGGGCGAGAGGATGATGACAACAGCCGGGAAAGCCATTGTGTACGACGGCCGAAGCGGCGAAGCGTACGACAAACCGATCATGGTTGGGTACAGCTACATCCTGAAATTGGCGCACCTTGTTGACGACAAGATTCATGCCCGCTCAACTGGCCCGTACTCGATGATCACCCAGCAGCCATTGGGAGGCAAGGCCCAATTCGGCGGCCAACGTTTCGGCGAAATGGAAGTCTGGGCCCTAGAGGCGTACGGCGCTGCTTATCTGCTACAAGAGCTCCTAACCATAAAGTCCGATGACACATTGGGCAGAGTCCAGGTGTATGAAGCGATTGTTAAGGGAAAAAATATTCCGGAACCTGGAATTCCCGAGAGTTTCAAGGTGCTGATCAAAGAAATGCAAGCTCTCTGTCTTAACGTTGAGGTCATCTCGCTTACTGGGGATGAAATTGATATGCAGGGGCTTGACGAGGACGTGTTCCGAGCCGAAGAGTCGTTGGGCATCGATATCAGCAGGCCAGAACGAGGAACCGACGAAGATGACGAGCTTCGGAGGCAACGAATATGACCGTCGCCGCGCACAATCCTTCCCCTTCGCGAATTGAGAGCAACAAATGATTGACGTCAACGAGTTCTCCGACATTCGCATCGGCCTCGCCACCGCTGATGCCATCCGAACCTGGTCAAACGGTGAAGTAAAAAAGCCGGAGACCATTAACTACAGGACCCTCAAGCCTGAAAAAGACGGGCTTTTTTGCGAGAAAATCTTTGGTCCTACCAAAGACTGGGAATGCGCTTGCGGTAAGTACAAGCGAGTTCGTTTCAAAGGCATTATCTGCGAACGATGCGGAGTTGAAGTCACGCGACAAAAAGTTCGCCGCGAACGAATGGGCCACGTCGAACTCGCCGCACCAGTAGTACACATTTGGTACCTACGCGGCACCCGAAGTTGGCTGGCTTATCTACTCACAGGTCTAGCAATCAAAGAAGAACTCAAAGCTAAACAACTCGAACGTGTCATCTATTTCGCCGCCAACCTTGTCACCTGGGTTGACGTAGATAAACGGCATGAAGACCTGCCGCGTCTCGAATTAGAAATGCGCGAAGAACTCGACGTCATACGCGAAGAATTCGATGATGAAATCGCTGGACGACTAAAAGAGCTCGAAAAAGAAATCACCCAACTTGAAGCTGAAGGTCTGAAAGAAAAAGACTTGAAATCTCGTCGACGCGACGCCGATCGAGACGTTGAAGTACTCCGAACCGATTGCGCCACTGAGATTGAGACCGTTGAGCGTGCCTTTGACGAGTTCGGGAATCTGCACGGACGCAAGATCATCGAAGACGAAATGCTCTGGCGTGAACTGGAAGACCGCTACGGTGACTACTTCGAAGGCGGAATGGGCGCCGAAGCCATCGTCCAACTCATGGCTCGAATCAATTTCGACGATGAAGAACTTCTTCTTCGCGAAGCCATCGAAGCTGCAGATGGACGCCGCCCCCTATCGGCCCAGCGCAAACAAAAAGCAATTAAGCGGCTAAAAATTCTCAGCGCGTTCAACCGTCGAAACTCCAACGACAAACGAATCAATGACCCGCGAGCCATGATTCTCGACGCTGTTCCCGTTATCCCTCCTGATCTTCGTCCCATGGTCCAACTGGATGGTGGACGATTCGCGACCTCAGATCTAAATGATCTGTACCGGCGCGTAATCAACAGAAATAACCGGTTGAAGCGTCTCCTAGACCTCGGCGCCCCCGAAATCATCGTCAATAACGAAAAAAGAATGCTTCAAGAAGCCGTTGACGCACTCTTTGACAACGGTCGACGGGGTCGGCCAGTAACGGGCCCAGGTAACCGCCCGTTGAAGTCGCTGTCGGACATGCTTAAAGGAAAGCAAGGTCGCTTCCGCCAGAACCTGTTAGGAAAACGCGTCGACTACTCAGGTCGTTCAGTGATCGTGGTGGGCCCAACTCTCAAGTTGCATCAGTGTGGACTTCCCAAACTCATGGCATTGGAGTTGTTCAAACCATTTGTTATGAAGCGTCTGGATGACCTTGACCTTGCGCCAAACATCAAGTCCGCGAAACGCATGGTTGAACGCCGCCGAACTGAAGTCTGGGATGTCCTGGAAGAAGTTATAAAGGAACACCCAGTACTTCTCAACCGCGCCCCGACCCTCCACCGCCTCGGCATTCAGGCATTCGAGCCGATCTTGGTAGAAGGAAAAGCAATCCAGATTCACCCCCTGGTGTGCGCTGCATTCAACGCTGACTTTGATGGCGATCAGATGGCAGTGCACCTGCCACTTTCATCCGAAGCTCAAGCTGAAGCAAGAGTACTGATGCTCTCAGCGAACAACATTCTCTCACCCGCAGACGGTCGACCTATGACCGTTCCCAGTCAGGACATGATCATCGGTGGCTACTACCTCACGGAGAAGGGCCCCGAGGCGGAGAGTGAAAATCTTCCAATCTTTAGACACTTCCACCAAATTGAACGCGCTGTAGCGCTGAACCGTGTTGAACTTCAGGGGTCAATTATTTGGCGTACAGAGGCACTGGCCAAAGAAGATGGTGGACACCATGTCACCACGCCAGGACGAGTGCTCTTCAATGAAGCGCTTCCTGAGGGATTCCCATTCGTTAACAAGACAATTAAAAAAGCTGACATGGGCGACATAGTTCGCGACCTTTCTGACGGCTGGCGTACAACCGAAGTGGCGATCGCTCTTGACCGGATAAAGGACCTCACCTACAAATATGCCACTAAGTCCGGTCTGACGATCTCCATTGACGATGTTCGCACTCCGCCTGACAAAGCGGAAATCCTTGAACGGTACGAAAGTGATGCAGAACGCGTTGAAAACCAATTCCGTCGCGGGATCATCACTGATGGAGAACGCCGACAAAAAGAAGTTGAAATTTGGACCTCAGCCACAGAAGAAGTCCGCCGTTCTCTTGAAGTTGAACTAAAAAAAGTCAACTACAATCCCATCGAGATGATGGTGAACTCAGGCGCACGAGGCAACATGATGCAGGTGCGACAAATTGCAGCGATCCGAGGGTTAGTAGCTAACCCTCGCGGTGACATCATCCCTCGACCGATCAAATCGTCCTACCGCGAGGGTTTATCGATGCTGGAGTATTTTATCTCCACACCGGGCGCTCGCAAAGGACTTGTTGATACAGCGCTCCGCACAGCGGACTCCGGCTATTTGACGCGTCGACTTGTTGACGTAGCCCAAGAGCTCATAGTGAATGAAGAAGATCCGTTTGAGAGATCTGGCCCAGTGCTAGGACTTTGGCTCGAAGACATAGAAGCCGACACCGACGAAAAACGAGCATATTTGGAAACTCGACTTTTCAGTCGATGTTTAGCCCAAGACGTTGAGCTAACAGACGGCGTAATGCCAGCAGGCACTCTTGTCGGTGACGAAGAGATGGAAACCTTGCGCGACGATCCAAAAGTCACTCGGGTGCAAGTTCTCTCCCCTCTAACCGACAACTCGGAATTTGGAGTATCAGCTAAGGCCTACGGAGGGTCTCTAGCGACCGGGAAAATGATCGAAGTCGGCGAAGCAGTTGGCGTCATCGCAGCCCAGTCAATCGGTGAACCCGGAACGCAGCTGACCATGAGAACCTTCCACACAGGTGGCGTAGCTGGCAGCGACATTGCTGGCGGCCTACCCCGCGTCGTGGAACTGTTCGAAGCTCGTACGCCCAAGGGCAAAGCCACACTCGCGACGCGATCCGGCGTTGTCCGTATTGGTGACGACGACGGCCGAGGTCGAGAGATCATCGTGGTAGGCGACGACGGTGAAGAAGAGACACATACCGTCCCGACGATGGCTCGCCTCGCAGTGGTCGACAATCAAGAAACCCGAGCCGGAGACCCGTTAGTCGATGGCCCTCGCGACCCCAAAGAACTTCTGGATATACGAGGTGTGCGCGAAACCCAGCAATACCTCGTTGAAGAGGTTCAAAAGGTCTACCGAGAACAAGGTGTTTCGATCCATGACAAACACATCGAACTCATCATCCGGCAGATGACCCGTCGAGTGCTCGTTGGAGAACCCGGAGAATCTGTTTTCTTGCCAGGCGAGCAGGTCGATCAACGCGTATACGCAGAAGTCAACCGCAACCTCGTGCAAGAAGGGCAACGCCCAGCAGAAGCTCGTCCCGTCATCATGGGCATTACCAAAGCCTCATTGGCGACCGACTCCTGGCTATCAGCAGCGTCTTTCCAAGAGACCACTCGTGTTCTCACAGAAGCTGCCATCGAATCACGGCGTGATGACCTGAAAGGTCTCAAAGAAAATATCATCATCGGCAAACTCATTCCTGCCGGTACAGGTCAGGGGCAGTACCGAAACATCGACACAACTGCACCGGAGTACGAACCGATGGAGTTCTTCACTTCCGACGAAGATCTGGATCCTGCGGAATGGCTAGCCACTATTGGTACCGGCGAGGGTGGTGACGTCGCTGAACTCGGCGACGCCGGCTAGCTACCGTTATATGCGACAAGCAGCCATGAGTGCCACCTTGGTGCTCTGGCTAAGCGCGACGAGTTGCGCCGGTACATCAGTTGATAATCAGATAACGCCCACCACCGCTGTGTCAGTAGTTGATGCGCGCGTGCTCAGCGCGTCACAGCTTCTTGAAACGATGAAATGGCCAACTGACCTCCGACCTGTGCCTCTCTCGCCGAGGGCCAAAAATCAGCTTCAGAGGTTTATATTTGACGACCTTGAAATAGCTGCCGCTGTGAGCGATGTGGTCGCCGTGGGGGTCACCCGAAACGCGGAGTCGATTGGAGCGCTTCTACTCGTCGGGGTAATGGAACACGTAATAGGGAATATGAGTTTTATTGATGGTTTGCGAACAGCCGTGCTCGCAAATACGGAGACGGCGAGATGGGGTTTACTAGTTGGATCGGTTGCGGTTGTTGGCAAGGAAGTTTGGGCAATCTTGCCGGCGGGCCCGGTAGTGGCTTTTGCAGTAGCCACGTCGCGTGATGACATAGATCAACTACTTAAGGCTGTTTCCGATCGAGTAACCAGAGGCCAATAGGGTGATCTGTATGGGAATCTTGTGGAATTTGTTGAGTCTGGGGGACACCAATAGAACTTGAGGTTGTCTAGCTGACACGCGACTCGTAGCCTTATCCATCGGTCTTAGTCCGGCCTGGCCATGTGATCCGTGTCAAAAGGACCAAGCCCACTCCCGTCTTATAGGTCGCTTAGTTCTGAGGTATTTGGTGCCCACAATCCAGCAGCTAGTCCGCAATGGCAGAAAATCCAAACCAACGAAGGGTAAGACCCCTGCCCTTAAGGGTTCCCCCCAGCGACGCGGTGTATGCACTCGCGTGTACACCCACACACCCAAGAAGCCGAACTCGGCTCTTCGCAAAGTTGCGCGTGTTCGCCTCACAAGTGGCATAGAAATCACCGCTTACATACCGGGTGAAGGCCACAACCTCCAAGAGCACAGCATTGTTCTGGTTAGAGGCGGCCGCGTGAAAGATCTTCCTGGTGTTCGTTATAAAGTCATCCGTGGTTCCCTAGACGCGTCCGGTGTTTCGGCGCGCAAGCAAGCGCGTTCTCGTTACGGCGCTAAGAAGGAGAGCTGAAATGCCTCGTCGTGGTGCTGCCCCTAGGCGCGAACTTGCGGCCGATCCAGTTTATGACTCGACTCTCGTCACCCAAATAATCAACAAAGTTCTGCAACGAGGCAAGCGAGCCACCGCAGAACGTATTGTTTACGACGCGCTTGACCTTGTTTCTGACAAAACAGGCGGCGAGGCGCTTGACGTGCTGAAACGTGCCGTCGACAACACAAAACCACAACTCGAAGTAAAGAGTCGGCGCGTCGGCGGAGCGACCTACCAGGTTCCCGTCGAAGTTCGGCCGCGCCGTGCCAACACCCTCGCAATTCGTTGGATTGTGAGCTATGCGCGCGAACGCCGCGAACGCACGATGGCCGAACGCCTCGCAAATGAAGTTCTAGATGCCTCTAACGGCACCGGTTCCTCGGCTAAACGTCGAGAAGACACACATCGTATGGCCGAAGCTAACAAGGCTTTTGCCCACTACAGGTGGTAGCGAGAGACGCGCTGTCACCCCCAATACGGTGGAACCCGGCACACTAGGTATCGGACGTGCTTATGAGAGCACCACCAACTATTCCCTGTACGAACCCCCAACCCCTGAACCCCGAGAGACCGAGGCAGAACCTCCATGCCACGCAATCAACCGCTTGACCGCGTGCGAAACATCGGCATCATGGCCCACATCGATGCCGGCAAAACCACCACCACGGAACGCATCCTGTATTACACCGGGGTCAACTACAAAATCGGCGAAGTTCACGACGGCGCCGCGACCATGGATTGGATGGAACAAGAACAAGAACGAGGCATCACCATTACCTCTGCAGCCACGACCTGCATATGGAATGACCACGTAATCAACATTATTGATACCCCAGGACACGTCGATTTTACAGTCGAAGTTGAACGTTCTCTTAGAGTCCTTGACGGTGCAGTTGCTGTCTTTGACGGCGTCGCAGGTGTCGAACCTCAGACCGAAACCGTCTGGCGACAAGCCGACAAATACGGTGTGCCTCGAATGTGCTTCATCAACAAACTGGATCGAACTGGAGCGTCTTTCCACGATTCCTTGGCCAGCATCGTTGATCGCCTTGAAGCAAACGTTGCAGTGCTGCAACTGCCGATTGGAATTGAAGCTGACTTCGCCGGAGTTGTTGACCTTGTCGGCATGAAAGCAGTTGTTTGGCAGGGAGAGGACTTGGGAGCGAGCTACGACATCGTTGACATCCCAGCTGACATGCAGAGTGAAGCTGAGGAATACCACGTAAAACTTCTCGAAGTACTCGCCGATGTGGACGAAGACATCATGATGGCGTACCTCGAAGGAGAAGACGTCGACGAAGAGACACTGCATAACGCTATTCGCCGGGGCACTATCGCCAATCAGATTGTGCCCGTGCTCACAGGTACCGCATTCAAAAACAAAGGAGTTCAACCGCTCCTCGACGCCGTCACCCGATACCTGCCCTCACCCCTAGATATCCCCGCCATTGGTGGTACCTCCCTAAACGGTGAAGAAGGCCTAGAACGTCACCCCGACCCCGACGAACCCTTCTCAGCATTGGCGTTCAAAATTATGACGGACCCACACGTAGGGAAGCTCGTCTACTTCAGGGTGTACAGCGGCAGCCTCGACAAGGGCGGAACGGTGCTTAACACCACCACCGGCAACAAAGAACGCATTGGCCGCATCTTGCAGATGCATGCCAACAATCGCGAAGACCGCGACGACATCACGGCCGGCGACATCGTCGCCGGAATCGGGCTGAAAAATACTCGGACCGGTGACACACTTTGCGACCCCAGCAGCCCGATCGTCCTAGAACAACTGGTCTTCCCGGAACCGGTGGTACATGTTGCGGTCGAACCTCGCTCCAAAGGTGACCAGGACAAATTGAGCAAAGCCCTAACCGCATTATCAGAAGAGGATCCGACGTTTCGAGTCAAGACCGACGAAGAAACTGGGCAAACAGTCATCTCGGGAATGGGTGAACTTCACCTTGAAGTGCTCGTTGACCGCATGCTTCGAGAGTTCAGCGTCGACGCGACCATTGGTAAACCCCAGGTTGCTTACCGCGAAACCATCACCAAAGCAGTGAACAAGTTTGAATACCGCCACATCAAACAAAGCGGCGGATCGGGACAATTCGCCGTGGTAGTCATCAATCTCGAACCCGGCAACGCCGGCGAGGGGTATGTGTTTGACGATTCCATCAAAGGTGGGGTCATACCACGCGAATACATCAGTTCAGTCAACGCTGGCTTACAGTCCTCAATGGACAATGGCCCTCTTGCTGGGTTTCCAATGGTGGACGTGAAAGTCGAATTGATAGATGGATCAACTCACGACGTTGATTCATCCGAAATGGCCTTCAAAATAGCGGGCACTATGGCTATGCGTGAAGCAGCGCGTGCCGCCGGCCCAGTGCTTCTCGAGCCGGTAATGTCCGTCGAAGTTGTCACACCCGAGGATTACATGGGCGATGTGATCGGTGATCTCAACGCCAGACGCGGACGGGTTGGACAGATGGAAAGCCGCGGTACAGCTCAAGTCATTGACGCTCAGGTACCGCTATCCGAGATGTTCGGATACGCTAACGACCTGCGTTCGCGTACTCAGGGTCGGGCTACCTACTCGATGCAGTTCGAGAACTACCAACAAGTCCCTACCAATATCGCCGAAGACATCGTAAAACGAATCCGCGGCGAGTAACTATCAAGATCAACCAGTCGAATATCTAGCTAACCCCTAAGAACGAAAAGGCACCGGAGAAAGAGAATCATGTCTAAGGAGAAGTTTGAGCGGACTAAGCCGCATGTGAATGTGGGAACGATGGGTCATATTGACCATGG
>DUBN01000062.1 GCA_012960315.1 Acidimicrobiia bacterium
CGGAAACCCAGTTGAGTACCGAGCAAGGAACGTAATTTGTTGCGCTGGGGCGCTCAACACACCGCAATTGCTTCAGTTGAGTGGTATCGGACCAAAGAAAATATTGGAACAATTCGGTATTCCAGTGGTTGCAGACCTACCTGGTGTGGGCGAAAACCTCCAAGATCATTTGGAGGTGTACATTCAGCACTCGTCGTTACAGGCCATTACCCAGCAACCAAATTTATCGGTAGGGAAGAGGCCATTTATCGGGCTTCAATGGTTGTTTCGGCGTGGTCCGGCGATCTCGAACCACTTTGAAGCTGGCGGTTTCGTTCGCAGCAATATGGAGGTGGCTTACCCCAACCTTATGATGCATTTCTTGCCACTCGCCGTCCGGTATGACGGCGAGGCTGCGGAAACAGACCACGGTTACCAGGTTCATATCGGCCCCATGTACGCGAACACGAGGGGTTCGGTGATGATTCACTCCGATGACCCCTTCGTGAAGCCTCAGATCCGGTTTAATTACTTAAGCACTTGCAATGACCGCAGAGACTGGGTTGAGGCCGTGAAAACGGCCCGGACCGTATTGAGTCAGCCCGCTTTTGAGGGGATCGACGGGGGTGAACTGTCCCCCGGCCTCGATGTGAAAACGGACGAAGAGATATTGGATTGGGTTCGACGCGACGCTGAAACAGCGCTCCACCCGTGTGGAACCGCGCGAATGGGAGTGGGAGCCGAGGCGGTCGTTGATCCCAAGACAATGGGGGTTCATTCAATCAAAGGGTTAAAGGTCGTTGATGCTTCAGTCATGCCGTTCATCACTAATGGCAATATCTACGCTCCAACCATGATGATTGCAGAAAAAGCCGCTGATTTGATTCTCGGGAATACTCCACTAGAACCAGAAGAGCCCGGTTTCCATCAATAAGCCTTTTACAACTTTACGTTGGAGGGGCGATGCCGTTCAGCGTCGACGTCGATATAGCAAAGCAACCACCATTCTCGACGCTCGTAAAGGAAAGGGCTGGAAACGGCTCTGTTCCTCGACTGAGGGTGCGTCATGAAGAAATATGCGATACATCAAATATCCGGTCATGACAACGAAAATCATTGCCGGAATACAAAAGTACATTTTGAGTGAAGTACCCATAGCGGGTGTGGCGAGCAACGGTCCGACAAAAGCACCGACGCCATGCACTCGGACGAGTAGCGCTGCTGCGCCCGTCATTTGCTCTGTTCGGAGCCAGTCATTGGTGTACGCGACCGTGATCGAGTAGATGGGGAAAGCCATACCGCCCATGAGAGCTAGGCAAACCATCGAAACAAGTCCATCTTGTTTGATTGCCAGCATTACGAAACAGATAGTGGCTGCCGCAGCGGATGCTGCCGTCAGGACGCCACGGCGGGGTAATCGGTCAGATAGACGCCCAATGGGGATCTGGAGCAGGACGGAACCGAGTAGGGGGGCTCCAACAAAGTTTGCGATTCGGATTGCTCCCCACCCGTTTGCCGCTCCATAGACGGGCCCAAGGCCAATGATGATTCCCAAGGACATGCCTGAAAGGAAACAGACGACGATGCCTGTCGGGACGATCGAATAGAGAGCGCGCAGAGTAAACGGTTCCGGGACAGCTACCGGTGGAGCTGTCCTACTTGACAGCGCTATAGGCACAAGTGCCATTGAGACCATCACTGAGGCGACCGCAAAGAGAGTGAAACCACTTGTGGTAGCGAAGCCAATGGAATACTGACCACCCAGCGTCGCACCTACAGCGATCACCGTGTACACGCTCAATATGCGGCCCCGCGATTCATTGGTGGCCAGATCATTGAGCCAAGATTCCGCGACGACATATAGCGCGGCGCAGCACACTCCAAAGGCGAGGCGACACAAACCCCAACTGATTGGACTTATCCAAAGTCCTTGTAGAAGAACGATGCTGGAAGCGGTTGAGGCCAGACCAGCGAAAGTCCGAATGTGGCCTACCTTGGCCAATGCGTGCCCGACGAACCGAGTACCCACGATGAAGCCGGCGTAGTAGAGGGTCATTACAAGGGACGCTGTGAGGGTGCTAAAGCCAGCGTCTTCTGCTCGTAAACCCAGCAGCGGACGTTGAAGGCCTACCCCAGCCTGCAACAGCGCTATACCCAAAAAAAGAGACCACGCATTTGAAGTGATAGGACGCTTCGTCACAGTGTTCTCCTTTCTGGAGTAAGTAGGCGCCGCAATGTGGAGGCGAGGGCCAGAATTATGCCGTTTCGATTGGTCCGTTGTTGATTAGACGGCCAATTATTTAGTTATCTTTTCCATTGCTGGATCAGGGTGCTTCTTTGGGTTTGAATTCAGGAGCATGGACGTACTGCCATCCAAAGCGGCCCTTGATGCACAGATGGCCTGAAGTTACTGAATGGTCGGACGGCGAAGTGACCTTAACTATCTGATTGTCTTGCGTGTGAAGCTCCAGGCTGCAGCCCACACCACAGTACGAGCAGACGGTTTCGGTCACTTTCTGCTCTGATGGTCGCCAGTCGCTGGCATCGCGAAGATCAAACTCTGTTTTAAATTGGAGAGCGTTGGTGGGGCACACTCCGACGCAGTTTCCGCAGTACACACACGCAGATTCCGGTAGCGCTACGTCATATTCGGTAGAGACCCGAGCGTCGAAACCGCGGCCAGCGATAGCGATCGCAAAAGTGTGTTGGGCATCATCTCCGCACGCCTCAACGCACTTGTAGCAAAGGACGCACTTGTCGTAAGCGCGAACGAAAAGATCATCTTCGATTTTGATTTGGTCATCGATTTTGGCGGGAGCTTGGTATC